>NZ_JAUZVI010000001.1:0-634338 GCF_031844485.1 Nocardioides sp. AE5
GAAGCCCGCGCCCTCATCCGCCGCTCCATCGCGCCCACCATGATCCGGATCCGCTTCCCCGACATCATCAACAACCCAGCAGCCTGACCTCAGGCCCGGAGTAGGGTGCCGGGCGTGCCTTCACCGCGCTCCGGAACCGTGCTGGGTGCCGTTGCGCTCGGCGGTGCCCTCGGTGCGCTGGCCCGCCATGGGGCCGCCACCCTTTGGCCGACTGGTGGCGGGGACTTCCCGTGGACGACCACCCTCGTCAACGTGATCGGCTGCGCGCTGACCGGCATCGTCCTGGTCCTCGTCCTGGAGCGGGCACCCGAACGACCGGCGCATCCGCTGGCGAAGCCGTTCCTGGCCACCGGGTTCCTCGGCGGCTTCACGACCTTCTCCGCCTACGCGGTCGAGGTCGAGCGACTCTTCTCGGGCGGACATGCCGCGAGTGCCGTGGCCTATCTGGTGCTCACCCCGGTGCTGGCACTGCTTGCCGTCTGGACGGCCGCCACGGCGGTCCGACGCGCACGCCGCCCCCGCGCCGTGCCACACGCCGGGGGAGGGCCCCGATGACCTGGCTCCTGGTGGCTGTCGGTGCCGCTGTCGGCGCACCGCTGCGCTACCTGGTCGACCGGGCGCTGCGCCGGGGTCGCCTGGTGGACGTGCCGTTGGGCACCTTCACGGTCAACATCGCAGGGAGCCTGGTCCTGGGTGCGTTGCTCGGACTCGGCGACGCATCCGTGCAGGCCCTGGCGCTGGTCGGCACCGGGTTCTGCGGCGCCCTGACGACGTACTCGACGTTCGCCTGGGAGACCCTCGAACTGGCACAGGTCCGGGCCCGCATCGGCGCCCTGGCCTACCTGGTGGCCAGCGTCGCCGGCGGCGTGGGCGCCGCGTTCCTCGGTTTCGCGATCACCGGCTCCGGGTAGTCCCACTGCATGCGCGATCTGCTGGGTTCCCTCGACACCAAGGCCAAGGTGCTGCCGATCCTGGCCGTGCTGGCCTTCTTCATCAGCCTGAGCGCCAGTTCCTCGAGCACGGTCAACGGTGAGGTGACCAGCTGCAGCCATTTCGACGTCTTCGCCCTCGGGGTCGCGGTCATCTGCCTGGTGGGAGGCGCGTTGCTGGGCTGGTACGCCGTGCGTCCACGCAACCCTGATGACCGATCCGTGCGCCCGTGGCACGCCGTCCTCGGCATCGCACTGGTCCTGGTCTCCGTGGTGCACGCCGTGCGCGCCTTCGGGATCATCGGCGGACCCTGCAACTGAGGGTCCGCCGTCACCTCACCAGCGGTTGAGGTTGTTGGGGTGCGGCCCCAAGCGGCCCTCGGCGCCCTGGTCGAGTGCAGAGATGGCCAGCACGTCCTCCGGCGACAGGGTGAAGTCGAAGAGGCCGAAGTTCTCCTCCATCCGGGCACGGTGCATCGTCTTGGGGAAGACGATGTCGCCACGCTCGATGTGCCAGCGCAGGGTGACCTGGGCCGGCGTACGCCCGATCCGCTCGGCGATGGTGGTGATCACCGGGTCGTCGAGCACCCGGGCCCGCCCGATCGGCGACCAGCCCTCCACCAGGATGCCCCGCTCCAGCGACGCCGTACGGGCCGCCTCGTTGCCGAAGCGGGGGTGCACCTCGATCTGGTTGACCGCCGGGACCACCCCGGTCTCGCTGATGATCCGCTCCAGGTGGTCCGGCTCGAAGTTGGAGACCCCGACCGACTTCGCGCGGCCGTCGCGGGTCAGCTCGGCCACCGCCTGCCAGGTCGAGACGTAGTCGCCGTCGTACGCCTCCGGCATCGGCCAGTGGATCAGGAAGAGGTCCACGTGGTCGAGGCCGAGCTCCTCCAGCGACTCGTCGAAGGAACGGCGTACGTCGTCGGGCCGGTGGTTGGAGTTGTTGAGCTTCGTGGTCACGAAGAGCTCGTCCCGGGCGATGCCCGAGGAGGCAATCGCGTCGCCGACACCCTTCTCGTTGCCATACATCTGCGCCGTGTCGATGTGGCGATAGCCGACCTCGAGCGCCGTGCCGACGACCTCGGCGGTCTGCTCGGGCGGCACCTGGAAGACACCCAGCCCGAGCTGGGGGATGGTGCGGCCGTCGTTGAGGGGGAGCGCGGGAACTGTCATGGGCACAGCCAACCACGACCTCATCCGGCAAGCACGTGCACCGCTCCCGTCGTCGAGACGGTGACCGCTTCGCCGACCCGCGGCTGCACCGCCCCGGGCGTCTCCATGACCAGTCGCGTGCCGTCGGCGAGCTCGACCCCGACCCGGCTGGTGGCGCCGTGGAAGTCGCTGGTCACCACGCGCGCCGGTACGCCGTCATCCGCCAGCCGCAACTGCTCCGGGCGCACCAGCACCTGCAGGCCACTCCCGCCACCGAGGGGTGCGTCGTCGGCGACCTCGAGGCGCCCCAGCGCGCACTCGACGATCCCGTCGCCGGCGCGGGCCACCGGCACCAGGGTGGCCTCGCCGAGCAGGCGCGCCACGCGTGCGTCGACCGGGCAGGCATAGACCTCGTCCGGTGCACCGGCCTGGACGACCCTGCCGTCGATCATCACCGCGGTCCGGGTGGCCAGGGAGAGCGCTTCGTCGCGGTCATGCGTGACCAGGACTCCCGTGGCGCGCTCGGCGAGCAGGACCTCGACGACGGCACGGCGTACCACCCGGCGGGTGTCGGCATCGAGTGCAGCGAACGGTTCGTCGAGGAGTACGACGTCGGGTCGGGGTGCGAGTGCCCGGGCCAGGGCGACCCGCTGCTGCTGGCCGCCGGAGAGCTGGCGTGGGTAGCGGTTCCCGAGCCCGTCCAGGTCGACCAGGTCGAGCAGTTCCTCGACCCGTGCTGCCCGGTCCGGCGAGCGCCGCGGCAGGCCGTAGCCGATGTTGGCGGCGACGTCGAGGTGCGGGAAGAGAGCACCCTCCTGGGGCACGATCGCGACCCGGCGGCGGTGCGGTGCGGTGAACGTGGCCCGGTCGGCGACGATCCGTCCGCCGAGTGCGATCGTCCCGGCGCGGGGACGTTCGAACCCGGCAAGGAGCCGCAGCAGCGTCGTCTTGCCGCAGCCACTGGGTCCGATCAACGAGACCAGTTCGCCGCTGGCGACGTCCAGGTCGAGGTCGGTGAGCACCTCGCTGGAGCCGTAGCCGAAGCAGGCTCCCCGGATCTCGACACTGCTCATCGTTCACCCCAGGTGGATCGTCGGGACAGGAAGAAGGCGGGCACGGAGGCCAGCAGGACCAGGGCCAGGGCGTACGGCGCGGCCGAACCGTGGGCGATGCTCGAGGTGCGGTCCCAGATCTCGGTGGCCAGCGTCTCCATGCCGGTGGGGCGGAGCATCAGGGTGGCCGGGAGTTCCTTCATCACCGTCACCACGACCAGCAGGAAGCCGGCCATCACACCCGGCGCCGCCAACCGGGCGGTGAGCAGGCCGGACTGCACGGGATTGCGGCCCAGCGTCGCTGCGACTTGGCCCAGGGTGGGCGGTACCGCGGCCACCGCGGTCCGTACGGCGCCGATCGCCTTGGGCATGAAGAGCACGGCGTAGGCGAAGACCAGCACCCAGATGCTCTGGTAGAGGCCGGGCACGGCGCGCATCGAGAAGTAGACCAGGGCCAGGCCGACCACGATCCCCGGCAGCGCGTGCGAGGAGAACGACAACGTCTCGACCACGCCGACCAGGCGACCGTGGAACCGGGCAGCCAGGACCCCGATGAAGGAGGCCATCACCAGCGCCAGGGCGCCGCCCATCAGGGAGACGGCTGCGGTGGTCTGCACGGCGGAGGCGAGGTCGGCCCAGTCCAGGGGGCGTCGGGTGCCGAGCAGCATCCTGCGGAACAGGGCGATGACGGGCAACACGACTCCGACCATGACGGGCAGTGCCACCACTGCCGTCGCCGGCCCGGCCCAGGCGCCGATCCGGATCGGGGAGACCGGCCGTGCCGCACCCCGGGAGACGCTCCAGCGGTCGCTGTTGCCGCGGGTACGCCGTTCGGCCAGGACCAGGAGGAGTGCGCCGACGACCAGGATCAACGCGAGCACCGCGGCGCGGTCGCGGCCCAGGAATGAGTTGTACTGCCGGTGGATCGCATACGGGAGCACCTGGAAGCGCAGCAGCGCGACCGCACCGAAGTCGGAGAGCGCATAGAGCGCCGCGAGCAGGGTGCCGGCCGCCGCGGCCGGCGCCACCTGTGGCCCCAGCCCGACCAGCCACGCCGTTGCCGGGCGCCGCCCCGAGACCCGGGCGATCTCGACCAGGGTCATGTCGGCGCGGCGCATCGCGGCCACGGTCGGCAGGGTGACGTAGGGCGTGCAGACCGCGGTGAGCACCATCCAGCTCGGCCAGAAGCCGTGGAAGAGCGGGAACGTCGTCATCCAGCCGTACGCCGCGACGTACGACGGGACGGCCAGCGGCATCGCGGCCGCGACCAGCCAGAGTCCCCGGCCGGGGAGGGTGGTGCAGGTCAGCAGCCAGGCCGTCGCCGTGCCGAGCACCAGGCAACTGCCGCCGACCGCGGTGACCAGCACGACGCTGTTGAGCGTCCAGTCGAGCATCTGCCCGCGGGCCACCGATCCGAGGACGGAGTCGCGGTCCACGCCCGAGGCCCGGATGAGGAGGAAGACGAAGGGCAGCAGCGCGCAGCCGACCCCCAGGAGGGCTCCTGCGAGCAGGACTCCCGGGGGTCGGCGGTGCGAGGCGGGTGCTGTGGTCAGCTCATCCCCGCATCCTGGATCATCTGGATCGACTTCTCGAGGTCGTCCAGGTCGGAGAGGTCCTCCAGCGGGCCCTTCAAATCAGCCAGCGCGGGCAGGTCGGCCGGCGGGTTGATGCCCTCGACCACCGGGTATTCGTGGGTCTCGTTGACGAAGTATTCCTGGCCGGTCTTGCTGACCAGGAACTTGACCAGGGCGATCGCGTCCGGGTGGGTGGACAGGACGGCGGCGCCGGTCACGTTGACCAGGGCGCCCGGGTCGCCGGCCTTGGGGAACTTGAGCTTCGCCTTCACGTTCTCCTCGCCGACCTCGGCGATCAGTGCGTAGAGGTAGTAGTGGTTGATCAGGCCGAGGTCGACAGCGCCCTCGTCCACGGCGGTGAGCACGTCACCGTTCTTCTCGAAGCTCTGGAAGTCGTTGTCCACCATGCCCTTGAGCCAGGCCGCAGCAGCGTCGTCACCCTCGGCGACGCGGAAGCCGGTCACGAACGACTGGAAGGAGGCGTTGCCGGGCGGGAAGGCCACCTTGCCCTTCCACTCCGGGCCGGTCAGGGCCGCGACGTTGTCAGGGACCTCGGACTCGTCGTACTTGTCGCCGTTGTAGGCGATGACGCGGGCGCGGGCGGTCAGGCCCACCCACGAGCCGTCCTGGGAGGAGTAGTCGCCCATCACCGCGCCGGTGATCTCCTCGGGCAGGTCGACCAGCATGCCGGCGTCGCTGAGCAGGCCCAGCGCCCCGGCGTCCTGGGAGAGGAAGACGTCGGCGGGCGAGTTGGCGCCCTCCTCCAGGAGCAGCGCCGCCTGCTCGGTCGTGCCGGCATAACGGACGTCGACCTCGATGCCGGTCTCCTGGGTGAACTGCTCGATGAGCGGACCGACGAGTTCCTCGTTGCGGCCGGAGTAGAGGACCAGGGTCTCGTCCGCGCTGCGCTCGATGCCCCCTTCCTTCCCGGCCGGTGCGGCGTCCTCGCCGCAGGCGGCGAGCGTGGTGGTGAAGAGGCCGGCGGCAACGGTGGCGATGCCGATGCGGCGCAGGGTCGTGAAGCGCATGTGTTCCTCGGGGTCGATCAGATAAGGTGTGGCTACCCTAAAACTGGCTGTCTGGTGGCGGCGATCCCCAAATTGAGGGGGTCCGGAGAAGGAAGTACGCCGTGCTCAATGCCGCGCCCCCGGGCGCCCGCGTCCTGGTCGTCGACGACCACGCGGTCTTCGCGGAGTCCCTCGCCTTCGTGCTCGACGCGGACCCCGGATTCAGCCACATCGAGGTCGTCGGCAGCCTGGCCGACGCCCGCACCGCGGTTGGCGCCAGCGAGTGGGACCTGGTGCTGGTCGACGTACGCCTGGGCGACGGCACCGGCCTGGACCTGGTCGAGGAACTGGCCACGCACGCGCCGCGGCCCCGGGTGCTGGTGCTCACCGCCCACCCACGCGCGGACGTCGTGGCCCGGGCCCGTGAGGCGGGGGCGGAGGGGTTGCTGGCCAAGGGCAGCGGGCTGGACGAGTTGATCGATGCGCTCCGCAACCCGGTGGGCTGGCCCGACGTCCTCGAACCACCCTTGCTGAGCCCGCGCGAACTCGAGGTGGTCAACCTGCTCGCCGCTGGCCACGACGTACGCGGGATCGCGAAGTCGATGCGGATCAGCGTCCACACCGTCCGTGACCACGTGAAGAACCTGCTGGTGAAGCTGGACGCGCCGAACCAGCTCGGTGCCGTCCTGGCTGCACACCGGGCCGGCCTGATCTCGCTCGACGGGAGCTGAGCAGTGTTTGCTCCGGGCGGCGGGGTGGGCCACCTGCGCTGGGCCCTGTTGCGCCACGTGCTGGCGCTGCTGCTGGTGATGGCGGTGGTCTCGTTGCTGCTCGTCTGGCAAGGGGACCGGGTGGCGACCAAGGATGCCCGGATCGCCACCGAGATGCAGGTGCGCACCATCGGCCTGGAACTCTCCGCGCCGCTCCGCTCGCGCGACCTGGACGAGGACGAGTGGCGCCACGACCTCGACGCCGCGCTGCTACCCCGGGTGGAGTCCGGCGAGCTCCTCCAGGTCAAGGTGTGGGCCCCCGAGGGCAACGACTCGGGCCGGATCATCTGGTCCACCCGGGCCGAGGAGATCGACACCGTGCGGGTGCTGGACTCGGAACTGCTCCTCTTCGGCACCGACGGCTCCGAGGTGCACGAGGTGACGACCGATTCCTATCCGGACCGTGACCTTCCACCCGAGCTCTTCGAGGCCTACGTCGGCTTCGCGGACCAGGGCGGGAACGGCTACCTCCTCGAGGTCTACAAGCCCGTTGCGGACCCCGCCCGGATTCGCAACGCCCTGCTGCGTGACTGGCTCCCGCTGGCGCTCGGAGGGGTGCTCCTGCTCGGCCTGGCGACCCTGCCGCTCTCCCTCTCCCTCTCGCGGCGGGTGGCCGCCGTGGAGCGCGAACGGCGGGCGATCGCCCAGCAGGCCCTGAACGCGGCAGCCGCCGAGCACCAGCGGATGGCCGAGCAGATCCATGACCGCGCCCTCCAGGACCTGGCCGGGGCCGCGTTGATGCTGGGCACGCTGCGCCGGCATCCGCTGCCCGCACCGACCCGAGCCGTCGTCGACCAGGTGGAGGCCATCGTCGGCGACGACATCGCGCTGCTGCGCGACCTCCTCGACGGGCCGTACGCGCCACCCCGGGGCGACCAACCCCTGGCCGCGGCGATCACCGACTGGTGCGACGAACTGGGGATCGACGGGGTGCGCATCGAGGTCGCGGAGTCCGTGGCATCGGGCCGCCCGGAGGTCGAGGTCGCCCACCGGATCATCAAGGAAGCCCTGCGCAACGTGGCCCGGCACGCCCCGGGGGCGACGGTGCGGGTGGAAGTCCACGACCTGGCCAGCGAGGTGACCGCACTGGTGGTCGACGACGGGCCCGGATTCGACCCGGATGCGGTGCCCGACGGACATTTCGGGCTCCGGCTGATGGCCCTCGCGGCGCAGTCGCGCGGCGGCTCGGTCACGGTCGAGACCGCGCCCGGTGAAGGCACCGCGATCCGGGTCGTCCTGCCGCGCGACCCCGGCAGCCGGCGTGGCCGATGGGGCGTCGTACGCCGAGTCAGTCGCCCCGGCGACCCAGCGACACCACCGCACTGAGTACGCCGACAACGATCCCGACCAGCAGCGCGACCTGGATGCCGCGCACGAAGAGCAGGCCGACGTCACCGCCAGCGCCCAGCGGCCCGAACGCCATCACCGCCAGGCACCCCGCCATCGCGGCACCCAGGACCACCAACACTTTCGGTCCGCCCTTCAGCGCCGACCACAGGCCCCCGCCCGAGCGCGCCATCCCGGCCGGGAGGTGGTCCAGGGAGGAGCGGACCAGCCAGGCGCACCCGGCCAGTGCCAGTCCACCGGTCAGGGCGCGCAGCGACCATGACGCCTGGGCGTTGACCATCAGGCCGACGATCATCATCGCGCCGGCGAGGGCCAGCACCACCCGCAGGACCAGCCGCAACACCAGTGCGTCCAACCGGCCGTGGACGAACTCGTCGCTGGCGTCGGTGTCCAAGGCCGAGCGGATCGGGCCCGCCGACGCACCGGGGCGCATCAACGTGCCGTCCAGGCCCGACATGCCGGCCAGCGCGGTCGTGTTCTGTGGGTCGATGGCGAGTGCCCGCTGGTGCGCGGACCGGGCCTGGTCGCGCAGGCCCAGTGCCTCCAGCAACAACCCGGCGTACGCATGGAGTTCGGCGGCGTGCGGGTTGAGCATGATGGCGCGGTCCAGTGACTCCAGTGCCTCCCGGATCCGTGGCATCCGCACCGTGGTCAGCGCCTGGGCGTGCACGAAGTAGGTGCGCCAGTCGTGGGGGTCGCCCGCGATCGCGCGCTCGGCGATCGGCAGTGCCTCTTCGCCGCGCCGCAACTGGGCCAGCGCCTCACAGACGCCGAGCATCGCCTCGGTCTCCTCGGGGGCCAGCGCCAGGGCGGCCCGGGCCGTGGTCAGCGCCTCCTCGGCCCGGTCGAGGTGGGACAGGGCGGTGGCCAGGAGCAGCAGCGCCTCCACGTTGCCGGGATCGTCGGCAACCAGCGCACGGGCGCGCTCCTCGGCCTCGGCATGCCGCCCGAAATCGAGCAGGTGCCGGATCCGCTCCAGCTCCTCGCGGTCGTTCATCGTCCCTGCCCTCCGCTGCGGGTCAGCCCGCGCACCACGAGCGAGACGATACCGATGATGGCGAGCATCCGTACGACGACCACGAGCGCAGCCCCGGCGCCGCGGGCCACCTCGAGCGGCGCGAAGGCCATCAGGCAGAGCAGCACGCCCAGCGGTGCCAGTGCCACGACGAGGATCGAACCGCGCCAGCCGACCTGGCTCAGCAGGCTCCGCGGGGTCGCTCGGAGGCCAGCAGGAAGGGTGCGCCAGGTGCTGCGGGCCACGACCGTGACCAGCACCAGCAGCGCCGTGCCGACCAGGGCGCGCCACACCGGTGCGGTCCCGGCGAGGATCAGGATGCCGACGACCAGGCCACACGCGGCCATCACCAGCAGCAGCCGGTAGGCCAGTTGGGCGACCAGGATGCCCAGGTTGGCCCGGAAGGTCGGGTCGGACGGGTCGATGGCCAGGGCCTGGCGCAGCGAGCGCGTGGCGCGACCGACGCGCCACACCGAGTTGTCGAGCACGGCCAGGTTGTTCAGCGCCGGCCCGTGCTCCGGGTCCAGTTCGGTGGCCCGGTGATAGGCCGCCCGGGCCTTGCGGCGCTGCCCGGCCTCGTCGAGGGCCATCCCGTGCAGGTTGTGGGCATCGGCGCTGTGCGGGGCCAGCCGGACGCTCTCCCGGGCGACCAGGTGGGCACTGCGCCGCTCCTCCCGGTTGCCGGCGACCAGGCAACGTGCCAGCTGGTAATGGGCCACCCACCAGTGCGGCTCCAGGTCCACCGCGCGCCGGGCCACGGCGGTCGCCTCCGCCGCGCGACGCAGCGTGAAGAGCACCTCGCTCAGCGAGATCATCACCACCGCGGCATCGGGGTCGACGGCGAGTGCCGAGCGCAGGGCGGCCTCGGCCTCCTGATTGCGTTCCTGCAGGTGGAGCGCTCGCCCGATCAGGTGCAGGGCGGCGGCATGGCCCGGCTGGCTGGCGAGGACGGTGCGGGCTGCCTGCTCGGCCTCGGCCGCGCGCCCCAGGTCGAGCAGGTGCTCGGCCCGGTCGAGGTCAGTCATCCTCGTCGCCGCCGTAGATCAGGATGGCGCCGGTGATGATGACCAGGTAGGCCAGGACGACGCCGCCCGCGACGATCGCTGCCATCCGCGGGGAGATGGCCATCGTGGCCACGCCGAGCACCGGGACTGCCTGGGCGGCGAGGAGGATCTTCTCGCTGCGTTCCAGGGCGTCGGCCATCCGCCGCGGACCCCGACGTGCCCGGCGTGGCAGGGACCGCCACGCCAGGCCGGTGAGCACGAGGGTGGCCACTCCCCAGACGAGCCCGGTCACGACCCGGGCGGATCCGGCGGTGTCGAGGACGAGCATGGCGCCGAGCACCACCCCCGCGAGCACCCACAGTGCCGTGAAGCCGGCACCCAGCCTGGCCCGGACGATCTGCAGGTTCTCTCGCTGGAGGGGGTTGGTGGGATCGATCGCCGCCGCCGACAGCAGGCCGTCGGCGCCGCGCACGAAGTTGCCCTGGCTCATGTCGAGCGTGGCCAGGTTGTGCAGGACGGTGGCGTTGCCCGGTTCCAGTTCGAGGGCCTGTCGATAGGCGGTCCGGGCAGCGTCGCGGTCGCCGCCCTGGGCGTGGGTCACGCCCAGCAGGGTCAGGATGGTTGCCTGGTGCGGAGCGAGCCGCCGGGCTTCGGCCAGGGCCCGGAACGCCTCGGCCCGCAGGTCGGTGAGTCCACCCACCACGATCGTCTGCGCGACCATGTGGTGGCACATCCACTCGTGGGGCGCGAGCCCGACGGCTTCGCGGGCGTGCTCCAGCGCCTCGACCGGCTGGCCCGTCTCGACGAGGGCGTTGCCCAGCCGCAGGTGATGGCCCGCGTTGAGGGGATCCAGCCGCAGTGTCTCCCGGGCCGGGGCCAGCGACTCCTCGTGGCGGCCCATCCTGGCCAGGACGCCGGTCAACGCAGAGTGCGTGTTGGCCAGGTCGGGCGCCTGCGCGACCAGGGCCCGGGCCAGCGTCTCGGCCTGCCGGAGCCGGTTCACTGCGACCAGCGCCTCGACCTTCCCCAGCGCGTCCTCGACAGTGCCCGGGTCGGCCACGTCAGCCCCGGCGTCGCTTGCGCAGGAACCTGGCCAGTTCGTCGTACTCCCCGGATTCGTTGGCATAGAGCGCCACGTTGCGGGCGGTCTCCAGCCACGGCCCGATCGACGGGCGTACGTCGCGCAGCGCGGCCTCCAGATCGGCCATCCCGATCATCCGCACCTGGCCGGTCTCCACCGAATCCATCAGCGCGATCTCCGCGGCGGACTCGCAGATGTGGGCGATGTCGGCGCCGCTGTAGCCGTCGGTGGCCTTCGCCAGGCGGCGTACGTCGATCTTCTCCACCGGGCGGGTGCGCAGGTGGGTGCGGAAGATCGCCTCGCGTGCCTCCTGATCCGGCGGCAGCACCAGCAGGGTCCGGTCCAGGCGCCCCGGACGGCGCAGCGCCGGGTCGACGTCCCACGGGTGGTTGGTGGCGGCCAGGACGAAGACGCCGTCGTTCTCCGCGCCGACGCCGTCCAGCTCCTCCAGCAACTGGTTCACGGTGCCGCGCATCCCGGAGTTGCGCACCTGGGAACGCCGCTGGCCGATCGCGTCGAGTTCGTCGAAGAAGAGCACGCACGGTGCCGAGGTGCGCGCGGTGGCGAAGAGTTCCTTGATGTTGCGCTCGGAGTTGCCGATGTACATGTCCAGCACGTCGGCCAGCGAGACGTGCAGGAATGCGGCGCCCAGTTCGCCCGCAACGGCCTTGGCCAGGAAGGTCTTGCCGCAGCCGGGAGGGCCATAGAGCAACAGCCCGCCGCGCAGCGACTTGCCGTAGAGCTTGCGCAGTTCCTCGTTCTGCAACGGAGCCAGGAAACCGGCGTGGAGTCGCTTCTTCACCTCGGTCAGGCCGCCGACGTCGGCCAGGCGCAGGTCGTGGCGCTCCACGTCGTACGCCGGGGGGAGGGGCGCACCGGAGTCCTCGCTGCCGTCGACGAACATCGGCGGCACCGCATCGCCCAGTTGCTCCTCGGCCGAGCCCCAGTCGAAGCCGCCCGGGGCAGGTGCGCCGGGTGTTGCAGGCTCCTGCGGGGGCTGGAGGGCACGGGCCATCAGTTCGCGGGCCTGCTCCGAGTCCGGCTGCTGGCCCAGGGCGACGCCGAGGTGGACCACGGCCTCGGTGCCGCGGCCGGCGTCGATGAGCAGCCCGGCCAGGTGCAGGCGCAGCGGCACGTCCTCGGGGGCTGCCCGGACGGCGCTGGCCAGGCTGTCGATGAGGGGATTCTCCACGCGCCGAGGCTACCGGAATACGCCGCGCCCTCCTTGAGTTGTACCCAGTGATTGAAATTGAGTTGATCCGACTCAAGTTATTTGTCAAACTTCCTGCAGCGACGCAGGATGGCGTCATCAGGACTCCCCGGGGCCACCCGGGACCACGAAACAACACCGGAGGTACTCCCATGGCACGAGCGGTCGGAATCGACCTCGGCACGACCAACTCCGTCGTCGCCGTACTCGAGGGTGGCGAACCCACCGTCATTGCAAACGCAGAAGGCGCACGCACCACCCCGTCGGTGGTCGCCTTCGCCAAGTCCGGCGAGGTGCTGGTCGGCGAGGTCGCCAAGCGCCAGGCCGTCACCAACGTCGACCGCACGATCCGCTCGGTCAAGCGCCACATGGGCACCGACTGGAAGCAGAAGATCGACGAGAAGGACTTCACCCCGCAGCAGATCTCCGCCTTCGTGCTGCAGAAGCTCAAGCGCGATGCCGAGGCCTACCTGGGCGAGCCGGTCACCGACGCGGTGATCACCGTCCCCGCCTACTTCTCCGACGCCCAGCGCCAGGCCACCAAGGAGGCCGGCGAGATCGCGGGCCTGAACGTGAGCCGGATCGTCAACGAGCCGACCGCGGCCGCCCTGGCCTACGGCCTCGACAAGGGCGACGACCAGACCATCCTGGTCTTCGACCTCGGTGGCGGCACCTTCGACGTCTCCCTGCTCGAGATCGGTGAGGGCGTCGTCGAGGTGAAGGCCACCTCCGGTGACAACAACCTCGGTGGTGACGACTGGGACAACCGGATCGTCGAGTGGATGGTCGACAAGTTCAAGGCCAACAACGGCGTCGACCTCGCTGCCGACAAGATCGCCAAGCAGCGCCTCCAGGAGGCCGCCGAGAAGGCGAAGATCGAACTCTCCTCCTCGAGCGAGACCCAGATCCACCTGCCCTACATCACCCACGGCGAGTCCGGCCCGCTCCACTTCGAGGAGAAGCTGACCCGCAGCGAGTTCCAGAAGCTCACCGCGGACCTGCTCGAGCGGACCAAGACTCCGTTCCAGTCCGTGCTCAAGGACGGCGGCGTGGCCATCTCCGCGATCGACCACGTGGTCCTCGTCGGTGGCTCCACCCGGATGCCGGCGGTCGTCGACGCGGTCAAGGAGTTGCTCGGCGGCAAGGAGCCCAACAAGGGCGTCAACCCGGACGAGGTCGTCGCCCTCGGCGCCGCGCTCCAGGCCGGTGTGCTCAAGGGCGAGGTCAAGGACGTGCTGCTCCTCGACGTCACCCCGCTCAGTCTGGGCATCGAGACCAAGGGCGGCGTGATGACCACCCTGATCGAGCGGAACACCACCATCCCGACCAAGCGTTCGGAGATCTTCACCACCGCCGACGACAACCAGCCGTCGGTGGAGATCAAGGTGGCCCAGGGCGAGCGCCAGATGTGGGCGCAGAACCAGCCGCTGGGCAACTTCGAGCTGACCGGCCTCCCGCCGGCCCCCCGCGGCGTGCCGAAGATCGAGGTCACCTTCGACATCGACGCCAACGGCATCGTCCACGTCTCGGCCAAGGACCACGCGTCCGGCCGTGAGCAGTCGATGACCATCTCCGGTGGTTCGGCACTCGGCAAGGACGAGATCGACCGGATGGTCAAGGAGGCCGAGCAGTACGCCGACGAGGACCGCAAGCGCAAGGAGGCCGTCGAGGCCCGCAACCAGGCGGACGGGCTCGTCTACACCACCGAGAAGTTCCTCACCGAGAACGGCGACAAGATCCCCGAGGAGGTCAAGACCGAGGTCACCGCCGACGTCGAGGCGCTCAAGGCGCTGCTCGAGAACGAGGAAGCCTCTGCCGAGGAGCTCCAGGCCGGCATCACCAAGCTCGGTGAGTCGAGCCAGAAGATGGGTGCCGCGATGTACGCCGCTGCCGAGGCGGACTCGGCGGCAGCCGGCGGTGCCACCGGCGCCACCGGTGAGGCGGACGAGGACGTCGTCGACGCCGAGATCATCGACGAGGAGCCCGGCGAGGGTGAGTCCAAGTGACCGATACCCCGCAGGGGCCGACGCCGGAGGAGCCGGAGCACGGCACCGAGCCCGCCACGGGTGAGGAGGACGCGGTCGAGCAGGCAGCGTCCTCCTCCCCGGAGGGGGAGCAGGCCGCCGAGGCGAGCGCCGAGGCCGACGAGCTCACCGTCGCCCGGATGGAGCGCGATGAGCTCAAGCTCGACCTCCAGCGGGTGCAGGCGGAGTACCTGAACTACAAGCGCCGTGTCGAGCGGGACCGCCCGGTCCAGGTCGAGAACACGACGTACAAGGTGCTCACCCCGATCATCGAGGTCCTGGACACGATCGACCGCGCACGTGAGCACGGTCCGCTCGAGGACGGCCTCCGGGCGGTGGCGGATCAGTTGAAGAACGCCGTCGCCAGCCAGGGCCTGATTCGCTTCGGCGAGCCCGGTGAGCCGTTCGACCCGAACCTCCACGACGCCCTCTCCCACATGGGTGAGGACCCCGACGTGGAGGTGACCACGATCAAGGTCGTGGCCAAGGGCGGCTACCGGATCGGCGAGCGAGTGGTCCGGGCAGCCCAGGTCCTCGTGGTGGACCCGGCGACGGAAGCATCCGCACCCGAGGCCTGAACGAAACACGGATGAGAAGAAGGGAGGCGCGCGCATGAGCGGCAAGGCTGATTGGGCGACCAAGGACTACTACGCGGAGCTCGGGGTCTCGAAGGACGCCAGTGCTGACGAGATCAAGAAGGCCTACCGGCGCCATGCGCGCGCCAACCATCCCGACTCCAACCCGGGCGACAACGCCAAGCACGAGAAGTTCAAGGCGGTCGCCGAGGCGTACGACGTGATCGGCGACGCCGAGAAGCGCAAGGAGTACGACCAGATCCGCAGCGCCCCGATGGGTGGCTTCGGCGGTGGCGGCTTCGACATGGGCGACCTCTTCCGCGACCGTGCCGGCGGCGGGGGTGGCGGCTTCAGCGACATGTTCGGCGACCTCTTCGGTGGAGGCCGCCAGCGGGCCGCACGCCCCAAGCGCGGCCCGGACGTGGAGAGCTCGGCCACGATCAGCTTCACCGACGCGATGGACGGGGTCACGATCAGCCTGCGGCTGACCTCGGACTCGCCGTGCGCGACCTGCTCGGGCACCGGCGGCAAGCCCGGCACCAAGCCACACATCTGCCCGGTCTGCGAGGGCGCCGGCATGGTCGCGGCGACCTCCGGCGGTGCGTTCACCCTCAACGAGACCTGCCCCTCGTGTGGCGGGCGCCAGCTCGTGTACGACGAGGCGTGCCCGACCTGCTTCGGCTCTGGCCGGGGCAACTCGGCGCGCACCATCCAGGCCCGGATCCCGGCCGGGGTCAAGGACGGCCAGCGGATCCGGCTGCGCGGCAAGGGCGGCAGCGGCGAGAACGGCGGTCCCAACGGCGATCTCTATGTCACGGTCAAGGTCACCGCGCACCGCATCTTCGGTCGCAAGGGCGACAACCTCACCCTGGACCTGCCGGTCTCCTTCGACGAGGCCGCGCTGGGGGCCGACATCAAGGTGCCCACGCTCGGTGGTGCACCGGTGACCCTCAAGATCCCGGCCGGCACGCCGAACGGCCGGACCTTCCGCGTGCGGGGCCGTGGTGCCAAGCGCAAGGACGGCACCAACGCCGACCTGCTGGTGACCATCGAAGTCCAGGTCCCTGCGGTGCTGGAACCGGCTGCCCGCGAGGCCGTCGAGGCCTATCGTGAGGCCATGAGCGGCAAGGCACTGCGCAGCAATCTCTTCACGGAGTCCTGAGCATGGTCACCCCGGATCCGAGCGCCGGCGTCTACGTGATCAGCGTGGCGGCGGAACTGGCGGGACTGCACCCGCAGACGCTGCGCACCTATGAGCGGATGGGCCTGATCTCCCCGGGCCGCACCGGTGGTGGCGGTCGTCGCTATTCGCCCCGGGATGTCGAACTGCTCCGGGTGATCGCCGAGCTGACCTCGCACGGCATCGGCATCGAAGGGGTGCGCCGCATCCTCGACCTGGAGAACCAGGTCGAGGCACTGCGCGCCCGCAACGCGGACCTCGTTGCCGAACTGGAGGACGTGCGCACGGCGATGCGGGAGCTGCTCGCGGTCACCCGGAGCGGCCCGGCCAATGCGACCGCGCCCCGGTTGCCTGCGCTCCGGGCACGCAGTGAGGGCGAGGTCGTGGTGTGGCGTCGCGGACGCTGACCGGACGCCGACGGCTGTAGACCGGTTTTACCGATTTTGTCCTGTGTAAAGTTCGGCCCATGAATGATCGCCAACCGGCCGGATCTGGTCGGGCGTTCCGGGACAAGGTGCAGGCCATGATGCGCACCTCGATCCTTGACGCGGCGTGGGCACGGGCGATCGAGTTGCCCTGGGCGCAGGTCCGGATCGCGGACGTGGCCGACGATGTCGGCATCTCCCGCCAGACGATCTACAACGAGTTCGGCACCAAGGATCAGCTCGGTGAGGCCGTCTTTGCCCGGGAACTGGACAAGTTCCTGGTGGAGATGGAGGCGCGGTTCCGTTCTGCCGACCGCTTCTCGGAATCGGTGCGCATCGCGCTCGACTGGATGGTGGAGGAGACCGCGGGCCATGCCTTGCTCGCCCGGATCGTCAACGATGCCCGCAACGGCTCCGACCAGAGCCTGGTCGCGCTGCTCACGGTCCGTTCGGAGGCGATCCTGCTGCCCGTGCGTGACCGGTTGGTGGAGATGGTCATGCTGCGCTGGCCCGAGGGCGACCGGGCAGCCGCCACGGTGGTCGCGGACCTGATGGTGCGGCTCGTGCTCGGCCTGGTTGTGACTCCGACGGATCTGGATCGTTCAGCAGTCGTGGACGCGATGGTCACCATGGCCATGCACGTCGACGTACGCAGTGACGGACCGGGTGGCGTGGGAGTCAAGGAAGGGTCGGGCAAGTGATCGATTCGATCGTGGGCGGCATCGAGTCCTACTTCAGCGACGTCAACTGGCTCGCATTCCTGACGATCCCGGTCTTCACCGCCGTCGTCGGCTGGCTGATCAACTGGACCGGCCTGATCATGCTCTTCAGCCCGGTCCACTTCCACGGCTTCAAGGTGCCTGGCATGGCCGAACTGAGCCGGATCGCGCCCCGCAAGGTGCAGGAGGTCCCCGGGTTCCTCCAGGGCGGGATCGGCTGGCAGGGCATCGTCCCGGCGCGGGCCGCGAAGATGGGCTCCATCGCCGTGGACAAGGCGATCGCCAAGCTGGGCACGCCGGCGGAGTTCTACCAGCAACTGGAGCCGGAGAAGATCGCCGAGCACATCGTCGCCGTCTTCGAGCCGGACATCCCCGACCTGGTCGACGAGGTGATGTGGCGCGAGAACCCGCAGTTGTGGCGCGACGTACCTCCCTTCGGGAAGCAAGCCGTCTATGACCGCGTCCAGGCCCAGTTGCCCGGCATCGTGCGGCGGATCACCACCGAGATCGGGATCCACATCGACCAGCTGCTCGACCCCAAGATCATGGTGATCGACCAGTTCTCCCGCGACCCTTCCCTGGTGGTCCGGATCTTCCGCGACTTCGGCAAGAAGGAACTGCGGATGATGGTGAACTTCGGCTTCATCTTCGGGTTCCTGCTCGGCATCCCGGTCGCCTTCGTCGACCACGCCTTCGGCAGCCCGTGGTGGACCCTGCCGTTCCTCGGCATCCTGGTCGGCTGGGTCACCAACGCGCTCGGCATGTGGCTGATCTTCGAGCCGCCGGAGAAGCAGAAGAAGTTCGGCATCACCTTCCAGGGCCTCTTCCCCCGCCGCCAGTCCGAGGCCGCCGAGGTCTATGCCCAGATCATCGCCGACGAGGTGATCACCCTGGAGAACATCGGCGACTTCCTCCTCGACGGCCCGCGCGGGGACCGAACCCGCCAGATGCTGGCCACTGCGATGGCGCCCGCGATCGACAAGGCCGCCGGTCCACTGCGCGGCGCGGTCAAGGTCGCCATGGGCAAGAAGGAGTACGCCGCGGTCACCGACGCCTTCGCCAACGAGGCGGTGGGCCGGACGATCACTCCGTTCAAGGATCCGGAGTTCTCCCGCCAGCAGTCCGACAAGATCCGGGAACTGGTCGGCAAGCGGACCAAGGAACTCCCGCCGCGCGACTTCGTCGAGATGATGCGGGCCGCGATCAAGGAGGACGAGTGGATGCTCTATGCCCATGGCGCGATCATGGGGTTCGGCGGCGGTCTCCTGCACTGGGCGATCTTCGTCGCGGCCGGGGTGCACTGATGAAGGAGCGGAACCGATGAGCCTGGAACGCCAGCCGGAGAACGAGGCCTCGCTGGCCCGGCTCGCCGCCGGAGCCGCCTGGCACACCACCGGATGGGCGGTCTCCACCGGCTTTGGCCTCGGCCGCCGGCTCGTCCGTGCCGCCTCCTCCCCGGAGCAGGCGGTCGAGTTCGCCTCCGACGTCGCCACTGCCGCACGGGTCTTGGTCAACGGCGTGGCCAGCGTGGCGATGAAGGCAGCCGACAACGGCACGGCGGAGGGCAGCCGGGAGGCCGAGTCGCAGCCGTTGCGCCGCTCCAATCCGCTCGCCGCCTCCGCGCAGCGCCCGGCCCGGGAGGCGCCGGAGAAGGCAGTTGACCTGCGCAAGCAGGGCGCAGAACTGCTGCAGCGCAGCCGCGACGTGTGGAACGAATCCAGTGCGCACCCGGCGTACGGACGGATCCTGACCGAACTGGCCCCTGACGAGGGCCGGATCCTGCTGCTGCTCATGCGCAGTGGCCCACAGGCCACCGTCGACGTCCGCACGGGTGGCCCGGTGGGCATGGTCAGCTCTGACCTGGTCGCCGCTGGTCTGAACATGATCGGCCCGCGGGCGGGACTGCGCTATGTCGATCAGGTGCCGTCCTACCTGAACAACCTCTTCCGCCTCGGGCTGATCTGGTACTCGAAGGAGCAGTTGAAGGACCCGCTGGAATATCAGGTGGTCGAGGCCCAACCGGACGTGCTCGAGGCCATGCACTCGGTGCGGTTCCCCAAGATGGTGCGCCGTTCGATCCACCTGACCCCGTTCGGCGAGGACTTCTGCCGCACCTGCCTGCTCGACGAGGACGAGGCCACCGCAGAGCATCCCGAGCACAACGCGCCCCAGGACCTGGACTGACGGGTTCCCGGAGGCAGGAAAAGTCAAAGTTGAGTGGAATGGACTCAACTTCTCGCGCGTTGAGATGAGTGACGACACACTGGGTGCCGTCATCCGCACGCGAAGGGGGCCCTGCCCATGAGCCAGTTCGGCGCCGACAAGTTCACCACCCGCAGCCGCGAGGCGATCGAGGCTGCCCAATTGCTCGCCACCACCAGTGGCCACACCCAGACCGAGCCGATCCACCTGCTGGTCGCGCTGCTGCGCGACGCCGAGGGCACCGCCCGCAACCTGGTCACCAAGGCGGGCGTCGATGCCGCCACCCTGACCGCCTCGGCCGAGGCGAGCCTTGGCCGGCTGCCCAGTGCCAGCGGCGCCACGGTGCAGCAGCCCGGAGCGTCGGCCGCGCTGACCCGCGTCCTCGCCGGCGCTATGGACCTCGCCACCGGGATGAAGGACGACTACGTCGCCACCGAACACCTGCTGATCAGCTTGGCCGGAGTGGAGAGCAGCGCCCGCACCGTCCTCACCGATGCCGGGCTCAGCGAGCCCGGGCTGCGCGAGGGGCTGATCGCGATCCGCGGCAACCGCCGCGTCACCAGCCAGGACGCCGAGTCGACGTACGAGTCGCTGGAGAAGTACTCCGTCGACCTGACCAAGGCGGCCGAGGAAGGCCGCCTGGACCCGGTGATCGGGCGCGACGCCGAGATCCGCCGCGTGGTCCAGGTGCTCAGCCGCCGCACCAAGAACAACCCGGTCCTGATCGGCGAGCCCGGCGTCGGCAAGACCGCCGTCGTCGAGGGTCTGGCCCAGCGGGTCGTCGCCGGCGACGTGCCCGACTCGCTCAAGGGCCGCCGGGTGCTCAGCCTCGACCTGGCCGCGATGGTCGCCGGGGCCAAGTATCGCGGCGAGTTCGAGGAACGACTCAAGGCCGTCCTGGAGGAGATCAAGGACGCCGGCGGCCAGGTGGTCACCTTCATCGACGAGTTGCACACCGTCGTCGGTGCTGGCGCCGGCGGCGAGGGCGCGATGGACGCCGGCAACATGCTCAAGCCGATGCTGGCCCGCGGCGAGCTGCACATGATCGGCGCCACCACGCTGGACGAATACCGCGAGAACATCGAGAAGGACCCGGCCCTGGAGCGCCGCTTCCAGCAGGTCTTCGTCGGCGAACCCAGCGTCGAGGACACCATCGGGATCCTGCGCGGCATCCAGGAGAAGTACGAGGCCCACCACGGGGTCCGGATCACCGACGCCGCCCTGGTCGCCGCCGCGACGCTCAGCGACCGCTACATCACCGGGCGCCAACTTCCCGACAAGGCGATCGACCTGATCGACGAGGCGTCGAGCC
Organism: Nocardioides sp. AE5; assembly: GCF_031844485.1. Lineage (NCBI taxonomy): Bacteria > Bacillati > Actinomycetota > Actinomycetes > Propionibacteriales > Nocardioidaceae > Nocardioides > Nocardioides sp. AE5. The sequence continues at coordinate 20,582 of NZ_JAUZVI010000001.1, forward strand.
GGCTGCGGATGGAGCGCGAGTCCTCCCCGGAGGAGATCGACCAGCTGCGCCGCTCGGTGGACCGGCTCAAGATGGAGGAGTTCGCGCTCGCCAAGGAGAGCGACGAGGCCAGCAAGGAACGCCTCGACAAGCTCCGCGCCGAGCTCGCCGACCAGACCGAGGAACTCCGCGCGCTGGAGGCACGCTGGGAGGCCGAGAAGTCCTCGCTCGAGGGCGAGGGCGAGCTGCGCCGCCGCATCGACGCGGTCAAGGTGCAGGCCGACAAGCTGATGCGCGAGGGCAAGCTCGACGAGGCCAGCGAGATCCTCTACGGCCAGATCCCCGACCTCGAGCGGAAGCTGACCGAGTCGGTCGCCGCCGAGCAGGCCGAGGTCGAGCCGCTGGTCGGCGAACAGGTCGGGCCCGAGCAGATCGCCGACGTGGTCGAGGCGTGGACCGGGATCCCGACCGGGCGGATGCTGCAGGGGGAGACCTCGCGCCTGCTCGAAATGGAGGCCGAGATCGGCCAGCGGCTGATCGGCCAGGAGGCCGCGGTCAACGCGGTGAGTGACGCCGTACGCCGTTCGCGTGCCGGGGTCGCCGACCCCAACCGGCCCACCGGCTCCTTCCTCTTCCTCGGCCCCACCGGGACCGGGAAGACCGAGCTGGCCAAGTCGCTGGCCGACTTCCTCTTCGACGACGAGCGCGCCATGGTCCGCATCGACATGAGCGAGTACGCCGAGAAGCACTCGGTGGCCCGCCTGGTCGGTGCCCCTCCTGGTTACGTCGGCTATGACGAGGGCGGCCAGTTGACCGAGGCAGTCCGTCGCCGTCCCTACAGCGTGGTGCTGCTCGATGAGGTGGAGAAGGCGCACCCGGAGGTCTTCGACATTCTGTTGCAGGTCCTCGACGACGGTCGACTGACCGACGGGCAGGGCCGCACCGTGGACTTCCGCAACACCCTGTTGATCCTGACCAGCAACCTGGGCTCCACCTTCCTGGTCGACCCGCTGCTGGAACCGGGCGTGAAGCACGACTCCGTGATGGGCGTGGTCCGGAGCCACTTCAAGCCGGAGTTCCTCAACCGGCTCGACGAGATCGTGATGTTCGAGGCGCTCTCGAAGGAGGCACTGGCCCACATCGTCGACCTGCAACTGGCCCAGCTGGAGAAGCGGCTCGCGGTCCGCCGGATCGCGATCAACGTCTCCGACGAAGCCCGGGCATGGCTGGCCGAGAAGGGGTACGACCCGGCGTACGGCGCCCGTCCGTTGCGCCGGCTGGTCCAGACCGCGATCGGTGACCGGCTGGCGAAGTTGCTCATCGGTGGCGAGGTCGTCGACGGGGGTGCCGTGGCCATCACCCTCAACGAAGCCGGTGACGACCTGGATGTGGCCACCGCCTGAGGCGCGGCTGGGGTGGGCTGAGAGACTTGCGCGCATGAGTGATGCGAAGAAGTTGCCTCGCCCACCCCAGGTGACCCTGTCCGGCTGGGTGGCCATCGTCGGCTCCGTCTTCGTCGTCTTCAACGCCTTCTCGGTGGTCGCCAACCTGCGCTCGATCGAGAACCGTGAGCGGCTGAGCGAGACCCTGTCCCGGGACCCGTTGAAGAGCACCGGGATCACCCTGGAGCAGGCGCTGGAGGTCATGCACGTCTCGGCGCTGGTCAGTGGGGCCTGCGGCGCGGCGGCCGCGATCCTGGGGATCTTCGTGCTGCAGCGCCACCACCAGGCCCGGATCGCGCTCAGTGTGGTGGTCTTCCCGCTGGTCATTGCCGGGATGGTCACCGGCGACCTGCTCTCGCCGATGGTGGCGGTCTGCGCCGCGCTGCTGTGGACCAGGCCGGCCCGGGACTGGTTCAACGGCATCGCGCCGACGCCACCGGAGCGCCGTACGCCGCCCCCGCCCCGGCAGGAGCCCCCGCGCAGGGAGGCCCCGGATGTCCCGCCCACGCCACCGATCACCGGCGGGACCAGCGACGAGCCACGGCCCTACAGCGGCTTCGGCACCCCCAGCGGTGCGGTTGCCGACCCGGAGCGTCCCGCTGCCGAGGCCGGTCCGGCGCCGGCGTACCCCGGCCCGTACCCGTACGCCGCCCAACCGGCGCCGCGACCCGGCGACGTGCTGCGCGCCTGCCTGGCCACCTGGCTCACCAGCAGCATCGTGCTGGTCGGCTGCCTGGTCGCGGTGATCGGCTTCGCCACCTGGCCCGACGCGGTGCGCGAGATGGTCGAGTCCGAGCCGATGCTCGCCGAGGCCGGGCTCAGTGCGCACGACGTGCGCGTCGCCTCGATCGTGATGGCGATCCTCTTCGGCTTGTGGGCGCTGGGAGCGATGGGGCTGGCGATCTTCACCATGATGGGCCACAACTGGGCGCGGGTGCTGCTGATCTGCTCGGCCGCCTGTGCTGGCCTGCTCTGCCTGCTGATGGCACTCTCCGCTCCGATGGTCCTGGTCTTCGGCGCGGCTGCCGCCTACACGATCTATGCGTTGTCGGTGAAGCCGGTCGCGGCCTGGTTCCGGGAGCGCTCAGCCGCGCGCAAGGTCCGCTGAGGAGAGCCGGGAGAGCCCCTCGGCGATCACCTCGGTGTCCTTGCAGAACGCCCACCGGACCTTGTGCCGCCCCTCGACCTGGTCGTCATAGAACCCCTGCGCCGGGATCGCCACCACGCCGGCGCGCTCGGGCAATGCCTGGCAGAACTCGGCGGAGTCCTGCCACCCGAGTCCGGCCACGTCGGTGCACACGAAGTAGGTGCCCTCGGGCACCCGCACGTCCATCCCGAGTTCCGCCAGTCCCGCGCAGAGCAGGTCACGGTTGCCCCGCAGTTCCTCGCGCAGGCGGGCGTAGAAGCCGGACTCATGCCTCAGGGCGTGCGCGATCGCGGGCTGGAAGGCGCTGCCGGAGCAGAACGAGAGCCACTGCTTGGCGCCCATCAGGGCCGCGGTCAGGTCCCGCGGCCCGGTGGCCCAGCCGATCTTCCAGCCGGTCAAGGAGAACATCTTCCCCGCGCTGGACAGGGTCAGGGTCCGCTCCCGCATCCCGGGCAGGGTCGCCAGCGGCACGTGTACGGCGTCGTCGAAGGTGAGGTGCTCATAGACCTCGTCGGTGACCACCACCAGGTCGTGCTCGATCGCCACGTCGGCGATCGCCTGCAACTCGGCCCGGTCCAGCACGGTGCCGGTCGGGTTGTGCGGGGAGTTGATGAGCAACAGCTTGGTCCGGCCGGTGATCGCGGCCCGCAACTCGTCGGTGTCGAGCCGGAAGTCGGGCCCGCGCAGGGTGACCGCCCGTCGTACGCCGCCGGCGAAGGCGATCATCGCGGGGTAGGAGTCATACCAGGGCTCGAGGACGACCACCTCGTCGCCGGGGTCGACCAGGCCCAGGATCGCGGCCGCGATCGCCTCGGTGGCGCCGGTGGTCACCACCACCTCATGGCGCGGATCCAGTTCGATCCCGTAGTGGGCGTGCTGGTGAGCGGCGATCGCCTCGCGCAGCTCCAGGATGCCGGAGCCGGGCGCATACTGGTTCGCGCCCTGGTGCAGGGCCTGCGCGGCCCGTTCGATGACCGAGGCCGGCCCGTCCTGGTCCGGGAAGCCCTGGCCCAGGTTGATCGCCCCGGTGCGCATCGCGAGCGCGGACATCCGGGTGAAGATCGTGGGAGGGATCCCGTCGAGTCGACGGGCCTGTCGGTCGGTGGGCGCTGCCATGGGGCCGACCCTATGCTGTGGCAGGATTGCCGCATGGGTCGCTTCGATCGCCGCAGGGCCATCTGGTGGACGGGGCTGGGGCTCGTCGTCGCGGGCTTGGCCGTGCTCGGCTGGGTCGCCTGGCAGTTCTGGGGCACCAACTGGGTCTCGCAACGCACCCACGATCGGATCGTCGACCAGGTCGAGCAGGAGTGGAACAAGGAGATCGGGCCCACCGAGCGGGCGACCCGGGTCCATGTCCCCGAGGGCGAGGTGCTGGCCCTGGTCCGGATCCCGAGGTTCGGTGACGACTACGTGGTGCCGGTGCTGGCAGGTGTCGGGGACACCGCGCTCTCCTCGGGCTATGGCCACTTCAGCGACAGCGCCGAGCCCGGCGAGGTCGGCAACTTCGCGCTCGCCGCGCACCGGGTGACCCACGGGGAGCCGCTGCGCAACATGCCCTCGCTGAAGGTCGGCGACGAGATCATCATCGAGACCCGCGAGGCGACGTACACCTATCAGTTGACCACCGGCGGCAACGACCTGGAAGTCCCGTTCACGGCCGGGTGGGTGCTGGCCGACGTGCCCACCAACCCGCAGGCCGGCGGCGTCCAGCCAGTCCAGGAACCGGGCCAGAAACTGATCACGCTGACCACCTGCTCGGAGCTCTTCCACACCGACAACCGGTTGGTCGCCTTCGGGGAACTGATCGGGGAGCAGCCCCGCACCTGAGCACGCCGGGCAGGCTCAGGCGCTGTCCGACTCCCGGGCCCGCTCCCGGAGCCGGACCACGACGAACCAGACGAAGAGCGCCAGGATCACGGCCACCACCAGGTAGGACAGGATCCCGCTCCAGCGTTCCAGGACGGGCTTGATCGCCGGGCCGAACCCATAGCCGAGCCCGATCCAGATCCCGTTCCACACGCCGGTGCCGATCACGGTGTAGGTGGTGAAGGTGCCCAGCGGCATCCGCTCCACGCCGGCCGGCAGGGAGATGAAGGAACGGACCAGGGGGACGCAGCGTCCCAGCAGCACCGCCATCACGCCGTAACGCTGGAAGAACTCCTCGGACTTGTCGAAGTCCTCGTGCTTCATCAGCGGAATCGCGCCGATCAGTGCCCGGGTGCGGTCCCGGCCGATCGCGGCGCCGACGCCGTACCAGGCCCAGGCGCCGACCAGGCCGCCCAGGGTGGCAGCGGCCCAGGCGAGGGCGAAGTTCATCCGGCCCTCGTAGGCCAGGAACCCGGCGCCCGGCAGGACCGCCTCTGAGGGGATCGGGGGGAAGAAGGTCTCGATGAAGATTGCGATCCCGACGCCGAGCTCGCCCATCGACTCCATCAGGCCGATCACCCAACCGATGAAGCCGTCGTACCCCTCAGCGGGGTGCACCTCGCCGGCAGCCAGGGAGGAGAGGGTGGTCGGGGACATCAGGTCTCGCCTTCGGCAGGAGTCGGGGTTGGCGCCTCGGTGGACGCGGCGCGGTCCTCACGGCGGGAGCGGCGCCATTCGAGGAAGAGCGGGATCGCGAAGACGAGCAGGATCAGCATCATCGCGTAGTCGATGTTGTCGCCGAGCGACTCGAAGCGTCGGCCGAGGAAATAGCCCATCGAGGTGATGCTGGTGACCCAGCCCACCGCGCCGACGAAGCTCCACAGCCAGAAGCGGCGGCGCGCCATGCCGGTGGCCCCGGCGACCACGGTGATGAAGGTCCGCACGAAGGCCACGAACCGGCCCAGCACCAGCGCAGCGTTGCCGTGGCGGTCGAAGAAGTCGGAGGTCTGCTCGAAATGCTTGCGCTTGATGATCCGGCCGTTGCGCTGATAGAGCGGCGGGCCGACCTTGCGCCCGATCTCGTAGCCGACGGCATTGCCGGCGAACGCGGCGATGATCAGCAACAGGATCGCCACGCCCAGCTGGGCGAGCCCGGAGGCGTCGAAGATCTCGATCTGCCCGGTGGCAACGAAGAGGCCCAGGCTGAACAGCAGCGTGTCGCCTGGCAGGAACGGGAAGAGCAGCCCGCACTCGACGAAGACCACGACCAGACTGATCCAGAAGAGCGCCGGGCCGAAGATGTCGAGCCACCACTCCAGATCCATCCAGTCGATGCCGAAGAGGAGGGGCTCGAGGATCACGGGGACCACGGTATCCGCCCGCCCCGCAACACGCGCAGCCGACGTCATAGGCTCACGCGTGTGGAGGAGCCCGTCGAGCAGCGCGCGCCGTACGACCCGATGCCGCACGGGCCTGCCGAGGTCGGCCTCGGGCCGTGGGTCGGGGAGTGGCCGACCGGGGAGCAGTACGACCCCGAACTCCTCGAGCACGGTGACCGGCGCAACGTGGTGGACCGCTATCGCTACTGGACGATGGAGGCGATCGTCGCGGACCTGGACAGCCGCCGCCACGACTTCCATGTCGCCATCGAGAACTGGCAGCACGACTTCAACATCGGCACCATCGTGCGCACCGCGAATGCGTTCCTGGCCGCCGAGGTGCACATCGTCGGCAGGCGCCGCTGGAACCGCCGCGGAGCGATGGTGACCGACCGCTACCAGCACGTGCGTCACCACGAGGACGCGGCGTCACTGGCGGAATACCTCGGCCAACTCCGCGGCGGCGCGGGTGTCCGGCTGCTCGGCATCGACAACCTGCCCGGCTCCGCGCACCTGGAGACGATGACGGTTCCGCGCCACGTCTGCTTCCTCTTCGGGCAGGAGGGACCGGGGCTCTCCGACGGTGCCCGCGAGGCGTGTGACGGCACCTTCTCGATCGCCCAGTTCGGCTCCACCCGCTCGATCAACGCCTCTGCCGCGGCCGCGATCGCGATGCACACCTGGGTCCGGGAGTACGCCGATCTCTCCGGTGAGAGCGCCTGGCGGGGTTGACGCCGTTCGGTGTTCCGCCCGTCATCTCTTAGGCTAGTCGCGGATTGGGGGAGGACGCATGGGTCGAGGTGGTCTCGGGACGGTCGTACGGCGCCTCGTCCCCAGCCAGCGCAGCCGCACGGTCGGAGCCTTCACGGCGCTGACCGTGGCCCTGGCGACCCTTGCCTTCCTGCATGACGGCACCGAGGTTGCCGACGTCGAACTGCACGACGGCGGCGTCTGGGTGACCAACCGCAACCTGAACGGGATCCAGGTCGCGGCCCACCTCAACTATCCGTCGCGTCAGCTCGACGCGAACACCCCCTCGATCCCGGGGACGTTCCTGGACCTGAGCCAGGAGGCGAACGCGGTCGTGGTGACCGGCGACGGGCAGAGCCTGGGCAGCGTCGACACGATGACCTGGCTCCCGGACAGCACCCCGGCCCAGCTCCCCGACAGCGCCCACTTCAGCCAGGGCACCGACGTCGTCGCCGTCGCTGACCCCAACCAGGGCAAGGTCTGGGCAATCCCGGCCACCGAGGTCGCCTCCTTCAGCCCCGACACCACCGAGCCCGTCCTCACCGGTGCGATCGGCGTCCGTGTCGCGATCGGCAAGGACGACGTGGTGCACGCGGTGCTGCCCGACGGCACGTTGCGCGACGTACGCCGGACCGGCGGGGGGTGGCAGGTCGCCGACGCCGGGTCGGTCCCCGCCCTCACCGACGCCGAACTGCAGCAGGTGCAGGTCAGCGCCGTGGGCCGTCGGGGTGTGGTCCTCAACCCCACCGCGGGCTGGATCGCCTGGGACGGGAACCGGGTCGACTTGCCGCAGGCGCGCGACCTGGTGCTCCAGGAGTCCGGTGACGACATGGGGTCGATTGCCCTGGCCGGCCCGTCAGGCTTCGTCCAGGTGCCGATGGACGGCGGCGACCCGGTCACCATTGCCGCCCCGCCCGGCGGCACTCCGGTGGCACCGGTGACCGTCGGATCGTGTGCGTACGGCGCGTGGGTGGGCACCGGCGCCTACCTGCGCGAGTGCCGGGGCAGCGCCGACGACGTCGCGATGGACACCTATCCGCAGATGCAGGCGAACACCGAACTGGTCTTCCGCACCAACCGCGACGTCGTGGTCCTCAACGACCCCTCCAACGGTGACATCTTCCTGGTCAACGAGGAGATGGAGAAGATCGCCGACTGGACCGCGGTGATGGCCAACCTCAACCAGGAGCAGGAAGACCAGACCGACACCACCATCGCGATCTCCGAGCGCTCCGAGGAGAACACCCCGCCCGAGCCACGCGACGACGAGTTCGGCGTCCGTCCCGGGGCCACCGTCACCCTGCCCGTGCTGGGCAATGACCGCGACGCGGACGGCGACGTGCTGGTGGCCCGGCTCGCTGACAGCCAACTGGCTCGGGTGGGGACCCTGGAGCCGGTCCGTGACGGCCGGGCGGTGCGGCTCTCGGTCGACGGCGAGGCAACACCGGGGCGCAGCGCCACCTTCACCTACACCGCCGACGACGGCAGGCCCCAGGGCACTGCCGATGCCCAGGTCAGCATCACTGTCCGGCGCGACTCGGAGAACAGCCCGCCCCGGCTCCTGGCCCCCGAGCGGGAGAGTGCCCTGACCATCCAGGCGCGCGGCAGCGGCGAGCACCACATCCTGCAGGAGTGGGTGGATCCCGACGGCGATCCGTTCTGGGTCTCCGGGGTCGACTTCGGTGAGGGGCTGAGTGGCACCTATCGCCCCGATGGCCTGATCCAGGTCACCGACTCCGGGCGCAGTGACCTGCCGTCGGAGCGCATCGTGAAGGTGACCCTGACCGACGGCCGGGTCAACGGCAGCCGCACCGTCGACTTCCCGGTCACCGTGTTGCCCGTCGAGTCGCAGGCCAAGCCGGTGGCCAATGCCGACTTCGTCACCACCCTGGCCGCCACCGGCACCGAGGCGCACAGCGTGCTGGTCCGCCCCCTGGCCAACGACCACGACCCCAACGGGGACCAACTCTTCTTCTCCCTCGTCGGGCAGGTCCCCGAGGGCCTGCAGGTGACCACCAACCCGGACGACAGCCTCACCATCGTCGGCACCCGCCCCGGCAGCACGGACTATGTCGAATACTCGATCACCGACGGCAGTTCGACGGTGACCAGCGTGATCCGGGTCGACACCCTGGCGCCCGCCCAGGCCAGGCCGATCCCCGACGGTGACCTGGCCGTGCTCCCGCCCAACGGCGAGGTGCTGGTCGACGTCCTGGCCAACGACACCGACCCCCTCGGCGGTGTACTCGTGGTCGAGTCGGTCAATGTCGGCTCGGTCCATGAGGTCCGCGCCGAGGTGGTCGACCATGCCGCCCTGCGGATCACGGATGTGAACCTGCCCGAGGGGCGACCGGTGACCATCTCCTACCAGGTCGGCAACGGCGCCCAGTCCGGCACCGGCACGGTCACCGTCGTCCTGGACCCGTCCCGCACCCCCGGGGCCCCGGTGGCCGGGGACGACGCCGGCCAGGTGCGGGAGGGGGACGTGGTCACCGTGGACGTGTTGCGCAACGACGTCTCGCCCACCGACCTGGCCCTGGAGGTGCTGCCGCTGCCCGACGACGCGATCAGCATGGGCGAGGAACTGGGGATTGCCTGGGTCTCGGAGAACAAGGTCCGCTTCATGGCCACCGGCGGCGAGGGGCAGGTGCGGATCAACTACACGGTGCGGGACACGGAGTTGCGCACGCACAGCGCCAGCGTCCGGCTCACGGTCAACCCGTTGCAGGGAGCCAACCGGGCGCCCAGCCCGCAGGTGCTGACCGGACGACTGGTCCAGGGCGGTGAGGTGGTGATCCCGATCCCCGTCGCCGGCATCGACCCGGACGGTGACTCGGTCTCGATCGTCGGCCTGGACGTCGACCGGTTGCCCACCAAGGGGACGGTCAGCTTCGACGGCAACAACATCGTCTACCGGGCCGCCAACGGTGAGGCCAACCGCGGCACCGACCGGTTCCGCTACGTGGTCGAGGACCGCTTCAACCGGCAGGGCTTCGGCGAGGTCGAGGTCGGCATCGCCGCGCCCCCGACCAGCAACCTGCCACCCATCGCGGTGCTCGACGAACGCCGGGTCCGGCCGGACCGGCTGGTTGCGGTGCCGGTGGCGGCCAACGACATCGATCCCGAGGGTGGCGCGCTGACGCTGCTCGATGACGTGGAGCAGGTAGGTGGCCCCTCCGTCCACGCCGAGGTGGTCGACGGCCGTGTCCAGGTCCGTACGCCGGCCGAGGCCGGCACGGTGAGCCTGCGCTACCGGATCCGCGACGACCTCGGCGAGGAGGCCAGCGGCGACCTGGTCATCGACGTGGACCCCGACGCCCCGCTGCTGCCGCCGATCGCTCGCGACGACGTGTTGTCGGTGCCGGAGATCATCGGCCGTGATGAGGTCACCGTCGACGTGCTGCGCAACGACGAGGACCCGGATGGCGCCGTCTCCGAGCTCACCCCCGAGGTCTCCGTCCCCGGCGTCAGGGTCACCGACCACGGTGAGTTGGTGATCCCGGTCCGGGCCGAGCGCCAGGTGGTGCTCTATGCGCTCACCGACCCGGATGGCCAGACCGGGCGCGCCGTGGTGGTGGTGCCCGGCGACGAGACCCTGGCCGCCCAGCGGCCGGCGATCCGGCCGGATGCGCCGCTGCCGATCGAGGTCGACGCGGGCGGGTCGGTGCAGATCGACCTGGCCGACTATGTCGTGGTCCGCGACGGCCGCACCCCGACGCTGCCCTTCAGCGAGGGCGTCCATGCCGGCCCCGGCCACGACGGCTCGCAGTTGAAGACCGGGGATTCCCAGATCACCTTCGGCGCGGTGGACACCTTCCACGGGCCGAGCTCGGTGACCGCCATCGTCTCCGACGCCAGTGGCAGCGACGACGCGGCCGCCCTGACCAACACGATCAGCCTGCCGGTCTTCGTCAACGCCAGCGGCAACACCCAGCCCGACGTACGGGTCCCGTCGATCACCGTGGCCCCACAGGAGGCCTGGGTCGGCGATCTGGACCTGATCGCGACCGACCCCGACCCGGGGGACCAGGCGCGGCTCACCTTCGCCGCCGAGGAGGTGGAGGCAGGACTCGATGTCCGCATCGACGCCGGGGCACGCACGATCAGTGTCGAGCCGGCCAGCGGCGCCGAGCCGGGGCCCTACACCTTCGACCTGGTCGTCTCCGACGGCAGCACCGCGCCGGTACGACGTACCGCCGAGGTCTCCGTGGTCGCCTCCACCCGCGAGTTGCTCACCGTCCGCGACGTCGACCTCACCGTGGACGCGGCTGCGGAGCAGGTGATCGACCTCGCCGACTACGTCACCTTCAACCCGTTCGAGGCCGAGGGCGAACCGGTCCGGATGGTCGAACCGCCCCAGGTGGTCACCGGCACCGCCGACTCGGTCACCGTCGACGACCTGGTCGTCACCGTGGTGCCCGGTGCCGACTTCCACGGGACGCTGCGGCTCACCTACCTCCTCGCGGACGCGTCCGGCCTCCCCGACCGCCGGGTGCAGGGCCAGGTCAACCTCAACGTGCGCGGTTTCCCGGACGCACCGACCACCGTCACCACCGAGGCCGGCAACCAGCAGGTGCAGGTCGACTGGGCCGGTGCCGAGCCCAACGGTGCCCCGATCACCGGCTATCGGGTGGCCTGGACGAGCACCGGCGGCGACAGCGGCGAGGCGACGACCAGCGGTCCGCAGACGACGCACACCGCGCGCGGGTTGCGGAACGGGGACACCTACCGCTTCCAGGTCTTCGCGATCAACGAGGTTGGCGAGTCGCATGCGGCCTCGCCCTGGTCCCCGGAGACCGTCCCGGACTACGTGCCCGCGGCGCCGGCCGGCGTCGCCGTCTCCTTCGACGACGGTCGCCTGCACGTCACCTGGACCCAACCGGACTACGAGGGCACTCCCGTCGAGCGCTACGAGGTCTTCGTCAACGGGAGCATCATCGATGCCGGTGCCGACCTGTCCCAGGTGCTGCCCGACCTGGCCAACGGCACGCAGTACGAGGTGAAGGTGCGCGCCCTCAACCAGGCCGAGGCGGCGCCGTTCGGCACGCCCGGGGCCAGCGCCTGGTCGGCCAGCGTGATCGAGCACCCCAACGCGGAGCCGCGGGTCACCGGCATCAGCATCGTTGCCGATGCCCCCGACGCGGACCCGTCCGCACAGATCACCTGGACCGTCGATGACGGCGGTCACCAGGTGGCGGACTTCGAGGTACGTCGCGTCGGTGGCCAGGTCGTCTCGTGCGTCGGGCCCGCCACGGGCTCCACCTGCCGGGTCTCGCTCGCCGGCGCCGGGCGCGACCAGCAGTTCCAGGTCCGGGTCTTCAACCGGGCCAACGCCGACCCGGCCCGCGGCATCGACGGCTGGGGCGAGTGGTCAGCCCCGACCGCACAGGTGACCGGTGCCCTGACTCCCAAGGCGGTGAAGAACCTCAAGGCGTCGCCGACCGGCGGCTCCGGCACCGCCACGGTGAGCTTCGACTTCACCGCTGCCGAACTGCAGGGTGCGGACCGGGTCGAGTTCTACTCCAACCGGACCGGTGCCACCGTGGTCGGCACCGGGACCGGCCACCACACCTTCACCGTCACCGGCCTCACCAACGGCACCGACTCCACGGTGGAGGTCTGGGCCAAGACCTATGCCAACACCTCCGTCGGAGGTGGGTCCGCGGACTCCGCACGTGCCTCGACCAGCGTCAACACCTTCGCTCCGTGCACGGTGAGCGTGGGCAGCCCGTCGTCGGGCACCCTCTCCGTGACCTTCAACTGGAGGGTGGTCTCCCACGGACGCCAGTGCAAGCGCTCGGGGAACCACTCCTTCCCCACGGCCACCAGCGGCAGCGCGAACGGGACCTACAAGGTGGCGACGTCGCGGGAGGACCAGGCCGTCACCCTGACCCTCACCGTCGCCACCGTGACCGTGGCCGGCGACCCTGCGGTTGCCTCGAACAGCGCCTCGGCCAGCGGCCGCTCCGCCAAGCCCACCTTCGCCCACTACAACGCCGGCGCCGCGCCGTACGGCACCGGGAACTGCAACGCCGAGTGCTATTGGGTCGGTGTCGAGGCGTGGAACGTGGAGCCGGGGCGTTATGTCGAGTGCCCGGTCGTCTATTCGGGTGAGCACTATGACGGCCAGACGTTCTGGCACCCGTCGCAGGACCCGGCGGACGCCAACGGCCACCTGAAGGGCAGGCTGGCGAGCATCTGGGGCGGGGAGGGCGTGCCGGCGAGCGTCACCGGCGCCCCGCCGGGGGATGCCAGCGGATGCCGGGTAAAGCGATGAACCGAACAGCAAAGGAATCCACCTGATGTCGATGACCGCCGAGAACGCGGCCTGGTTCGCGGGCACGTTCACCAGGCTGACCGACAACGTCGCCACGGCCCTGCTCGGCAAGCAGGACGTGATCCGCCTGGCACTGGTCGCGATGCTCGCCGAGGGCCACCTGCTGCTCGAGGACGCCCCTGGCGCCGGCAAGACCGCCCTGGCCCGGGCGTTGTCGGCGACCGTGCAGGGCACCAACAGCCGGATCCAGTTCACCCCGGACCTGCTGCCCTCCGACATCACCGGCGTCACCATGTATGACCAGGCGAAGGGGACCTGGGAGTTCCACAAGGGTCCCGTCTTCGCCTCCATCGTGCTCGCCGACGAGATCAACCGGGCCTCCCCGAAGACCCAGTCGGCGCTGCTCGAGGTGATGGAGGAGTCCCGCGTCACCGTGGACGGTGTCCGCCACGAGGTGGGGCGCCCGTTCATGGTGATCGCCACCCAGAACCCGGTGGAACAGGCCGGGACCTACAAGCTCCCCGAGGCCCAGCTCGACCGCTTCCTGATCAAGACCTCCGTGGGCCATCCGGACCGCGCCGCAGCCCTGGAGATCCTTGCCGGGTCGGCCAACCCCGACCGGACCCGCGACCTGCCGGCGGTGATCGCCGCGGACGCGGTGGCCCAGATGATCGACCTGGTCCGGGACAACCACGTCGACGGCTCCGTGCTGGAGTATGTCCAGTCGCTCACGGAGGGAACCCGTGCCGACGCCGAGACTGCGCTCGGGGTCTCCACCCGCGGCTCGATCGCGCTGGTCCGTGCGGCCCGGGTCCTGGCCGCGGCCCAGGGGCGCAACTTCGTCACTCCCGACGACGTGAAGGCGCTGGCCGGCCCGGTCTGGGCGCACCGGCTCGTGCTCTCCCCGGAGGCGGAGTTCGTGGGCACCACCCCCGAGGCGGTCATCGCCCGCGTCGTCGCCACCACCCCCGCACCGCAGCAGCGGGGCTCCGGCGCCTGATGCGGGAACGGCTCAACGAGTGGATCTCACCGGTCGGCTGGGTCGCGATCGGCGGCGTGGCCGTTGCGGTGGTGCTCGGCTGGCCCCGCGGGTGGACCGAGCTCCGGGTGATCGGCGTTGCCTGCGGTGTGCTCCTGGTCTTCTCGGCGCTCTGGCTGCTCGGGCGCACGGCGTACGACGTCCGCTTCGACCTGCACCGCCAGCGCGTGGTGGCCGGGGAGTCGGCCAGTGGGCGGGTGGTGATCGCCAACCGCGGTCGCCGTGCCCTCTTCGGCACCCGGATCGAGCTCAACGTCGGCCGCGGCCGCGCCCACTTCATGCTGCCCGCGCTCGCTGCCGACGAGGTGCACGAGCAGCTCTTCGACATCCCGACCCGGCGCCGTGGCGTGATCACCATCGGCCCGGTCGCCTCGGTCCGCACCGACCCGGTGGGCCTGCTGCGCCGGACGCGTCGCTGGACCGGATCGATCGACCTGCACGTCCACCCGCGCACGGTGGGGCTGTCCCACGACAGCACCGGCTTCATCCGCGACGTCGAGGGCGTCACCACCCAGGAGCTCTCCTCCAGCGACGTCTCCTTCCATGCACTGCGTGAATACCAGCCCGGGGACGACCGGCGCGCCATCCACTGGCGCACCACGGCGCGGGTGGGACGCCTGATGGTCCGCCAGTTCGAGGAGACCCGGCGCGCCCACCTGCTGGTGATCGTGCCGACCCACCTCGACGACCACGCCAGTGCCGACGAACTGGAGCTGGTCATCTCGGTGGCCGGGTCGCTGGCCCGCCACGCCTTCTCGCTCGAGCGCCAGGTCACCCTGGTCACGTCCGGCGGCATGCTGGAGGCCCGGACGGCACCGATGATGCTGGACCGGTTGGCCGAGCTGGAGCCGGCCGCGGTGCGGGTGCCGTTGCCCGAGCTGGCTGCGCGGGCCGCCTCGGTGGTCCCCCAGGCCTCGGTCGCGGCGATCCTGGCTGGCGCCGGCGCCCAGGCCGTGGACCTGCGTCGGGCACACCGGGCGTTGCCGGTCTCGATCTCGACGTTCGCGGTGCGCTGCGCGGCGGGCCACGAACTGGCACACCGCCGCATCGGTGACCTGACGGCACTCGACGTGCCCGACCTCGCCTCGCTGCCCAAGGCATTGCGAGGGCTGCGATGAGCAGCACGCGGTCCGCCACCGGCACCGTGGGGGCAACCCGTCGCGTCGGCATCTGGGGCTCCCCGACGGTACGCCGTGGTGTCGTCGACCTGCTTGCCCTGGGGGTGCTGCTGGGCCTGGGTGTCCTGGCGCACGGTCCCGTCTTCGGCGGCAGCCGCGGCTACGTCGCGGCCGGTGTGGGCGTCCTGGCCGGGGCAGTGATCGCGGTGCTGGGCAGGTGGCGCGGCTGGAGTCGGCTGGGCACCCTGCTGGCGGTGATGATCGGCTACCTGCTCCTGGGCGGGCCCGTCGTGCTCTCCTCGACGACGTACCTGGGCGTCCTGCCCACGCTGGAGACGCTGCAGCGACTCACCCTGCTGTCGTGGCAGGGATGGCGTGACCTGCTCACCGTGGCGCTTCCGGCCGGCCAGTTCGAGGGCCCTGCGGTGGTGCCGCTGCTGGCCGGCCTCCTCGCCTCGGTCCTGGCCTGCAGCGCCGCGCTGCGGCTGCGGCGCCTGGCCTGGGTGGTGGCCTGGTCGTTGCTCCCCACCGTTGCCCTGATGGTGATCGGGATCCTGTGGGGCACCCACACGGCTCCGGCCGCTGCGGTGCAGGGCGCCTGCTTCGCCGTGGTGGCCCTGGCCTGGGTGGCCTGGCGCTCGCGGATCGGGAGCTCCACCACCCACGCGATCTTCGACCGGTCGACAGGCGGTCGACGGGTGGCGTCGCGCTCGCGCCAGGTGGGCAGTGCGGCGCTGGCCCTGGCCGTGACGGCCGGCCTGGCCGCGGTGGCGGTCCCGCTCCTCGCCCCGCACCCGGACCGGATGGTGCTGCGTGATCTGGTGGTGCCGCCACTCGACCTCTCCTCCCACCCCAGTCCGTTGACGCTCTTCAGGGAACTCTCGGCCAACCTGGAGGAGGAGACCCTCTTCACGGTGACCGGGCTGCCCGAAGGCGCCCGGATCCGGTTGGCCGCGATGGACCTCTATGACGGCAACGTCTATCGGGTCACCGAGGAGTCGGCGGCCTTCCGGACGACCGGCGGCACCATCCTGCCCGGGGAGTTCTCCGACCCGGGGGCGACGGTGCGCCGGCTCCACTTCGAGATCGATCGGTACGCCGGGATCTGGATGCCCGGCGGCGGCGACCTGCGCCGGGTCGAGTTCACCGCCGGCCTGCCCAACGAGCCCCGGTCCGGTCTTCACTACAACGCCGCCACCGGCACCGTGCTCGCCACCGCCGGCCTGCGCGAGGGCACGGCGTACGACGTGGAGGTGGCACTGGTCCCCACCTACTCGCCCGAGGCGCGCGAGCAACTGCCCGTTTCGGCCGAGCCGGATCCTGCCTGGCGGCTTCCGCGCAGCCCGGTGCGGGTGGAGTCGGTCGGCAACAAGCTGCCCGACTTCATCGAGGGCGCGGCGACGCCGCTGGAGCAGTTGCGCGCCATCGAGGAGACGTTCACCAACGACGGCTTCTTCGCCAACGGCACCGACGAGGCCCATCCGTCGTACCCGGGACACACCATCGCCCGCATCGACCAACTCCTGGACGACCAGGGCCGACAGATGATCGGGGACGACGAGCAGTACGCCGTCGCGTTCGCGCTGATGGCCAGGGCGCTGGACCTGCCCGCCCGGGTGGTGATGGGCTTCTATCCCGAGCCGGGCAGCGGCTCCGGGGCGAGCGTGGCGATCACGGGTGGCGACACCCATGTCTGGGTCGAGGTCGCCTTCGAGGACCTGGGTTGGGTGCAGTTCGACCCGACCCCGCCCGAGGACCAGAAGCCGGAAGTGACCACGCCGAAGCCGAACCCGCGCAACGAGCCACAGATGTTGCCCCCGCCCGAGGTGCCCGAGGAGCGGGAGCCGACCGAGCCGCCCCAGACCGACTCCGACGTGGACCAGCCGCGCGAGCAGGGCGTGCTGGCCTCAGTGGTGAAGTATGTCCTGGTCGGCGTCGGGGTGCTGCTGTTGCTGGTGGGCCCGTTCGCCCTGGTGCTGTTGCTCAAGGCGCGGCGTCGCAAGCGGCGGCGCAACGCTGAGCGGGTCGCCGACCGGATCAGCGGTGGTTGGTCCGAGATCATCGACCTGGCCACTGACGTCGGGATCACCGTCGATGCCCAGGCAACGCGGAGCGAGGCAGCAATGCTGATGGGGGACCGGATCCCGACCAGTTCGGGCGTGCCGATGGCACACCGGGTGGATGGTCACGTCTTCGGCCCCGGCGAGCCGACCGAGGCGGATGCGGAGTCGGTGTGGAGCGCCGTGGACGGTCTGCGCGTGGAGTTCCGCGAATCCGTCGGCAGGTGGGCCCGGATCAGGGCAAGATTCTCCACGAGGTCGCTGCGTCGCGGTCTGCGGGAAGGGAGAAGCCATCGTGGAACCTGATCCGAACGATCCGCCGGCCTCGCCGTGGGGTGCGATGAATGTCGACTGGGCCCCTGTGCAACCCGTCCCGGTGCAACCCACCCCGGCGCCATCGGGGGTGCTCGAACTCGATCAGGGCACCCGGCTGCCGCTGGATCGCTGGTGGGTCCTGGGGCGCTCCCCGGTGGCGCCGCCGGAGCGCACGGATGCGACGCCGTTCGCCGTACCCGATGCGATGAAGTCCCTGTCGAAGACCCACCTGGCCGTCGGACCTGCACCGGGTGGTGCCATGGTGGTCGACGTGCATTCGGTCAACGGGGTCCGGATCCGCCGCCCGAGCGGTGGGATGGTCGTCCTGGTCCCGGGCGTCCCGGCGACGGCCGAGTGGGGCAGCACGGTGGAGTACGGTCTCCGGACGCTGGTGGTGAGGGCGCCATGATCAGGTTCGAAGTGGCGCACGGCGCGTCGAGTGACCCCGGCGCGGTCCGCGAGGAGAACCAGGACGCGTGGCTGAGTGACCCACCGGTCTTCGTGGTGGCCGACGGGATGGGCGGGCACAGTTCGGGCCGGGTTGCCGCCGATCTGGTCACGCAGGCCTGTGCCGAGACGGACTGGGGACCGTGGGCGTCGTCAGGTGCCGTGGTGGCAGCATCGCAACGCGCCTTCGACCTGGTCGGACAGTTCGCGGCCAAGGGCCCTGGCGCGCCCGGCTCGACCATGGTGGGCGTTGGTCTGGCCGACCATGGCGAGCGGCCGTCCTGGCTGGTCTTCAACGTCGGTGACTCGCGCTGCTACCTGCTCCGTGGGGAGACCCTGGCGCAGGTGAGCGTCGACCATTCCGAGGAGCAGCAGTTGCTCGACCAGGGGATGGCCCGTGAGGACGTCCGGCAGCGCTCCCGCCCCCACGTGATCACCCGCGCTGTCGGTGCCGGCTTGCGGCGGGCCCCGGAGGTGGACCAGTGGCTGGTGCCGGCCCAGCCGGAGGACCGGATTCTGCTCTGCTCCGACGGGTTGTACGGCGAATTGAGTGACCCGCTGATCACCGCCCTGCTGATGGCCTATCCCGATCCGGCCGAGGCTGCCGCCGAACTGGTCGGTGCGGCGGTGCGCTGCGGTGGTCGGGACAACGTGACGGCGCTGGTCGTGGACGCAGTCGTGGTGGCCGGGCCGGGGATGTCGTCCGGTGATCCGGTCGATGACACCGTGGAGGGCGACGACCTCTCCGGGGACACGCTGCCCCGCCGGGATCCGGTGATCCGATGACCGACGTCGACGTGCAGATCGAGATGCGGTGGGCGACCGGTCGTCACCACGGACTCGCCTGGTCGTCCGGGGTGGCCCTGCTGGACGCCGGGGTGGACCTGGCCGTGGTCAACAAACTCTGGGAACGCCTGGACGAGCCCGGGCGGGCCACGCTGGAGGTGGGGGACTTCCTCAACGTGCTCGCCGAGTGCGTCGGTGCTGGACTGCTCGGGCTCCCGCCCTTCGCCGTCATCGTGATGGGAGCACAGGGAGCCCACTGTGCTGTGCGCGGGGACGGCACGATCACGGTCGAGGCCGATCCGGGGTCCGTGACCGTCTCCGGGGTCGGGGTCACCACCTGGTCCGAGCGCCAGGTCCCCGGGGCACGTCGGGCCGTGCTGGCCACGCCCGAGGCGGATCCGGGTGCGGTTGCCACCACCGGTCGGCTGCTCCGCTCCGGAGTGGTCCCGGCCTCGGGCATGAGCCTCGCCATGCGTGCAGGTACGCCGGCCCCGACGCCCGCTGCGGATGTCCCCGCCCCGGCACGCGGGCGCCTCAGCCCCGACTTCATCACGTCCGTGCCGCGGGGCTCCTCCGCGGCGCCCGTCCGTCCCGTGCGTCCTGCTCCGCCGCGCAAGGGGGACCATGACGGCGAGACCATCGCCCAGGTGCCCCCGGCCGCCTCCACGCCGCGTCCCCCGACACCGCCCGCGTCGACGCCCCCCGCTCCGACAGCGGCGGGCGACGTACTCGCGGTGGTCTGCGCCTCGGGCCACGCCAACCCGCCGCAGCGGGTCGCCTGTCGCGTCTGCGGGGCCGACCTGGACCAGGCGCCGCGGCGGGTCCCGCAGCCGAGCCTCGGCCGGGTGGTGTCCAGCACCGGCGAGTCGCTCGAGTTGACCGGGCCGGTGATCGTCGGCCGGGCGCCGCGAGCGGCCCGCTTCACCGGGGCCCAGGCGCCGCGACTGCTCACCCTGCCGCATGCGCATGTCTCGGCCAGCCATCTGGCCCTGCGGGTCGAGGGGTGGAGCGTCCTGGTCCGTGACCTCGGCTCCACCAACGGGACCTTCCTGCGCCGGCACGAGCAGCCGCCGTTCCGGCTCTCCGACCAGCCCCAACTGCTGGTCCCCGGTGATGTCGTCGACCTGGGCCACGGGGCCCAGCTCTTCTTCGAGGAGCTGCCGTGAGTCGCCCGATCGGCCCCCCTCCGCAGTTGCCCGGTTTCGAGTTCGTCGAACTCCTCGGCAGCGGCGGCTTCGCCGACGTCTACAAGTACCGCCAGCTCGGGCTGGGCCGCCAGGTCGCGGTGAAGGTGCTGCTCACCGACATCGACACCGACGTCCGCGCCGCCTTCGAGGCCGAGTCCACCGTGATGGCCCAGCTCTCGAACCACCCCTCGATCGTCAGCATCTACCAGGCCGGGGTCACTCCGGACGGACGGCCGTTCCTGGTGATGGAGCACTGCCCGCCACCACACCTCGCGATCCGGGTCCGCAGTCAACCACTTGCGGTGCCGAAGGCGCTGGAGGTGCTGATCCAGTTGTGTGGTGCGGTGGAGACGGCACACCGCCTGGGCATCCTGCACCGCGACATCAAGCCCGCGAACATCCTCTTCAGCGAGTTCGGCCGGCCGGCCCTGACCGACTTCGGCATCTCGGTCACCACCGCCCACGCCCAGCAGGGCGGGGGGATCGGGGTCTCGGTGCCCTGGGCGCCCCCCGAGCAACTGACCACGGGCGCCCCGATGGGACCATCCAGCGACGTCTACGCCCTCGGTGCCACCCTGTGGGCGACGCTGGTCGGCCGCTCTCCCTTCCACCTGCCCGGAGGCGCCAACGACTCGGTGTCGATGGCCGCGCGGGTGCGCGGCATGCCCGCCCCGCCCACCGGGAGGCACGACGTACCGGAGTCGCTGGAGCGCACCCTGCGCACCGCGTTGGCGAAGTCACCGCATGAACGCTTCGACTCCGCGCTCGCCCTGGCCCGCGCGTTGCAGGCGATCCAGGCCGAACTCCACCAGCCGGTGACCACGATCGACGTGCTCGACGAGCAGGTGGTCGACACGGCACCCGGCGAGGAGGTCGGTGGCACCCGGGTGAGCGGGTTCGTCTCGGTGGACCCGGAGGCCCCGCCGACCACGGGAACGCGCGGGAGTACGCCGTACCCGGGGGTGCGCGGCGAGCCCACGCCGACGGTGATCGCGGGACCGCGGGCCGCCGGCTCCGTCGCCGCGCCTCCCGCGCCTCCCGCGCCGCCCGAGGCGCCGCCCGAGGCGAAGGCCAGGCGGTGGCCGGTGCTGCTCGGCGTGGCGGTCCTGGCGCTCGCCGTGGCAGGAGTGGCCGTGTGGCTGGGCAACCGCGCCCCGGACGGCACCGAGGTGCCCGGGAGGTCCGCGCCCACGACGGCGCCGGCGGACCCCATTGCACCGAAGGGACCGATGAGCCCGAGCGAGGTGGAGGTGGAGTGGGGGCCGCAAGCGCTCGTGGTCGCCTGGCAGAACCCGGATCCACAGCCGGGAGACACCTTCGAGGTCTTCCTGCAGGCGGACCCGGCATCGGTGGTGATGACCCCGGGCGAGGGGGTCACCACGGGAGAGACGCGGCTCGAGGTGGCCAGCAACGGAGAGCGGTGCGTGACGGTGCGGACCGTGCGCGGCAACCAGCGCTCGCAACCCGTGCTCAAGTGCGACCTGGGGTGAGGAAGCTTGCGTAGTGCGGTGATCATCTAGGCTGGCGCCGACACCACGACGTACCGGATGAGGAGCCCCTGCGATGCCCATCGCCACCCCCGAGGTCTACGCCGAGATGCTGGACACGGCCAAGGCCAACGCCTTCGCCTTCCCGGCCATCAACGTCTCGTCCTCGCAGACGCTGAACGCTGCGCTGCAGGGCTTCGCCGAGGCCGAGTCGGACGGGATCATCCAGGTCTCCACCGGTGGTGCCGAATATCTCTCCGGCCCGAACGTGAAGGACATGGTGACGGGCTCGGTGGCCTTCGCCGCGTACGCCGCCGAGGTGGCGAAGAACTATCCGGTCAACATCGCACTGCACACCGACCACTGCCCCAAGGACAAACTGGACGGGTTCGTGCGACCGCTGCTGGCGATCTCCGCCGAGCGTGTCGCGCGTGGTGAGGCGCCGCTCTTCCAGTCGCACATGTGGGACGGCTCCGCGGTGCCGCTGGCCGAGAACCTGCAGATCGCCGAGGAACTGCTCGTGGCCTGTGCCGCGGCACAGATCGTGCTCGAGGTCGAGATCGGTGTGGTCGGCGGGGAGGAGGACGGGGTCGCCAACGAGATCAACGACCAGCTCTACACGACGCCTGAGGACGCACTGGCCACCGTCGCGGCCCTGGGCGTGGGGGAGAAGGGGCGCTATCTGACGGCGCTGACCTTCGGCAACGTGCACGGTGTCTACAAGCCCGGCAACGTGAAGCTGCGCCCGGAGATCCTGCGCACCGCCCAGGATGCGGTGGTGGCACAACTCGGCCTGGAACCCGGATCCAAGCCGTTCTCGCTGGTCTTCCACGGCGGCTCCGGATCCTCGGAGGAGGAGATCGCGGCCGCCGTCGATCACGGCGTGGTCAAGATGAACGTGGACACCGACACCCAGTACGCGTTCACCCGTCCGGCCGCGGCCCACATGTTCGCCAACTACGACGGCGTGCTCAAGGTCGACGGCGAGGTCGGCAACAAGAAGGCCTACGACCCGCGGGCCTGGGGCAAGGCCGCCGAGGCCGGCATGGCTGCCCGGATCGTCGAGGCATGCCAGAACCTGCGCTCGGCGGGCCGCAAGCTCTGAGCTGACCGGTCAGAGGACGCCGAGTTCGATGTCGAGCCGGTGGCACAGGGTGCCGATCTGACCACTGATCCCGGCACCGACCCAGAGGCTGAACTCGCGGTCGGACTGGGGCTCCTCGGGCATCCACTCGGCCAGCCATGCGGTCGTGGCCGTGGCCGCCCGGGGCTGGTCATCCATCGGCAACCAGGCCACGGTGACCCGCGGCGGACACGGCAGCGTGGTCCAGGCAGCCTCAGGGGCCTCGACATAGACCTGGCCGTAGATGTCGTCGGGCAGCATGAGCAGGACCTGCCTGATCGCAGGGAGGTCGGTTGCGGTCCCTGCGATCAGGACCTGGTCGATGCTGGACTTGCGTGGACGGCGCCTCATGCCCCCGAGTATAGGTAAGGCAAACCTCACTGAGAAGGGGGCTGTTCCGTCTGCCGGGACGATCAGCTGGCGACGTGCGCCTGGAGCAGCCAGCGGTCCTTGGTCAGCCCCTGCTCGATCGCGATCGCGATGTCCTGGCTGGACAGGTCGACCTCGTCCAGGCCGGTGATGGCGGCGCGGACGGTGGCCAGGGCCGCGTCCAGCTGGGCCACGGCGTGCTCGACGGTCGCTTCCCAGCCGAGGAAGCCGGCCGGCAACTCGGGGAGGGTCGCCTTGGCGGCGACGGCCTGCAGACGGGAGTCGACGGGCAGGCCGAGGGCGATCACGCGCTCCGCGGCGGTGTCGGCGAAGTCCTGGGCGTGGGCGACCACGTCATCCAGCAGCGTGTGGACCCCGGCGAAGCTGCCGCCCCGCACGTGCCAGTGCAACTGCTTGCCGTTGACGACCAGGGCCTCGAGGTCAAGGACCATCGGGGTGAGGAACTGCGCAGCGCCGGCGGCGACGTCGGCGGGCAGGGTCTGGGTGTCGTATGCCGGGGTGGTCTGGGTCATCGAGAAGGTCCTTCCTCGGATCTGTCGGGGAGTGGCCCTCTTGGGGCCATGACTCCAACCATGCGCCACCGGGAGCGGCTCCGCAACGAAGATGAGCCTCCCCTCAGCGGCCCGATCACTCCCGGGAATGCGTGGGTTTCGCGAAGAAGAGGACGGCCGCCAGGCCCACCAGCAGCACGGCCGGGGGCAGCAGCATGGCGTCTGCCATCGCTGCACTGAACGGTGCATGGACGAACTCGGGCAGGGCCTCCCCTACGGCGGCCTCCGGGGACGCGGAGACCCCGGGCAGGTGTTCGGCCAGGCGCGCATCCATGAGGACGGCGATGGCGGCCGATCCCAGCACGGCACCGACCTGGCGGGTCGCGTTGTAGACCCCGGCTCCGGCCCCCGCCAGGTGGAGGGGAAGGTTGCGCGTCGCGGTCGCGGTCAGTGGCGCCCAGACCGCGGCGCTGCCGGTGCCGAGCAGGGCCATCGGTCCGACGAAGTCCCAGGCCGAGGCCCCGGGCTCCATCACCTGCGAGGTCCACCACAGTGCCCCAGCAGCGGCCAGGAAACCGAGCGCAGTGAGGTTGCGCGGGTGCACCTGGTCGATCAACTTGCCGATCGGTGGGGCCAGCACGATGCTCATCACCGCCATCGGCACCAGCAGCATGGCGGCCTCGACCGGTGACATCCCCAGCACCAGTTGTGCATAGAGCATGAACGGGAAGCCGATCGCGGTGATCGCGAACGACATCGTCGAGATCGCTAGGTTGGAGACGGAGAAGTTGCGGTCGCCGAAGAGGCGCAGCGGGACGAGCGGCTCGCGCTTGTTGATCGCCTGCCAGCCGATGAAGACCGCGAGCACCACGAGCCCTGCGATGATCAGGCGCCAGACGGTGATCACGCCGGTGATCCGTCCCCAGTCGAACTGGTGGCCCTCCTGGATCCCGAAGACCAGGCAGAACATGCCCAGGCCGGAGAGCGCCACCCCGAGCCAGTCGAAGCGGTGCGGATGGGTCTCCAGGCCGGGCACCAACCGCATCGCCAGCACGAAGGCGAGGATCCCGAACGGGATGTTGACGAAGAAGACCCATTCCCAGCCCAGGGAGCCGACAAGGACACCGCCGAGGATCGGTCCGACCAGGGTGGCCACGCCGGCGGTGGCACCCCACAGGGACATGGCCTGCCCGCGGCGTGCGGCGGGGAAGATCCGGGTGATGATCGCCATCGTCTGCGGCGCCATCATGGCGGCGCCGAGGCCCTGGACGGTGCGGGCCGCGATCAGGTTCTCCACGGTCCCGGTGAGCCCGCACCACAATGAGGCGAGGGTGAAGACCGTCAATCCGGTCAGGTAGAGGCGCTTCGGGCCGAACCGGTCGCCGAGCCGGCCGGTGATCAGCACGGGCACGGCGTACGCAAGCAGGTAGGCGCTGGTCACCCAGACCACCGAGTTCACGTCGGCGTCGAGCTCGCGCATGATGTCCGGCGTCGCAACGGTGACGATCGTCATGTCGACGAGGATCATGAAGAAGCCCAGGCAGAGTGCGAAGAGTGCGGGCCACGGGTTGGTGCCGGCACCCTCGGGAGCCTGCGCCCCGGCCGGCTTCGCTCCCTGGTTGGTGTCAGTGTCAGTCACAACCGACAAGTGAACACCCTTGCAGGAGCAAACCGTCCATCGCACTTGCTTTCCGCATTGGAAAGTGATTGACTTTCCGATATGGAAAACAACGATCGCAACCAAGCAAGGGAAGCGCTCGATGCCATCGCGTCGACGCGCTCCGACGTCGCCGCGCGACTCGTGACGCCGTGGTTCTACCACCCGGTCCTCGGCCTTTCGCTGGCCGTGCTGGTCCTGGTCCACGGGTTCGGCGGCTCCACCATGATGAAGGCCTGGACCAGTTGCGGATGCGTCTTGGTCGCTCTCGGGATGATCACCTGGTACACCCGTCGTACTGGCCTGGCCATCACCGGGACGGGCGGGCCGCGCAGCCGCCGGGCCTTCGCCTGGTGCTGCGTGGTGATGGCAGCACCCCTCGTCTACGTGGTCGTGCTCGAGCCCTCGAAGCCGTTCGTCGTGGCGCTCGCCGTGATCACCGTGGTCGGGACCACCATCTTCGGCCGCCGCTACGACGAGGCCTACCGGGCCGACCTGCGGGAGGGAGCACAGTGAGCGAGGCGGGCCCGCGCTTCGACGAGATCATCCATGCGCCGAACAGGCTCCAGATCTGCGCCCTCCTGGCCACCGTCGCCCGTGCCGAGTTCAGCACCATCCGCGACTCCCTGCAGGTGGCCGACTCGGTCGCCAGCAAGCACCTCAAGGTGCTCGCCGACGCCGGCTACGTGAAGCTCGACAAGCCGACCGGCGAGGGGAGGGTGCGGACCTGGGCCAGCCTGACCAAGGAGGGGCGAGTGGCCTTCGCCGGCCACGTCGCCGAGCTCCAGCGCCTGGCCTCCAGCCTCGGTTGAGGCCGCTGGCAGCGCCGGAACGCTGTCCGGGATTGTGCGGGGTCGCGCCGGAGCGCTGACTTCGACCCCACTTCCTCCCTACTGTGGATCGCAGGCAGGGCGCCCGGGGTGTCGCACAGGGGACGGCACTCCGCGCCCGCCCGCATGGCCCGCATGACAGGCTTGGCCCATGAGCCACATCGACCTGATGGCGGGACCCCCGCCCACCCACCTCCCCGTCGACCCCGCCACGGCCGAGCTCGAGGCGGGCGCCGCGCCGAGTGACGTCGTACGCCGTCACCCCGAGTCGCCGGCCGCCTGGGCCGCCCTGGCCGGCCAGGCACAGGAGCAGGGCGCCGACGACGTGACCGTCTATGCCTATGCCCGGGTCGGCTACCACCGCTCCCTGGACCTGCTGCGTCGCAACGGCTGGAAGGGCCACGGCCCGGTGCCGTGGGAGCACGAGCCGAACCGTGGCTTCCTCCGGGCGCTGGCGCTGCTCGCCTCGAGTGCGCAGGCGATCGGCGAGAGCGCCGAGTGGGAGCGGTGCTCGACCTTCCTGCGTGACTCCAGCCAGGCGGCGTACGACGAGCTGCTGGGCTGAGCGCGATGGTCGCCGCGGAGTTCGCACGGCTCAGGGCAGCGCTCGAGCGGGTGCTGCCCGAGCCGACCGCACCCTTCCGTCCGCCGGCCACCGCCGCCGACCTGGAGCGCCTCGCCGCCGCCCTGGGGCGACCGGTGCCGGACGACCTCGCTGCCCTGCTGTCGATCGCCGATGGCCAGGACGACCCGTCCTGGGACAACGGGCCGGTCAACTTCCACCACTTCCTCGGCGTCGACGAGATCATCCAGATGCACCAGATGCTCGACGAGGTGGCCGCTGAGTGGAGCGAGCCCGAGGAGCAGCCCTCGCACTACTCGAGCACCGGCTGGTCGTCGGGCTGGATCCCGTTCCTGGCCTTCCAGGGCGACTGCTTCGCCATCGACACCGATCCCGGCGAATTAGGGGTGGTCGGACAGGTGTTCGCCCGCCCGAACGTCCCCGACCTCGAGGAGCCGAAGGCTCCGTCGCTGGCGGCCTTCCTGCAGCGTGTGGTGGACCTGATCGACGAGGGCGCCTTCGAGGTCGAGCACAACTCGGTGGAGCTGGCCGACCTTTACTGAGTGGGGCACCATGGAGGTCATGAGCACGCCGACGATCGGCCCGAGCACACGGGAAGACCTCGACCGGATGCCCGACGACGGCAACCGGTACGAGTTGATCGAGGGTGAGATCGTGATGTCACCCTCTCCGCGGATGCGTCATCAGGTGATTGCCGCCAACCTGTTCACCCTGCTCAGGGAAGCCTGTCCGGAGAACCTGCTCGTCCTCTTCGCGCCCTTCGATGTCGCGCTGGAGGAACGCTCCGTGGTGGTGCCCGACCTGATCGTCTTCGATCAGACCGTCGCCGCGATCGCCGGCGAGGAGACCTGGACGGCGAGTGCGCCGTACCCGGTCACCGTCTCCCCGGCCGCGCTGGTCCGCTGAACCGCGGGCTCAGCCACCGAGCAGCGAACGCACCCGTTCCGCACCCAGCGCCACGATCAGGGTGGGCAGCCGCGGGCCCTTGTCCTTGTCCACCAGCAGGTTGTAGAGCAGCGTGAAGAACGCCTTCTGGTCCGCCTTCACCTCGTCGGTGGGGGCATCGTCGAGGGCGAGGCCGCGGGCCAGCTTGGGTACGCCGTAGACCACCGTGGTCACCTCGTCCAGCGCCAGCGGATCGGGCAGGTTGGCCAGCAACAACTCGAGCCATCGGGCCTCCTGCTCCCCGAGCGCGGCCAACCGTGCAGTGTCCGGCTCGGCGCGCACGATGGTCCGCTCGTCGGGGTCCACGTAGTCCGCGGTCCACTGCATCGCCCGGTCCAGCCGCGGCTGCAGGTCGTCGACCGAGTCGTGCGGGTTGCCGACGTCGCCGATCACCTTGCTGATCAGGTCGGCCGAGCCAGCGGTGACGTCGGCGACCGAGGCCAGGGTGCGGAACGGGACGACCACCTTCGGCGTCGGCAGGGTGCCGGCAGTGGTGGTCGAGGAGGCGCGCTCGAAGGCGAGCACCTGGGCGTCGCGCTTGGCGGGGTTGGCGGCCTTGCGGCCCAGCGCATCCCATTCGTCGTACAGCCGGACCACGTCGGGACCGAACTCCACGTTGAACGCCTGCTTGGGCTGGCGGCGTACGTAGAGCCAGCGCAGGATCGGCGCCTCGAGCACCTGCAGCGCGTCCGCCGCAGTGGGTACGCCGCCGCGCGAGGACGACATCTTCGCCATCCCGGCCACGCCCACGAACGAATAGCCGACGAACGACGGCGCCCGACCGCCATAGACGGCCTTCACCAGTTCCTTGCCCACGGTGTACGACGAACCGGGCGAGGCGTGGTCGACGCCGCCGGGCTCGAAGTTGACCCCCTCGAAGGCCCAGCGCATCGGCCAGTCGACCTTCCAGACCAGCTTCCCCTCGTCCTGGGTGGCCACGTTGGTGATGCCCTCGAACGAGCAGATCTGGCAGGTGTAGGCGAGGTCCGTGGTCGCGTCGTCGTACGCCGTGACCGTGGTCGTGTCGCGTCCGCAGTCGCGGCACCAGGGCTTGTACGGGAAGCGGGCCAGCAGGGTGTCCGCCCCGACGGGCAGGTCCTCGGCCTCGTCGTCGGCAGTCACCGAGTCCGCCAGCGCGGCGGCCTCCTGTTCGGACTCGGCCACCGGCGCGGCCTTGGTGCGGTACTTCGCCAGCACCTTCTCGATCAGCTCCCGGTTGCGCAGGGCGGTGAGGATCTGCTCGCGGTAGGTGCCGGCCTGATACATCGTGGTCTGGGAGATCTCGTCCATCTCCACGCCCATCTCGGCCAGCGCGGCCTGCAGCGGCGCCTTGAAGTGCTCGGCCCACGACGGGTGGCACTCCCACGGGTCCGGCACCGCCGAGAGAGGCCGGCCGATGTGTTCGCTCCAGGCCGGGTCGACACCTGCGGGCACCTTGCGGAAGCGGTCGTAGTCGTCCCACGAGTGCAGGTGGCGCACCTCCAGCCCCCGACCGCGCAACTCCTCGGCGACGAAGTGCACGGTGAGGAACTCACGCAGGTTGCCCAAGTGGATCGGTCCCGACGGGCTGGCTCCGGAGGCGAGGGTGATCCGGGTGGCGCCCTCGCCAGCATGGCGCACGGCGTCGTCGGCCGCGCGGGTCACCCAGTCGGTGGGGGTCTGCTGCTGTCCTCGTGCCATGGGGGCAACGCTATCGCGCTGCGAATCGGGTCAGCGGGCCAGTGGCTGGTAGAAGACCACGCCGTTGCCCTGGTCGTCATAGACCACGGCCCGGCGCTCGTGGGCATCGTCGTACGCCGCCTTCACGATCGCGCCGCCGGCCGACTCCACGGCAGCCGCGGCCCCGTCCACGTCGTCGGTCTTGACCCCGACGACGACCTTGCCGGGCAGCGGGTGGTCGAGCGAGGTGGCCAGGGCGATGGTCACCGAGCCGCCGTCGAGGGCCGCATAGTGCGTGCCGTCGCGGAACTTGAGGGTGAAGCCGAGGGTCTCGGTCCAGAACTTGATCGAGGCGTCCAGGTCATCGGTGGACAGCAGGACCTGTCGTACGTCGTGTGCCATGGCGGGCTCCCTTGTGAGAGGTCGGACCCCCACTGGCGCGGGATGTCCAACCTAGCCCGGACCGGTGCAGGCGCATGGCTCAGGGTGCCGGATGCTCCTGCTGGAGCCGGACCACGATCCGGTCCTCGTCGTCGGGGGCGGCCGGGTCATACCAGAGCACCGTCTCCTGGCCGTTCTCGATCGGGTCATCGGGCAGGATCAGGAGTCGCTTCCACACCTCGCGCTCGACGCCGTCGGCATCGGTGAACCCGAACCGGACAGGGGTGTTGACCTGGGTGCTCTCGCCGAATTCGGCATAGCCCCGGTCCAGCACCCGGGCGGGGGCCTCGGTGCCGGTGCGGATCAGGTCGTCGACCAGGTTCGCCTTGTCGCGTGCCCGGGAGCCGGACCAGGCCGCCAGGGCAAGGGCGAGCACGCCCAGCACCCCGACGATCACCCCGACCAGGTTGGCGCGGGCGTTCCCGGAGCCGAGGTTGCCGAGCAGCAGGGCCGCGGCGACGGGCACCAGGGCGAACGAGACGCCGTGCCACAGCGAGAGTGCCTTGCGTGGGTCCAGCATCAGCGCCCAGGCGATCAACCCGCAGACCAGGACGATGGTGGCCACGGCGACAACGCCCAGCGAGACCATCGCCGGTTCGGCCTTCTCCTCGGTGTTGGCCCAGTCGATCACCACCCAGCCGACCA
This sequence comes from Nocardioides sp. AE5, assembly GCF_031844485.1. Lineage (NCBI taxonomy): Bacteria > Bacillati > Actinomycetota > Actinomycetes > Propionibacteriales > Nocardioidaceae > Nocardioides > Nocardioides sp. AE5. The sequence goes on from NZ_JAUZVI010000001.1 coordinate 50,625, forward strand.
CGAACGCAGCGATTGCGGTGCTCACGGCTGCGCCGAGGCGCTTGCCGGTGTTGCCGATGACCTGATCGTTCGTGTTCACGCGGGCCATTGAATCAGGGCCCGACCAGCGGATCGGCAAAGGTCCACAGCAGGGCCTCGGTCGGGGAGGTCGCCACGAGGTCTGCGCCCTCGTCGCGGAACCGGGCCGCGTCGCCGCTGCCCAGGTCGCCGGCGCCGAGGCGGACCGCGCCGGTGGCGATGAAGAGGTGGGCGAACGGGGCTTGAGACACCGTAATCCGTTGCCCGGCGGCGAGGTGGGCGGCATACAGGGTGGCGCCGCGGGCACCGATCCGCACGGCGGCATCCGGATGCGCGCCCGAGGCGACCGGCAGCCAGGCGGGGCCCGGGGCGACCGCCGCCGCGTCGTACGCCGTGGGGCCGCCGGGCTCGTCGGGGAGCACCCATGCCTGGAGGAAGCGGGTCGGGCCGGAAGCAGCGTCGACGGTCTCGGAGTGGACCACGCCGGCGCCGGCGGACATCACCTGCACCCGGCCCGGTTCGATCACGCCGGAGTGGCCGCGCGAGTCGGCATGGACCAGCGCCCCGCGCAGCACCCAGGTGACGACCTCGAGGTTGCTGTGCGGGTGGTCGGGATAGCCGTGGCCCGGCTGGACGAGGTCGTCGTTGTGGCTGACCAGCAGCCCGAAGCGGAGGTTGTCCGGGTCGTAGTGGCTGCCGAAGGAGAGCGAGTGCCGGGTGCGCCGCCCTTCGGCGTCGGTGACGAAGCGGTCGCCGGATCGGTGGATCTCCACGAGCACCAGCCTAGGCATCTTGAAGGGGACGCATCAGTTTGCCATCATGATGTCATGCGCACCACACTGGCCATTGATGATGACGTCCTGGAAGAGGCCCGAGAGTTGGCCAGCGTCGAGGGCCGCTCGCTGGGGGCGGTGATCTCGGAACTCGCTCGGCGAGGGCTGGCGCCGACGCCGATCAGGATGGACGCCGATTTTCCCGTGTTCGACGTGGAGGTGGATGCGCCAGCGATCACCGGCAAGGACGTGGCACGAGCGCTGGACGACCAGTGACGGCGCTGCTCGACGTCAACGTGCTGATCGCGCTGGTGTGGCCCAACCACGTTGGCCATCAGGCAGCGCGCACCTGGTTCGCCGAGGCGTCGGCTGCGGGATGGGCCACCACCCCGATGACCGAGTCAGGGTTCGTGCGGGTCTCCAGCAATCGGCGGGCCCTGCCCCGGGCCACCACTCCGGCCATCGCGGTGGAGATGCTCGGGCGGCTGCGCTCCCTGCCCGGCCATGCATTCTGGCCAGACGGTGTCGAGTTGGTGACGGGGCGCAGCGAGGTGGTGCTGACGGGTCACCAGCAGGTGACGGATGCGCACCTGCTGGCCTTGTGCCGCGCGAACGGTGGTCAGTTCGTCACGTTCGACCGGGCTGTCTCCGCGTGGGGTGACGATGATGAGGTGGTGTTGCTCGCCCCCTGAGATCCGTCCTCCCTCAGAGGGCGGCGGCGGTCCGCGTGCCCTGCTCGATGGCGCGCTTCGCGTCCAGTTCCGCGGCGATGTCGGCGCCGCCGATCAGGTGCACGGGTGCGGGGTGCGCACTGAGCGCGTCGTACAGGCCGCGCACCGATTCCTGACCCGCGCAGAGCACGACGTGGTCCACGTCGAGTACCCGGGTGCTCACCCCGTCCTCGTCGGTCACGGTGATGTGCAGGCCCTCGTCGTCGACGCGGTCATAGGTGACGCCCGGGACCAGGTGCACGCCGGCGTCCTTGAGCACGGCACGGTGCGCCCAGCCCGACGTCTTGGCCAGCCCGCGGCCGATCGAGGTGGTCTTGCGCTGCAGCAGCCACACCTCGCGCGGCGACGTGCGGGGCTTCTTCTCCTTCAGCCCACCACGGTGCAGGGACGGGTCGCCGACGCCCCAGACCGCCATCCAGTCGTCCAGGTCCTGCCCGTGCCCATGGGTCAGGAAGTGGCTCACGTCGACGCCGATCCCGCCGGCGCCGATCACGGCGACCTTGCGGCCGACCTCGACCGAGCCGTCGAGAACCTGGTCATAGCGGACCACCTTGGCGTGGTCGACGCCCGGGAACGCCGGGATCCGCGGCACGACCCCGGTGGCCACGATGACCTCGTCGAAGCCGGTCAGGTCGTCGGGCCGGGCCTCGGTGCCCAGGCGTACGTCGACCCCGAGCACCTCGAGTCGGCGCGTGTAATAGCGCAGGGTGTGGGCGAAGTCTTCCTTGCCGGGCACCTGCATCGCGAGCCGGAACTGGCCGCCCAGCGCGTCGGACTTCTCGAAGAGGGTGACCGCCAGGCCGCGCTCGGCTGCCGAGACCGCGGCGGAGAGCCCGGCCGGCCCACCGCCGACCACGGCGACCGTCCTGGTCGACCGGGTCGGACCCAGCACCAGGGTGGTCTCTCGGCAGGCGCGCGGGTTCACCAGGCAGGAGGCGTGCTTGTTGGAGAAGACATGGTCCAGGCAGGCCTGGTTGCAGGCGATGCAGGTGTTGATCTCATCCGCGCGGCCGCTGGCGGCCTTGTTGACGATCTCCGGGTCGGCCAGGAACGGGCGCGCCATCGAGACCAGGTCCGCCTCGCCGGAGGCCAGGATCTCCTCGGCCAACTCGGGGGTGTTGATCCGGTTGGAGGCGCAGACCGGGATCGAGACCTCGGGCTTGAGGCGCGCGGTGTACTCGCGCCAGGCGCCGGGCGGGACCTGGGTGATGATCGTGGGCACCCGTGCCTCGTGCCAGCCGATGCCGGTGTTGAGCAGGTTGACCCCGGCCTCCTCGAGCATCCTGGCCAGTTCGACGGTCTCCTCCCAAGTCTGGCCACCCTCGACCAGGTCCAGGAGCGAGATCCGGTAGCCGATCATGAAGTCGTCGCCGACCAGGTCGCGGGCCCGCCGGACGATCTCGACCGGGAAGCGCATCCGCTTGGCGGCGCTGCCGCCCCACGCGTCGGTGCGGTCGTTGGTCCGCGCGGCCAGCATCTGGTTGATCAGGTAGCCCTCGGAGCCCATGATCTCGACGCCGTCATAGCCCGCCTTCTTCGCCAGGGCGATGGACCTCGCGAAGTCGGTGGCCGTCTTGTCGACACCTTTGGTGGACAGCGCGCTGGGCCGGAACGGGGTGATCGGCGACTTCTTGTTCGACGCCGAGACGCTGTACGGCGTGTAGCCGTAGCGCCCGGCATGCAGCACCTGGAGCGCGATCCTGCCATCGTGCTCGTGCACCGCGTCGGTGATCTGGCGGTGCCGGGCCGCGTGCAGTCGGGTGTAGAACTGCGAGGCAAGCGGCTTGAGCTGGCCCCGGAAGTTGGGGGAGTAGCCGCCGGTGATGATCAGCCCGGCGCCGCCCTTGGCCCGCTCGGCGAAGTACGCCGCGAGCTTCGGCGTGCTCCAGAAGAAGTCCTCCAGGCCGGTGTGCATCGAGCCCATCACGACCCGGTTGCGCAGGGTCAGCGGGCCGATGGTGATCGGGTCGAGCAGGTGCGGGAAGTCGGTCATCGTGGGTTCCTCCGGTGGGTGGCTGCGCATCAACGGTTGAGCTTTCGCGCATCAACGAGTGAGCGTTCGTGGGCCTGGATGTATTCGGTGAGCCAGTCGATCCAGAACTGCTCCATGCGTACGCCGCCGCGCAGCACGAGGTAGATGTCGAGGTCTTGGCCAGTCAGCGCATCCGGGTCCGGATAGTCGCGGTCCTGGAGGAACGCGTAGAGGTCCCGGCGCCGGGCGTGCTCGTCGAGCTTCTCGCGGGCCTGGTCCAGGAGCACGGTGCGGTCGCCGTACGAGGCGCCGCGGAACTTGACCATCATCTCGGAGCGGATCGGGTCGGGGTTGGTCGGCTCGGCCAGCCAGCGCTGCAGTTCCAGGCGGCCGGGCTCGGTGACGTCGTACACCTTCTTGTCGGGACGGCCCTGCTGGGCGACGACCTCGGAACGGACCCAGCCGTCGCGCTCCATCCGGCCGAGCACCCGGTAGATCTGCTGGTGGGTCGCGGTCCAGAAGTGGCCGATCGACTTGTCGAAGCGCCGGGTCAGCTCGAGGCCGGAGGCGGCCTGCTCGCTGAGCGAGACGAGCAGCGCATGTTCGAGGGCCATGCGGACATGGTGCCCTACCTATGCAACTCGTTGCAAGGCTTGCCCGGTGCTGCCTGGTGGGAACGCGCCTGTCGAATGTGACAGTGGATCTGTCACAATCGCGCACATGACTATCGACGGGACAATCCAGCTGGGACAGGGCACCGGACCGCTGCGTGGCATCAAGGTCGTGGAGATCGCCGGCATCGGTCCCAGCCCACATGCGTGCATGATCCTGGCCGACCTCGGCGCCGACGTGATCCGCATCGAGCGCCCCGGCGGCCAGATGCTCACCGGAGGTGGCACCGATCTGCTCAACCGCGGCCGGCCCAGCGTTGCGATGAACCTGAAGGATCCGGCCGCGGTGGCCACCGTGCTGGATCTGGTCGAGGGTGCCGACGTCCTCGTCGAGGGGATGCGCCCCGGCGTCACCGAGCGGATGGGCATCGGCCCCGAGGAGTGCCTGGCCCGCAACCCGAAGCTGGTCTATGCGCGGATGACCGGCTGGGGCCAGAGTGGCCCGTTCGCCCAGGTCGCCGGGCACGACATGAACTACATCGCCATCACCGGCACCCTGCACGGGCTGGGCCAGGACAAGGCCCGTCCGCACTTCCCGGCCAACCTGGTCGGCGACTTCGGTGGCGGTTCCACCTATCTGGTGATGGGCATCCTGGCTGCCCTGCTCGAGTCGCGGACCAGCGGCCAGGGCCAGGTCGTCGACGCCGCGATCGTCGACGGCACGGCCCACCTCAACGCGATGACGGCCGCCTTCGTTGCCGGTGGCGGCTTCCACGAGACCAGGGCCTCCAACCTGCTCGACGGCGGAGTGCCCTACTACGACATCTACGAGACCTCGGACGGCAAGCACATGTCGGTCGGCTCGCTGGAGCCGCAGTTCTACGAGGAGTTCGTGGACCTGCTCGGGATCCGGGAGAGCGCACCGGACCGCTTCGACCCGGCGAAGGCCGACGAACTGCGCCAGATCATCACCGAGAAGTTCGCCTCGCGCACCCAGGCCGAGTGGGTCGAGGTCTTCGAGGGCACCGACGCCTGCGTCGCCGGGATCATCCCGATGAGCGAGGCGTTCGAACACCCGCACATGAAGGCGCGTGAGGTCTTCGTCGAGCACGAGGGGATCACCCAGCCCGCCCCGGCACCGCGGTTCTCCCGCACCGAGGCAACCCTGGGGCTCCCGCCCGCACCGAAGGCGGGCGCACACACCCGCGAGGCGCTCGCGGCGTGGGGCGTGGGCAACGTCGACGAACTCCTCGAGTCCGGGGCGGCGGTCCAGGCCTGAACCGGTTCCGCTGAGATGGCAGTGAAGCTCCCTGACCAGAGCGACGATCCGGGGCTCGGGCTCCTCGAGGATCCGCCCGAGGTGGCCGCCGAGGACGGCTACGGCCGGTTGGTCCACGGCCTGCGCGGCTTCCTCGACGCGTTCGCCGCCGCCCGGCCCGACGACGAGGCGATCCGTGAACTCACCGAGGACCTGGCTGCCTGGCGCTCGCGCCTGCACGGGTACGCCGTCTCCGAGCGGGAGCAGCCCTACAGTCGGCGCCCGGAGCTTCCCGGCCGGGGGCAGGCGCTGGTGCCGCGGACCGTCTTCCAGATCATCGACGACGAACTGAGCGGGACGGTGACCTTCGGCCGCGCCTACCTCGGGGGCAACGGAGCCGTCCACGGTGGCGCAGTTCCGCTGCTTTTCGACGAACTTTTCGGCAAACTCTCCAACCACGGCGACCGCGGGTTCTCCCGCACGGCCGCGCTGCATGTCGACTTCCGCGCGATCACCCCGGTCGGCCGGGAACTCGACGTACGCCTGTGGATCGAGTCCATCGAGGGACGCAAGCGGATCATGCGCGGCACCCTCCACGACGGACCGACGCTCTGCGCCGAGGCGGAGACCTTGCTGCTGGAACTGCGCCCGGGACAGCCCTGACCGGCCGCCACGGCCGCGCGTTTGTCGAATAATCCGGAAATCCGTAATATCGGAGTATGAGTCCGGATGACCTTGCCCACCAGATGGCCGAGTTGCGCGAGCGCGTGACGCGCCTCGAAGCCGCCACGCCACCCCCTGCGACCCCCGGGCCCGACCCGTCGGACGCGGCGGAGACGGACACCTTCTGGGCGCTCGACGGCGTACGTGCCCGCCGCGCCGACCATCCCGCCACCGCCGAGGGCATCGTCCTCTTCGCCGGCTCCCTCGAACTCCCGGGCGGGGAGCAGATCGAATGGCAGCAGAGTGCCGCCACCGCCGACACGCTGGCGACCGATTGGTCCCCGGTGGCGGCGACCCTGGCTGCGCTCGGCCACCCGGTCCGCCTCGAACTGCTTCGCGCGATCCTCAACGGGACGCGCGCGACCGCTGATCTCGCGGAGTCCACCGGCAGCACCGGCCAGCTCCACCACCACCTCAAGCAACTCGTTACGGCGGGCTGGCTGGCCCAGCGCGGACGGGGAACCTACGAGGTGCCCCCGGCCCGCGTCGTACCCCTGCTCACCATCCTCACCGGAGGCACCCGGTGATCGACATCCTCCAGCGCCAGTCCATGCGGATCATCCTCGCCGGACTGGCCGTCTTCGTCGCGGTCGAGGTCGCCGACCGGTTCGTCGACCTGCCTGGATGGGTCCGGGCCATCGTGCTGGTCGCCGTGGTCGCGGTCCTGGTCGGCCTGGTCCTGGTTTTCGTCTTCCCCGGCAAGGACCACGACCGTGACCCGATCGTCGTCACCAGCCCGGTCCGCGGCCGCTGGCTGGCGTTGAACTCACCCGCCACCAAGGTGCCCAGCCACGGCGTCCGCGCCTATGGGCAGGCGTTCGCCATCGACCTGTGCCTCGAGCCGATCGACGGGCCACAGCGCCCTGCCTTCGGCACCGGCCCGGGCATGGCGCGGCCCGAGGACTTCCCTGCGTTCGGTGCGCCCGTGCACGCGATGATCGACGGGGTCGTGGTCAGGGTGGCCGACCGGCAGCGCGACCACCGCACCCGCAGCCGGATCTGGGCAGTGCTCTACATGATGGTCGAGGGAGCGCTCCGCGAGTTCCGCGGTGCCGACGGGGTGATCGGCAACCAGGTCGTCATCGACGGCGGGGACGGCGTCCACGCGCTCGTCGCCCACCTCCAGCAGGGATCGGCCACGGTCCGGGTCGGCGACCGGGTGCGGGCCGGCGACGTGATCGGCGCCTGCGGCAACTCCGGCAACAGCAGCGAGCCACACGTACACGCCCAGTTGATGGACCGGCCACGGCCGAACGGCGCCCGCGGCCTCCCGATGGCGTTCGCCCAGGTCGAGATCGGGGGTGACGTGCGCAACGGTCTCCCCGAGAACAGCCAGCACATGATCGGGTGACGCGCTTCGTCGGGGATGCCCTGTGGTGCCTGACGGGTTAGGTTGTCCCGCGAGACAGACCGCCGCAGATTGGGAGAAACCGTGCCGCAGCGCACCACCATCGACCCCGAAGCCGTCCTTCCGGCCGCCATCGGCACGATCCCGAGCGCCATCGCGCTGGCCACCGGCCACCCGCGGATCGCTGCCGGGCTGCTGGCCCTCCCGGCCGGCCTGATCGCCTTCTTCCGCGACCCGGCACGCCGGGTGGACACCACCCCGGTCGACGAGGACACCGTGCTGGCCCCGGCCGACGGCAAGGTGATGTACGCCGGCCCGGCGCAGCCGGAGGTGACGCCGCCGGCCGACCCGATCCAGGGCGAGTGGCAGCAGGTGAGCATCTTCCTCTCCGTCTTCGACGTGCACATCAACCGTGCCCCCTACGGCGGCACTGTGGAGAAGATCTCCTACCGGCCCGGCAAGTGGCTCGCGGCGTACAAGTTCGAGTCGGCCTTCGAGAACGAGCGCAGTGACATCGAGGTCGCCCGGGTGGTCCGCGGCGAGGTGCGACGCTATGTGTTCCGCCAGGTCGTCGGCCTGGTCGCTCGTCGGGTGGTCACCCGGGTCAGGGCCGGCGACGAGATCTCATCGGGGCAGCGGATCGGGCTGATGAAGTTCGGCTCGCGGATGGACATCTTCCTGCCGTACGACGTGGAGTTGACGGTCGCCGCTGGGGAGCGGACCGTTGCCGGCGAGAGCGTGATCGGACACTGGCGCTCGAGTGAGCCGGCCGTGGTCGGCGCCTGATGCCCCCGGGACATGTGCCGATCCGCAAGCGGGTCCTGGCCCGCTGGCGGCTCGAGTCACACTCGGGTGCCGAAGTCGTCTCGCTGCGACAACTCAGTGCGAAGGAGCAGCTTCGGGTCACCCTGCCCAGCCTCTTCACCACCGCCAACATGGCCTGTGGCTTCTCCTCGGTGCTGCTGGCGCTGGACGGGCGGGTTCAATTCGCCGCGATCCTGATCGCGGTGGCGATCATCATGGACATCGCCGATGGCGCGGTCGCCCGCCTGGTCGGCGCCACCTCGCCCTTCGGCGTACAACTGGACTCGCTGGCCGACCTGGTCTCCTTCGGCCTCGCGCCGGCCGCGCTGGTCTACATCTGGGTGCTGCCCGAATGGCCCTCGGTGGCCTGGGCGGCGGCGTTCCTGTGGCTGGCGTGTGCCGCCTTCCGGTTGGCCCGGTTCAACTTCACCATCGATCCGACCGACGACAAGCGCTATTTCATCGGGCTGCCCTCCCCGGCTGCCGCGGCCGTGGTGATGGCCACCGTGCTCGCCCTGGACAGCCCCGATGTGGCCGGGCCGGACCTGCGGGTCGGTCCGGCGATCCTGCTCCCGGCGCTGATCAGCCTGGTGCCAGCCTGGCTGATGGTGAGCACGGCGCGATTCCGCTCGTTCCGCAACCTGGTCTCACCGCGGACCCGGCAGGCTCGGGCGACCACGGGTGTGGTCGTGCTGGCGGTGGTCGCCGGTCTGGTCATCGCCCCGACCACGACGCTGCTGGTCTGCGCCTACGCCTATGTGCTCACCGCTCCGCTGGGCGTGCTCACCGCGCCGCTGCGGCGGGCCTGGTTCGGGGACGAGTCGGTGGCCCCTCCGCGGCAGCGCCAGCAGTCGGTCTTCCTGCCGTTGGCCGGGGACGACGACCACTCGGTCGAGGAGCACTGACGCGTCACAGACCCGCCTGGTCCACGCCGTGGGTCGCCTGCTCGCGGGTGTATCCCTCGAACACCAACTGGTCGATGAGTCCCTGGCGTGAGAATGGCATCATGTCGAGGTAGTTCTCGGCCGCCAGCGCTGCCTGCCGGTTCCAGTCCGGGGCGACGGCATCGACGGCGTACGTCGCGTCAGCGGTGTCATAACCCTCGAACGTGAGTTGGTCGATGAGGCCGCTGCGTGAGAAGGGCGCCAGGTCGAGGTAGTTTCTCGCGGCCCGGACGGCGTTGGCCTGGCTGATTGTCTCGGCGGGCTCCGTGGCCTCGGGCTCTGGGTCAGGTTCAGGTGCTGGATCGGATGTCGGGACTGTCGAGGTCGACGCAGCGGCGGCCTCTGGCGTGGAATCGGTCCGGGGCTTCGGTGTCACCTCGGAGGCCGGCTCGTCGATCTCGCAACCGGTCAGGGCCAGGGCCGCCAGGACACAGGCAGTGATGATCGTCCGCTTCATGGATGTCTCCTTGTCGTTCTGGGCCCGACTGAACCAGTCGGGATTGAGGAGAACGCTGGACCGATTCGAGTACTGTGCCAACGCATGTGGGCGATAAGGGGTCTTATCGGTGAATCCACTGACTTTGAGTCCCGGGAAGGTTAGGTTGATCCCGGAAGGAGGCCCCGACATGGATGCGACCCGGGTGCGGACCACGCTCACCTTGCAGGACATCGCCGACCTGGCGTGTGTCCGGCGCCCCGTGGTCTCCATGTGGCGCCGTCGCGATCAGGTCAACGGCGAGACCATTGCCTTCCCCGCGTCGGTGGCGACTCGAGACGGCGTCGAACACTTCGACCGCGATGAGGTGGTGGGCTGGTTTGCCGCCACCGGTCGAGGCAGGAACGACGACATCGCCGCTGACGCCGTTGCCCTCGCACTTCCGGAGGATGCCGAGCGCCATGCTCTGGAGTGCCTGCTCACGCTGGGCGCGCTGAGTGACCGAGATCTTGCGGCGATGAGCGCGGAGGATCTGGTGGACCTCGCCGACGAGGTCGATCCGGACGACGAGTTCCTGCTCTCCGAGGTTGAGGGTCTTGTCGGACCGGATCGGTTCACGGCGCACGTCGATGCCCTGCGGTCGGTCTCGTTCAGCGCAGCCGACGCCGTGGCGCGGCTCCAGGGCACTCGGCTGGGTCGACGGCGCCGGGCCCGCGGTGAGCTGTCCGAGTCCGGGCTGCAGGTGGGTGCCGAGATGGTGCAAGCGTTGCTCACCCATCTCGGCCCTGACCGGGTGCACCTCGCGGATGGCTCGGTCGGGGGTGACCCGTTCGTCATCGAGGTGGCGAGAAGGCTTCCGGAAGGAATGTGTCGCGGCATCGTGGTCGTGGGGACCACGGCGGCGGCACGGCGCCAGCGACGGCTGGCGAGGTTGCACGGGCTGGCGGTGGCCACTGCCATGTCCGGGCCGGGCGTCGTCGTGCTGTCGGTGTCGGGGGAATCGGCACACGACGACGTCTCGGCCATCGACGAGTTGCAGCTCGGGCTGGCCGCGGACCAGGTCGCGCTGGTCCTCGGGCCGGCGCGGGTCCTGTGCGATCACGCATCGGGGGAGTTGGACCTGGTCCGCTCGCAGATCCTCCGCACGGGCCGGTTGCGGTTCGCTGCTCGACTGGGCCGAGGGATGTGGCCGGCCTCGCCGAGCCAAGCGATGGGGGTGTGGTGCTTCGGTGGCATCAGTGCCGCCGCGATCGAGGACCGCTCCCTGGTCACCGCCGAGGCGAGCCAGGTCGAGCTGAGCCTCTCGGTGCGGGAGCAGGTGATCACCGACATGGTGGCCAGCCTCGGTGATCTGCGGGGCCGCGCCTTCACCCGCAGCCGGGTCTTCCGCACTGGTCGGGTGATCAGTGCGGGGGAGGTGGTGCCAGCGGGCGCGGCGGCGTTGGCGCCTCCCCGCGTGGACCCTGCCGCGAGGTTGCTCGCGCTCGAGACCCGGTTCGAAGCGTTGCGCACTCCGTCTTCACCGGTGCCGCTGCCTCCTGCGGTGCCGGGGGATGGAGTGAAGGTCCAACCCAAGGCTGTTCAGTTGCTCCTTGAGGAGCGGGCGCTCCGGGCTCTTCCGGGTGCCCGGCTGGATGCAGATCTGCTCGGACCGGACGGGCAGGTGCGGCTCTTCGACCCGGTCGCTGGTGTCGGGCAGGTCGGGGTCGACCCTCTTGCCTTGGAGTTGCGGCACCCGCGGGTGCGACGCACCGAGCCTGGCGACGTGGTCTTCGTCGCTGGACCGCGCCCGTGCGCTCGGGTGGACCTGACGGGCGGCCATGTGGTCGCCTCGCCGGCCCGGATCTTCCGGCTCCACCCGGATGCGGGTGTGGGGCCGCATGCGCTCTGCGCGACGATCAACCGGCTGCCGGAGACTGCTCGGGACTGGCGGCGGTGGACGGTGCCGGTGATGGAGGTGGGCAGCAGCGCACGGCTCGAGGCAGCGCTGGGTGCGCTGCAGGCCAACCGTGCGGAGCTGGAACGCAGGACGCAGATGGTTGATGAGGCCATCAGCGAAGTGATCGGGGCAGTGGCCGTGGGGGCGGTCGGTTTCGCAGAGTCAGCGGACACAACAGAGGCAGCGGACGCAGCAGGGTCAGCGGAGATCAGAGATGAGGAGCAGGACTGAGATGCCCAGGAAGAAGAAGGAGTCGACGGCGCCGTCGACGATGAAGGAGCTCAAGGACACGCTGTGGAAGGCGGCCGACAAGCTCCGCGGCTCGATGGATGCGAGTCAATACAAGGACGTCATCCTGGGTCTGGTCTTCCTCAAATATGTCTCCGACGCGTACGACGAACGCCGCGCCGCGATCCGTGCGGAGCTCACCGCGGAGGGGATGGATGAGGAGCAGATCGACGATCTGATCGACGATCCGGAGGAATATCAGGGCTATGGCGTCTTCGTGGTGCCGCCACGGGCACGGTGGTCGTGGCTGGCCGAACATGCCAAGGGCCTGTCGGCATCGGCGGAGGAGCCGGAGAAGAACATCGGCCAGCTGGTCGACGACGCGATGGACGCGGTGATGACGGCGAACCCCGCGTTGGCGGGGACGCTGCCGCGGATCTTCAACCGGGACAACGTCGACCAACGCCGCCTGGGTGAGCTGCTCGATCTCTTCAACAGTGCCCGCTTCACCCGCAACGGCGAGCAGCGGGCACGGGACCTGCTGGGTGAGGTCTACGAATATTTCCTGGAGAAGTTCGCGCGCGCCGAGGGCAAGCGGGGCGGGGAGTTCTACACGCCGGCCAGCGTGGTGCGGGTGATCGTGGAGATGCTCCAACCGACCTCGGGCCGGATCTATGACCCGTGCTGTGGATCGGGCGGCATGTTCGTGCAGACGGAGAAGTTCGTCTATGAGCACGACGGCGACCCGAAGGACGTGGCGATCTATGGCCAGGAGCTCAACGAGCGGACCTGGCGGATGGCGAAGATGAACCTCGCCATCCACGGGATCGACAACAAGGGCCTCGGTGCCCGCTGGGGTGACACCTTCGCCCGCGACCAGCACGCGGACGTCCAGATGGACTACGTGATGGCGAACCCGCCGTTCAACATCAAGGACTGGACCCGGTCCGAGTCCGACCCGCGCTGGAAGTACGGCGTACCCCCGGCCAACAACGCCAACTTCGCGTGGATCCAGCACATCCTCTCCAAGCTGGCGCCCGGCGGCAGTGCCGGTGTGGTGATGGCGAACGGGTCGATGTCGTCCAACTCCGGCGGTGAGGGCCAGATCCGGGCGCAGATCGTCGAGGCCGACCTGGTCTCGTGCATGGTGGCGCTGCCGACGCAGCTCTTCCGCAGCACCGGGATCCCGGTCTGTGTCTGGTTCTTCGCCAAGGACAAGGGCGATCGGGCCGGTGAGGTGCTCTTCATCGATGCCCGCGAGCTCGGCTTCATGGTGGACCGTGCGGAGCGGTCGCTGAGCGACGAGGACATCGCCCGGATCGCCGACACCTACCATGCCTGGTTGGGATCGTCGGGTGAGGAGTACGTCGACGTGCCCGGCTTCGCGAAGTCCGCGACCTTGGCGGAGATCAAGGCGAATGACTATGCGTTGACTCCGGGGCGCTACGTCGGGGCCGCCGAGCTCGAGGACGACGGGGAGCCGATCGAGGAGAAGATCGCTCGGCTCACCAAGGAACTGACCGAGGCGTTCGAGGAGTCCGCGCGGCTGGAGAAGGTCGTGCGGGAGCAGTTGGAGCGGGTCCGTGGGTGAGCGACTGGTGCGGTTCGCCGACCTCTGCGACAACAAGGAACTTGAGATCGGTGCTGGACGGCCACGATCGGAGGCCCTGCATCTTCCAGTGTTGAGAGTCGCAGATGTGCTTGAAGGAAGAATCCAATCACCATCTCAAGCGTGCGAATCGACGACGCAGTCACAGAAGTTGGGGCCCAAGACCTCCAGGCCCGGTGACATCGTCCTCACAGTGAAGGGAACCGTTGGCCGAGTCGCGATCATGCCTCCGGATGGCTCCACCTTTGCTTACAGCCCCCAGTTGTGCTTTTTTCGACCGACCGCTGGCGGTTCACTCAAGCCCCGGTACTTGTACTACTGGTTGAAGAGTGAGGAGTTCTGGAAGCAAGTCCGTCCGCTGAAAGCGCAGACGGACATGGCCGACTTCCTTTCGTTAGGCGATCTCAACTCACTTACGGTTCTGGTGCCACCTGCTAGGAAGCAGCAGGCGATCGCGGAGGTCCTGGGCGCCTTCGACGACAAGATCGCCGCCAACGACCGAATCGCCAAGGCCGCCATCGAACTGGCGCGCTGGATCTATCGGCAGAACACTATGCAATTTCCTGAGAGCAGGCTGTCGAGCGTTTTGCTTCCACGTCTTGGAGGGACCCCGAAGCGTTCGGACGAATCTCTATGGGGTGGTGGCATTCCTTGGGCATCTGCACGGGACGTTACGGGCGCGCCGCACGGGATCATCTTGTCCACCAGCGAGAGCATCACTGAGGTTGCAGGCCGGGCCAAGAGATTGACCCCGCTTCCTGCGGGTTCAGTTGTGCTCACGGCACGCGGCACAGTAGGAGAGGTGGCGAGGCTGGGCGTCGCCGCGGCAATCAATCAGTCCTGCTATGGCTTTGTTCCCGACCGAATACCAGGCACGAGCCTCTTCTTCGCGGTCGAGAACATTGCGGCCCAAGTTAGGTCGATGGCCCATGGTTCGGTCTTCGACACGATCACGATGCGTACCTTCGATCATGTATCGGTTCCAGACTTGAGTGATCGAGATTGGTTCCTTCTGGAGGATCGAATTGCTGGACTCGTTGCGAGGGGCGAGTACGCGGTGGCTGAGTCATCGCTCCTCGCCCGCACCCGCGACGAACTCCTCCCGCTCCTGATGTCCGGGAAGATCCGCGTCAAGGACGCCGGGCAGGTCGCGAACGGGGTGCTCTGACTCATGCTCACTGTCACTCTCTCATTCACATTTTCAATCCGTCGCGAGCATGTGAGAATGATTGAGAATCATGTGAGAATGAGGAGTCACGGATGAGCCAGGTCAGCACGTTGTCCCTGGTGCAGCGGATGCGTCGAATCGGGGCGGACCTCGCCGAGGTCGAGGTCAAGGCAGCTGCTCGCGGCATGCCCAAGACCGTGGTGGAGACCTTGAGCGCCTTCGCCAACGGCTCTGGAGGGACCCTGATCCTGGGCCTGAGCGAGGAGCACGGATTCACCCCTGTCGATGGGTTCGACCCCCTGAAGATCCGAGACTCATTGGCCGGCTTGGCAGCGGACTCGATGGAACCTCCGGTCCGAGCCGATATCGAGATCGAGGAGTTCGAAGGAGCGTTCGTCGTCCGCATGGATGTTCCTGAACTCGATCCGCGGGACAAACCAGCACACATCAGGACTCGGGGTGCCTACGCCGGGTCGTTCATCCGAGGCGGGGACGGTGACCGACGGCTCACGTCCTATGAAGTGACCCAACTGCTGTCCAATCGCAGCCAACCCGAGCACGACAGGGAGTTGGTGCTCAAGGCATCCCCCGAGGATCTCGACGCCGCGCTCGTCGCAGACTTCCTGGCCCGGGCCAGGAAGCGGACCCCGCGCGCGTTCAAGAATCTTGACGATGAGGATGCTCTCGTCCGGCTCGGTGTGTTGGGAAGGGACGGCGACGACCTGCATCCCACTTTGGCAGGACTGCTTGCGTTGGGCAGCTTTCCGCAGCAGTTCTTTCCGCAGCTTTATCTGGCAGTGGTTGCTCTTCCTGGCCTCACCATGGGTGAGACCACATCCGATGGACGGCGATTCCTTGACAACCACACGCTCGACGGCCCCATTCCGGAGGCCGTCGTCGCGGCCATCGCCGCGGTCGAGCGGAACATGAGCCGGGCGGCGATCATCAAGGGAGCCGGGCGAGAGGACCGTTACGACTATCCCCTCGAGGTGATTCGCGAGTTGATCGTCAACGGCCTCATGCACCGGGACTACAGCCCGGAGTCACGTGGCACTCACGTGCAGGTGGAGGTCTACCCGGATCGATTGGTCGTCAAGAATCCCGGCGGCCTCTTCGGGCCCGTGAACGCCGACGTTCTCGGCACCAGTGAGCAGCAGAGTGCTTCACGCAACGAACTGCTGGCGAAGCTGCTCACGGACACGCCGCTTCCTGAGACCTTGGAGACCGTCTGTGAGAAGCGCGGGTCGGGACTGCCCACCGTGGTGGATGCGTTGCGGAAGGCCGGGATGAGCCCGCCGAACTTCGACGTTGACCCGGGGCAGATGATCGTGACGATTCCACGCCATGCGCTGCTCTCCGTCGACGTGCTGGACTGGATGGCTTCCTTGGGCCACGACGACCTGACCGACGCGCACAGGCTGGCGTTGGCGATCATGCACAACAGCGGTCGGGTGACCAATCAGATGCTGCAGGCATGGGGGGTCGATGCTCGCGTGGCTGGGGCCGCCCTTCGAGATCTGGTAGACCGCGGGATCGCGAGTGCAAGTGGCGGTCGGCGCTATGCGTCGTACCGGCTCGAAGTCAATGTTGAGGATGAGCCCCCAACAGCCGGAAGCGAGTCTCCTGGCCCGGAGGTCCGCGCCAATCATGGCGTCGAGTCAGACCTCGATGCGATCAAGCAGGCCATTCGCGCAGGGCGCGCCACGGCCAAGGCGCTGGAAGATCAGTTGGGCATTCCTTACGCAACCCTGATGCGCCGCCTCAAGGTGCTCCGGGACCGCGGCGAGGTCGAGCAGACCGAGCCGAGTCGCAGCAGAAGACAGACCTATCGCATCGTCAGCAAGGGGGACTCATGAACGGAGTCAGCGAAGCGCAGTGGGAGGAGCTCACCCTCGAAGCACTTGCCGACCAGGGGTGGCGTCCGCTCAAGGGCATCGAGGTCGCACCCGGTGCGGACAACGGCCGGGAAACCTGGCAGGACATCCACCTGCCCGCTCGCCTGCTCGACGCACTGCGGCGGCTCAACCCCCAGGTGCCGGGGCACTACCTCGCCCAGGCCGCCGCGGAGATCCTCGCCCCGGCCTCCCAGGACGCCATCGCCGAGAACCGGCGCCTGCACCGGTGGTACGTCGACGGCTATCGCGGCCTGAGCTATCTCGACGCCGACGGAGTCGAGCAGAACCCGACGATCCGGCTGGTCAGCCACCGCGTCCAGGAGAACGAGTGGCTCGCGGTCAGTCAGGTCACCATCCGCTCCTCCGAGGTGGATCGCCGCTTCGACCTGGTGCTCTATCTCAACGGCATGCCGGTCTCGGTGGTCGAGTTGAAGAAGGCCGGCGCCGCCAAGGCCGACCTCGCCGCGGCGCACGCCCAGCTCGGCACCTATCTGCGCGAGTTCCCGATGGCCTTCAGGTTTGCCGTCACCACGGTGATCAGCGACGGAATCACCGCACGCTATGGCACCCCGTTCACCCCGCTGCACCACTACTCGCCGTGGAACGTGGACGACAACGGCCGACCGGTGACGTTCGGGGACACCTTCGACGAATCCCGCCTCGGCACCGAGCTCGATTTCCTGATCGACGGAGTCTTCAACCCGGAACGATTCCTCCAGTTGCTGCGCAACTTCACGGCGTACGACGAGACCGGCGACGGCTATCTCAAACGGATCGCCAAACCCCACCAATATTTCGCCGTCACCAAGGCAGTCGGCTCCACCGTCCAGGCCGTCGAGAGCAACGGCAAGGCCGGCGTCGTATGGCACACCCAGGGCTCCGGCAAGTCGATGGAGATGGAGCTCTATGCCAACCTCGTGATCCGCCAGCCGAAGCTGAAGAACCCCACGATCGTGGTGATCACCGACCGCAAGGAGCTGGACGGGCAACTCTTCGAGACCTTCCGCCGCAGCGAGTTGCTCCCCGAGCAGCCGATCGCGGTCCGGACCCGCTCCGAGTTGCGCGCCGAACTCGCCGGCCGCACCACGGGGGGCATGTACTTCACCACCTTGCAGAAGTTCGGCCGCAGCCAGGCGGAGAAGGATGCCGGCGCCGACCACCCCCTGCTCACCGATCGCCGCAACGTCGTGGTCATCGTCGACGAGGCGCACCGCAGCCACTACGACGACCTTGACGGCTATGCCCGCCATCTCAAGGACGCACTCCCCAACGCCACCCTGATCGCCTTCACCGGCACCCCGATCTCGTTCGAGGACCGCAACACCCGCGATGTCTTCGGCGACTACATCGACATCTATGACCTCACCCGCGCGGTCGAGGACGGCGCCACCGTGCCGGTCCACTTCGAGCCGCGCCTGGTCAAGGTCGGCCTGGCCTCGGCGATCAGCGAGGACGACCTGGATCAAGCGGCAGACGAAGCAACGGTCGGCCTGGACGAGGTCGAACGCGCTCAGGTCGAGAAGTCCGTCGCGGTGATCAATGCGGTGTACGGCGCCCCCGCCCGACTGCACGCCCTGGCCGAGGACATCGTCACCCACTGGGAGAACAGATCAGCCCAGATGCGCAAGTTCATCGACGCGCCCGGCAAGGCCATGATCGTCGGCGGCACCCGCGAGATCTGCGCCCGGCTGTACGACGAGATCGTCGCGCTCCGTCCCGACTGGCATGCGGACGCGATCGACAAGGGCCGGATCAAGGTCGTCTATTCCGGCAGCGCACAGGACCAGGAACCGGTCGCTCGGCACGTGCGCCGCGAGTCTGAGAACAAGGTCATCAAGGAGCGGCTCCGCGACGTCGACGACGAACTCGAAATCGTCATCGTCAAGGACATGATGCTCACCGGCTATGACTCCCCGCCGCTGCACACCCTCTATCTCGACCGCCCGCTCCAGGGCGCCCTGCTGATGCAGACCCTGGCCCGGGTGAACCGCACCTTCCGGGGCAAGGAGGACGGCCTGCTGGTGGCCTATGCACCCTTGGCGGAGAACCTCAACAAGGCTCTCGCCGAATACACCGAGACGGATCGGGCCACCAAGCCCGTCGGTCGCAACATCGACGCAGTCGTCGCGGCCACGACCGACCTGATCGGTGCCCTGGATGACCTCTGTGCGTCGTACGACTGGATGGCGAAGCTCGATGGTGGGCCGCGCAGCTGGGTGCAGGCAGCCGTGGGCCTGACCAACCACCTGCGCGCTCCCCGGGAGGCTCCGGACGGCGAAGAGACCCTCGGCGAGCGCTATCGACAGCTGGCCAACTCCCTCGCCCGGGCCTGGGCGCTCTGCTCCGGCAACCAGACCCTGGCGCACCTGCGCACCAAGGCGCGCTTCTATGAAGAGGTGCGGGTCTGGATGGCCAAGTTCGATGCGCAGGAACGCCAGGCCGACGGCAGGCCGATCCCGGACGAGATCCAGCGGATGCTCTCCCAACTCGTCGCCACCTCGACCGAGTCCGGGGAGATCGTCGACATCTATCAGGCGGCCGGCATCCCCAAACCGAGCCTCTCCGACCTCGGCCCGGAGTTCGTTGCGGTGGCGCAGTCGTCCTCCAACGCACACCTCGCCATCGAGGCACTCCGGGCACTCCTGACCGAGGAGTCCGGCAAGGTCTCCCGGCACAACGTGGTCCGCCAGCGAGCGTTCTCCGAACGAGTCAAGGAGTTGATGAACAAATACACCAACCAGCAACTCACCTCCGCCGAGGTCATCGCTGAGCTGATCGAGATGGCGCGTGAGGTCGCGATTGAAGGCAACCGCGGACAGGGCTTCGAGCCGCCCCTGGACGAAGACGAGCTCGCGTTCTATGACGCGGTGAGCACCAACGAGTCGGCCGTTGAGCTCCAAGGGTCGGACGTGCTGGCCGCCATCGCCCGGGAGCTGGTCGGTGTCATGCAACGCGACGTGAAGACCGACTGGACGGTGCGCGACGACGTGCGGGCCAAGCTGCGCTCATCTATCAAGCGGCTGTTGGTGAAGCACAAGTATCCGCCGGACAAGCAGCCCGACGCGATCAACCTGGTGATGGAGCAGATGGAGGCGATGGCGCCCAGATACGCAGCATGACTGCGGTCTGGCCGACTGCTGTGCTCAGGCCTCCCAGAGTCGGTGTGCGTAGGAGTCGTCCAGGCCAGCCTGGACCTCTTCCGCGGTGCGGTCCGGGCCGGGCTCGGGGCCACGGTCCACGGGGCCCGGCTGGCGCATGTGGTCGGCGATCACCGCGCCCATCCGGGGGCGCCGGTCCAGGGTCGGCCAGGACTCCGGCTCCCAGAGCCGGGACCGTTTGAAAGCCTTGCCGCAGTGGGTGAAGGCGGCCTCGACGTCGACCACCAACGCGCCCCAGGGCAGGCGACCGTCCAGGGCGACGGCGGCCCGGATCGTCTCGTCCCGGCTCAGGTGTGCGGATCCCTCGATGCGCAGTGTCTCGATCACGCCGGGCACCATCACCAACAACGCGGCGTACGGGTTCTCGGCCAGGTTCTGCGCGCCGTCGAAGAGCCGGTTGCCGGGCAGTTCGCCGAGCGCCACCCGGGTGGAGGAGAGCGCCCGGACGAAGCCCGGCGGACCGCCGCGTGGACTGGCGTCGGTGCGTCCCCGGGCGTCGGCCGTGGCGACCACCACGAAGGGGGAAAGAGCCAGGAACTGTTCGCAGTGCTCGTCCAGGGCCCGGATCGACTTGTTGCTGGCTGCCTCACCGGGCTGGCCGAGCTCCTCACGCAGGGTCTCGCGGTCCAGGGTCGTCATGGATCGAGGATAGGCCGCGATCCATGCGGGTGGTGTCCGTCCGGTTCACGGGGACAGCGTGAACGATCCCGGCCAACTCCTGGTCCACGACTGGGTGGTGATCCCGTGCTGCGTGCTGCCCGGACCGTAGTCGTCGAGCCCGGGCGTCGGTGTCACCAGCACCGAGCCGCCTGCCGTGAGCGTGAGCAGCCCGGCATGGACCGCGGCGGTGCAGATCGACGAGTCGTCGGTGTAGGTGCCACCGTCCCCGCCCCAGACTGTGTGCGGTGTCCCGTTCGGATCACACGAGTGCCGGTACGCCGCACCGCCGCGGTGGCCCTGCCCGGAGACCGTGCTGCTCCACCCGCCGTTGTCCGGGGAAGGAGTTCCTGGTGTCGAGCCGCCGGAGGCCGTCGAGCCCAGCGTCACTTCGGCCCGGATCACGTCCTGCGCAGAGTGGACGAAGCCGAGTTCGCCCGACAGTGCGTAGTCCAGGATGCACTGGCCCAGCAGCGGCTCCTCGTCGACGCCGGCCATCCGGCACACCGCCTCGGCGCGGGCACGCACCCCCGGATCCAGATCGGCCAGGGTGATCACCTGGTCCGGGAAGGACAGGTCGGTGAACGTCCCGGTGTCCTCCCCGGAGCCATAGCGCAGGATCGACTCCGCCGGATCCACCCGCCAGGTGTCGGCGAAGCCCGTGTAGAGCTCCCGTCCAGTGGTGCTGGTGGGCAGGACCGATCCGTCGCGGGCCGTCCAGTCGTTGTCCGGGTTGCCGTCGGCGTCGCCGAGCAGGCCGACCACCTGATCGTGTCCGTCGGGTAGGGCGACGGCAAGGTCCAGCCAGCGGCCGAAGGACCGATGCACCCATAGGCCGGCACTGTCGGGCGTGGAGATCACGACGTCGTTGCCCAGCCAGGTCACGGTGAGGTCGCCATGCCGAGCCTCGCTCGGGGTGGTCGGTCCCGGTGGCGGCTCGATGGCGGTGCCACCGGCCCAGACGGCCAACTCACCGGCGCCGTCGAAGCCGACCTGGACGGTGTCGTCCCCGACTCGCAGCGCGGCCATGGTCACCCCGGAGGCGAACCGGTTCTCCTGGCTCACCGGTGCGGTGCGCATCTGCACCTCGAAGTCGCCGGCGCGGGTGACCACGTATTCACCGACGCCCTGCATGGACAGGTCCAACCCGTCGAAGCTGGTCACGTGCGGATCGGCTCGGACGTTGGGCGGTGGACAGCCCAAGCCGATGCAGGTCGGCGGGGGCGGAGGGGGTGGCGGCTCCTTGCAGGGGCCCAGGTTGCACTCGAGCAGTTCCATGGCACCCTCCACTCCCTTGGTCATCTTCCGGAAGTACTTCCGGATGCAGCGGATCGGGAGGGTGGTGCAGATCAAGCCGTTGAGGGCCTTCATCGCCGGCCCCGAGATGGGGCCCTTGCCGGGGGCCTGCATCCGGGTGGAGCCGGCCACGGCGACGCCCATCACGGACTGGAAGGCGAGGGGTTCGGCATCCTCCCCGTCCGTCTCGGCCAGGTGGTGGACCTCACCGGCGCGCAGGCGGGAGACCAGCAGGTCGATCCCGGAGGCCGCCTCCTCGTCGGCGGCCGGGCGGGCCTGCACGAAGAGGAAGTCGACCGCGATCGGGTCGCCGGGCTGCAGGCGTTCGCCGAGGAAGGTCAGGTCGAGCTCCACGGCATCGTCGGGCCCGATCGGCTCCTCCGCGTCGGGGTCCGGGGTGCCCAGTGCGGCCAGGGAGCGACTGCCCTCGAACTCGATCACGCCGGCGATGACGGTGACGTCGCCACGCGTGTGGCCATGGCTGGTCACCGTCCCGGCCAGGTCGTCGTACACATGGAAGGTCGCCCCCTCGGGCAGGTCGACCGAGCGCGTCGGGGCGCCCAGGCCGTCGATGATCTCATCGGTCAGGTCCACCTCCTGGCCCGCGGCATCCACGGTGCGTACCGACTCATAGACCCACAGGTCCTGCACCCACGGTCCGTTCGGGCCGTTGTCCTCAGCGGCGGCAGGTGCGGCGGGTGCTGTCGGCGCGCCGCTGGCCGCTGGATTCCCGGCTGCGCCGATCTCGTCGGAGCCCGAACATGCGCCGAGGATCAGCGCGGCGGAGGCCAGTAGGGCAAGAATGGGTCTGCGCATCAGGAAAGGTCCGATCAGTTCAGCGGTGCCAAGGCTTCGGTGCAGTCCAGGACACCGTCGGGATAGTGGAGTTCCGCGCTCTCCGTGTCGGCGATCAGGTGGCTGATGGCCGAGCAGTTGATGCGGCTAAGCGGATCGTCTCGGCTGCCGTCGGCGAAGTGGAAGACCGCGACCTCGCCGCGCCACTCGGCACGGTCGGCCTTGAGCGTGTTCGCGATGATCCGGATCGCGTCATCGTCGGCGATGTTGCCCATCGGTCGATCGGATCCGGAACCAGAACTGCTCGATCCACCGCCAGAGCTGCCCTGGGGATTGTCGGGGTCGTCACTTGAACAGCCGGCAGCGGCCAGGGCCAGGGTCAGGGCAGCCAGGGCCAGGCCGGTCCGGTGGAGCAGGCGGCTGGTGGGGTTCATCGGAATCCTCGGGGAGTGGGGTTGGAGGGCCACGTCGGTCCGACAGCATCGTGGTCCGCGATCTGTGAGCATTCTTAAAGCCCGGGCCGAGTGAACTTTCCCGATCGCCGTCCCCGCGCCCGCGGAACGTTGCTAGGGTCTGAGTTCGCCTTGGTGAAGGGGTCGTCTTGGTGAAGGGGTCGTCTTGGCACACCTGTCCGTCCCGTCTCGTCTGGTGGGCCGTTCCAACGAGTTGGAGCGCCTGCATGCCGCGTGGGAGGAGTCGCACGGTGGCCTGCGAGTCGTGGCCGTCCTCGGTGAGTCCGGGATCGGGAAGACCCGCCTGGTGGATGAGTTCCTGGCCTCGGTGGGGCGGGACGCCCGGGTATTGACCGGGCGGTGCGGAGAGTTCCTCGACGTCGCCCACCGTCCCTTCATCGAGATGCTCCGCAGCGACTGCGGTGACCACGATGGCGAGGAACTCCTCCGGCGCCTGGGCCAGCGAGCCGGTGACCTGATCAGACTCCTCACTGAGAGCGGTGCGGAACCGCAGCCCGGGACTGACCCGAGCCTGGAGCGACACCGACTGTTGGAGGCGATCACTGGCTGGCTGGCGACGGCCGCTGCGAGCGATCGTGTCTGCCTCTTCATCGACGACCTGCAGTGGGCCGACGCGGACACACTGGCCACCCTGGAGCACCTGCTCGACGAGTGCGTCGACCTGCCGATGCTGGTGGTGGTGACCTGTCGTGAGCACGAGGCGAGTCCGAACGAGGAGCGGGTGGCCCGCCTGCTCCGACCCGCGAACCGGCTGCGTCGCCTGCCGCTCGCTGGCCTGGACCGCGATGACGTGGCAACCCTGGTCGAGTTGGAGGTGTCGGCGCTGACCGAGGCGACGCTGCACCGGATCGCCTCCGTCGCCGATCGGGTACACGAGGCGGCAGGGGGCAACCCGCTCTTCGTACTGGAACTCGCCCGGCAGTACGCCGCGGATCCCGACGTCGGGGCGGGGCCGCTGACCACCCTGCCCGATGGACTCCTCGACGCGATCCGGCAGCGCGCTGCCCGGCTGCCGGACGACGTACGCTCCTGCCTGCAAGTCGCCGCGGTGCTCGGTCGTGAGTTCGAGCCGGCAGTGCTGGCCGAGGTCACCGGGATGGCGGCCAACGGGATCGACCACTGCCTCACCATCGGCGCTGCCAGGTCGCTGGTCGAGGAGCACGGCTCGGCGCCCCTCCGCTTCCGGTTCTGCCACGACGCGGTGCGCACGGCCCTGTACGCCGCATGGGGACCGCTGCAGCGTGCCGAACTGCACCACCGGATCGCGGGGGTCCTGGCCCGCCACCACGCCGGTTCGGACACCGAGGGGGTCCATCTCGCCCTGGGGCACCACCTGGGTCGGGCCACCGTCGCGGGTTCGGCACGCGAGGCGAGCCGCCACCTGGCCCGGGCAGCGGAGCTGAGCGCGCAGCGTCGGGCCCATGCGACCGCCGCCCAGCGCTATCGCCGGGCCGAGGAGTTGCTCGGGCCGGAGGCACCGGTCGACGAGCGGTGCGCGTTGATGATCGCCCGGGGCATCGCGGAGTTCCATGCGGGCCTGCCGGTCTTCCGCGGGACGCTCCTGGAGGCGGCGCGGGAGGCGGCCCGGACCGGGCACGTGGACCACCTGGTGCAGGCCGTGGTGGCCAATCACCGGGGCTGGTATTCGAGCACCGTCGGGGTGGACCGGGAGCGGGTCGAGCTGATCGCGCTGGCGCTGCTGCGTTGCCCTGTCGACGACCTGGCCGCGCGGGCCCGACTGAACGCGATGTGGGCGATGGAGAACGTGCGCGACCCGGACGAGCGTGATCGGGTCCTCGCGCGCAGTGTCGAGGCGGTCCAGCTCGCCGAGGAGGCCGGCGACCCACACCTGCTCATCGACATCCTCTGCGACCGGTTCTCGGTGATGTATGCCAGCTTCGAGAACCCGCACGGATGCGTGGCCCTGGCCCGCCGGATCGAGTCCCTGGCCCGGGCCAGCGGCGACGAGGGCCACCTGCTCAACGCGGCGATCGCGGTCGCCCAGTCGACCATGTTGATCGGCGACTTCACCACCTCCGACGAGGCCCTGCTCCTCTCGGAAGCCCTGGCCACGCGGGTGCACCGGCCGGTGCGGCTGTGGCTGGCCCGGGTCTGGATAGCCACCCGTACGGCGATGCGCGGCAACGTGGCCCGGGCCGAGGAACTGGCCTCCGCGGCGTACGAACTCGGTGCGGCGCTGGACCAACCCGATGCCCTCACCTGGTTCGCCGGCCAGCTCTATGGGCTGCGCTACCTCGAGGACCGCACCGCCGAGCTGATCGATGCGATCGAGGAGCAGGTCGCCGAGCACGCCGCGGCCGTCCCGGCGTGGCAGGCAGGGCTCGCCTTCACCCTGGCCTCGGCGGGCCGCGAGGCCGAGGCGGAGCAGATCGTCAAGGAGTTCGTCAGCAGCGGCCTCGCCAACCTGCCCCAGGACATGCTGCGCCTCCAAGGTCTGGCCTTCCTGGCCAGTGCCGTGGTGCGCCTGGGTGATGCCGATGCCGCGCATGCGGTGTACGCCGAACTGGCGCCGTACGCCGGGATGTTCGCCCACAACGGCACCATCGACGCCGGCCCCGTCGACCTTCACCTCGGCTCCCTGGCCGCCACCTTCGGGGACATCGGCCTGGCCCGCGGCCACTGCACGACGGCCGCTCGCCAGTGCGACGCGGCTGGCGCCCGGGCCTGGCGCGTACACGTAGACCGCTGGCTGGGCACCCTGGCGGCATCCCCGGGAAGCCTGGCCTGTCCCGCAGCGGTGCACCACCCAGCGCGACCTGCCGGCCACCACCTGGCCGAGGGGCGGCACCACTGGTACGCCGGGGACCGGGGTGCCGCCCGGACCTCCTTCGATCTGGCCTGGCACCAGGCGCTCGCGGACGATGACATGGCCCAGGCGGCACGGGCGGCAATCGGTCCGGAGTTGCCGATCGGGTCGGCCGGCCAGGCGCTCGCCGAGCAGGCCCGGCGCTGTGCGGAGGTGCTGGAGCACCTGGACCCACAGGAGTCCACCCTGCGGGTCCAGGTCGTGCTGACCATGGCTGCCGCGCAGTGGCGGGGCGATCGCCGGGCCGCTCGGGAGCTGGTCGATCAGGCACGGGGCCTGGCCATGGCCGTTGCGCCTTCCGACCCGGGCGCCCTGCTCGCGATCCGCGTCGGCGAGGCACTGATCATCGATCCACAGGCACCGCTGGGACCGCGGGTCGCCACGGCCAGGGCGCTGGTGGAGGAGGTCGCCCAGCAGGAGAACCGGTGGCTGGCCAACGCGGCGTACTTCGTGCTCCTCTCGGCCCTCCTGGAGGCGGGGGAGATCGCGGCCCTCGACGCCGAGCTCAGTTGGCGCAGTGTCCTGTTGACCAGGATGCCATTCCTGATGCCCGGCCCCGTCCGGGGCCGGTTCCGTTGCGCTCGCGCGCTGCTCGACGGGGACACCGAGGGAGCGGCAAGCCTGGCCGCGGAGTTGCTGGCCGAGGGAGAGGCCGCTGGTGATCCGGACAGCGTCGCGGTATGGATCACGCACAGCGCCATCATCGCCTGGCAGCGCGGAGACGCAGCGGCCTTCGAGCCGCTCTTCCTGCGGGCCAGGCAGGAAGAGCCCGACGAGGCCCTGTGGCCCGCATCGCTGGGTTGGGCCCGGCTCGCCCAGGGGCGCCACGACGCGGCGCGGGCAGTGCTGGACCAGTTGCCGCCGGTCGAGCAGATCCTCGGGGACCGCAACGGGTTGGCCACGCTGACCGTGCTGGCCGAGGTTGCCCACATCAAGGGCGACCGCGATCAGATGCAGCGCCTGTACGACGTGCTGGTTCCGTACGTCGAGCGGGTGGTCCCGATCGGTGCAGGAGTCGCCTTCTGGGGAACGGTCGCCAAGACTCTGGGCCTGCTGGCCGAGGGCCTGGGGCTATTCGACGAGGCGCACCGGCACCTGGCGACCAGCGCGACGCTCTGCCTGCGGGTCGGTGCCCAGCCGTGGCTGGTCGAGGCACAACTCGCCCTGGCCGCATTCGGCGCCCGGACCCGGCGCGGGGACATCGACGTGGCTGGTCTGGCCGATCAAGCCCTGGCCGGTGCCCAGCGTCTGGGCCTGACTGCGCTGGCCGCGCAGGCTGCAGAGTTGACCGCAGGACGGCTCACCGACCCATCGCCGGTCGGCGTCGGTGCCGCCGAGGTGCGCGCCACGCCGAGGGTGTCCGGCCAGGGCGTCATGGTCCGGGTGCTGGGTGGCTTCGGGGTGGAGGCCGCGGACGGCTCGGTGCCCCGCTGGACCTCGCGCAAGGCACGCACCCTGCTCAAGGTGCTCGTGGCCAAGCAGGGCGTTGCGGTCCGCCGGGAGACCCTGATGGACCTGCTCTGGCCCGACCAGGATCCGTCCCGGTTGGCCAACCGGTTCTCGGTGGCGTTGGCCACCGTGCGGCGAGCGCTGGACCCGGGCAGGCAGTTCCCCACCGATCACCATGTCGAGATGCGCGACGACCTGCTCCGACTCAACGTGGACGCGATCCGGACCGATCTGGACCAGTTCCACGTCCTGGCCGTCGGTCACGAGATTGCCGAGCTGCGTCGGGCGATCGAGCTCTATCGCGGCGATGCCTTCGCCGATGAAGTGGAGGCGGAGTGGGCCGCGGGAGTGCGGGAGCAGGCGCGGGTCGCCTTCTGTCATGCGGCCACCAAGTTGGCCGCGTTGGAGGCGCAGCGTGCGGAGCACCCCGCCGCCGCCGCCCTGTTCCGCCGGGTGCTCGAGGTCGACCCCTTCCACGACGCGGCCAACCGTGGCCTGGTCGAGACGTTGCAGGCGATGGGTGCCCACGGCCAGGCGCGTGTGCTGGCCGAGGAGTTCGAGGCTCGCCTGACCGAGTTGACCAGGGACTGAGGCCGCCCCGGCGTTTCGGCGCCAGATGCGGCTTTAAGAAAAGTCACAACTCGCTTCCTAGCGTGGATCCGACCCCGACACCTGTCGCGAGAGGATCCCGATGCCCACCCCCGTTCAACCGACCCGGAAACGCCGCCTGCCTGCACCGGCAGTGCTGGCCGTCGTCGTCCTGTTCCTGGCCGGCTGCTCCGGGTCATCGGACGCCGACGCCCCGTCCAACCCGGCCGAGCCGACCACCCCGACCACCCCGTCCGAGGGCACCAGTGCGGCCAACTCACGGGGATCGGTCAGCATGGAGGCGGGCGGACGGATCTTCTCCTTCACCCTGGAGACCTGCCTGATCAGTGATGAGGACTTCCTGATTGCCGGTCCTGGGATGGAGGCCGGCGCGGGCGAGCCAGCCTGGTTGGAGGGAGATCTCTTCGCAGACGAGGCCGGGGACTGGGTCGGTGAGGTCCGGGCTCAGGTCGGCACCACCGACCGGTTCGTCACCACGGACGACGAGGTCGTGGTGACCAACTTCGGCGACCCGCTGGGGCACGAGCAGGTCGGGGATCGCCACGACTTCACCGGTCAGGCGCGGAACGCCGATGGGGTCGCCAGCGGAGACGGCAAGGTCTCCGTCACGTGCCTGGAAGCGCGATGACGGCGCGGTTCCTGGCCGTGGCGGCGGTCGTCTGCCTGGCCCTCTCGGTGGCGGCATGTGATGACGAGGACCGGCCGGACGCGGGCCAGTCGACGACGACCGCTGGTGGTGCCGGCACGGCACCCGGCACCGGCCCCAGTGGGGCGACCACGCCGGAGAGCGGCCCGGAGCAGCCGGGCACCCCCGACCCGGTGTCGGACGACGGTGACTGCATCGTCGGCACCTGGGCACTGCAGAACAGCACCTTCACCGATGCCTTGAAGGAATTCGGCGGTGGGTTCGAGGTCGAGATCTCCGGCCGGGCCCGGTTCGTGGCCGGCGCGGATGGCAGTGCGGCCACCGAATACCAGGCGTGGACCTTCACCGCCCGGATGCCCGAGGGCGAAATGGTGCTGGTCCGCGAGGGCACCGACACCGGCCGCTGGATGACACGTCCGGACGGCACGATCAGCCTTGAAGAGACGGAGATCGCCTCCCGGGTCGAGGCATCGATCACCGCCGGTGGGATGACGATCCCGATTCCCCAGGTTGAGCACCAACCCGGCGAGTTGCACGAAGGCGTCTTCACCTGCTCCGGCGACACCCTGACCGTCTCCGTGGACGGTGTCAGCACGGTGATGCAGCGCGAGTAGTGACCATCCCCCTTTCTCGATTCCTCTTGTCAAGCCCCCTGGAGCAAATGCCCATGTCCCGCACAGTCCTTGCCCGTCTCGCAGCGCCGGCCCTCCTGCTCGGCTCCCTTGTCCTGGCCCAACCCTCCGCCCATGCCGCCGACGAGGTGATCAACGGCTGCACCATCGTCGAGTTCCCCACCGCTGCGGTGCACACCGACTGCGGCAGCGGATGGTCCGCGGAGGGGGCCAGCCTGACTGGCAAGGACCTGCGTTGGGCGCGAATGCGTGGTGCCGACCTGGCCGGGGTGGACCTCTCGGGCGCCGACCTGACGGACGCCTACCTCTACGAGGCCGACCTGTCCGGGGCGGACCTGTCGGGAGCAACGGCGGTGGATGCCGAGATGCGTTACACCGGGCTCGCCGGGGCCGACCTGACCAATGCCGACCTACGGCGGGGGAACCTCTTCGGCACCGACCTGAGCGGTGCAGACCTGCGCGGTGCTGACCTCACCGACGCTGAACTCCGCGGCGCGGATCTGCGTGACGCCGACGTCTCCGAGGCGACCCTGGTTGGTACCAGTTTCTATGAGGCGACGATGAGTGGCGCCGATCTGAGTGGCGCCGACCTGCGTGATGCGGTCCTGCGCTTCGCCGACCTGGAGGAGGTGGACTTCACCGGAGCGGACCTGACCGGTGCCCGGCTGGAAGGCGCTTCCGTCACGGGGTCGACCCTGATGCCCTGGGACATCGAGCACACCATCCCGGCCGACGATGCGAGTGCAGTGATCACCTGGGCGCCAACTCTGCCCACCGGAGTCCAGATGACGAGCTGCACGCCCGCCTCCGGCAGTGTGTTTCCGGTCGGCACCCATGTGGTCACCTGCCAGTACCGGGCGAACACCACCGTGGGCGGCCGGGCGACCGGTACCTTCAGCATCACCGTCGACCAGGCAGCTCCGGTGGAGATCACCTCGGGTGCGGCTCCGGCAGGTGAGGTCGACGTTGCCTACGCCCACCAGGTCACCGTGGCCGGCGACCCGGGGCTCGCGCTGTATCTCAGCGACGGTGAGCTCCCGCCGGGCCTGGTCCTCGACCGGGACTCGGGGCTGATTTCCGGCACGCCGGCGCAGGCAGGCACGTGGACCTTCACCCTTCGGCTGACCAACGACTTCGGCTTCGACGAGCAGGAGTTGACGATCACGATCGCCGCGGCTCCGGGAAATGCTGACGACGATGGCGATGATGGCGACGATGGCACCGGCGACACCGATGACACCACCGGTGGCAACACGGGCGACGACAACGACACCGATGAAAACGACACAGGCGGCGCCGAGGACAACACCGCCGGTGGCACCGGCGGGATGAGTCCGGCGAGCAGCGACCAGGTGCTGCCCGACGTGGGCGCTCGTGCCGACCTCTCGGCGGCAATCGTCGGCCTGGTGTTGCTCGGACTCGGCGTACTCCTGCTGGGCCGGGCCCGACGGGTCACGGTTCCTGCGCGGGGAGGTCGTAGCTGAGTCGTAGCGCGTCGCGAGGGCCGACGCTTGGTCCCGAGCCTCCCTCGCCGCTCGCCCGGAGGGGGAGATCCATACCTGGCCACGACGGTCCGTGCAGGGCCAGGGCGATGGTCGCCTCCAGCGCGAACTGCGGATCGCCCAGCCGGTCGCCGTACAGCTCGCGCAGCCGGCCGACCCGATAGCGCACCGTCTGCGGGTGCACGAAGAGCGCCGTCGCGATCTCCTCGCGGCGCCCCTGGTGCAGCAGCCAGGCACGCAACGTCTCGACCAGCTTCTCCACCGTCGAGGGACGTAGCCCCGCCATCGGCGCCAGCACCCGCGCACGCAGGTCGGCCAGGGCGGCCGGGTCAGCCGTGGTGACCAGCGCGACCAGGTGGTCGGCGGCATCGGGGGAGTGGTCCTCGCCGTCGAGGCCGAGCTCGACCAGGCGCAGCGCCCGCCGGTACGCCGTACCCGCACTCGTCCAGGGCACGCTCGGCCCGATCACCACGGCACGGTCACCGACCAGGTCGACCAGGCGCCGTCGCTCGCGCGCCGACAGGTCGGCGATCAGCACGACGGCGCGCCCCTGGTGCTCCTCGAGGCCCGGCGCCTCGGAGCCCAGGCCGAGGGTGCGCCCGTCCAGGTGCGGACGCAGCGTGCCCAGGGCGGCGTCGGCGGTGATGATCGGGGTCAGCGTGGTGGGCGGTTCCCACTCGGCGCGTTCGGCGAGCGCGGCCAGGTGGTCGGGATCGCTGCCCTGCAGGATCCCGAGCGCGAGGCGTTCCAGGTGGCGCTCGCGGACCCGGCCGGTGGTGGCCAGTTCGTCCGCGTGGCCGGAGACGCTGACGTCGGAGAGTTCGTCGATGTAGTCGAAGACCAGTTCCGCGAACCGGGCCAGGTCGGCCGCCGGGAGTCCGGCCTCGACGGCCGCGGTGGACAGGTCGTGCCATGCCGTCCGGGCGCCGACCCGGTACGCCGCCGCCAGGGCATCCATGGTCCGTCCGCTGCGCGCCTCCCCGCGCCCCAGGCCGTACGCCGCCTCGAAGACCATCTGGACCTGGTCGCCTGCCTCGGCGGCGGTGGTCCCGGTGGCGGTCATGTCCAGGAAGCCGCCCAGGGCCAGGGCGACGGCGTTCTCGATGTTGCGCCCCATCCGGCCGCGGAACGGCTCGGAATAGCTCGGCACCTCGTGGACCACGGCCGCGACCACACGCTCCGCGCAGCCGGCCAGTTCGGCACGCATGGCGGCGATCACCGGCTCGGGCAGTCGCAGCCCTTCGACCCGTCCTGATCGGCGATCTTCACTCGTCACGAACAAAAGAGTACGCCCGATTCACGCAGAGCAGGTCATGAATCATTCGCGCCGAGCGGAGAGCATGGAGCCATGGCCCTGTTGGAAGCCTCCGGTCCCCGGAGCACCCGCGTCCGTGACCGCCTGGTCCGCGTCGTCGAGGCGGCAACCACGCCGCTGCTGCCGGCCGACTACCTCGACCTCTTCGCCCCGCTCCGCTCCGGCGCCGACCTGCGCGGCCGGATCGAGCAGGTGATCCCCGAGACCCGCGACGCCGCCACCATCGTGATCCGCCCCGGCGCCGATTGGTCCGGCCACGTGCCGGGGCAGTACATCCGTCTGGGCATCGACGTGGACGGCGTACGCCAATGGCGTGCCTACTCGCTGACCCACGGTCCCCGCGCGGACGGCTTCATCTCGATCACCGTCAAGGCGGTCCCGGACGGCATCGTCTCCAACCACCTGGTCCACCGGGCGCGACGCGGCACCTTGGTCCACCTCGAGCCAGCCACCGGCGACTTCGTCCTCCCCGAGCGCCTGGCCGGGGAGAAGTTCCTCTTCGTCACCGCCGGATCCGGCGTCACCCCGGTGATCGGGATGCTGCGCAACCTCTTCCCGGCCACCGAATCCGGGGTGCTGCGGCTGCCGCGCAGCGAGGGCCTCGACATCACCGTGGTCCACATCGCCCCGAGCGAGGCCGACTCGATCTTCATCCGCAACCTGCGCGAACTGGCCGATGCGGGCGCGATCAACCTGGTCGCCCGCCACGACGACGAGCACGGCGTGCTCGATGTGGCCGACCTCGACGCGCTGGTCCCCGACCTGGCCGAGCGTACGACGTACGCCTGCGGCCCGGGCGGCCTGCTCGACGCGCTCGCCGCCCACCACGCCGAGCGCGGCATCGAGCTCTTCACCGAGCAGTTCCGCCCCGTCGTGATCGCCGCCGGGGAGGGCGGCACCGTCGCCTTCGAGAAGGCCGGCGTCTCCCTCGACCTGGACGGCGCCACCACCATCCTCGACGCGGCCGAGGAGGCCGGCGTGTTGATGCCCAGCGGTTGCCGGATGGGCATCTGCATGGGCTGCGTGCTGCCGCTGAAGTCCGGAGCGGTCCGCGACCTGCGCAACGGCGAGATCACCACGGCGACCCCCGGCGAGACCAACGCCGGTGGCGTCTCCATCCAGACCTGCATCAGCGCGGCCGCCGGGCCGTGCGCCATCGACCACTGACCCCGGGAGGCGTCATGACCACGATCACCCGCAAGGAAGTCAACCCCACCGCCCACCTCACCGAGGCCGACATCGAGCAGATCGGTTTCGAACTGGACCAGATCCGCCAGGACGTCCTCGACTCCCGCGGCGAGGCCGATGCGGCGTACATCCGCAAGGTCGTCGACGTGCAGCGCAAGCTGGAGCTCGGCTCGCGTGCGGTGCTGCTCGCTTCGGTCTTCCCGCCGGCCTGGATCGCCGGGACGATCGGTCTGAGCATCGCCAAGATCCTGGAGAACATGGAGATCGGGCACAACGTGATGCACGGCCAGTGGGACTGGATGCGTGACCCGAAGATCCACTCGACCACCTGGGAGTGGGACAACGCCTCGACCGCCGAGGGCTGGAAGCACTCGCACAACCAGGTGCACCACACGTACACGAACATCGTCGGCAAGGACAACGACCTCGGCTACGGGATCATGCGCGTGGACGAGGACCAGCGCTGGATGCCGCTCTACCTCGGCCAGCCGATCTGGAACTTCATCAACGCCTGCTTCTTCGAATACGGCATCGCCGCCTACGACCTCGAGCTCGGCAAGAACCTGCGCATCCCCAAGGAGAAGCGCAGCGAGGAGTTCAAGCGGAAGGCCAAGGCGACGCTGGCCAAGATCCGCCGTCAGGCGACCAAGGACTACGTGGTGCACCCGGCGCTCTCCATCCCCACCGGTTCGTTCCTGCCCACCCTGGCCGCGAACTTCACCGCCAACATCGTGCGCAACCTGTGGTCCAACTCGGTGATCCTGTGCGGCCACTTCCCCGAGGGTGTCGAGACCTTCGAGAAGAAGGCGATCCCCGAGAACGAGACCCGCGGTGAGTGGTACGTGCGCCAGATGCTCGGCTCGGCCAACATCTCCGGCTCGAAGTTCATGCACCTGATGACCGGAAACCTGAGCCACCAGATCGAGCACCACCTCTTCCCGGACCTGCCATCGAACCGCTATGCCGAAGTGGCGCCGAAGGTGCGGGCGCTCTTCGAGAAGTACGACCTCAACTACCACACCGCGCCGCTGCCCAAGCAGGTCTACTCGGCCTGGCACAAGGTGGTCCGCCTCTCCCTGCCCAACGGCTGGCTCGCCGAGACCAACGTGAAGAACGCACCCCAGCAGGTGGCGTTGCTGTGGAAGCTCACCACCGGCGGCCCCAAGGTGCGCCGGGCGTACGACGCCGCGCAGCGCCGGGCCGAGAACCAGCGCCGGGCCGCAGCCGCTGCTGCCTGACTCGCGCCACTGGTCGATCCCTGCCCCAAGAGTCGCGATGAACTTCATCAGCTGATCGATGCTCTTCCCGAGGAGCAGGTCAAGCAGGTCCTGAGCGACGTGCGTCGGCGTGCCCAGTTACACGCGGTCTCCTCGGATAAGGCGTTCGCATGGGTGGGTTCGTTCAGTGGGCCCTCTGATCTCTCGACCAGTCACGAGCATTTTGAGGGCTTTGGTCGTGACTGATCGGTGATCCTGTTCGACACCGGTGCCATTGTCGCCGCAGCCAACGTCAACGATCGTCACCAGGTCGACATCACGGTCGGTGACTATGGGCGCATGACGGAACTGGCAGGCACGTACATTGAAAGGCCGATGGGGGTCACTGTCCTCGGAAGTGGCCCGGGTCAGGGTCGGGTTCCGGTTGTGACTCCGACGTTGGTGCAGACTCTGCCGGGTCGCTCGCTCCGGAACACCCGGTCAAGGTCAGGCACAGGACTGCAGCGTCCCCATCGCATCATGACAACCCTCCCGTTGCCCCGGCGCCGAGTCGGCATGTGTTGACGTAGATCAGCGCCGAGTCGGCGTTGAGACTCAGTATGAGTAGTAATAGTCGTCGTCGTAGTACTCATCGTCGTAATACTCATCCGAATACACGTCCTCGATCTCCCACATCAACTCCAGCGTCCAGTCGCCGTCGACCTTCGAGTAGTAGAAGGCCATGTCCTGGTTGTCGCCGTCATTGTCCCGGTAGCGTGCGACGATGACCGTGGCGTCGTCCGC
This sequence comes from Nocardioides sp. AE5, assembly GCF_031844485.1. Lineage (NCBI taxonomy): Bacteria > Bacillati > Actinomycetota > Actinomycetes > Propionibacteriales > Nocardioidaceae > Nocardioides > Nocardioides sp. AE5. The sequence continues at coordinate 85,629 of NZ_JAUZVI010000001.1, forward strand.
ATCTGCGGTGAAGTTGTCGAGTGACTCGGCGTAGTAGTCCGTCCGGCGCGGGTCGGCGAGGCAATCCCTGCCGTACTCGTCCCTGCACCAATCGTGGAAGTCGGAGATGTCGTCGAAGGTTTCGTCAGGCTTGCCGATCGTCGGCTCATCGATCCTGCACCAGTCATCAAAGTCGCTCGTGCTGACCTGGCGTCGGTAGGAGCGCGACGTCACCTCGCGGAACTGGTCCGCGTCGCACTCGGCCCAGGCTGACCGGAGGTCGTCGTGCGCCTTCTCGGCGCCGCTGGAGCCGGTGATGTTGAGGACGAACGCGAGCACGCCCAGACCGAGCAGCACCACGAGGAAGCCGACGAAGCCGATGATCACGCCGGTGTTGGACTTCTGGGGTGGAGTCGGCGGCGGCACGTCGGCGTACTGGCCCCAGGCGGTGCCGTCCCACCAGCGCTTGCGGCCGGAGCCGTCGTCGTACCAGCCTGCGGGCGTCTGCGGTGGATGCGTCACGAGCGACGATGGTAATGCACGGATTAGTGCCCTGTGGGCGAATTGGCCGGACTTCCCGGATCCGGTGCAACGTCCCACAGGCCGGCGGCGCCGTGGCGCTGCCCGATGGAGAGGTCGAACTGGACCATGCGCAAGTCGTCGACCAGGCCGGTGACGGCATCGTGGGCCCTGGGTCCACCCAGTCGGCTGCCCCCGTCGGAGCGGCGCAGGATGCCGACCTGGCGGCGCTGCTGCTCCAGCAGCGCCACATAGGGTGGGACAGGCGCGTCGGCCGCCTCGAAGAGCAGGGGCAGGATCGACGTCGGAGCAGTGAGTGGCTGCGGTTGTGGTTGGTTGCCCCAACTGCGCCAGATGAAGAACGGCACCCGGTGCATCCCGAGTCCGCCGGTGGCCCGTTTGACCTCGGCGTCGTAGATCCCGGGATGATGATCCCCGTAGTAGACCACGATGGTTCTCTCGCCGCTGGCTGCCAGGGCATCGAGAAGGTCGACCACGGCTGCGTCGCTGTGCTCCAGCCCGCGCGCGTAGTGACCCAGGCGTTCGGCCTGGTCGCCGTCGACGCCGGTGACCTGCAGCGGGTCGTCGTAGTGGCCCGTGACGGGGATGTGGTTCTGCATCGTCACGAGGTGGACGAACACGGGCTCGTCGTACGTGCGGATCTGGTCCATCGCCTCGTCGAAGGCCGAGGCGTCGCTGAGGTAGGGGTTGTCATCGATGCGGGAAGCCCGGGAGAGGCCGTCGGCGTCGATGAACTCGTCGAAGCCGAGCGCCGGGTAGACCTGGTTGCGCTTGTACATCTGGCCGCCGAAGGGGTGGATGGCGACCGTGCGGTGGCCCTGGTCCTTGAGCCAGCCGACCAAGGAGGGATAGTCGTCCATGCCGGCGACGAAGTTCTGGTAGGGCGAGTTCACCTGGGGCCGGAAGAGGGCAAGGGACTGCCCGGTCAGGATCTCGAACTCGACGTTGGCGGTGCCGGCGCCGTACATCGGCGACAGCAGGTCTCCGGAGAGTGTCTGGGCCATCGTGGCCCGCACGTGCGGGATCGGGTCGTGGTCCAGCTCGAAGCCCCGCATGCCCATCGGGTCGGTGAACGATTCGCTCAGCACGAAGACGATGTTGACGTCGGCCAGGCTCCCGGATCGGCCGGTGTTGATCGCTGCGGCCGCGGTCCGTTGTCGCTCCACGATCGCCGCCATCGCCTCAGGGCCATAGCCCGGCGGCTCGGCCATCGGCTCGACCGGCATGTTGTAGAGGAATCCCCCGACGAAGCCGTTGCTGCTGTAGTTCGCTGCCTGGTTCGACATCCGCCAGTGGTCCCCGCGCAACTCGTAGAGGGAACGCCACGGATTGTCGGGCTCGTTGAAGTTCGTGGTCTGCCACAGCAGGCAGCACGTGATCAGCATGGTCACCGCCCGGGTGCCAAGAAGAACGGTCGCGCCATGTGGATGCAGGTCGCGCAGCCTCGCTCGCCCCCGGCGGCGCTGCTCGAGCCACCAGGCGCCGCCGAGGCAGACCAGGCAGGCCAGCAGTACGCCGACGATGCTCGTGGTCGAGACCATGGAGAGCAGGAACCCGAGATCGCCGGCAAAGTCCAGGTCGCTGGGATAGAGCGGCTCGTTGCGGAGCGTCAGCTTCGTTGCGTTCGCGAACGCCACGACGAGTCCCAGGCTCCAGAGCACGCCGACGGCCAGCGGGAGGCGGCCCAGCGCGGCCCAGAGCGCCACGAGCACCAGCCATACGATGAGTCCGTCGACATAGAAGCCCATGAAGCCGAAGAGATCCTCCCACCACCGCGACTCCCAGCCGCCGACCGTCGAGTACTCAAGGACGATGGTCACAACCCCGGCGGCTCCGGTCGAGACCAGCAGGTCGATGAGCACCCGGGTGATCGGGAAGTGGACGGGTGGCGGCTGGTTCGGCTCCAGCCATGCGTCCGACATCGACGGCGGTGGCGGTGTGCCAGGGTCGGCGGAGGGGAGTTCGCTCAAGGAATTCCTCTCCGGGTTCGGGGGACGATGGGCCCGGGTGATCGTAGTCCGTTCGGGCTATGTGGCAATGCCCCACGTGTCCCCCTTTTTGGGGATGGCGACGATTGTCCGAATTCGATGGAATGGCACACGGTGTGTCTTCTCGGGGGTTGACGGGGCGGTTCCGTTGGCTGGGGCACCTACGAACTGTTGTGCGGGGGACCCCTGTGTCGAAGTCATCACCACGCCATGGCCTGGTGGCCATCCTTGCTGCGTTGATCCTGGTCGCCCTGTCCTTCGCGGCCTTCGCGCCGGTGCAGGCCGACGATGCTGCGCCTCCCTCCGGGGAAGTCGCTGCCGGGACACCCACGGTCGGGACCCCCACGACGGAGGCCCCCACGACGGACAGGGCTGTGACCGAAGCGCCGGAAGGGGACGCCCCGGACGGGGATGCGCTGGGAGGTGACACACCGGAGCCGGACGGCGCCGCTGTTGACACACCTGTCCCCGACGATGCGCCGGCAGGGGACGGGCCCGAGGCCGGTGACGACGACCAGGCCCCGGCAGTGGAGCCCCAGGCCCTGGTCGCGATGAGCGTCGCCGAGGACGGCACCGGGACTGTGGCGGGCGTGGTCCGCGACAGCGCGGGTAGGCCGATCCAGTCACACCGGGTCGAGTTCCAGGGCAACGGCGATGACTGGAACTACTTCTACGGCGACACTGATGCGTCCGGTGCCTACTTCGTCGACGGGGTCGATGCCGGGACGTACGAGTACTCATTGGCCGGCGAGGTGCTCGGTACCGTTGAGGTCGCCGGCGGTGAAGCCGTCACGTTGGGCATCACCGTCTCCACGGCCTACGGGTCGCTGAGCGGCACGGTGACCGACGCCAACGGTGACCCGGTCGGGCCGTTCCTGCTCAACCTGTACGAGGAGGAGACGGGCTCCGGGTCGCAGGCAGATGTTGACGCTTCGGGCTCCTTCTCCCTTGCCTCGCTGCGCAGTGGTGACTACGACTGGCAGGTCTACTACGGACCGCAGCCGCCCGTCCTGGCGGAGGGCACGGTCGTCGTGGACGCCGGAACGGCGGCCACCCTCGACATCGAGCTGCCTGTCGTCTTCGGCTCGGTGAGCGGCACGATCAAGGATGTGGACGGGCAACTCGTCAATGGCGGCCGCGTCGACCTCGAAGGCATCGATGTCGACACCGTGCAGCCCGGCGACGAGGTTCGCTATGCCGAGGCATGGCTCACCGATGGTGCGATCGACATCGACAACGTGCTGCCGGGCACCTACCGGGTCACCTACTCCGACGAGTACGGCGAGGGTCCTGAAGGTTTCGTCGACACCACCATCGAGGTCGCTTCTGGGGCCGTGACGCCCGTGGATCTTGCGTTGCAACCCAACGGTTACATCGAGGGCACAGTCACCGACAGTGCCGGCAACCCGGTGGTGGGCATCGACGGGTTCGAGGTCTATGCCTCCGGCATGGCCGAGGAGGATTGGGACCTCGGTGGTGTCGCGGAGCTTGACGACAACGGCTACTACCGGATCAGTCTGCCGCCCTCCACCTACACGGTGACCACCAGCACCTACGGCACCTGGGGCGACCCGGAGGTTGACCTCGCCAGTTCCTACCAGGACAACGTCGTGGTGGTCTCCGGCCAGGGCACGACGGTTGACTTCACCGTCTATGACCAGGCACGGATCTCTGGTAAGGCGGACGGACTGTGGGAAGGCTCCGGCGCGCTCCCCGAGGCGGTGGATCCGGAGACCGGCGAGTGGGTCCGCAATGCCTGGGCGGATGCGGACGAGTGGGATGAAGACGGATGGGCGACGGGCAGTTATGTCATCTCCAACCTGTTGCCCGGTTCGTATGCGGTGAGCTTCGGCCGTGCATCGGGCTACAGCACGATCTCGGAGCAGTTCTACGGTGGTTCCCGCGACCTCGCGGGGGCAGAGGTGCTGACCCTCGCCGAGGGTGAGCACGTCACCGGGATCGACCCGAGCCTCGCCGCAGGCACCCTCACCGGCCACATCGAGGACGTCGAGGGGAATGCGCTGCGGGCCAGCCAGGTCGTTGCCTTCACCGACGACGACAGCCTCTTCGCCCGCTCGGGGATGGGGCACGATGACGGATCCTTCGCGGTGGCCGGTCTGGCCGAGGGCGACTACCTGGTCAGTGTCTGGTTCCGCAGCGACTGGGTCTATGACGAAGAGACCGATGAGTACGTCGAGGCTCCGGTGCCCGACGGGGTCGCGGAAGGCGAGTACTTCTACGCCGGTCCGGGCATGCTCTCGCGGGACCGCGCCGACGCAGTCCCGGTGACCTCCTCGGTGCCGGGCTCGCTCGACCTGGACACCCTGGTCGTGGGAGCGACGGTTCCTGACGACGGTGACGACGAGGGCACCGGCACCATCGCTGGCACCGTCCTGGCCGGGCCTGACCTCACCACCGAAGGAGTGTGGATCGACGGATTGGATTCCGGCTTCCACCAACTGGTCACGCTCGACGGTGAGGGCGGCTTCTCCTTCGGGGTCCCTGCGGGAAGCTATCGCGTCCAGCTCGAGGGCGAGGGCGACCTGCCCGAGCCCCAGGACGTCGTCGTCGAAGAGGGACAGACCGTCACCGTCACCATCGCCGTCCACGGCACCCCGGCAGGCACGTCTGTCTACACCCTCGATGATGACGGCGTCACCCTGCGTACGCCGACCGGTCTGGGTTATGAGTTCCCGTGGCATCCGGCCTGGAAGTACGTGCTCACCGATGGCGCGCAGCTCACGTATGCCACCGGCAACGAGAACAGCGATGCGGACCCCTTCGTGGATCCGCTGGTGAACGGGCTCGCGCCGGGTGACTACACGCTGACACTGATCACTGACGGGGGCAACGTGGTCGACACCGACACGTTCACCATCGACGCGGTCGACGAGCCCGGGGATGGTGGGCCCGGGGATGGTGAGCCCGGAATTCCGTCCGCGGATGAACTGACCGACGCGAACAAGGGCTCGGTGACGGGACCGGGCACGGGCAGCAACGAGACGCCCATGGTGTTGCACATCGGCACGGAGCACGCGGGCGACGACGTGGACCTGTGGTTCTTCTCGCCCACCGTCTACGGCGCCAGTTCAACGGTCGACACCGATGGGGACGCCACCGTGATCGTGCCGATGCAGTACGGGCCCGGTGACTACAAGGTCGCGGCCTACACGCTCGACGGCGACCTGATCGGCTGGCACGCGTTCACCATCCTCGCGGTGGACGACCCCGGGGACGGTGAGCCCGGGGACGGTGAGCCCGGGGACGGTGAGCCCGGGGACAACGAACCGGGTGACAACGAGGACCCGATCACCGAGGCCGACCTGGTCGCGGAGAACAAGGGTTCGTTGACTGGGCCCTCGAACTCGCAGGCGGGCCAGCAGATGACCCTCGATGCGGGTGAGGAGTTCGCCGGCCAGGAGTTCGAGGTGCTCTTCTTCTCCGACCCGATCTCCGGTGGCATGGTCACGGTCGCCCCCGACGGCACGGCCACGGTCACGGTCCCGGCGGCGTTGCCCGCCGGCGATCACCGAGTGGCACTGGTCGGGACGGGGGGCGTCATTGGCTGGCATGCCTTCACCGTCGTCGGCGGTGGCGGCACCCCGGGTGCTGGAGACGCCGGCGCTGGAGACGCGGGCGCTGGAGACGCGGGCGCTGGAGACGCGGGCGCTGGAGACGCGGGCGCTGGAGACGCGGGCGCTGGAGACCAGTCCTCGGCCCTGCCCGCCACCGGTGGCCCCAACCCGTTGCCGATCGGAGCCGGTGTGATCCTCGTCGGCGTGGGCCTGGCACTGCTGCGCAGGGGCGCCCGGGTCGAGGTGCAGGCCTGAGCACGAACACCCTGCAGCGGACCACGTCCCGGATCCGGAGATCACTGAACCGGAGACCACCGATCTGGAAATCATGGGGACCCCCCGGGACGTGGTCGGTCGATGCAGCCACGGTCGCGCTCTGGCTGGTGCCGCTGTCCACGTTGGCGATCTGGCCCGGTGCACACGTCCAGTACGTCGCGGCGAAACTCATCCTGGTCGCCCTCGCCGTCGCCGTCGGGGTCTGGGCGTTGCCGGCCGGTCGCCTGCGCACTGAAGTGCATTGGCTGCTGGCTGCCGGCGGACTGGTCCTGGCCACCGCAGTCATCGCGTCGCCCGATCCGGCACCATTCGGCCGCTGGCCACGCCACGAGGGGCTCCTGGTCGTCCCGCTCTACGTGCTGATGGCCTGGCTGGGGGCGCGCCTGGTCGGCCACCTGGCTGAGGGACACAGGATGACCGCGTTCCGGCGAGCGCTGGCCCTCACCGCCGTCGTCCTGGCCGTCTGCTCCCTGCTGCAGGCGGGAGGTTGGTGGCCCGGTGCGACGACGGTCGAAAGACCAGGAGCCCTGCTCGGCAATGCCACCGACCAAGGCATCATCGGACTCCTCGTCGCTGCGGTGCTGGGCCGGGAGGCAATCACGGAGCGACACGCCTTGGCCGTCGCCGGCACGGTGGCGGGACTGGCCACCATGCTGCTCTCCGGCTCGCGGGCGGTCCTGCTTGCCGGCCTGTGCGTCGTCGGCCTGCACGCCGTGCTCTCCCGCCGGGCAGTTCGTTGGCAGTGGCTCGGCGGCGCCGCGCTCCTGATCGGATTCGTGTTGTTGGTGCCGCAGGCGCGGGACCGGCTCCTCGCCTCCGGCACCGTGCGCGGTCGACTCGAGTTGTGGGGGGACAGCCTTGCCCTGGCCCGGGAGCACCCCCTGCTCGGGGTCGGGCCGGGTGGCTTCGTCGACCGGATCGGCGAACACCACTCGATGCGCTGGGCCGAGGTCGTCGGGGTCGCGAATCCGCCCGACTCGCCGCACAACTGGATGCTCCAGGCGCTGCTCGCCGGTGGGGTGCTCCTGCTCGGAGTCGCCGTCGCCTTGGCGGTTGTCGTGCTGCGCCGGGGGTGGCACAAGGCACGCGAGTCGCCGTACGCCGCGGACCTGCTCGGCGCCGTCGTCGGCTACGGCCTGGTGCTGCTCACCCACTTCACGTCGCCGGGGACGACGTGCCTGGCTGCCTTCGTGGCCGGGGCGCTCGTGGCAGTCCGCCCGACACGCGCGAGGAGCACGGCATTGCTGTCGCGGGCGGTGCCCCCTGCCGCCGTCGTTGCTGCAGTCTTGGTCGTCGTGGTGTGGTCGGCTGCAGGCCGCGCAGACATGCACCTCGAGCAGGGTCTCGCTGCGGCGGCCCGTGGCGAGGTGGAGGTGGCCGACAGGGAGTTCACCCGGGCCCACGAACTCAAACCCTGGGACCACGACATCGCCGTGATGGCGGCAGCCTCGCTGGCCGCACCAGCGTCGTACGGCGATCCCGGTGCCCAGCGCCATGCCCGGGCCTGGGCGATCACCGCGCTCACCGAACACTCCCGCTCCACCCAGGCGGCGGTGGCCCTGGCGGTCGTGGAGAACAGCGAGGGCCGTTTCGAGCGGGCAGTCGAGCTGCTCGACCGCACGATCGCCCGCGACCCGACCGCAGTGCAGCCGTGGGTGCAACGGGGCGTGGCCCGATACGGCCTGCGGGACGTCGCGGGCGCCACTGCCGACCTCCGGCACGCACTGGAACTGGACCCAGACGATCCGATCCCTGCGCGGTTGTTGGCGGCGATCAACGAACGCGCCGGTCGGTGAGTCGGACGCACGTCAGGCCCGGCGTTGCCGGACAGGACGGCGGTCAGGTGGCACGATGACTGGGTGCAGTGGAACAGGTTCTATACATGGCTGGTGGCGCTCGGTGCGCTCGTCCTCATCTGGGCGATCGGCCCGTGGGCCGTGGTGGCGTTGCTGGCCACCCTGGCGGTCCCACGGGTACGACGTACCGTCGGCGCCACGGTGCGCGGCTGGTTGCGGTGGAAGGTGGCTGGCGCCACCGGGGCCGTGGTGGTTGTTCTCGTCACGCTCGTGGTCGTCATCCCGGACGGTTGGCTGCCGATCCCGCCCGGGGCAGGTCACCTGGTCACTCCGTCGTACGTCGGACAACCCGCGCAGGTGAACCCGGTGCGCGGCGTCGACCTGCCCCAGCACCCTTACCTGGCCCGCAACGGCGCCAACAGCATGCACAACGATGCGTGGGCCAGTGATGCGTACACGTGGGCCGGCCCCCGCGGCGCGGACCCGGAGGTGGACACGGCCTGGTTCGGCATCGAGGAGTGCGCCACTCTTGCCTTCGACAGCCACGAGCGGCTGATCGCGCTGTGCGGGGACATCAACAGCGCCAACCTGCACATCCTCGACCCTGACACCATGCGCAAGCTGGACACCGTCAACCTGCCCAAGCGACCCAGCAAGGACGGGGTCAAGCCGTGGGAGAACCTGTGCGGCGGGGCATACTTCTACCTCGATGAGCAGGACCGGGCCGTGGTGGCGACCAGCGATCGCCGGATCCTCACCTTCACCACCTCCGACGCCGACGGCGAGCCGGCCCTGGCCAAGGTGGAGACCGTCGACCTGTCGGCGACGATCGGTGGGGGTGACTGCCTGATCGCGCTGCTGCCGGACTGGGACGGACTGGTCTGGTTCGAGTCGCAGGGCGGACTGGTCGGCACCGTGGACGGAGCCGGCGAGGTGCGCGCGCACGACCTCGGCGAGGAACTGGTCAACTCGTTCTCCGTCGACGAGACCGGTGGGGTCTACATCGTCTCCGACACCGCCTTCTACCGCTTCGAGTCGGGCCCCGGCGGCACGCCGACCATCGCCTGGCGGACCACCTATGACCGCGGCGTACAGCACAAGCCCGGCCAGCTCAGCCAGGGGTCGGGGACCACACCGACCGTGGTCGACGAGCGCCTGGTCGCGATCACCGACAACGCCGATGACCGGATGAACGTGGTCTTCCACGACCGGGCGACCGGCGAGGTGGTCTGCAAGGCGCCCGTCTTCGACAGCGGCGAGAGCGCGACCGAGAACTCCCTGGTCACCGTCGACGGCGGCGTCATCGTGGAGAACAACTACGGTTACACGGGCCCGCAGCGGGTGATGTTCGGTCGCGCCCCGGTCGGCGGGATCGCGCGCGTCGACGTGGAGGGCGACACCTGCGAGGTGGCGTGGACCAGTGACGTGATCGCACCGACCTCGGTGCCGAAGGTGTCGCTGGCCACGGGGCTGCTCTATGTCTACTCCAAGCGGCCCAACCTGTGGGGTGTGAATGCGTGGTACTTCACCGGCATCGACGTGCACACCGGTCGCCACGTCTTCAGCGTCCGGACCGGGATCGGCACCCTGTTCAACAACCACTACGCCGCGGTGACGATCGCCCCGGACGGGACTGCCTGGATCGCCACCCTGGCCGGGATGGTGCGGATCCGCGACACCTACTGACCGGCGGCTATGCCGCTGGTTCCCAGGGATTGATGATTTCCAGCCCAAGGCGATGTCTGCGCGCCACCGTTTCGGCCACGATATCAATGTGGCAAGACGCTCAGCCGGGACGGGGTTCCGTCATTGAACTTTATTCAGTAATGTTATCCCATGGCCGAACACGTCGACGTCCTCATCATCGGTGCCGGGCTCTCCGGGATCGGTGCTGCCGCAACGCTTGCCCAGCGCCAGCCCGGCAAGAGCTACCGGATCCTCGAACGCCGCTCCGCCAGCGGTGGCACGTGGGACCTGTTCCGCTATCCCGGCGTCCGCTCCGACTCGGACATGTACACCCTGGGCTATCGGTTCAAGCCATGGATGGGGGAGAAGGCGCTGGCCGACGGCGCCTCGATCCTCGACTACGTCCGCGAGACCGCCGAGGAGTACGACGTCGAGCGGCACATCCGCTACGACCACCATGTGAAGAGCGCCGAGTGGGATTCGGTGACCAGCGCCTGGACGGTCACTGCCGAGGTTGACGGCAAGCCCACGACGTACACGGCGAACTTCCTGTGGTCGTGCAGCGGCTACTACAACTACGACGAGGGATTCACCCCCGACTTCGCCGGCCGTGACGACTTCACCGGACAGATCGTCCATCCCCAGCACTGGCCCGAGGACCTCGACTACACGGGCAAGCGGGTCGTCGTGATCGGTTCGGGTGCCACCGCGGTGACCCTGGTGCCGGCGATGGCGCCGGACGCCGCCAAGGTGACCATGTTGCAGCGCTCCCCGACGTACATCCTGTCGCTGCCGTCGAAGGACCCGCTGGCGCTGGGGTTGCGCAAGGTGCTGCCCAAGCAGGCCGCCTACAACGTGACCCGGTTGAAGAACATCACCCAGGCCGCCGCGCTCTACACGGTCAGCCAGAAGCAGCCGAGACTGATGCGGGCCATGATCCGCAAGCTGACCCAGCGGATGCTGCCCGAGGACTATCCGGTCGACGTCCACTTCAAGCCGACCTATGGGCCCTGGGACCAGCGGCTCTGCCTGGTGCCCAACGGCGACCTCTTCAAGGCGATCCGCTCCGGCAAGGCCGAGGTGGTCACCGACACCATCGACACCTTCACCCCCGATGGCATCCGGCTGGGCTCGGGCGAGGAACTCGAGGCGGACATCATCATCACCGCGACTGGCCTCAACCTGCACCTCTTCGGTGGCGTCGAGGTCAGCGTGGACGGCAAGAAGTTCGACGCGCCGCACACGATGGCCTACCGCGGGCTGATGCTCTCGGAGATGCCCAACTTCGCCTACACGATCGGCTACACCAACGCCTCGTGGACGTTGAAGGCCGACCTGGTCGCGGAGTACGTCTGCCGGCTGCTGGAGAAGATGGACGAGAAGGGCGCCACCACCGTGGTGCCGGTGCGCCAGGAGGGCGTCGCCGAGGAGCCGTTCATGGACTTCGAGGCCGGCTACGTGCTCCGCTCGCTCGACCAGTTGCCCAAGCAGGGCGACGTGGAGCCGTGGAAGTTGAAGCAGAACTGGTTCTATGACGTGCGCCAGATCCGCAACAGCGAACTCGACGACGGCGTCCTCGCCTTCAGCTGACCCGTCCCCGCTGTAAAGCGCTGTCCATGCGCCTTTGCACCCCGCCGGCGGGGTGCAAAGGCGCAGCAAGGGCGCGCAAGTCCCGACGTACGCCGTGGCGAGAGGTCGGTCACAACCGGCCCCGCCGATGCTGGCTTCAGGCCCTGCCTCCCCTAGGCTTGGCGCAGCGATCCGTCCAGTCTTGCCTCGGGTCGTCGGCGCGCAGCCCACATGGAGCTGCCTTCACATGCGTCGCCTTCCGGATCCACCAGGGTCCGTGATCGTTTGGTGAGACACACCAACGGATAGCGAATCTTTCAACGTGTCTTCAGTTTCCTTTGCAGATCTTGGCGTGCCCGCGAACCTCGTGGACGTCCTCGCCGGACTCGACATCACCACCCCCACCCCGATCCAGGCCGCGACCCTGCCTGACTCCCTCGCCGGCCGCGACGTGCTCGGCCGTGGCCGCACCGGCTCCGGCAAGACGTTCGCGTTCGTGTTGCCGCTGGTCGCCCGCCTCGACGCCACCCGTCGTACGCCGCGCAGCGGAGCACCGCGCGCCCTGATCCTGGCCCCGACCCGCGAACTGGTGACCCAGATCGTCGAGTCGCTCAAGCCGCTCGCGCGCACCGCCGGCCTCTCCGTCCAGACCGTCTTCGGCGGCGTCGGGCAGAACCCGCAGGTCCAGGGCCTGCGCAAGGGCGTCGACATCGTCGTCGCCTGCCCCGGTCGCCTCGAGGACCTGATCGGCCAGGGCCACTGCAACCTCGGCGACGTCGAGGTCACCATCCTCGACGAGGCAGACCACATGGCCGACCTCGGCTTCCTGCCCGCCGTACGCCGCCTGCTCAAGCAGACCCCGCGCGACGGCCAGCGCCTCCTCTTCTCGGCCACCCTGGACAACGCGATCGACACCCTGGTCCAGCAGTTCCTGCACAACCCGGTCACCCACGAGGCCGACTCGGCCCAGTCGCCGGTGGCGAAGATGAGCCACCACGTGCTGCACCTGGCCGCCCGCGAGCACCGGGTGCCGGTCCTGGTCGACCTGGCCAGTGCGCCCGGTCGCACGGTGATCTTCACCCGCACCAAGCACGGCGCCAAGGCGCTGGCCCGCCAGTTGAACAAGAACGGCGTACCCTCGGTCGACCTGCACGGCAACCTCAGCCAGAACGCCCGCACCCGCAACATGGACGCCTTCCACTCCGGCAAGGCGACCACCCTGGTGGCCACCGACATCGCTGCGCGCGGCATCCACGTCGATGACGTTGCGCTGGTCGTGCACGCCGACCCGCCGGTCGAGCACAAGGCCTACCTGCACCGCTCGGGCCGCACCGCCCGCGCCGGCGCCGAGGGCACCGTGATCACCCTGATGACCGACGAGCAGGTCCGCGACGTCCGGGCGCTGACCCGGGCCGCCGGGATCAAGCCGACCACCACCCGCCTCGAGGGCACCTCGCACCCGATCCTGGTCGACCTCGCCCCCGGTGAACGCTCCACCCCGGGTGGCCTGGTGATCGAGTCCGGCGGCAACGCGATGACCACCGGCGGCGCCCCGAAGAAGGGCGGCGGACGCAACCGCCGTCGCTCCGGTGGCGGCAACGGCTCCGGCTCGGGCGGCTCGCGCTCGAGCGGCGGCAACCGTGGTCGCTCCGGCGGCAACCGTTCCTCGGCCCCGGCCGGTTCGAGCGCCGGCGGCGGCAAGGGCGGCCAGCGTCGCGGTGGTCCCGCTGCCAGTGGGGGCAGCAGCGGGGGCCACAGCGCGGCGTCGTTCAGTTCTGGTCGCCGCTGATTGGAGCGACCTGCCGACGGACATGCAGTTCGGCGCTGGCGCCTGGTGCGCTGAGCGTGAGCGGCCCGAACAGGCCGCGAACTGCATGACCGTTCGCACGCCCGGGGGAACCTTCCGCCGGCGTACGACGTTGAACAAGGTCCCCAACACACCAGGAGAACCTTGACCGACGCTGCACGCACCGAGTTCCACCGCCAGACCGACCGCCTCGTGGAGCTGGGATATCCCGCCCTCGCCGGCATCGCCGAGGAGGAGTTGCGTGCGCTGGTCGCGCCGTTGGCCGAGCAACTCCCGGACGTCCCGGACGTCCTGGGCTCCGCGCCGACCGAGGGTCGCGCCCCGTTCGTCCTGGTGATCACCCGCGACATGGTCGATCCCGAGGCCACCGTTCCGCTGCTGCGGCTGATGGGCAAGCGGGGACTGGGCAGCAAGCCCGGCGTGATCGACCGCAACCATGCCGAGGGTGACCTGGCGACGTACCATCCGCTCGAGGAACTGGAGCTCCCCGACGCCCGGGCCTACCTCCTGGTCGACGTCGAGCGAGGTGAGGAGTTCTGCAACGTCGCCCCTGAGCAGGCGCTCCCGGTGATCCGGGACCGGGGACGTACGCCGCTCACCATCGACGAGGGCATCGCCCTGGCCACCCACGCACCGCACCTGCTGGAGAAGAACAAGTGCTTCATGCTCTCCGGCTCGCGCCGCGGCGATCGACGCGTTCCGGCGCTGTGGATCAGCCAGAATGCGCCCAAGCTGGGCTGGTGCTGGGACGGCAATCCACACACCTGGCTCGGCGTCGCCTCGGCCGGCGCCCGCCGCAGCGTGTGAGGCACCTCGCCGCGGGCTGACAGACTGGGCCCATGACCGCTCCGCTCGGGCTCCTCGACACCGACTCCCTGCTCAACGCGGAGGACCGCGCGATTCGCGACACGGTCCGCCGCTGGGTCGACGATCGTGCCCGGCCCCACCTCGCGCAGTGGTACGAGGCGGCCACCGTGCCGGCCCGGGAGGTCAGCCGTGAACTCGGCGAGCTCGGCCTCCTCGGCATGCACCTGACCGGATACGGCTGCGCCGGCACCAGCGCCACGGCCTACGGGCTGGCCTGCATGGAACTCGAGGCCGGTGACTCCGGGCTCCGCTCCCTGGTCAGCGTCCAGGGGTCGCTGGCGATGTACGCGATCTGGAAGAGCGGCTCCGAGGAGCAGAAGCAGGAGTGGCTGCCGCGGATGGCCACCGGCGAGGCGATCGGCTGCTTCGGGCTGACCGAGCCCGACTTCGGCTCCAACCCCGGCGGGATGCGGACCCGGGCCCGGCGCGACGGCGCCGACTGGATCCTGAACGGCAACAAGATGTGGATCACCAACGGATCGGTCGCCGACGTGGCCGTGGTCTGGGCGCGCGCCGACGAGGACGCCGGTGGCCAGGTCCGGGGCTTCGTGGTGCCCACCGACACGCCGGGATTCTCGGCGCACGAGATCAAGCAGAAGATGTCGCTGCGCGCCTCGGTCACCGCCGAACTGGCGCTGGACGACGTACGCCTCCCGGCCGATGCGGTGCTGCCGGAAGCGGTCGGGCTCAGCGGCCCGCTCGGTTGCCTGACCGAGGCCCGGTTCGGGATCATCTTCGGCGCGCTGGGTGCGGCCCGCGACTGCCTGGAGACGGCCATTGCGTACGCCGCACAGCGCGAGATCTTCGACAAGCCACTGGGCGCCTTCCAGCTCACCCAGGCCAAGCTCGCCGACATGGGCCTCGAACTCGGCAAGGGGATGCTCCTGGCGCTCCACCTGGCCCGGCTCAAGGAGGAAGGGCGCAGTACGCCGGCCCAGGTCAGCATGGGCAAACTGAACAGCACCCGGGAGGCGATCGCCATTGCCCGCGAGTGCCGCACGATCCTCGGTGCCGCCGGGATCACGCTGGAGTTCCCGGTGATGCGGCACGCCAACAACCTCGAGTCGGTGCTCACCTATGAAGGCACCTCGGAGGTGCACCAACTGGTGATCGGCCAGGCGTTGACCGGGGAGTCCGCCTTCCGGTGAACCGGACGCCGACGGGTCAGTCGGCGGCTTCCTCGCCGGCACGGCGGGCGATGATCTTCCGCTTGTCCTCGTTCATCGCCTTCTCGAACGCGTTGACCAGGCTGGCGATGGAGAGCGGCTTGAGCGCCTCGATGGCGACGGTCAGGTCCTCCGGGCTGGCCCCTGAGGCGCGGTAGTGCGGCCACACTTCCTGGCGGAAGATCTCGCTGATTGCCTCGGCGATCGCCGAGGCGTGATGGGTGAACACCTTGCTGGCCGCCGACGCCGCGGAGCGCGGGTAGCCGACCGCGATCAACTTCATCCCGGCGTCCAGGTGGCCGACTGCCACGTCGTACCGGTTCGGGCCGGCGGGGGAGATGATCCCGAGCTCGTCCATCACCGCCATCTCGTCCTCGGTCAGCTCCCGGCCGGTCAGGGCGGTGAGCTCGTCGGCGCCCATCGACTGCGGGTGCTCGGCCATCCACGGCGCGAGCAGGGTGCGGTGCAGGCTGATCGTCGAAGCGGTGGCGTCCTCGGGGATCCGGGCGACGTACCGTTCGATCGCGGCCAGGGTGAAGCCGTGCGCCTGCAGTTCGGTCACTAGCTCCAGGCGGGCGACGTGGTCGACGGTGTAGTAGCCGGAGCGGCCGCGGCGGATCGGCGGCGGGACCAGGCCCTTGGTGGTGTAGAACCGCACGTTCCGCACGCTCATCTGCACCCGCTCGCACAGTTCGTCGAGGGTCATCAGATCGCTGGTGGAGTCGGCGTCTTCGCTCATCCGGACCGTCCTGTTCCTATGAAGCGAGTCACATCTTGACCCACCCCTTACTATTCTGACAGTAATGGTGTCACAATCGAGCAGGTTGGCGGCCCTTCCCGGCGCGTCGACTCCACACACCCAGCGATCAAGGAACAGGGACGGTCATGGCTGAAGCATTCGTGTACGACCACATTCGTACGCCGCGCGGCAAGGGGAAGGCGAACGGATCACTCCACGAGGTCAAGCCGATCGACCTCGCGGTGGGACTCCTGGACGAGCTCCAGAAGCGGAACCCGTCCCTGGACCCCAACACTGTCGATGACGTCGTGCTCGGTGTCGTCTCCCCGATCGGCGACCAGGGCGGCGACATCGCCAAGACCGCCGCGCTCAAGGCGGGCCTGCCGGAGACCGTTGCCGGTGTCCAGCTCAACCGCTTCTGCGCCTCCGGCCTCGAGGCCGTCAACCAGGCCGCCTCGCGTGTCCGCGGCGGCTTCGAGGAGCTGATCTTCGCCGGCGGCGTCGAGTCGATGAGCCGCGTCCCGATGGGCTCCGACGGCGGCTCGTGGGCCGGTGACCCGGCCACCGCACTGGCCACCGGCTTCGTTCCCCAGGGCATTGGCGCCGACCTGATCGCCACCCTCGAGGGCTGGAGCCGCACCGACGTCGACACCTTCGCCGCCGAGTCGCAGGCCCGCGCGGCCAAGGCCCAGGCCAACGGCTACTTCGACAACTCGGTCATCCCGGTCAAGGACATCAACGGCCTGGTCGTGCTGGAGAAGGACGAGTTCATCCGCCCCGGCACCACCCCGGAGAGCCTGGCCGGCCTGAAGCCGAGCTTCGCCCAGATCGGTGCCGACGCCGGCTTCGACGACGTTGCCCTGGAGAAGTACCACTGGGTCGAGAAGATCAACCACGTCCACCACGCCGGCAACAGCTCCGGCATCGTCGACGGGGCCTCGCTGGTCGCCATCGGCACCGAGGCCGCCGGCAAGGCGAACGGTCTCACCCCGCGAGCCCGGATCGTCTCCGCCGCCGTCTCCGGTGCCGACCCGACGATCATGCTGACCGGCCCGGCACCGGCCGCCCGCAAGGCCCTGGCCAAGGCTGGACTGGAGGTCAAGGACATCGACCTCTTCGAGATCAACGAGGCGTTCGCCGCGGTGGCGATGAGGTTCATGCGCGACATGGGCATCAGCCACGAGATCACCAACGTCAACGGTGGCGCCAT
This sequence comes from Nocardioides sp. AE5, assembly GCF_031844485.1. Lineage (NCBI taxonomy): Bacteria > Bacillati > Actinomycetota > Actinomycetes > Propionibacteriales > Nocardioidaceae > Nocardioides > Nocardioides sp. AE5. Next base: position 102,827 of record NZ_JAUZVI010000001.1, read on the forward strand.
CGCGATGGGCCACCCGCTCGGCGCCACCGGCGCGATGATCCTCGGCACCCTGATCGACGAATTGGAGCGGCGCGAGCTCAAGCGCGGTCTCGCCACGCTCTGCGTCGGCGGTGGCATGGGCATCGCCACCATCGTCGAGCTCGTCTGACCACCCACGACTTCTTCCAAGGACACATCGAACATGACTGACACCCAGACCCAGACCGCTGTCCGTTACGAGCGTGACGCGGACGGCATCGTGACCCTGACGCTGGACGACCCGACGGCCAGCGCCAACACCATGAACGACCTCTACAAGGCATCGATGGCCGAGGCGGTCGACCGCCTGTACGCCGAGGTCGATGACGTCACCGGCGTCGTCGTCGCCTCCGCCAAGAAGACCTTCTTCGCGGGCGGCAACCTGAAGAACATGGTCAAGGCGACCAAGGAGAACGCCGCGGAGATCTTCGCGATGTCCGAGGGCATCAAGGCCGACCTGCGCCGTCTCGAGACCTACCCCCGTCCGGTCGTCTCCGCGATCAACGGCGCCGCGCTCGGCGGTGGCTTCGAGATCACCCTGGCCACCAACCACCGCATCGCCGTGGACGACAACTCCGTCAAGATCGGCCTCCCCGAGGCCACGCTCGGCCTGCTGCCCGGCGGCGGCGGCGTCACCCGCATCGTCCGCCTGCTCGGCATCCAGTCCGGCCTGATGGACGTCCTGCTCCAGGGCCCGCAGTTCTCCCCTGCCCAGGCCAAGGAGAAGGGCCTGGTCGACGAACTCGTCGCCACCCGCGAGGAGCTCGTCCCGGCCGCCAAGTCGTGGATCATGGAGAACAAGGACAACCCCGAGGCCGCGCAGAACCCGTGGGACCGCGCCGGCTACAAGATGCCCGGCGGCACGCCGTCGAACCCCAAGCTGGCTGCGTTCCTGCCGGCGTTCCCGGCCCTGCTGCGCAAGCAGCTCAAGGGTGCCGACTTCCCGGCGCAGAAGGCGATCCTCTCGGCCGCGGTCGAGGGCGCCCAGGTCGACTTCGACAACGCCTCGCGGATCGAGTCGCGCTATCTGACCAACCTGATCATCAACCAGGGCTCGAAGAACATGATCCAGGCGTTCTTCTTCGACCTGCAGGCGATCGGTGCCGGCTCGCTGCGCCCCGACGGCTTCGAGAAGTTCAAGGCCACCAAGGTCGGCGTACTGGGTGCCGGGATGATGGGTGCCGGCATTGCCTACTCGTGCGCCCGCGCCGGCATGGAGGTCGTGCTCAAGGACGTCAGCAACGAGAACGCTGAGAAGGGCAAGGCCTACTCCGAGAAGCTCCTCGACAAGGCGATCGCGCGCGGCAAGTCGACCGAGGAGAAGAAGGCCGAGCTGCTGGGCCGGATCAACGCGACCGCCGACGCGGCCGACCTGGCCGGGTGCGACCTGGTCATCGAGGCCGTCTTCGAGGACCCGGCGCTGAAGCACAAGGTCTTCGCCGAGGTCATCGAGCACGTCAACCCCGACGCGCTGCTCTGCTCCAACACCTCCACCCTGCCGATCACCGAGCTGGCCACCGGCGTTGCCCGCCCGGCCGACTTCATCGGCCTGCACTTCTTCAGCCCGGTCGACAAGATGCCGCTGGTGGAGATCATCCGCGGCAAGGAGACCTCCGACGAGGCGCTGGCCAAGGCGTACGACGTGGTGCAGCAGATCCGCAAGACCCCAATCGTGGTCAACGACAGCCGTGGCTTCTACACCTCGCGGGTGATCGGCTTCATGGTCAACGAGGGCATGGCGATGCTCGCCGAGGGCGTCCACCCCTGGAGCATCGAGCGGGCCACCACCCAGGCCGGTTACCCGGCTCCGGTGCTGCAGCTCTCCGACGAGCTCAACCTCGAGCTGATGGGCAAGATCGCCAAGGCCACCGCGGACGCGGCGGAGCGCGACGGTACGCCGTACACCCCGCACCCGGGCCAGGCCGTGGTCGAGAAGATGCTCGAGGCCGGTCGTTCCGGACGCCTGCGTGGCGCCGGGTTCTACGACTACGACGAGTCCGGCAAGCGCGGATCGATCTGGTCCGGGCTGGCCGACCTCTTCCCGCTGGCCGAGGAGCAGATCCCGCTCGAGGACATCAAGGACCGGATGCTCTTCGCCGAGGCGCTGGAGACCGCGAAGACCTTCGAGGAGGGCGTGATCACCTCGTCGGCGGCCGCGAACATCGGCTCCATCATGGGCATCGGCTTCCCGCCGGCCACCGGTGGCGCCGCGCAGTTCATCACCGGCTACATCGCCGCTGACGGCGAGGTCGGGATCGAGGCGTTCATCAAGCGCGCCGACGAACTGGCCGCGAAGTACGGCGACCGGTTCCAGCCGACGCAGTACCTGCGCGACCTGGCGGCGAAGGGCGAGTCCCTCCCCGCCTGATCAATCCAACCGTCGAGGCGGCGTCAATGGACGCCGCCTCGACGCATTTCCGACAACGACTGAGCGTTCGCGCATCAACGATTGAGCGTTCGCGACACAACCATTGAGCGTTCGTGTCAGGGGGTGGGGAGGTCGCCGCCGGGCGCCCCGAGCAGGTCGGTGCACGACTTGGTCGCCTCGGTCCATGCGGCAGTGGCAGCTTCTTCGCCTTCGCCGGTCACCTGCGCGATTACGGCGGCGCGGAGCAGGTCGTCGTCGACGTCGTCCATGCAGGCGATGTAGTCGTCGACCTGGGCGTCGGTGAGGTCCGGATAGAAGTCGGCCACGTCGGCGAGTTCGGCGCGCAGGTCCTGGCAGGCCACGTAGGCGTCGGCATAGGCGGTGGCGATCTCGTCGGGCACGGTCTCGGGCAGGTCCTGGTTGACCTCCAGGTCCTCGGTCAGCATCCCGGAGGAGACCAGCAGGTCCACCCCGGCCCGGCGGACCAGTTCCTTGCCCAGGCAGACCCCGTTGTCGCGGCGGCTCGCGCTCGGCCCGGGGCCCTGGAATTCGGCGGCCAGCGACTGTGCCGCCTTGCGCTCGTCGGAACTCAATTCATCGGAGTCCTCGGACCCGCAGGCGGTGGCCACCAGGAGGACACTGAGCAACGGGGCAATGACGGCGACTCGACGCATGGGGTCATCATGGCAGCGCGCGGGGCGGGTGACTATGTTCGACGCATGGAGACCACGCAGGAGACCACCGCCAACCCCGTGCCCACCGGACGACGGGTCCTGATCACCGGCGCGGCCTCGGGCCTGGGCGCGGCGCTCGCGGAGGCCTTCACCGCCCGCGGCGACACGGTGTTGCGCACCGACCGGGCCGAGGGTGCCGACCTGCGCCTGGACATCACCTCCGACGACGACTGGGCCCGCGCCCGGGACCACGTCATGGAGACCTGGGGCGGCCTCGACGTCCTGGTCAACAACGCCGGCGTGGCCGGTGGCGGCCGGCTGGACCGGGCCACGATCGAGGAGTGGCAGTGGATCACCGACATCAACCTTTTCGGGGCGGTGCGGGGACTGCGCACCTTCGTGCCGCTTCTGAAGGAGCAGGGCAGCGGTCACATCGTCAACGTCGCCTCGCTGGCCGGGCTGGTCCACCCGGCCGGGATGGGCTCCTACAACGCGGTCAAGGCGGCCGTCGTCGCGCTGAGCGAGACCACCGGCCACGAACTCGCGGCGTACGGCGTGCGCTGCAGCGTGGTCTGCCCGTCGTACTTCCGGACCAACCTGATGGACAGCCTCCAGGGCGCTGACGCAGCCCTCGGCGAGGTGATGAGCTCCCTGGTCACCAACTCGCCGATCTCGGCCGAGCAGATCGCTGCCGAGGTGCTGGCCGGGATGGATCGCGGAGAAGAAGTGATCATTCCTGACGAAGCCGCCCGCGGAGCATGGTCCCTGAAGCAGAATGACCGCGTGGGGTACGACGCGGTGATGCGCAAGCAGGCCGCCAAGCTGGACAGGATGGGTTGAGTGGGCCAACTTCTGCTGGTGCGTCATGGCCAGGCTTCGTGGGGGACCGACGACTATGACGTGTTGTCGCCGTTGGGTTGGGAGCAGTCGCGCCTGCTGGGTGCAGCGCTGGCAGCGCGGGAGGTGACGCCCGACTTCGTGGTGCAGGGGCGGATGCGCCGCCACCGCGAGACCGCCGAGGCGGTTGTCGAGGGTGCTGGCTGGCAGGGGATCGAGGTGGTCGAGGACGAGGCGTGGAACGAGTTCGACCACCTGGCGATGCTCGCGGTGCAGCCGTGGCCGCGGGAGACGTCAGAGCTGACCCCGGCAGAGTTCCAGGAGTGGTTCGTCGCCGCGAGCCAGCGCTGGGCCAGCGGCGAGCACGACGATGACTACGCCGAGTCGTACGCCGGGTTCGCCCACCGGGTCCGGGCCGCGCTGGAGCGGGCAGCGCAACGGGTCGCGGCAGGTGGGACCGGCCTGGTCGTCACCTCGGGCGGCCCGATCGCGGTCGCCGCGGCCTGCCTGGCCGCCGGCTGTGACGACGAGCCGCCCCCGGCGCGGATGTGGAACCAGCTCAACCGGGTGGCGGTGAACTCCTCGGTCACCAAGGTGGTGGTCGGTCGGTCCGGCGTCGCCACGCTGGTCACCTTCAACGAGCACGGGCACCTCGAGGGCGACGGCCTCACCTACCGCTGAAATCCGGGTGCCGCGGAAGAAAAATCGGGCAAAACCCGACGAACACCCCCGGATGGATGCCAACATCTCCCTGTGAGACCTGCCGCCGCCGTGCCAGCCGTGCTCTGGGCGGCAGCCTCAGGGGCCTGGCTCGGCCAGGTGTTCCTGCCCTGGACCAGCCGTGGTCCGCTCTCCCGGGCGACACCGTTGGAGGCCGGGGCCTTGCGCCATGACGGCGTGCTCGGCTCCGTGCCCGCGTCCGTCGGTTGGCTCATCGTGCTGGTGCCGGCCGTGGCGGCGATCCTGCTCGTCACGGTGCCGTTGTCCGGCCGGGCCTGGCGCGTGCTGCGCTCGGTGCTGGCCGGCATCGCCTCGGCGATCCTGCTCGTCATCCTGGCCAGCCTGACCCGTGCGGAGCCGGACCGTTTCGGCCCCGGTGCATGGCTCGCGCTGGCCGGGGTCCTGCTTGCCGTCGGGGCCTTCGCCTCGTCGGTCGTGATCAAGGAGAACCGATGAACTTCTGTCCCCGTTGCGGCAACCAGCTCCCGCCGGGCGTGCGCTTCTGCCCCGCGTGCGGCAATCCGGTCCAAGCGGTCACCGCGGCGCCCCCGCCGCCTGCCGCGCCCCCGCCTGCCACGGCCACGGCGCCCCTGACCGGGCCACCGGTGCCGCCGCCCAGCGGCAGCGGTCGATCCCGTTGGCTCGTCCCGGCCCTGATCGGCGTGCTCACTCTGGTGGCGGCCTCGGTGGTCGGTCTGGTGGTGTGGAAGGTCTTCTTCGCCTCGGCCGGTGGTGCGGGCAACCCGGACGAGGCGGTCGAGGCGATGTTCGCCGCGGTCGAGTCGCAGGACCCGATCGAGGCACTGAAACTGGTCAACCCCGGTGAGGCCCGCAGTGTGGACGCACTCTACGAGAGCCTCAACGATCGCCTGGTGAGCCAGGAGCTCAAGTCGTCGGACAGCCTGCTGGAGGCCGGCAGCATCGACTTCACCGACCTCGAGTTGCGCACCGAGATGGTCAGTGACCACGCCGCCAAGGTGGACGTCGAGGACTTCACCGCCACCGTCACCTTCGACACCTCGAAGCTCCCGGACCGGCTATCGGGAGTCCGTGACGCGGTGCGCGACGAGGTCGGCGACACCTGGCAGAAGACCTACACGATCCGTGACCTGGAGTCGCCGACGTACTGGACCTATGACGAGGGTCGCGTCGGTGACGACGAGGACAGTGAATACGAGGACGGGTACGTCGACCACGAGATCGGCTTCTTCGTGATGGTCGTGGAGAAGGACGGCAGGTGGTACATCACCCCGGCCGGCACCTGGGCCGAGTACACGGCGATCATCGAGAGCAGGGACCACCGGGGTGGGGACTGGACGGCGTACGACCGAGCGCTCGGCCAGGACCCGATCACCTCGGCCGAGCCGGCGGACGTGATCGACGACCTCGCGGATGCCGCCGAGGGCGGCAACTTCTCGGACCTGCTGCGCCGGGTGCCCATCGAGCAGTCCGCGGTGCTGCAGCCGTTCGTCCACCTGGTCCAGGAGCCCTGGGACGACAACCGGCTGGGGCTGCGGATCGACATCAACCAACTCGACACCACCACCGAGGAGATGGGTGACGGTCTGGTCCGGCTCTGGCTCGACGCCGCGGACGTGGGCGTGACCTTCGAGGAGGAGGACTACTCCGACGAATACCTCAACCTCGGACTCGAGGGGGAGTGCGGCTGGTTTGAGGACGACTACGACTACGGGTCCGCCTGTGCCCCGCAGTGGCTCCTCGACGACTTCGGTCTCGACGGCGCGTTCGTTGTGCTGCGGGAGGTGAAGGGCGGCTATCAGCTCGATCCGCTGGCCACGGTGGTCGCGTACGCCGATGCGTTGGTGACCGGCTTCGGGGACCGGCCGCTGGACTCGTTCATCGATGCCGTGGACCGCGCCATCGAGACCCAGGAGGACGGCTACGTCGAGGAGTGGTTCGAGCGTCACTGTGACTGCAGCATCGATGACTATGACGAGTACTGAGCGGGTGCGTCCCGTCCATCTCATCCGGCGTGACCCGACGCTGCCCAAGAGCACCGTGCTCGGGGCGTTGGGACGCACCGGCCTCCTGGTTCTCAGTATGGGCGTCCTGGTCCTGTGCGCCGGCGCCAGCCTGGCGATCGGCGCCCAGGGCCTCTCCCTGGGCACGGTGTGGCACGAGGTACGGCACGACACCGGCACCATCGTCCGTGGCCTGCGGATGGACAGCACAGTGATCGCCGTCTGTGCCGGTGCGGCGCTGGCCTCGGTCGCGGTCTACGTCCTCGGCTCGGGCTGCAGCGCCGTCCTGGGGCTGCTCCTGACCGGCGCCGGACGGCGATGCCTCCTGCGGAGGCCACGGTCGCAGCCGAAGGCGCGGAACTCTTCGCTCCGGTGGCGTCGGGAGCCGAACCCGGCGCGGCGCAGAGCACGCCGGTCCAGCCGCCCGACGGGGTCAGCGTGCCGATCTGGTTGCTGTGGTTGATTGCACTCGGTGCCAGCGGGATCGCCCTGCTTTGGGCAGTGGTCTCGCACCAAAGGATGAAGTTGCTCCGCGCAGAACTGGACGCCTGAGCCGGCTCACCTCGGCGGTCAGAAGGGTGGTGTGTCGTCGACTGGTGCTGGTGGTGGGTCCCAGGGTGGGGTGCCGGGTCCGGTGTAGTGGTCCCACTCGGGTTCCCAGGGTTCGGGGATGTGGTCGTACTTGCCGCGGTGGCACAGTTGGTCGGGTGGGTCGATCGGCCAGCCCGGCGGACCGTAAGTGGTGGCGACGGCGGCGAGGTTGGTCTGGAGGTGTTGACGGTGTTCGCGAAGGTCGGCGGGTGTCCACTGGTGCTCGACCACGCGTCCCGCGGTCCGCTCGTGCGCGGCGGTATGTTCGGCACAGCCATCGGTGGGTCCGGTCGGTGCGGTGAGGTCGACGGTGCCGGCGTGGTCACGCAGGTAGCACCGGCCCTGGGGTGAGGTCCACACGAACACCCCCGCCCTGGGTTGGTGGTAATCCCACCCGGTCAGCGTCTTGTACCGGTGATGGCGCCGGCACAACGGCGCCAGGTTGCAACTGCAGGTCGCCCCACCCTCGCCGTGGGGGACGATGTGGTCCTTGTCGCATGCCCTGGCGGGTCGCGTACAGAACGGGAACACGCACGTCGGATGGGTCTGCTCGATCTGGCGGACCAGACGGTCGGGGATCTCGTAACGATCCACCTGGATGTGCTCACCGGTGTCGATCACCGGCGTGAGGACAAGGTCAGTGTCGGAGCGGCCGCACCAGTTCGCCACCATAGAGGCCAACACGGGGACGTCGTCGCGTTCCAGGCGACCCAACGCGACCGCGTCCGGGCACCCGCACCCGCACCCGCAGTCACTGTGGCTGTGGCTGTGGCGGGTGAGGGCGTCCGCGGACAGGTGCACCACCAGACGGACCTGCTTGCGCCGGGCACCAGGCCGGACCGGCATGGTGGGCTGGGCCGCGGCAGCAGGCTCGTCAGCGTTCGTCGCGTCGGCGTCGATGTCGTCGGCGTCGCCGGTTCCGTTGAGTAGCGTCAACGCAGCCTCCGGGTCCGCGAGGATCCCCACCGCCAGCGACCGTCGTACGTCCAGTGACTCCTCACACCCTGCTTCGCCCAACCGGGCTGCGAGGGCGTTGACGGTGTGCATGAAGTCGTCACAGTCCTTGAAGTCGGCATCGATCACGATGTGCGCCACCATCGAGGCCGACACATCCGCCAACATCCGCACCTGCCGCGCATCCAACGCAGCCTTGTCGGCTGCCTCCCGCTGTGCGGGGTGCAGCCGCAGCATCGCCTCGTCCAACAACTTGTCCAGCTTGCCCACACCCACCCGTGCCGCCACCGGAGCTACCCGCTCATCGATCCACGCCGCCACATCACCAGGGTGGCCGAGTGTGTGCTGCGCGATCCGACGGGCCCGCCACGCCTGGACCCGACCGGCCAGCACCTCACCCCACACACCAGGTAGCCGGTGCCGCAACTCCAACGCCTCGACCAGTAGCCGTTCTCCTGCGGCCTGTGACATTCCCAGTGCGGCGGCGAACTCCACACCCGCATCCCATGCGACCGCTGGTAGGTCATCCCAGTCCGGCACTTCGGTGCCGTCGACCAGGCACGGACCCGTCACTGCTTCGTCGTCACCGTCGGCGGGGTGTGCGTGTGCCCACGCCACCGCCGTGATGAGCAGTTGACGCTCCGCGTCATCGGCGATCCAGCGCCACCGGACCGCATCCGCCAGCACGTCACCAGCACCCGGCACGGGGCCGGGGCGGTGGGTGTGATCGCCGGTGGTCATGGACCCGATTCTACCTCGAGCAGATGTTCGAAAACAACACTTTGAACGGTACCGCGCGGGATTGTTTCCACAGGTCAGACCATGTTTTTACCCACCACGCAGGCGACCGCGTCAACCGGGTCAACCCTCGCACACACCCCCGACACTTGCCCCCGAAGACGGAAAGACAGCGCACGCTCGGGACGAACCAAGGCAGTCCGCGGCGATTCCGAACGCGGGGAAGGATGAGACCCGATCAGCCGCCGGAGACCAGCACCGGTACTGCTTCCTTCACCCGCAACTCCACACCAGGACCCGTCGTGGTGACCGTGCCCGCGACCGGCAGGAACGGACCACCGTCCACGCTGTACTCCGCAGCCCACACCACATCCACACTCACCATCACCTGCTCATGCACATCCGGATAGGTGTGGGAGACGTAATCACTCATCGGACGCCCCTTCTCGAACACCCTCCCCGGCGACGTCGTCGAGAACGACGACCCATCCCCGGGATGCCACACGAACTGCACCGGACGGATCCGCAAGACCACCTGGCGCCCCAACAACGACACCGACTCTTCGAACGGCGTTGCCTCCGTACGGAACAACGTCTCCAGATTCACCAACGTCACCCCACCCGGCGGCTGCACCACCACCACTGATGCCGGGATCACCACATCCTCGAACGCCTGCCGCACCAAGGTCGCCGTGTCCACGCCACCCTCGACCACCTCCGCACAACGATTCGTCAACGTACGACGATCCGCGTTCCCTGCCTGCTCGAAGAACTGGAAACAGTGCTCCCACTCCAACGACCCCACCACCGTCGGCACCGAGGTACGACGCCACTCCACCCTCGGCTTTGGATCAGCCTTCTCAGCCAGCGGCTTGCACCCACTCTTGTCTGTTCCGTGGATGGTGAACGCGTGCGGTGACGCACTCGCGCTCGCCCTTGATCCGCAGCGATTCGAGTCGGTTCGTGGGTCCGCGACTGCCGCACCCGCTGCAGTGAGGCAGATGGCCATGGCCATGCCGCATGCGATCGCAGATGAGGAAGGTCCAAACCTGTGAATCGGCATCTCAGATCCCGATGTCAGTTATGCGCCAGTGGCCATCGACGACAGCGAGATAGAAATCCCACGCCAGATCACTCTCCTGGAATGCGACGGGTTCCGCTCCCGCTGACTCGACAGTCTTGCCCGAGTTGAAATGAAGGCCCGCCGAGACCTGTGCCTCCAACTCCGTGGTGCCAGGTTCAAGATGCAACTCGCTGACCTCTACCGGTTCGCCAGCGTTCACAGTGATCGATCCACCTGCGTCGTAGATCTCGAAGTAGGACTCTGCAAGCGAGGCACAAGTCACGCATCCTTCAGCGCTCATCGCGCGCATCCGCGTCGTGTCCCCATTGAGGGTGGCTGCGTTGTATGCCTCCACCCACGCACGCACGAACTCCTCCGGCTCCACCTCACTCGCCGGCAACTCCTCGACCCCCACCGACTCCGACGCACTCGGCGACACCGGCGCTGAGGGCGACAACGACGGCAACTCCACCGGCTCTGCCGGCTCGTCGTCACCGCACCCAGCCAGCACCAACACCGGCACACACGCCACGACCACCGCGACCCGTCGCATGAAACCCATCAGACCGTCCACTTTCCCGAGACAACAACGAACGGCGAAACCACCCACGACCCTAGAGCCAACCCGGACAATCCGGAATGGCGTCCCACGCAGCCTGTGGACAGCGCAGAAAGGCGGCCGGTCAGACCATCTTCTTCATCACCGCGTCGGGTGCCAGCTTCATCACCACACCGAGCGGCGCCCACGGCAGCGGCGGGACACTTGCGGAGGCCTTCTCCTTCTCGATGGCGTGGACGATCGCCTTGACGCCCTTCTCGGTGGAGACCTGGAACGGCTGCGCGCCGGGGACGTCGTTCATCTCCGAGTCGATGAAGCCGGGGTAGATCACCGACACCTTGATCCTCGTGCCGTGCAGTTCGGCGCGCAGTCCCTCGGCGAGGTGGGCGACCCCGGCCTTGGTCGCGGCGTACGTCGTCATCGCCTTCGGCATCCCGCGCATCGCCGACATCGACGAGATCATCACCAGGTGGCCGCGCTCCTGGGCCCGGAAGATCTCCATCGCCGCCTCAGCCTGGGCCAGCGCGCCGATGAAGTTGGTCATCGCGGTCTCCCGGTTGGCGTCATAACGGCCGGTGCCCAGCGGCGTACCCTTGCCCAGCCCGGCATTGATCACCACCCGGTCCAGCGTCCCGAAGTCGTCGGCAAAGGCGTGGAAGACCTCGAAGACCTGGTCGTCGTCGGTCACGTCGAGTGCGCGGATCTCGATGCGGCGCTGCGGGTGGCGCGCGAGGATCTCGCCCTTGAGGGCCTCGAGCTTCTCGGTACGCCGCGCACCGAGCGCCAGGTCGTGCCCCCGGTCGGCGAACTGGCGGGCCATTTCTGCGCCGAGTCCGGAGCTGGCGCCGGTGATCAGGATCGTCTTCGTCATGGGCCTGAGTCTGTCAGCCCAGGAAGACCTGCGCCCAATAGCGCTGCCCGTTCGATCCCACCGCCCAAGCCACGGCAACGCTGGTGTACTTCGTGCTGAGGATGTTGGCCCGGTGTCCGGAGGAGTTCATCCAACCTGCCATCACAGCGGCGTCGGAGGAGAAGCCATAAGCCACGTTCTCGCCGACGGCTGAGGCGCCACACGACGTCATCACGCCAGTCAGATCGGCATTGTGGAACATCTTGTCGGCCGCAGCCTGTGCGTCCGCCTGCTTCTGGGCCGCTCGCTGCGCGCATGAGCTGAGTTTCAGCGCGCGCAGGCAACTGGGGGTCTTGGACGCCTTGAATCGTTCGTTGTTGGTCAGGTTCACCGCGTTGGATCCCGTCTTGGCGGGGGCAGCGCACTTCGCCGGCGCCGGGGTCGGCTCGGGCTTCGGCTTGGCTGTCGGCTTCGGAGTCGCCGTCGGCTTGGGCTTCGGCTTGGGCGTGCTGGAGGGCTTCGGCGTCGACCGCGGGGTCGGCCTGTTCGAGGGTTTCGCGGTCGACGGCTTGGCAGTCGCGGACTGCGCCGCGCTCGGAGTCTTGCTGGGCGTCTGGTCCGCCTCGGTGGGTGATGCGGACCCAGTGGGGGTGACAGTTGCAGACGCCGTCTCAGATTCAGCGGGCGACGAAGACAACGGCGACACGGGCGCCGTACTGCTGGGAGCGGCGGAAGGATCGGAGGCGGAGCTCGCTGCGTCCGGGGTCGCCTCCCCGCAACCGGCGAGCACGAGCATCGCACCACCCAGGAACCACCCGACACGACCAGCCAGGTGAACACTTCGCATCCCGACCCCCCTTTCGTGTTCGAAGTGTGGCACTGACGGTGTCGCGGCGGAAGCGACTCGCGTAATCTCCTCAACCATGAGCGGTCGAGTGGTGCACTTCGAGCTTCCCTACGTGGATGGTGAACGGGCCAGGTCCTTCTATGCCGAGGCGTTCGGCTGGGAGGTCACCGAGGCGGGGCGCGGCTACATGCACGCCGTGACCGGCCCGTCGGAGGACTTCGAGCCGACCGGACCGGGCTATGTCAACGGCGGCCTGCTGCGCAGCGAGGGCCCCGGCCAGGGACCGATCATCGTCATCGAGGTCGACGACCTCGAGGCTTCCCTGGCCAAGGTGGTCGACCTGGGCGCCACCGTCATCCTGCCCGCGACCAAGGCCGGCGACAGCGGCTCCGCGGCGTACATCAAGGACGTCGAGGGCAACATCGTCAGCCTCTGGCAGCGGCCCTGACCCCACGACGCATCAGGCATCATGACAGGGATCACGCCGACGCCACGGGCGCCTGCGTGACCTGAACACCATGTCGAGCGTTTTGCCTCACGACAGCACTACATCAGAGATCCGGAGTACCGAGCGTGGAAACCGAAGTCGTCGTCCAGGCGCGCGCGGTCGGCAAGTCATTCCGGGGCAGCGACGGCGAGCCGGTGACCGTCCTCAAGGACGTCTCCCTGACCGTTCGACGCGGGCAGGTCGCGGTGGTCACCGGTCCCTCGGGCGCAGGCAAGTCGGTCTTCCTCCAGGTGATTGCCGGCCTCGAACCGGTCGACTCCGGCACCGTGACGGTCGCCGACAACGAACTCACCGAGCTCGGCGACCGGGCGCTGACCGCGTTCCGCCGCTCGGAGATCGGGTTCGCTTCGCAGATCCCCAACCTGCTGCCCCACCTGAGCGCCCGCGACAACGTGCTGCTCCCGCTCAAGCTCGCCGGCCGCGCGGTCGAGGAGACCCTGCTCGCCGAGCTCGCCGACCGGGTCGGGCTGGCCGGCAGGCTCCACCACCACCCCGCCGAACTCTCAGCCGGGCAGCAGGCCCGCGTCCAGATGATCCGCGCCATCCTGGTCGGCCCCGAGGTGCTCCTGGCCGACGACCCGACCGCCTTCCTGGATGCCGATTCCGCCGGCCTGGTGCTGGACCTGCTCGACGAACTCGTCACCCAGCACGGACTCACCGCGATCATCGCCACCCGCGACCCCGCGCTGCTGCGCCGCGCCGACCGGATCCGCCGCCTCGCCAACGGCCGCGCGGTGGGTGCCGACGGCAAGCCGTTGCGGCCCAAGCGTCGTCCGCAGCCTGCCCGGGCGCCAGCGCCGGCAGGTGCCGGGTCGTGAACCTGGGCGTCCTCCTTGCCACTGCCCGTGGCGAGATCGCTGGCCATCGGGCGCGCACCACCACCCTGGTGGTCATGGTCGCCCTGGCGACGGCACTGCTCACCAGCGCGGTCGTCCTCGGCGCCACGGTGCAGTCCGGGGTCCAGCAGGCCACCTCGGTCCAGTACGACGGCGCCGGCGTGGTCGTGGAGACCGGCGCCGGGCCCGACGGCGAGGTCCGTACGCCGGACGGCCTCACCGCTTCCGACCTGGAGCGCCTGGCCAGCATCGACGGCGTCGAGGCAGTCTCCGGCCTGGTCACCATCCGGGCCACCGCGCAGACCCAGGGCGTCAGCCGCGGCGTGGTGATCGAGTCGCTGCCGGCCCAGGGCCCCGGCCGCTGGCAGGGCTATGCCGCAGGCCGCGCCCCGAACGCCGCCGACGAGGTGGCGCTCAGCGGTGACGTCCTGGACGCCCTCAAGGTCGGGGTCGGTGACCAGGTCGCGCTCAGTCGCGCCGGCATCGCCCGCAACAACTACAAGGTCGTCGGCGAGGTCGACGTGCAGGGATCCGCGACGTACGGCGTCAGCGGCTATGGCGTCGTCACCCCCGAACTGGCCCACACGCTCGCGGACCGCGAGGGGGACAACGTCGCCCTGGTGGCATTGGCCGAGGGCGCCGACCCGGCCGCTGTGGTCGCCGCGGTGGACGAGTCCGGGCTCGGCTGGGCAACCACCACCGGTGAGGCCGCGGACCGGGCAGCCGGGGAGACCGGGCGCGAACTCCGTGGGTTCGACGCGGTCGCCCTCACCTTCCTGGCCGGTGCCGTCCTGGCGGCCGGCCTGATCGCCGCCGCAGCGGCCTGCATCAGCATGGCCGCGCGTCGCCGCGGACTCTCGTTGCTCCGGCTGGCCGGCGCCGGGCGGGGCGACCTGCTCGTCATCGGCCTGATCGAGGCCCTCGCGCTCGGCCTGGCCGGAGCCGTGATCGGTGTGGTGGCGGGGATCCTGCTCGCGTTCGCGGTGCCGCTGCTGCTGGCACTGGTGCCTGGCCTGGTGTCGCTGCCCGCGGCGGCGCTCACCATCGAACCCGGCGGTGTCGCGGTGGCGGTGGTGCTCGGCGTCCTCACCGGCGTGCCCGCGACCCTGCTCCCGGCCTGGCTGGTCGGGCGTGACCCGGCCGCCGAGGCGAGCCGCGCGGCCAGCGTGCCGGCGCGCCACCGCTCGCGCGACCTGATCGTGCTCGGTGCCGCAGCCGCCCTGGTCGTGCTCGGCGCGGCACTGGTGATCCTGGCCAACTCCACCCGCACCACCTGGGCCGCCTGCGCGGCGATCCTGGTCGGCGCAGTGCTGGCGTTGCCGACGTTGGTCCGGTTGCTCGCGCTGGGCGTGCTGCGCACCAAGCCCGTACGCCGCGACCCGGCACGGTCGCTGGCCGTCGGCTGGCTCGCCGAGCAGCCGGGACGGGCGGCCGGTGAGGGGATCGGACTGGCCCTGGCCTGTGTCCTGGTCTCGTTCAGTTGGGTGACCCTGGGCTCCTTCCACGACGCGGTCGACGACGTGGCCACGCAGGGGCAGACTGCTGACCTGGTGGTGGGCTCGACGACGTCGACCCCGCTCTCGACCCTGGCGCTCTCCGAACTGGACCGCGTCCCCGGCGTGGAGGCGCTGGCGGTGCTCCCGGTCGGCGCGGACGTCACCGTGACCGGCGCCAACGGTGCCAGCCTGCCGGCCGGTGTTGTCGGCGCGGCCCCGGGGCTGGAGCGGGTGCTCGGCAGGCCGCTGGGCGTCGGTGAGATCGATCCGGGCACGGTCTACCTGCCGGCCTCGGCCACTCCGCCGTACGACGACGGGGTCACGGTGACCCTGCAGGGGTCGTTCGGCACGCGGACCAACCTGCCCGTCGTCTATGTCGACGACCTGCCGGTGCCAGTGCTGGTGGCGCCGGACCTGCTCGAGGCGGTCTCGCTGGGCACCGAGGACCGGATCGTGTGGATCAGCGTGGCTGAGGGAACCGACGGCGCCACCGTCATCGAAGAGGTCAGCGGCATTGCCCTGCTCGATGCGGACACCACCATTAGCGGCGCCCTGCCGGCCAGCCTGCGCACGGGCGCAGTGGTGGGTGTTGCCGAGACGGCGGCGTTGGCGTTCCTGGGGCTGGCGGTGCTGTTCGCGGTCGGCGCCATGCTGGTGGCCGGGTCGCAGTCGGTGCGCGAGCGCGACGGGGAGCACGTGATGCTCCATGCGATGGGGGTGGAGCGGCCCTCGCTGCACCGGCTGTTGATGATGCGGCTGCTCGTGGTGGGCACGGTCGGGATTGGTGTGGGGCTGGTGACCGGTTCCATACTGGGATGGGTCGTCTCGCGTGCCGTCGCCGATGGTCTCGGGATCGAGGCGCACCCGGTGGTGCCGTGGCTGCCGGCGATAGCGGTGGCGGTCGTGCTCTTCCTGATGGTGCGGATGGCATGTGTACTTCCGATGGAGCGGGCCTCCCTGGCCCGCCCGGCTCAAGCGTTGGCGGTGAACGGATGAAGACTCGATCCAGGCGATGGGCACGGGCCCTCGGTGGTGGCGCGGCTGTGGTGCTGCTCGGCGGTGGGCTCGCGCTGGTCGGTGCTGCGCCGGCGACGGCCGTGGAGGTCGAGGCCAACTGCACAGTCACGGGAACTGCCGTCAAGCCGTTGTTGACCATCACCGATGACTTGACCGCACCTGCACAGGTCACGGCGGGGAAGTCGTACGTTGCGACGGGAACCGTGACTGTGGCATTCGATTCAGGGTTTGCATTCCTCGCCAGGACCTTCTGGGGGAACAGGGCGTCCTTGTCAGGGGATCTTCCGTTCGTGGTCACCACTGGCGCGGGCACGCAACAGACGACGACAACGTTCTCGGCGAATGCGAGCAGTTTCACCGGCAATTCCTTGGTGTTCAAGCTTCCCGTGACTGTTCCGGTCACGGTTCCGGGATCTGGCAGTGGACGCAGCACCGTCGCGCTGGCGAGGGACTTCGATGGCTCTGAGCTACGAGTTGGCTTGGGGTCACCCGGCAACAGCCCTGGCGTCATGAATTGCGACTTGAAGAGTACGCCGACGATGACCAGCTCGACGATCATTGCGGCTCCTTCCACGCCATCGCCGTCCCCGACCAACCCCGGCGACGGCGGCTCCGGCGGTGACGGTGGCTCTGGGGGCGACGGTGGTGGCACCGGGGAAGGCGGCACGGGCACGGGTGGCGAAGGTGGCACGGGGGGCGGCACGACCGGCCCCGGTTCCGAAGGCTCCACAACGTCACCCGGCAGTCCAGGCGGTGGTTTCGGTGGCGTGACCACCCGCCCGGGCACGTCGGGTGGGTCGTCGTCGGGGGGCAGCAACGCGGTCATTCCGCCGAACCTCCTGGCGCCCAACGAGAGTTTGCCTGGCGCCGGTTCCTCCGAGACCCCTGATGGGGCACCCGACGGTGCGCCAGCCGATGATGCTCCCGAGAGCGCCGGCAACCCCAGCACGGACCTCGCTCACGTCGCGCTGCCGCCGCAGACCCAGGCAGACGGCGTACCGGCCCCAGCCTGGATCGTGGTGATCCTGGCCGCGGTGGTCGGCGGGATCGTGCTCTTCCTCGCCCGCTTCCGGATGAAGGCGCGCATCGCCCGGATGGACTGAACGGTCTGCCCAATCATGTCGGGCTGGCGGTCACGGGGTTCCTGGGATCCTGTCGATCCAGTAGCCGGGTGTTCGCTTGGCGTGAGTGACGGCCACGATCCAGAGTGTTTCTCCACCTATGGTGTACACCATCCCGTACTCATCGAACTGGCTCAGTTGGATCTTGCACCTCGGGTGTGACCGGCAGAGCAGGGTGCTCGTACCTCTTGGGCACGTGCGGGTGATGCGCCGCGTGGGCAACAGCGGTGAACACCGCCGCCGCAAAGGATCACCCGAGACCCGGTTGTCGTTCGTCGGACCAGTCGTACCCGCGCTGGAGGTCCGCAATTGCATCAGGGGCCCATCTGGGCGTGCAGGTCACTGGCCGAAGCGCTTGCGGACCTCGGTGTCCGGAAAGCCCGTCGTGCTCGGCTCGTCCTGGGTGAGGGACGGCGTTCACGGAACGGCGTACGGCTCCCAGCCGCCGGGGAGGCTCGGTGCAGTCTGCATGAGCACGGCCGGCACGGCAGCGATCGTCAGGGGATAGTCCCACTGACTGCCGTGTGCCCACACGACCTCCCACTGGCTGTTGCTCAATGCCCACACCAGGGGGCCGGAGTACCCGCTCTGCCCGGGGTTGCAGACGGTCTCGACCGAACCAATGCCATAGCCAGCGAATCCGGACATCGTCGACGCATCGGGAAGGGCGGGTCCATCGACATAGCCCTCCACCGCGATCGTGACGGAGACCGGTGGTTGCCCGTCGCCGCATCCGGGGTCGTAGTCACGAACTGCACTGGCGAACTCCTGGTGCGCTGGCAGCGCATCACGGAACGCTGCTTCGAAGAAGAGTTGGTCATCCATGCTCGCGCCGTTGCCGGTGAGGAGCGGTGGTTCGTAGTCGACCACGCCCTCCGCCGCCGGGGTGGCCGGCGAGCCGTCTGCGCCTGCGTCGGCATGGCTCACTGTCAGTGCGTCGACCGGGACCATTCCCCAGCTGGTCACGGCTCCTTCGTCCAGCATCGTCTTCATGGTCCCGCTGGCAATATCGATCACCGCCGTCGTCAGTGGGATGCCGTTGCCGACCGTCACCGTCAGCCTGCTGCTGTCAGGTGCCCACACCAGCCTGCCTTCGCTCTGTCCCAGATCGCCGGTGAGGAGCCGTTCCCCGTTGCCATCCGGGTCCATGAGCCCCACATGGCTCATGGGGCCCATGTCAGGCGCGAAGGCGAAATCGACGTACGCGATCGTGGCGCCGTCGGGAGACCACGCGAAGTTCCTCCTGTCCTCAAGCCCCGTGTCTTCGGTGGCGTAGATCCGCCGCGGCTCCGACCCGGGTGACTCTGTGAGGAACCAGGCGTTGGAAGTGTTGCCGGTGTTTTCGTCATAGCTGAGTTCGGGATGGATGTATTGCCCGTCGGGGCCGAACGCGGGTGCGGCGCCAGAGCGACCGCTGTCGAGGAACTTGGCCTCACTGGAGCGAGTGCTCTTCGCAGGATCGACCGACACCACCCCTTGATCACCGTCCTGGCCCCAACCGAAGACGATCAGTTCCTCGTCGGTCCATGCCAAGGGATAGGACGATGCCCACTGGTCGGTCTCGACGACGCTACGCGACTCGCCCCCGGAGACTGGCACAACCCGGATGTCCCCCTCGAGCAGGCCGGTGCTCTGATCGACGACGACATAGGCCACCTCGCGGCCGTCGGGGGAGAGCAGGCCATGAGCACCGTCCGCCAGCACGACCGGGTCGCTGCCATCGGGGTTGGCCAGGACGACCTGGGTGCTTGAGCTGCTCGGGTCGCTCGCGTCGAGGGTCCACGCCGTGTAGACGATCTTCTCGACCATCTCCGGTCCAGCCGCTGGCTCAGCACCTTGCGCCGCGGGTGTGTCGCTCGGTGAGGACGCGCTCGGCGCTGGGTCGTCGGTGGTGAGGATGTGGTGCAGGGCGAGGCCACCGCCGGCCAGTGTTGCGGTGGCGAGGGCGGCGACGGCGAGCTTGCCGCCGAGGGTCGACAGGAAGCCTCCGCCGCCGCTCGTGGTGGCGCTACCGCCGGCGCCTGCGCTCGCCGTACCTGCGGGTGCTGTGGTTGCGGGTGCCGTTGCGCTGGAGGTGCTCCCGGTGGCGACGTGTCCGCCCGTGGCCGGGTCGGTTGCGGCACCCGCGGCGCCGGCCGAGGAAGGGCCCGTGCTGGCGCCCGGGACGAGAACCCCCGATGCCAGGAGCCCGCCGGAGGCGATGGCGCCGACCATGGTGCCGACGGCGGTCGGGGTGGCCCAGTCGGCGCCGTGGCGGGCGGTGGCTGCGGCCTCGAAGTGGTGCAGCCAGGTGGCGATGTCCTGCGGCCGCTGGGCGGGATCCTTGGCGGTGCCCCAGGCGAGGAAGTTGGCCAGATCGTCACCGAGGTCGGGGACGAAGTGGCGTGGGTCGGGCAACGGGTGGTGGACGTGCTTGTTGCGGATGTCGTCGATGGTGTCGCCGGTGAACGGCCGTTGCCCGGCGAGCACCTCATAGAGGGTGACGGTGAGCGAGTAGATGTCGCTGCGGTGGTCGCGGTAACCGTGGGCGACCTGCTCGGGTGGGGCATAGGCGGGTGAGCCCCACGGCGAGACGGAGTCGTCGGTGATCCAGCCGGGCAGTGCGGCGAGCCCGAAGTCGATCAGCCGGGAGGCGCCGCTGGCGGTGACCAGGATGTTGGCCGGCTTGACGTCGCCGTGCACCAGTCCGGCAGCGTGGACGGCGCCAAGTCCGGTGGCGGCGTCGCGCAGCACGGTCAGCGCATCCGTGGCCCGCAGCGTGGTGTGCTCGTCGAGCAGGGCACGCAGCGAGCAGCCCGGGACCAGGTCGGTGACCAGTGCCAGGAGCGGAGGCTGGTCCAGTACGTCGAGCACCTTCAGCGTGTGGGGGGAGTCGACAGACCCCAGCGCTGCCGCCTCGGCCAGCAACTGGCTGCGGGCCATGCCAGCCTCGGCACCGCCGATCCGGTCGAGCATCTTCACCGCGACCTGGGCGCCAGTGGCCTCGTCCCGGGCCTCCCACACGGTGCCGAAGCCACCGGATCCGAGCAGGCGGACCAGTTGGTAGCGCCCCAACCGCTGGGGGCCCTCGAGGGCGCCGGCGGCATCCACGGTCGACCCGCCCCTGTCCAGCAGTACGCCGCACCCGGGGCAGGTCGACCCCGCCATCGCCAGCGAGGTTCCACACTCGACACAGAACCTGTTCATCGTTCACTTCCTCCGGGGGATCTCTTCATGGGTCGGACGGCGGGTTCGGGGCTCACCCGGTCAGGCGGGAGACGACCAGGTAGGCGCCGGCGAATCCGGCCGTCGCGGCGATCGCGATGCCGGCACTGATCAGTGTTGTTGTCCACCACCGGCGCTTGTGGCGGGACGCGAAGGGAGCAGTCGGCTGGAACGTCGCCGGTCCGGCTGCCGGGGCCGGTGACGGCACGGGTGGCGCGGACGGTGTCGACCCCCGCACCGCGGTCCTGTCCGCTGCATCGGACGTACGCCGTGGTGCGGCGCAGGCCGTGCAGAACGCGGCGTCCGGGGACAGCAGGGCGCCGCAGGTCTCGCAGCCGAAGCCGTCGGGGGCAGTGCTGGTCCCGACCTCCTGTGCTCGCGAGGTCCCCTCCTCTGCGCCGGACCCGGTCACGGGAGCACCACGTCGATGCTGCGCTCACCGTGGGAGAGGTCGATCGACGGTCCCATGTAGGCGTTGGCGCTCGACCGGGCGGCCACGGTGAGGGTGAACTCCCGGAGGTCAGCGGGCACGTCCAGCACTGCGGTGCCGCTGCTCGCGCCCTTGAGTGAGACGGGACCCCGTGCCGGGAGGGTCTCGTCGCCAGCGGACGCAGTCCAGGTCAGGATCTCGTCCGTCGTCATGTCCAGGAAGCCGTCCACCGTGACGTCCACCCCCGTCATGTCGACCAGGAGGAAGGCCTTCCCCTCCTCGGCCCACTGTCCGACGCCCTGGTTGAGTTCGGCGGGCAGGTAGTTGGTCCGGGTCACTGAGGCGACCGTGGCCTGGAGCGTGGCACTGCCCTCCCTCGTGCCGTCCTTGGTCGTCGCCGTGTCGAAGGTGAGGAACTGGGCCAGGTCCTGCCGCGCCGGGGCCACACGCCCGGCGTCCTCCACGACCCCGAAGTCGTCTGAGCCGAGGGAGGCGGTGAAGTCACGGCCGCCGACCGCGAGGACCAGTCGGGCGTCCTCGCTGGCCGAGACCAGGAAGGGCTGGATGCTCTGGGCGTCGTCGAAGACATTGATGCGCTTGCCGCCATCCTCGACCAGCACCTGGGCCTTCGGGGAGGTGTAGGCGTAGCCCGGCAGAGCCTGGTGCTCGAGGTTGACCACCACCAGGCGCTCCCCATCGGCTGCGCGGACTTCGTCCCCTGCGCCGTCCCAGTCGTGGACCGAGTCGAGCACGGTGAGCGAACTGATCGTCACGGTCATTCCCGGGAACTGGAATCGACCCTCTTCGCCTGGCGTGGTGCTGTTCCCCACGGCGCTGTCGGTGAAGGGAGCGATCTGCAGGTCCGGAGAGGCCTGGGGGAGGGCTGCGATGGCCGGGTCGAGTTCCGGCGCAGCGCTCCCGCTGTTGATTGCCTCGCCGCTGACTGCTTCGCCGGCCTCTTCCGAGCCGCAGGCGGAGAAGCCTGCGACAAGGGCAACAGCGGCGAGGGCGATGGTGGTGCGTCGCATCGGGTTCATGGTGGTTCCTTTCCTGGTGGGTGAGGATCTGGACTGATCCCAGCAATCCCGTGTGGTCCTGGCCATGGGGATCAATCCCCCCGGGAGGCAGAGGGGCGACCGGCGTCGAGCAGGGCCAGGTGCTCGGTCCGTACGACGCGCGCGGCGATCGCGTATTCGACCAGGCGGGCGCGGCGCTGCATGGCGTGCTGGGTCGGACCACCCCGCAGGCCCTTCACCCCGGCGCGGTCGAACTTGTCGCAGACGTTGTCGAGTTTGCGGTTGAACGTCGTCATCGACCACCCGAGGCGCGCTGCGGCCGCGGTGTTGCTGGGCAGTTCGCTGGGTCCGGATCCGAGTCGCCGCAACTGGTTCTCGGCCAGTGCGATGATCAGCAGCAGCTGGCTCTCGGTCAGCTGTACGACGCCCAGCGTCTCGGTGCCGGTCGGGGGTTTGCGGGTCTCGACCGGCGAGGGGCCCAAGGAGAACGGCGAGTCACCACAGTGGACCATCACCTCGTACGTCGTGGTCCCCGCGGTGAAGAGCAACGCCACCGTCGGCAGCACGATCGGCAGCCGCGACCCCGGTCCGATCACGGCGTGCAGGGTGCCGACCTCACCACTGACGGTGACGGCCAGCCGCGACCCGACGTTGATCACCCACCACAGGCCGTCGGCATGGACCAGTTCGACCATCCGCCGGTGCAGGAAGGCGTTGTCGTCGTCAACGCTGAGATCACCGTCCCGGCCGATGACGAACCGGTCCGGCGTCCCCACGCGATGGAGTTCCCCGCAATAGTCGATGACCAGGTCCTGGTCCATGTCACCCCCATGTGTTCCGGCATCCAGGCAGTGACTCAACCGCTGCCGAGTGGGCTGGTTACGGCGTCCGGCCAAGTCCGGACAAACGTGGACACGGTTTCTGGGGGCATGGAGATCAATCCCCATCGCCAACGGAGCCGGCCACTCCTACGTTGGCGGCACCAGGAGCGCAACAGCCACGCTCCGCTCCCCGAAGAGGACCCGCCATGATTCAGCAGCAGACCAGGACCTGCCACAACTGCACTGCAGGGATCGCCGCCCACGAACGCTTCTGCACGAGGTGTGGCACCCCCACCCCCGGCCTCGGCGGCTCCACGCCGAAGCGGACCGGGACCCTGCTCGCCTCGGGGGTCCTCTCCCTCATCACCGGCGCCGTCTACCTGCTCTTCGCGATCGCCACGATCGCGATGAAGGACTCGTTCCTGGGCGGCATGGTCGACGACGCCACCGGGATCCTGACCCTGATGCTGCTGATCTTCCTCGCCTTCGCAGCCGGGTTCATCGCGGTCGGAGCCGGTGCCTGCGCCGTGAAGCCCTGGGCCCAGATCGGGACCCTGGTCCTGGGCGGGCTGAGCCTGCTCTTCTTCTTCATCGTCCTGGTCTCCACGGGCGAGGGCTCCGTCTTCATCCCGGTCCTCTGGTTCGGGCTGATCGTTGGCCTGGCGGTCGGCGCGCGGACCAGGAGCGCCGTATGAGCCAGGAGGAAACTAAAAGTCAGTCTTGACTGTTTGTTCTGAATGCTGCAGGGTGGCGCCATGTCGTCGACCACCCGCGTGCCGCAGGAGGAGCGCACCCGCCTGATGCGGCAGCGCCTGCTGGAGGCAACGGTCGAGTGCCTGGTGGAGGTGGGGTTCAACCGCACCTCCACCACACTCGTCTCGCAACGCGCCGGAGTCAGTCGCGGTGCCCAGTTGCACCACTTCCCGACCAAGAACGACCTGGTCCTGGCCGCCATCGAGCACCTCACCCGGATCCGCGGCAGCGAACTCGAGGCCGCCACTGCCGCCCTGCCGACCGGGGAACGGCGTACCCGGGCCGTGCTCCGCGCGCTCGGCGAGCACTTCGCCAGCCCGGTCTTCACCGCCGCCCTCGAGCTCTGGGTCGCCGCGCGCACCGACTCAGGCCTGCTGGAGGCCGTCGGCCCACTCGAACAACGTCTCGGCCGCGAGACCCACCGGCTCACCGTCGAACTTCTCGGCGTCGACGAGTCCGTGCCCGGCAACCGCGAGCTGATCCAGGCCACCCTCGACCTGGTCCGCGGCCTCGGCCTGGCCAACACCATCTCCGACGACGCCCGGCGCCGTGGCCGGATCCTCGACCGCTGGGCAGACCAGCTCGACGCCGGGCTGGGCGGCCCCCGCCAGGCGTCAACGCGCGACTCGACGAAGGAGCAGGGATGACAGGCAACACTGTCCTCGACCAGGTGCTGGCCGACCTCGCCGCGCAAGGCGACGAACTCGACGGCCACGTCGCCGGCCTGAGCGACGACCAATGGCGTACGCCGACCCCCGCCGAGGGGTGGGACATCGCCACGCAGGTCGCCCACCTGGCCTGGACCGACCGCGCCTCGATCGCCGCCGTCGCCCACGTCCACGGCGACACCGAAGGATGGGACAACCTGGTCCTGGAGGCGATTGCCGACCCCGAGCACGTGGTCGACAAGGCCGCCCTGGCCGGCGCCGACCGCCCCGCCGCCGACCTGCTCGCCGACTGGCGCCAGGGCCGCGCCCAAGTCATCGAAGCGCTCCGCTCCGTGCCCCGGGGCCACAAGATCCCCTGGTACGGCCCACCCATGTCACCCACCTCCATGGCCACCGCCCGCTTCATGGAGACCTGGGCCCACTCCCTCGACGTGTACGACGCCCTCGGCGTCACCGTGGCGCCGACGGACCGGATCGTGCATGTCGCCCACATCGGGGTCCGCACCCGCAACTTCGCCTTCGTCACCAACGGACTGGAGCCGCCCACCGATGAGTTCCGGATCTCGCTGACCTCCCCGAGCGGCGAGCAGTGGGAGTTCGGCCCCGACGACGCCGTGCAGACCGTCAACGGATCGGCGTACGACTTCTGCCTGCTGGCCACCCAGCGTGTCCACCGCGCCGACACCGACCTGGTCGCCGTCGGCGCCGAGGCCGACCAGTGGCTCGACATCGCCCAGTGCTTCGCCGGCAACCCCGGCGCAGGAAGGGAAGCGAAATGACCACACCGGCACGGATCGGCAACTGCTCCGGCTTCTACGGCGACCGGCTCTCGGCGATGCGCGAGATGCTCGAAGGCGGCCAACTGGACTACCTGACCGGCGACTACCTGGCCGAGTTGACCATGCTCATCCTCGGCAAGGACACGATGCGCGACCCGTCGCTGGGCTATGCGCGCACCTTCGTCAGTCAGGTCGAGGACTGCCTCGGGCTCGCCCTCGAGCAGGGCGTCCGGATCGTCACCAACGCCGGCGGCCTCAACCCGGCCGGCCTGGCCGACCGGCTCCGCGAGGTGGCCCGTGGGCTCGGACTCGACCCGGCCATCGCTCACGTCGAGGGCGACGACCTGCGCGGCACCGACACCCTGGCCGCGCTGGGCCGCCCCAATGCGCTGACCGCCAACGCCTACCTCGGCGGGTTCGGAATCGCGCGGGCGCTGGTCGCCGGCGCCGACATCGTGGTGACCGGCCGGGTCACCGACGCCTCGGTCGTCGTCGGTCCCGCCGTCGCCCACCATGGCTGGGATGAGACGGCCTACGACGAACTGGCCGGCGCGGTCGTGGCCGGCCACGTGATCGAGTGCGGCACCCAGGCCACCGGCGGCAACTTCTCCGGCTTCCGCACCCTGCCGCACACGGGGATGCCGCTCGGCTTCCCGATCGCCGAGGTCGCCGCCGACGGCAGCAGCGTGATCACCAAGCACGACGGCACCGGCGGCGCGGTCACCTGCGACACGGTCACCGCCCAACTGGTCTACGAGATCCAGTCCACCCGCTATCTCAACCCCGACGTGACCACGCTGCTCGACACCATCGCACTCGAGCAGGCCGGCCCTGACCGGGTCCGGATCAGCGGGGTCCGCGGCGAGGCGCCGCCGAGCAGGCTGAAGGTCTGCGTCAACGAGCTCGGCGGGTTCCGCAACACCGTCGAGTTCGTCCTCACCGGCCTCGACATCGAGGCGAAGGCGGACTGGATCCGCACCCAGATGGAGGACGTGCTCGCCGCCAACCGGCCTGCCGAGGTGACCTGGTCGCAGACCTCGCAACCGCACCGCGACGCCGACACCCAGGAGGCTGCCTCCTGCCTGCTCCGGCTCACTGTCAAGGACCCGTCCGCGGACCCGGTCGGCAAGCCCTTCACCTCGGCTGCCGTGGAGGCCGCGCTGGCGTCGTACCCGGGGTTCACGATGACCGCGCCGCCGGCCAAGCCGACCCCGTTCGGGATCTACCGCGCCGAGTACGTCGACCGCTCGGCGATCACCCACACCGTGGTGCACCCCGACGGGAGCCGTGAGGTGGTCGCCGACCCGACCGCGTTCGTGGACCGCGACGTCGAGCCCGGCACCCGCCCCTCGCCATACCCGTGCCCCTCGGACAACCTGACCCGCCGGATGCCACTGGGCACCTTCGTCCACGCCCGCTCCGGCGACAAGGGGCCGAACGCCAACCTGGGCCTGTGGGTGGTCAACGACGGGTCCCCGAAGTACGCCGACCGGGTGACCTGGCTGAGCAAGCTGATCAACCCGCGCAAGGTCCGCGAACTCGTCCCCGAGGCCGCCGACCTGGACGTCGAGGTCTTCCTGCTGCCCAACCTCGGTGGCGTCAACGTGGTGATCCACGGACTGCTCGGCGACGGCGTCGCCGCCTCCACCCGGTTCGACCCCCAGGCCAAGGCACTCGGCGAGTGGGTCCGCTCCCGTCTGGTCTCGATCGAGGAAGGACTCCTGTGAGCACGCAGCACACCAGCCTGGCCCCCAACCACTGGATCACCCCCGAGCGTGAGGCGTTGCGAGCGGCCGGCGCCGAGTTCGCCCGCCGGGAGGTCATGCCCCACTTGCAGGAGTGGGAGGACGCCGGCGAGCTCCCCCGTGAGCTGCATCGTGCCGCTGCAAAGGCGGGCGTGCTCGCGGTCGGCTACCGGGAGGACGCCGGTGGTGAGGGGGGAGACCTGCTGGACGTCTGCGCGCTGCAGGAGGGGATCATGTCCGTGGGTGGGTCCGGGGGCCTGTTGGCTTCGCTGTTCACCCATGGCATCGCGTTGCCCCACATGATCGCCAACGGATCACCCGATCTGATCGACCGGTTCGTCCGGCCCACCCTGGCCGGGGAGAAGATCGGTTCGTTGGCGATCACCGAGCCCGGCGGGGGCTCCGACGTCGCCGGGATCACCACCCGCGCGGTGCGCGACGGGGACGACTACGTGATCAACGGGTCCAAGACCTTCATCACCTCGGGCGTTCGCGCCGACTTCGTCACCACCGCGGTCCGCACCCGCTCCGATGACTCGCCCGGTCACGCTTCCTTGTCCCTGCTCGTGGTGGAGAAGGACACGCCCGGCTTCACCGTCACCCGCAGCCTGCGCAAGATGGGCTGGCACTGCTCCGACACCGCCGAACTCTCGTACGTCGACGTCCGGGTCCCGGCGACGAACCTGGTCGGGGAGCAGGATCAGGGCTTCTACTACATCGCCGAGCAGTTCGTGGTGGAGCGGATCGCGCTCGCCCTGATGGGTTATGGCCATGCCGCGCGCGCCCTCGACCTCGCCGCGGCGTACTGCAAGGAGCGCACCACGTTCGGCAAGCCGCTGGTGGCCAACCAGGTGGTGCGCGCCAAGCTGGTCGAGATGCACCGGCAGGTGCAGGTGGCGCGCAACTACACCCTCGACGTGGCCGCACGACATGTCGCGGGTGAGTCGGTGATCGCCGAGGCCTGCCTGGCCAAGCAGACCGCGGTGGAGACCGCCGTCGCGGTCACCAACGACGCGGTGCAACTCTTCGGCGGCGCCGGATACATGCACGGCACCGAGGTGGAGCGCCACTACCGCGATGCCCGGCTGCTGCCGATCGGCGGCGGCGCGACCGAGGTGCTCACCGACCTGGCCGCGCGACTGCTCGGCTACTCGGCCTGAACCGCACCCGAAACGAACCTGGAGGAACCTGATGGGCATCATGAAGCCACTCGGTGGCGAAGTGGCGGTGCGGATGGACGCACCGCCCGAGGAGGTCTGGGCACTGGTCTCGGACGTGACCCGGATCGGTGAGTTCTCCCCGGAGACGTTCGAAGCGAAGTGGACCCACGGCGCCACCGGCCCCGCAGTCGGAGCCCGGTTCAAGGGACACGTCAAGCGCAACGGCGTCGGCCCGACGTACTGGACGCCGTGCACCGTCACCCGGTGCACCCCGCCCGGCGTGGGCAGCGAGGCGGTCTTCGAGTTCTCCGTCGGCCTCGATGCGAACCCGATCAACAACTGGGGCTACCGGATCGCGCCCGCGGGTGAGGGATCGGTCGTCACCGAATAC
This sequence comes from Nocardioides sp. AE5, assembly GCF_031844485.1. Classification (NCBI taxonomy): domain Bacteria; kingdom Bacillati; phylum Actinomycetota; class Actinomycetes; order Propionibacteriales; family Nocardioidaceae; genus Nocardioides; species Nocardioides sp. AE5. Next base: position 130,973 of record NZ_JAUZVI010000001.1, read on the forward strand.
TTCCGGCTCACCCCGGCCTGGTACGTGCGCGGCTACTGGCTCCTGCTGGGGCGGCTGCGCGCCAAGACCAACGAGCGCGGCATGCGCACCACCCTGGAGCGGATGAAGGGAGCACTGGACAAGTGACCACCACGGAGACCGACGTCGCGCACGAACGACGTACGACGATGCTGGCGAAGATCGACGACCTGCACGCCGAGCAGACCAAGGCCGTCGAGGCCGGCGGGAAATACATCGCCCGGCACCGCGAGCGCGGCAAGCTGACCGCGCGCGAGCGGATCGACCTGCTCGTCGACGAGGGCTCGGCCTTCCTGGAACTGATGCCGCTGGCCGGTTGGGGCAGCGACTTCCCGGTCGGCGCCTCCCTGGTCACCGGAATCGGCGTCGTCGAGGGCGTCGAGTGCCTGATCGTCGCCAACGACCCCACCGTCAAGGGCGGAGCACTCAACCCGTGGTCGCTGCGCAAGTCGTTCCGCGCCGCCGAGATCGCGGGACAGAACGGCCTGCCGACGATCAACCTGACCGAGTCCGGCGGCGCCGACCTGCCCACCCAGAAGGAGATCTTCGTCCCCGGCGGGCGGGGCTTCCGCGACCTGACCCGGGCCTCGGCCGCCAAGCTCCCCACCATCTCCGTGGTCTTCGGCAACTCCACCGCCGGCGGCGCGTATGTGCCCGGGATGAGCGACTACGTGATCATGGTGAAGGAGCGGGCCAAGGTCTTCCTGGCCGGCCCGCCTCTGGTCAAGATGGCGACCGGCGAGGAGTCCGACGACGAGTCGCTCGGTGGCGCCGAGATGCATTCGCGCACCTCCGGCCTCTCCGACTTCCTGGCCGTCGACGAGCACGACGCGATCCGGATCGCACGGCGTACCGTGGCCCGGCTCAACTGGCGCAAGCGCGGCCCCGGACCCCTCACCGCTGGATCAACTCCTGCGTACGCCGAGCCCGACCTCGACCCGGACGACCTGATCGACCTGATCCCCACCGACCTCAAGGAGCCGTTCGACCCGCGCGAGGCGATCCTGCGCATCGTCGACGGCACCTCGGAGGCGAACGAGGTCGCCTTCGACGAGTTCAAGCCGCTCTATGGCTCGGCGCTCTGCGTCGGCTGGGCGCAACTGCACGGCCACCCGATCGGGATCCTGGCCAACGCCCGCGGCGTGTTGATGAGCGAGGAGGCGCAGAAGGCGGCGCAGTTCATCCAGCTCGCCAACCAGAAGGACACCCCGCTGCTCTTCCTGCACAACACCACCGGCTACATGGTGGGGGCGGAATACGAGCAGAACGGGATCATCAAGCACGGCGCCCAGATGATCAACGCCGTCTCCAACTCGAGCGTGCCACACCTGACCGTGATCATGGGCGCCTCCTATGGTGCGGGCAACTACGGGATGAACGGGCGCGCCTATGACCCGCGCTTCCTCTTCACCTGGCCCTCGGCCAAGTCGTCGGTGATGGGCCCGGCCCAGCTCGCCGGCGTCCTCGAGATCGTGGCGCGCGAATCCGCGGAGAAGAAGGGCCAGCCCTTCGACGCCGAGGGATTCAAGGCGATCAAGGAGATGGTGGAGACCCAGATCGAGGAGCAGTCCCTGCCGTATGTGATGTCCGGGATGGTCTACGACGACGGCGTGATCGATCCGCGCGACACCCGCACCGTCCTGGGCATCTGCCTCTCCGTGATCGACAACCAGCCCATCGAGGGCGCGATGAACTTCGGGGTGTTCCGACTGTGAAACAGCCAACCGTGATCAACCGCCTGCTCGTCGCCAACCGCGGCGAGATCGTACGCCGGGTCTTCCGGACCTGCCGCGACCTCGGCATCGAGACCGTCGCCATCCACTCCGACGCCGATGCGCACCTGCCGTTCGTCGCCGAGGCCGACCACGCGGTCCGCCTGCCCGGTAACACCCCGGCCGAGACCTACCTGCGGACCGACCTGGTCCTCGCGGCCGCCCGGAGCACCGGGGCAGACGCGATCCATCCCGGGTATGGGTTCCTGAGCGAGAATGCCGACTTCGCCCGTGCCGTGATCGAGGCAGGGATCGCCTGGCTCGGCCCGTCGCCGGAGTCGATCGAGCAGATGGGCTCCAAGATCGAATCGAAGAAGTTGATGGAGGCCGCCGGGGTGCCGGTGCTCGGCAACCTCGCCGTCGACTCGGCCACCGAGGACGACCTGCCGCTGCTGGTCAAGGCGTCCGCCGGGGGAGGCGGCCGCGGGATGCGCGTCGTACGGGACCTGGCGGACCTGGCCGGTGAGGTCGAGAGAGCGAGCGCCGAGGCCGCATCCGCGTTCGGCGACGGCACCGTCTTCGTCGAGCCGTACGTCGAGCGGGGCCGTCATGTCGAGGTGCAGGTCGTCGGCGACGGCGCAGGCGAGGTGGCCGTCTTCGGCACCCGCGACTGCTCCCTGCAGCGGCGCCACCAGAAGGTTGTCGAAGAGGCGCCCGCACCCGCCATCCCCGACGCCGTACGCGAGCGGATCCACGAGGCCGCCCACGCGGCCGCGGCCAGCGTCGACTACCAGGGCGCCGGCACCGTGGAGTTCCTCTACGACGCCGCCCGCGAGTCGTTCTGGTTCCTGGAAATGAACACCCGACTCCAGGTCGAGCACCCGGTCACCGAAGCCGTCTTCGGTGTCGACCTGGTGGCCCTGCAGATCGCCGTCGCCGAGGGACGCTCAGGTGCGGACCTGGCCGCTCCGGCGCCCGCCCCGAACGGGCACGCGATCGAGGCCCGCCTCTATGCCGAGGACCCGACGGCCGACTACGCCCCACAGACCGGACGCCTGCTGGAACTGGCGGTCGAGCACGACGCCGCATTCCACTCGCCCGGCTTCGGGGTCCGGCTGGACACCGGTTTCGAGACCGGCGACGAGGTCGGCACCTTCTATGACGCGATGCTGGCCAAGGTGATCGTCCACGCGCCCAGCCGCCAGCAGGCCGCGCGCCTGCTGGCCCGGGTGCTGGAGAAGGCGCGGATCCATGGACTGGTCACCAACCGTGACCAGTTGGTCGCCTCGCTGCGACACCCTGCCTTCGCCGACGCCACCGGGCTGACCACCGCGTTCTATGACGACCACCCCGAGACCCTCGACGCGCCCGGGGGCGACGACCTGATCCCCTTCGTCGGGGCGGTGGCACTGGCGCAGCACCGCCAGGCCCGGGCCCGGGTGCAGTCCCGGATCCCGGCCGGCTTCCGCAACGTCGTGGCGGCGCCCTCGGTGACCCGGTTCGCCCGCGGTGGCGACGAGATCGAGGTCCGCTGGTTCGGCCCGTCCACCCGCGGTCCCGGCTTCACCCTGGCCGAGCCGGACCCGGAACGCCCGGTCACCGTGGTCACGGCGTCACCGGAGGAGGTCGTGCTCGATGTGGCCGGTGTGGCCCGCCGCTACCGCACCCGCGTGCAGGGCTCGACCGGACCGGACGCCCTGCTGGTCGACGGACCGTCCGGTGGTGCCACGCTGCGCGTCGTACCCAGGTTCGTGGACCCGGCCGACCAGGTGGCCGAGGGATCGCTGCTGGCGCCGATGCCCGGCAGCGTCGTCGTCGTCCACGGCGCGGTCGGTGACGAGGTGGCCGCCGGCCAGCCGATCGTGGTGATGGAGGCGATGAAGATGCAGCACACCATCACCGCGCCGTACGCCGGCACCCTCACTGACCTCCCGGCCCAGGCCGGCCAGCAGGTGGAGGCGGGCGCCGTGCTCGCCGTCGTGGAACCTGCCGACAGTCCCGAGAACCCCGCAGAAGGAGCAGACGCATGACCGACGCAGCCCAGACCATGTTCTCCGAGCCCCCCGAGCGCGTCGCCCTGCGCGAGGCGGTCGCGAAGCTGGCCGGCAAGTATGGCCACGAGTACGTCGCCAAGCAGGCCCGCGAGGGCGGCAAGATGACCGAGATGTGGCTGGAGATGGGCCGCAACGGGTTCCTCGGCGTCAACATCGGCGAGGAGTACGGCGGCGGTGGCGGCGGGATGGCCGACCTGGCCGCGGTCCTGGAGGAGTGCGCCACCGCCGGTGCGCCGCTGTTGATGATGGTGGTCTCGCCGGCGATCTGCGGCTCGATCATCGCCCGGTGCGGCACCGAGGAGCAGAAGCAGCGCTGGCTGCCGGGCATCGCCGACGGCACCCACCTGATGGCGTTCGGAATCACCGAGGCTGACGCCGGGTCCAACTCGCACCAGATCACCACCACCGCCACCCGTGACGGCGAGGAGTGGGTGCTCAACGGGCAGAAGACCTTCATCTCCGGGGTCGACGAGGCACAGTCGGTGCTGATCGTCTCCCGCACCGAGGACGCGAAGACCGGGAAGCTCAAGCCGGCGCTCTTCGTGGTGCCCACCGACGCCGCGGGCTTCGAGAAGCAGCCGATCCCGATGTCGTGGCAGGCGCCGGAGAAGCAGTTCACCCTCTTTCTGGACAACGTCCGCCTGCCCGCCGACGCGCTGGTCGGCGACGAGGACGGCGGCCTGTGGCAACTCTTCGCCGGGCTCAACCCGGAGCGGATCATGGGTGGCGCCTTCTCCTGCGGGATGGCCCGCTATGCGCTCGACAAGGCGGTCGCCTATGCCAAGGAGCGTTCGGTGTGGAAGGACCAGGCGATTGGCGCCCACCAGGGCATCGCGCACCCGCTGGCCAAGGCCAAGATCGAACTGGAGCAGGCCCGGCTGCTGTGGCAGAAGGCGGCGGCGCTCTATGACGCCGGCGACGACATGGCCGCAGGTGAATACGCCAACATGGCCAAGTACGCTGGCGGAGAGGTGGCCTGCAACGCCACCGATGTCGCGGTGCACACCCACGGCGGCAACGGCCTGACCCAGGAATTCGGGCTGGGCAACATGCTGGTCGCGGCCCGCCTGGGCCGGATCGCGCCGGTCTCCCGGGAGATGATCCTCAACTTCGTCGCCATGCACTCGCTGGGGCTGCCCAAGTCGTACTGAGACGAGTGGCGCCAGCCTCAGAAGGCAATACCGGCACAGCTCCGCTCGCGGAGCCCGTTGACGGCCAGGTCACCGGGCTGGCCGCTGCTCGGCAGCCAGGCGGTGCGCATGGTCTCCGCATCGCCGCCCCGGAGTGCGTCCAGGCGGGTCCGGTGGACGTCGACACGGGACTGCGCCGCGGTGACCGTGGCTTGCCACTGGTCCGGATCGAGTGCCGCGCTGGTCTCCACCCCGGCCAGGTCGGTGGCGGTCTGCTCCCACTCGGCGATCAGGCGTTCCAGGGCTTCCTCGGTGCCGTCCGGGACCGTGCCGTCCCAGTCGTCCTCGCGCACCGCGACGAACACGTCCAGTGATGCGGAAGTGTCGGCCTGATAGCCGTTGGCGAGGCGCCGGAGCAGCACAGCGGTGCAGGCCTCGGTGGCAGCACGCACGAAGGGCGCATTCTCCTCGGGCACTTGCCAGAGGGCGCTCGAATAGGGCGCGACGCAGTCGGTGCCGTGCAACTGGAGTGCCACCAGGGCGTCGACGAACTCGTCCGCGGTGACGCTCTCCTCGACCGAGTCACGGGTGGGGTAGTTCCCCGCAGCGTCGTCCCAGTCGCTCTCGAGGAGTTGCTTCCGCTGCTCCATCAGGGTGAGGTCCGCATCGCCGGAGGAGACGACGACCGCCCACGCTTCCTGTTCGGCAGCGCTGCCATCGGCCAGGTTCGCCAGGCCGGCCTTGACCGCCTCGTGGTGCTCGATCAGGATGGTCAACTCGGTGACCCACTTCTGGACCTGCTCGGGCTCGGGCCGCTGGTCCTGCACGATCGCCTGCAGTGCCTCGATCCCCGGATAGAGCCCGGGAGTCAGATAATTGGCGTTGATCGTCTCGGTGCACAGGCTCGCGGCGCGCTCGGTGAACGTGGGCTCCGCGTCGGTGCCGCCGGTCTCGCCAGCACCGGTCGGTGCCGGGCCGTCGTCATTCTTCGTCAGGCAACCGCCGGTCAGGACGAGGGTGCTGGCCAGGGCTGTGGCCACCAGAGCGCGCTTCATGCGGGCAAACTACCCAGATCGCCGTCGCCGTACACCCGAAACGCTCACCCCCGAAACGACTCAGCCGCCGAGAGCCACGATCCCCTCGCCGCCCTCCCACCGCGCCAGCAGCGCCGTCGTCGCGCCGGGCACCCGGATCGCGCCGGCCAAGGGCGCGGCGTCCGTGGCAGCGATGGGTTCCAGGGCCACGGTGGGCTCGAGGACCTCCACCCGGGCGTCGCCCTCCCAGATCTCCAGGGGAGCCTGCTCCTGCTCCCCGGTCAGGGCCCGTGCGAAGGCGGCCAGCGCGACCGGGTCGCCTTGGGCGTCATGGATCCAGCGCTTGCCGAGCACCGAGTGCTCCATGGTGGTGATCAGGTGGTCGTCAGCGCCCGCCAGGGGAGCCGATCGATAGCTCAGCGCTGCCTGGCGCACCTCGCCGCCCGCCTCGACCAGCAGCGCCTCGATGCCGACCTCTCCGTCGGGGTCGTCGAAGCGATAGCTGCCCACCTGGCGTGCGTCGGCGAGACCGAGCCACTGCTCGACCAGTTCCAGTTTGGTCGGGGAGATCGTCGCCCGATAGATGATCGCCATGGGCTGACTCTAGAACACGGGCATGATGGGCACCATGCGCATCCTCGGTGAATCCCTCGCCCGACTCCGAGCCACCCGTACGTCGGTGAAGTGGCGCTTCTTCGAGCCCGAGGTGCTGCCGGTCTGGGTGGCCGAGATGGACGCGCGGCCGTGCCCCGAAGTGGTCGAGGTGGTCACCACGGCACTGCACACCGGGGACACGGGCTATGCGTGGGCAGCACCGTACGCCGCGGCATTCGCAGGATTCTCCCGGCGGCGCTGGGGCTGGGCCCCCGATCCGGCGACGATGATGCTGCTGCCCGACGTGATGATCGGGATCGAGGAGATCCTGCACGTGCTCCCCGGCGATGCCGTCGTGGTCAGTCCGCCCTGCTATGACAGCTTCCACGGTTTCGTGGCGTCGGTGCGCAAGCGCGCGGTGCTGGCCCCCTTGGGACTCGACCACCGCCTCGACGCCGAAGCACTGGAGCGCGCCTTCATCGAGGCCGGCCCCGGGGCGGCGTACCTGTTGTGCAATCCGCACAACCCCACCGGCACCGTGAACACCCCCGACGAGCTCGCCATGCTCGCCGCGTTGGCCGATCGGCACGGGATCCAGGTGATCTCGGACGAGATCCATGCGCCGCTGACCGCGCCGGGGGCCACGTTCACGCCCTATCTGCAGGTGCCCGGGGCGGAGCGTGGCATCGCCGTTGTCTCGGCATCCAAGTCGTGGAACCTGGCCGGCCTCAAGGCCGCACTGGCCGTGCCCGGCCCGGAGGCCAGCGTGCTGGACGAGCTGCACGAGGTTGTCACCCACGGCGCGAACCATGTCGCGGTGCTCGCCCAGACCGCAGCCTATGCGCACGGTGACGTCTGGCTGGACCGGGTGAACGCCGAGATCGCGGAGAACCGGGCACTCCTGGTCGACCTGCTCGTGCGGGAACTGCCGCAGGTCGCGGTGGCGCCGGCGGAGGCGACGTACCTGGCGTGGCTGGACTGCCGGGCGCTCGGCCTTCCGGGCGTCGGCCGGGATGACCCCGCCGCCCACTTCCTCGAGCACGGTCGGGTCGCCCTGGCCAGCGGACTCCGTTACGACCCGGTCGGTGGTGCGGGGTGGGCCCGGTTCAACCTGGGCACCTCGCCGGAGGTGATCACCGAGGCGGTACGCCGGATGGTCACGGCGGTGCGCTGAGGTCGCCGGCGGGCAGTGAGACCCAGGTGCGGACGAACATCGAGTCGTGCCGGACCCGCGCTCCTCGTCGACGCTGATCTGCGGGTGCGCCACGAGCAACTCCTCGATGGCGATCTGGGCCTGGAGGCGCGGTTGTCAGTGCTGTCGCTTGGGCGGCCACGGCACGAACATCGATGTCCGCGCGGCGTACTCCGGATATCCGGGCCGGCGCATCATCGTCCGCTCCAGCAGCTTGGCCCCGGTCGCCCAGACCAGGAAATAGGTCATCGCCACCGGGGACAGGACGGTCAGCACACCCGGCCACGCCGACGCCGCGACCAGGAAGATGCCCCACCACACGCAGGCGTCGCCGAAATAGTTCGGGTGCCGGGTCCATGCCCACAGGCCCCGGTCCATCACCGGACCTCGGTCGGGGTCCCGCTTGTACGCCGCCAACTGGGCGTCGCCGACCGTCTCGAAGGTGGCGCCGATCAGCCACAGGGCGATGCCCGCCACGGCGACCCAGAACAGTCCGTCACCGGCGACGGCAGCGACCTGGACCGGCAGCGAGACGAACCACAACGAGATGCCCTGGGTGAAGAAGACCCGGCGCAACGCAACCGAGAACGGGGCGTCGCCCAGCATCTCCGCATAGCGCTTGTCCTCGGGTTGGCCGTGGTTGCGCCGGTGCATGTGCCAGGCCAGGCGGAGCCCCCAGACACCCACCAGGCCCAGCAGCACCCACCGGCGCACCGCGTTGCCCTCGCCCAGCAGGCACCCGGTCAACGCGGCCACGAGGGCAACCAGGACGAAGCCCAGCCCCCACGCGGTGTCCACCACCGAGACCTTCCCGAGTCGGTGACCGACCCAGGCGGTGATCCCCATCAGCAGCGCCACCGCCAGCAGCGAGGCGCCGGAGACGATCAGGAACGCGGTCACCATGTGCGCACCGGCGCAACCGTGTGCGGGCCGGGTCGCACGGCGAGCAGCTGATCCACGCCCATCCGCCTGTCCCGGAAGGCCAACCGGCCACCGACCAGATAGAGCCGCCAGACCCGGGCCACCTCCTCGCCGACCAGGTCGACGATCCGCTCGAAGTTCTCCTCGAAGGTGGCCAGCCAGGCGTCCACGGTGCGCACGTAGTGCTCCCGCAGCGCGTGCACGTCGCGGACCTCCAGTCCCGCGTCCTCCAGGAGCGCCACCGTCTCCCCGACCGGTCGCATGTGCATGTCGGGGGCGATGAACGACTCGATGAACGGGCCGCCGCCCGGATGCCTGCCGCGGCGCGACATCTGCTGGATCAGCACCCGGCCACCGGGCCGCACCGCACGGCGCAGCGTGGCGGCGTACGTCGGATAGTTGCGCCGGCCGACGTGCTCGCCCATCTCGATACTGGCCACGGCGTCGAACTGGCCCACCCCGGATGGTCCCGTGACCTCGCGATAGTCCTGAAGCCGCACCTCCATGGTCTCCTCGAGCCCGCGCAGCTGCACCTGTTCGCGGATCCACGCGGCCTGCTCGGCGGCGATGGTCACCCCGGTCACCCGGATGCCGCGCTCGGCGGCGTACAGGGACAAGGAGCCCCAGCCGCAGCCCACGTCGAGCAACGTCATGCCCGGGACGAGGCCGAGCTTGTCCAGCACCAGTTGCAGCTTGTCGCGCTGGGCGTCGGCCAGCGTGTACGCCGGGTCCGCCGAGCGCCAGTAGGCGCACGAGTAGGCCATCGAATCGTCGAGCAGCAGGGCGTAGAACTCATTCGACAGGTCATAGTGGTGGCTGATCGCCAGACGGTCGCGGAACTTGGTGTGCAGCCGGCCACGGACCCGGGCCTGGGACGGTGGGGCCGAGGGCGGCATCCGTACGTCGCGGATCAGCCGGAGCAGCGCCGCGGCCACGGCAGGGCTCGGGCGGATCCCGGCGAGTCCACGCTCACCGGCCACCGTGTGCACATGGTCCAGGGCCGCGGTCAGGTCGCCCTCGACGTCGATCTCCCCGGCCACGTAGGCCTGCGCGGCGCCGAGCTCCCCGGGATGCCAGAAGACCCGGGAGAGCGCCCGCGGAGAGTTCAGGACCACGCGGGGCGCATCAGCAGGCCCTGCGGCCGACCCGTCCCAGGCGACGAGGTGGACCGGCAGCTCGCCGCCGACCACGGGCCGCAGGCCCTCGGCCATCCGCTGGGCGACGCCGCTCATGATGCCTCCTCGCTCCGGGCCAGGGTGATCTGCTGGACGTCGAGATAGCCCGAGGCGAACCCAGCGCGTGAATAGGCCAGGTAGAAGTGCCACATCCGGGCGAAGACCTCATCGAAGCCGAGATCGTCGAGCCGGTCGGCCGACGCCGCGAAGGCTTCGTCCCACTGGCGCAGCGTCTCGGCATAGTGGGCACCGAACGCGAGCCGGTCGACCACCCGCAGGCTGGTGTGCTCGCCGGTGACCTGCTCGATTGCCTCCACCGAGGGCAGGAACCCGCCCGGGAAGATGTACTTGTTGATCCACGTATGGCCGCCGCGGGTGGCCAGCATCCGGTCGTGCGGCATGGTGATCGCCTGGATCGCGGCGCGACCACCGGGAGCCAGCAGCGCGTCGAGCTTCGCGAAATAGGTCGGCCAGAACTCGTGGCCCACCGCCTCGATCATCTCGACCGAGCAGATCGCTTCATAGTTGCCCTCGACCGCGCGATAGTCGAGCAGGGCGACCTCGACCCGGTCGGCGAACCCGGCGGCGGCGATGCGTTCCCGGGCCAGTTGCTGCTGCTCGACCGAGAGGGTCACCGAGCGGACGCTCGCGCCCCGGGCAGCGGCCCGGATCGCCAACTCGCCCCAGCCGGTGCCGATCTCGAGCACCCGCGAGCCGGCTCGCACCGCGGCCTGGTCGAGGAGCCGCTCGATCTTGCGGATCTGGGCTCGCTCCAGATCCTCGTCACCGTCCTCGAAGAGCGCCGAGGAATAGGTCATCGTCGGGTCGAGGAACGTCGCGAACAGATCGTTGGAGAGGTCGTAGTGGTGCGCGATGTTCTCCCGGGCCTGCTCCTGGCTGTTGCGGTGTGCCCCGGGCATCCGGGCGGCCCACAGCCGGCGCATCCGCTGCAGCGGCGCCGGGACCAGGGTGCCCAGCTCGTGCGCCATCGTGGTCAGCAGCAGGTCGAGATCGGGGGAGTCCCAGGCGCCGGTCATCCAGGCCTCGCCGAAGCCGATCAGGCCGTCGGTGCCGACCCGGCGGAAGAACTCCTCGGGGCGGTGCAACACCAGGGTTGGCGCGGTGGACCCCGAGGGTGGCACGGGAAAACGTGCACCAGGTGACTGCGATCCGGTGCTGTCTTCGATGACCCGGACGCCGAGCCGGTCGGCAATCCGGTGCAGCAGGCGCCGGGTGATCGCGGCGCCAGCGCGTGCCCGGGGCCCGGTCGGTACGTCGTACAGACCCGGCCAGCGGTCGGTCGCGGCGGGGAGAGTGGAGGTGAGGGTCATTGGACGCCTTCCTGGGGCGGATGCGTGGGTCGTGGGTGGACCCGAAGCCGGCGCAGCCAGAGGCCCACACCCTGTATTCGGATCCGGAGCGTGGTGAGGATGGGTGCGCCGGCGGCGGGGATCGGTCGCCGGCCCGCGGGCAGGCGCGAGCCGACCAGGGAGGCGGTGAAGGGCTCGGCGCCGTCGCGATGCAGGGTGATCGAGACCGCGACCCGCTCGCCGGGCCCCGAGACCGCGATCTCATAGCGTCCGCTGGTGTCGTGGAACGGGGAGACATACATCGCCTTCTCGGTCATCGCCCGCCCGTGCTCGTCGGGCCGGACCAGATAGGCATGCCGATCGCCGTAGGTGTTGTGCACCTCCAGCACCACCGCGGCCAGGGTGCCGGCGGCGCGGTGGCACCAGAAGACCGTGAGCGGGTTGAAGCAGTGGCCCAGGGCGCGCGGGTTGGCCAACATCAGCACCCGGCCCCGCTGCTGATCGGCATCGGTCAGGTCGATGCCGCGGCCGGCCAGGAAGGCGTCAATGTTCGCCCGGATGCTGGAGCCCGGGTCGCCGAGGTGGTCCCGGGCCTCGAACGAACCGCGCCAGGACGGCTTCGGGAGGTCGTCGAGGTCGACCAGCCAGGACCACGACCGGTTCCGGAAGGCGTTGCGCCACGGCGTACGCCGGGTGTGCCGGATGTCGGTGCGATAGAGCCGCGGTGCCGGCGCCGGCCGCGGTGACTCCCAGGTGAACCCGAGCCGCTCGGCGGCACGCAGCCCCGAGGCGGCGCCGTCCTCGTGGAAACCCCAGCCGTGCCACGCGCCGGCGAGCGCGATCCGGTCCGTGTCCAGCTCCGGGAGCCGCTGCTGCGCGGCGACCGAAGCCGGCGTGTAGAGCGGGTGCTCATACTCCATCGTGGCCAGCACCGTGTCGGGGTCGACCTCGCCGCCCAGGGTGACCAGATAGCGGGTCGCGGTCTCCAGCCGCTGCAGCCGGGTCAGGTCATAGGTGACCGTCACCCGACCGTCCGGGGTCGCCGGGCGACGGAAGTTCCACGATGCCCAGGCGCGGCGGGATCGCGGCAGCTGGGAGGTGTCGGTGTGCAGCCGGGCAGTGTTGGCCGAGTAGCCGATCGCGCCGAGCACCTCGCGGTGCAGGGGTGTCGGCTCGGCCAGCATGTCCAGCGCCTGGCCGGGGTGGGTGGCGATCACGACGGCGTCGAACCGGTCGACGGTGCCGTTGCCGTCGGTGACCTCCACACCGCGGTCGGTCTCCAGCACCGAGGTGACCTTGGTTCCGGTGCGGATCTCGCCACCACCAGCGACCAGTCGAGCGGCCAGCCGCTCGACGTACTCCCCGGAGCCGCCGGTCACGGTGCGCCACTGCGGCGAGCCGAAGATGCCGAGCATGCCGTGGTGGTCGAGGAAGGTGAACAGATAGCGTGCCGGATAGTCCTGCGCCCGGTCCGGGTCGCAGGACCAGACCGCCGCGACCAGGGGCTCGGCGAAGTGCCGGGTGAAGTACGCCGTGAACCGGCCGTCGGCGAGGAACTCGCGCAGGGTCCGGTGCTCACCGGGACCGGCCGCCAGCAAGCGGCGCGCCTGCCGGTGGAAGCGGGGGATCTCGGTCAGCATCCGCAGATACGCCGGGTTGCCCAGGTTGGCGAGGGTTGGGAACAACCCCCGCCAACCCAGCGCTCCCGCCCATTCCAGGCAGGTCTTCTGGTCACTGGTCGACATCGACATGTCGGAGTCCTGCGTGCGCACGTCGAGCGCCGCGAAGAGCCGGAGCAACACCGGATAGGTGCGCTCGTTGTGCACGATGAAGCCGGTATCGATGGCGAGCTCGCGGCCGGACGGATCGGTGACCAGATGCGTGTCGGCGTGGCCGCCGAGCCGGTCGTCGGCCTCGAACAGGGTCACCCGCGCCGTCGCCGAGGCGACGTGGGCGGCCACCAGGCCGGCCACGCCGCTTCCGATGACGGCGACCCGGAGCTGGGCCGCGGGGTCGCCGGGGTTCATGTCGCCTGCGAGAAGTCGAAGAGCGCGATCGGGTCACTGGTCGGTGCTGGTGACCCTCCCTCGGGCTCAACGGTGATTCCGGCGGCGGTCGCCGTCGCGGCGTCCCCCTCCAGCAGCACCTCGGCATCGGCGCCACCGGTCATCAGCCCGGCCGGGAGCATCTCGCCCTCGGCGGACTGCAGCCACAGTTGGTAGACCTTCCCGGCGGGTGCCGCGGGCATGTCGCGGGTGACCAGCACCGCCTGGCCGTGCGACGTGGAGCGGACCAGGCGAGCGGTGGCCCCGTCGAGTTCGAGTTCGACCGCCTCCGCGTCGGGAGCCTGGAGCACCCGCTGGGTGGCGGTGAGTTGTTGAGTGGTCTCCTCGGCCCACGGCTGGGTGATCACCAGTGCTCCTCCTCCGCCGATCACGGCAACGGCAGCAGCCGCTGCGACCAGCGGACGAAACCAGGGGCGTCGTCCCCGCTCCTCCGGTCTCTTCGGGGGGAGCGGACGGACGGTGGAGATCCGGGCCAGCACCGCATCGCGCATGGCCGGCGGCGGAGCGACGGCAACCGCCCCGGCGAGCAGGGCGGAGGCCTCGCGAAGGCTGTCCACCTCTGCGCGGCAGTCGGCACAACCCGTCAGGTGCCGTTCGAACTGGGCACGCTCGATGTCGTCGAGGGCATCAACCGCGTAGGCGCCCACCAGGGCGTGGATGTCGCTCACGGTGCCACCTCCTTCCTGCTCGGTCCCAGAGTGTCGCGCAGCCGGATCAGGCCGTCGCGGATCCTTGTCTTGGCGGTGCCCAGCGGCAGATCCAGCATGGCCGCCACCTCCGTGTGCGTGTAGCCACCGAAGTAGGCGAGCTCGACCGCCTCGCGCTGGATGTCGGTCAGTGATTGCAGCGCGGCCCGGACCCGGCGTGCCTCGAGGGCTCCGGTGGCCGCTTCTGCGGTTTCGTCGTGGGGCACCACCTGGCTCCGGTCGTGCCAGGTGGTGTCGCGCCGGCTTGCCGATTCGGCGGAGCGGACCCGGTCGACGCCGCGTCGGTGCGCGATCGTCATCAGCCAGGCCAGGGCGCTGCCACGGTCCGGGTCGAAGCGGGCCGAGGTCCGCCATGCCTCCAGGAATGCTTCCTGGGTGACCTCCTCGGCCTGGGCCGGATCACGTACGACGCGCAGCACCAGTCCGTGGACCCGCGCCGACGTCGCGTCGTACAACTCGCCGAACGCGGCCTCGTCCCCGCGGGAGGAGCGGCGTACCAGCTGTGCGAGGTCGGCCGTTCCTCCCGACGACGCATCGTCGGGAGGAACGGCCGCCATGCTTCTCATGGATCCAGTGTCCTCAACAGTCCGCGTGGATCAGGGCATCAGGACGGTGTCGATGACGTAGACCGTCGCATTGGCGGTCGGGATGTTGCCGCAGAGCACGGCGGCATCCTCGTCACCGACGGTGAACTCCTCGCCGCTGCCCTTCACCTCGATCATGTCCCCGGCCAGAGTCTCGTGCTCGCCCGCGATCTGGTCGGGACCGAGCTGTCCACCCACCACGTGGTGGGTGAGGATCGTGGTGAGCAGCTCCTTGTCGGCGAGCACGCCCTGCAGGTCCGCCTCGGGGATCTTGGCGAAGGCGTCGTCGGTGGGTGCGAAGACGGTGATGCCATCGGCCGAGTTGAGGGTGTCGACCAGGCCGGCCTCGGTCACGGCGGCGACCAGGGTGGTCAGCAGCGGGTTGGCGCTGGCCGCGGTGGCGACCGGTTCGGTGGCCATGCCGTCGAAGGATCCGTCCCCCGAGGTCGGGATCGCCGAGCAGCCCGGACCGAACGTGTCGGCGCCGGCGCCCTGCATGTTCTCGTCGGTCTCGCTCATCCCGCTCTCGTCGGGGGCCTGGCTGTTGCTGCCGGTGGTGTTCTCGTTGCCGTTGCTGTCGTCGTCGGAGCCGCAGGCGGCCAGACCGAAGGCGAGCGTCAGTGCAGCTGCGGCGACGCCGGTGCGGCGGATGATCGTGTTCCTCATGGTGCTGCCTCTCGTGGTGGTTGCTGTCGGGAGGGATTCGAAGGCGAGGCATGGGGCGGATTGGTCACCTGCGGAGAAGTTTTTTTCAGCGCACCTGGAGCGAGATCTCCTGGATCCCGCTCGACCCTCCCGGAAACGGTGTGGTGCGCACGGGGGTCTGCACCTCACCGTCGAGGCCGATCGCCCGGACCGCGAGCAGGTGTCGGCCGGGTTCGGCATCCCAGAACTGGTACCACTGCCGCCAGTAGTCGACCCCGACGTCCGGACCGAGTCGCGCCTCACGCCAGGGTCCACCGTCGATGCGAATCTCGACGCGATCGATGCCCCGGGTCTGGGCCCAGGCGACTCCTCCGATCACCACGCGACCCGCGTCGATGGTGGAGAGCGGCTGGGGCGTGTCGATGCGTGAGGCGATCTTGATCGGGGCGTCGATCGCCCAGTCGCGTTCGGTCCAGTACGCCGTTTGCTCGGCGTACGTGGTCAAGGTGAGCCGGGTCAGCCACTTGGTGGCCCCGACGAACCCGTAGATGCCCGGCGTGATCAACCGGGCCGGGAACCCGTGCTTGGCCGGCAGCGGCTCGCCGTTCATCCCGATCGCCACCATCGCGTCACGGCCATCGGTCGCCACGGCCAGCGGCGTACTGATGGTGAAACCGTCGACGGCGGTGCTGAGGATCTGGTCGGCCCGATCACCGACCCCGGCGCGGTCCAGCAGATCCATCAGGGGCACGCCGAGCCACCGGGCGGCGCCCACATAGCCGCCGCCCACCTCATTGGAGACGCAGGTCATCGTGATGTCACGCTCGATCAGTGGCATCGAGGAGAGTTCGTCGAAGTCCACGGCGAACGGGTTGGCCACGTCGCCGTCGATGGTGAGCCGCCAGTCGTCGACCGGGACCACGGGCAGGCTCAGGTTGATGTCGACGCGGTAGAAGTCGGAGTTCGGGGTCTGCAACCGGCTGATCCCGTCGAAGACCCGCTCCAACCCTGCCGGCAACGGCGAGGCAGGGTCCGCCGGCGGCGGGAGGGTGACGTTGCCGGGCCGCGTCCGCAGCGCGATGATCCGCTGCCCTCCCCACCCCATCACCACCGTCGCCGCCGTGACGATGCTCCCCGCGATCAACATGGCGCGTCTAGTTGGTCCGGAAGTTTCGCCGTCCACCCGGGGAAGCTGTTTCCTCCCAGCGGAGATTTCGGCAGGGAACAGTACATCTCCCCGGCCAAGCGGTGAGATGTTCAGCAGCACCGCGAGCGCCAGGAGGCAGACCGCGGCGCTGACCAGCGCAGGGAGTACGTCGACCGGGGTGGCGGTCGGTCGGGTGAGCGCTGCTGCTCCGGCGAGGGTGATCAGGACCAGCAGGAGGCCGGCCCCGAGGCTGAAGCGTCGGGCGGCGAGCCAGCCGGCGACGGCGGCCAGCAGCAGGGTCGCCGCGACCACGCTGCCGATCAGGATCGGTTTGTCCTTGGTGCCGAACTCCCGGACGGCATACTCCTTGAGCGGAGTCGGGGTCAGGTCGATGACTGTTGCGCCGACGGCAAGCACCGGTGAGGACGCGGGGGTGGTCAGTGCGGCGAGGAGGTGGCCGGAGGCCATGCCACAACCGGTGGCGAGCACACCCGCCAAGGCAAGGAAGAGTGGTCGCAGGGTGGGGCGGAAATGCACCATGCGGGGGATTCGTAACGAACCCCCGCATGGATTGGGCGTCAGCGAGCCATTGCCTCGACCGGGGTGTCGGTCGGGGTGATCTCCTCGGTGTGCACGCCGTCGGGGTCGGCGAAGACGATGATGTTCTTCTGGTATTTGCCGTTCTTCCAGTCGGTGCAGGTGACCAGGACCAGGCGGCCACGCTCGCGGTCCTGCCCGAAGAGGTCGGCCGCGTGCTCGGCCACCTGGGCGATGGTGAAGACCTTCACCTCGCGGACCTTGTAGTTCAACTTGGCCTCGCCGGTGATGACCTGGACCCGGTCGCCCGGCTTGACGTCACCCATCCGGTCCATCACGCCGCCTCCGGAGTGGACGGTGTGGCCGGTGATCAGCGTCTGCCCGTGGTTGGCGCCCGGCTTGGCGCTGTCCTTCCACCATCCCACCAGGCGTACGTCGGCCGGCGGGTGCAGGACGTCGTTGGGGTCGGTGTCGATCGGGATGACTTTCGACTTCAGTTCGATCGAGGGGACGACCAACTCCACCGGGTCGGCGGGGGTGACGTCGATGAAACTGCCTGGTGCAGGTCCCAGGCTGGCCGACGGCAGGACCAGGCCGGCCAGCGCAAGGACCATACAAAAGGCCAAAAGGCCTGAGTGAACGCTTCGGAGGCGTTCACCCAGGCCCTGGCTTGGGGTCATGCCTTGAGACTCCTGCGGAATCCGACGATGCCGGCAGCAGTACCGAGGGCGAGCAGTCCGCCGAGCAGGCCGAGGCCAGCGTCACCGGGGGCGCTCTCGACACCCGAGGTCACCTTGGTCGGCGGGGCCGGGGTCTCCTCGTCCGGGGTGTCCGGCTCCGGGTCCGGGTTGCTGATCGGCGCGGAGCCGTTCGGGCCACAGGAGACCTTGCCGATCTCCAGGTCGATGGCCAGCGGGGCAATGGCGTGCAGTGCCTCGACGTCGAGGGTGGTGACCGCGATGGCCTCACCGTTGGCGCTCGGGACGTGCTTGTTCACCACGATGGAGAGCAGGCCCACGTCGGCCAGGGTCTGGGAGACGAGGTCGTCGAGCAGCGGCTCGAGGACGGGCTCGCGGATCGCGTCGATCAGGGGCTGGACGAGACCGCTGAGCACCGGGCCGAGGACCGGGGCCAGGGCGCCGTCGAGCAGGGTGTCGGTCAGCGACGCGAAGACGCTGGGCAGGATCTGGTCGACCAGGGACTGGGTGCTCAGCAGCGGGGTGCCGGTCGGGGTAGGTGCGACGTTGGTGTCGAGGGTGATCACACCGAGGTCGGTCCCGGCCAGGGTCAGGTTGACGCTGGCGTTGGCGATGGAGGACTCGGCGGTGGCCTGCTGGCCGGTGTTCGCGACGCAGCGGGTCTCGATGGCACCCAGGGTCACGGCGACGTCCAGGTCAGCGAGTGGAGCGAGGGCCTGCTCGAGGACCGGCACCAGCGCTGCGGTGATCTGGTTCAGCAGCGGGGAGAGGAGTGCGTCCAGGGGGCCGAGGATCGGGGCCAGGGCCTCGTTCAGCACGCCACCATCGGTCGGGAGGGTGGCGAGGTTCTCCGGGAGGAGCAGGTTCGTGAAGTTGATCGCGACCGGGTCATCGCTGAAGTTGCAGGAGTTGTCACCAACGTTGACCGGGGATCCGCTCGCGTTGGACACGGTGCCGGCGCAGGCGAACGAGTTGCCGTTGTAGACGGTGTTGTCGGCGTTGGCGATCCGCTTGGCGACTGCACCCTGCCCGAGGGCACCGGTGATCGCGAGCTGCTGCTCGTGCAGCGCGGTCAGCAACGGCGTCGGGGCCACCGAGACGGTGTCGACGGAGCCGTCATTGATCGCGACCGACGGCGTGTTCAACACCGAATCGATCTCGATCGCATTGCCACCGATGCTCAGGGTGATGGCCTGGGCACTGGCCTGAGCGACGGGGTCGGCGGCCTGGGCCGGCGCAATGCCGAGCATGACGAGACTCGTGGCGGCGGTGGCCGCACCGAATCGCAGCGCAGTTCTCTTCACGGGATGTGTCCTCAAATGAGTGTGCTTGTGGGAGGTCTTCTCCGGACCAACGAGACGGAGGCGGAAAAGTGACAGAATCAATCTAGGGCGTTTCGCGGAACTTGTCTTCCCCGTACGGTATATGGGCATGGAATGTCCGGTTGATCCGGGCACTGGTGCTCAGGCGTGTGACGAGGTTCACTGGACTCCATGACGCCGTTCGGCCAGGAAAACCCGATCGAGGACGGAATGCGCACCCAGGTGGCCGAGTCCTGGCACCGTTCCGCCGCCGCCGGCGTGAGCGTCGACGAGGTCGAAGCACCGATCACGCTCACCTCCGACCTGCTCCGCGACCACCGCGAGGCGCATCCGCTGGCCCAGGTCTTCCCACTGCTCGACGACGTGCTCGGCCAGGCGGCCCGTGACTGCGACGCGATCATGGCGGTCTCGGATGCCTCGGCCCAGTTGCTCTGGGTCAGCGGCAACCCGCAGGCGCTGCGCCGCGCCGAACGGATCGGCTTCGTGGAGGGCGCCAACTGGGACGAACGGCTGGCCGGCACCAACGCGCCCGGGATGGCGCTGACCCTCGACGCGCCGGTCAACGTGGTCGGCTCGGAGCACTTCCGCAGCTCGGTGCAGCGGTGGAGTTGCGCCGCCTCCCCGATCCACGACCCCAACACCGGCGAACTCCTCGGCGTCCTCGACATCACCGGCGGTGAGGAGATCGTGGTGCCGCAGACGATGGCGATGGTGCGGGCCGCCGCTCGGATGGCCGAGACGGAGCTGGGGATGCGCAAGCTCGCCGCCTCCACGATGCCGCCCGAGCCGCGGCGTACGTCGGGACTGCGGGTGGGCGTGGAGTGTCTGGGGCGCAACGACGCCCTGGTCACCGTCGACGACGGCGGCGGCCACCGCTCCACGCTGCGCCTCAGTCCACGCCACTCCGAGATCGTCCTGCTCCTCGCCTCCGCGCCGCGCGGGTTGTCGGGGGACGAGTTGGCAGTGCTGCTCTATGAGGAGGACCTGCCCGTCTCCACGCTCCGGGCCGAGTTGAACCGGCTCCGGAACCTCCTCGGTGAGGAGCTCTTGGCCAGTCGTCCCTATCGTCTCGTCGCCGAGATCGCCGGTGACTGGGTGGCGGTCGAGGCACGCCTGGCGGCCGGCGACGTGGCCGGGGCGATGCGCCGCTATCGA
Organism: Nocardioides sp. AE5; assembly: GCF_031844485.1. Lineage (NCBI taxonomy): Bacteria > Bacillati > Actinomycetota > Actinomycetes > Propionibacteriales > Nocardioidaceae > Nocardioides > Nocardioides sp. AE5. The sequence continues at coordinate 150,974 of NZ_JAUZVI010000001.1, forward strand.
GGGCCGCTGTTGCCCAGGTCCACCGCGCCTGGGGTCATCCGGCTGCGCGACGCGGTCGCCACCAGCCTGCGCCGTTCGCTGATCGGCTCCGGGGTTGCCGACCTGATGTCGTCGTGGACCCGCTCCTCGTGGGGGAGTGACGACTACGAGATGTGGACCGCCCAGCGTGCCGCGGTCGGCCCCGGCTCGCCGCTGCTCCCGCTGATCCAGGGACAGATCGAGCGGCTGGACCGGGAACTGGGCTGATCCGAGGAGTGAGCCGTAGGCATCCCGAGGGACGAGCGCTGCCGGAGGGGAGCCCCAGGACGTCAGCCCAGGATGACACAGGTTGAGCCTCCGTGGTCACTGGGAGAGGCTCCAAGGGCCGATTCGTGGCTCCGAGTGACCACTCGGCGTGATCGGTTGCGAGCGGCGTGACCAAGGAGCGGAGCCGATGCAACGTGGCTGCAACGTTGCGCTCCGTAGCGTGTGACGGGCATCACCTCCCTGTTCCCTCTCCCTTCCCTTGGAGCACACGATGACTGTTCACGCAGCCCCCGGAACCGACGGATCGACGATCGAGGTCAAGAGCCGCTACGGCCACTACATCGGCGGCGAATGGGTTGACCCGGTCAAGGGCAACTACTTCGAGAACATCTCGCCGGTCAACGGCAAGCCCTTCACCGAGGTCGGCCGCGGCACCGCCGAGGACATCGAGGCCGCCCTCGATGCCGCGCACGCCGCCGCACCGGCCTGGGGTCGGACCTCGCCGGCCGAGCGGGCCAACATTCTCAACAAGATCGCCGACCGGATGGAGGAGAACCTCACCGACCTGGCGGTCATCGAGACGTGGGACAACGGCAAGGCGGTGCGCGAGACCCTCAACGCGGACATGCCCCTGGCCATCGACCACTTCCGCTATTTCGCCGCCACGGTCCGCGCCCAGGAGGGCGGCATCTCCGAGATCGACGAGAACACCTACGCCTACCACTTCCACGAGCCGCTGGGCGTGGTCGGCCAGATCATTCCGTGGAACTTCCCGATCCTGATGGCGGTCTGGAAACTCGCTCCGGCACTGGCGGCCGGGAACGCCGTCGTACTCAAGCCGGCGGAGCAGACCCCGTGGTCGATCCTGAAGCTGGCCGAGCTGGTCGGCGACCTGCTCCCGGCCGGTGTGCTCAACATCGTCAACGGCTTCGGCGTCGAGGCGGGCAAGCCGCTGGCCTCCAACCCGCGGATCTCCAAGATCGCCTTCACCGGCGAGACCACCACCGGGCGCCTGATCATGCAGTACGCCTCGGAGAACATCATCCCGGTCACCCTGGAGCTGGGCGGCAAGAGCCCGAACGTCTTCTTCGAGTCCGTCGCCGCCGAGCGGGACGCCTTCTATGACAAGGCGCTGGAGGGCTTCACCATGTTCGCGCTCAACCAGGGCGAGGTCTGCACCTGTCCGTCGCGGGCACTCGTGCAGCGCTCCATCTATGACCAGTTCATCCCGGACGCCCTGGAACGGGTCAAGGCGATCACGCAGGGCAACCCGCTCGACGAGAGCACGATGATGGGAGCGCAGGCCTCCAACGACCAACTGGAGAAGATTCTCTCCTACATGGACATCGGCAAGCAGGAGGGCGCCAAGGTCCTCACCGGTGGTGAGCGGAACGTGCTCGACGGTGACCTGGCCGAGGGCTACTACGTGCAGCCGACCGTCTTCGAGGGTGACAACTCGATGCGGATCTTCCAGGAGGAGATCTTCGGGCCGGTGGTCGCGCTGACCAGCTTCGACGACGAGGCCGATGCGATGAAGATCGCCAACGACACCCTCTACGGCCTCGGTGCCGGCGTGTGGAGCCGCGACGGCTCACAGAACTTCCGCGCCGGGCGGACCATCCAGGCGGGCCGGGTCTGGACCAACTGCTATCACGCCTACCCGGCCCACGCCGCGTTCGGCGGCTACAAGCAGTCCGGCATCGGGCGGGAGAACCACAAGATGATGCTGGACCACTACCAGCAGACGAAGAACCTGCTCGTCTCCTACAGCCCCGACAAGCTCGGCTTCTTCTGATGGACGCGGAGGTCTCCGCGTCCGGTGTGCCGGGTGTGGAGCGGGTGGCTGTCTCCGACGAGGCGGCGGTGGTGCTCCGCCGCCTCGTCGGCATCCACGGGCCGGTGATGTTCCACCAGTCCGGCGGCTGCTGCGACGGGTCCTCGCCGATGTGCTACCCGAAGGGCGAGTTCCGCACCGGGGACTCCGACGTACACCTCGGTGACCTGGACATCGGGCTGGACGAGCCGGTGCCGGTCTGGATGGGCAAGGCGCAGTTCGAGTACTGGTCGCACACCCACCTCACCATCGACGTGGTCAAGGGCCGGGGATCCGGCTTCTCCCTCGAGGCACCCGAGGGGGTCCGCTTCCTGACCCGCTCGCGGTTGATGGAGGAGTGAGGGGAACCCCAGCGGCGTACGCCGCTGGTTGACCGCACGTGCGAGGATTCCGGCCATGAGCACACCTGACCAGGGCCGGAGCCGCGCCGCGGTCATCGGCGACGGCATCGAGTGGACTGCGCGCTGGAGCATCCGTTGGGTCTGCATCGCGCTCGGCGCGCTGCTGGTCGGCATCGTGATCAGCTGGACGTGGACCATCATCCTGCCGGTCGCCCTGGCGCTGATCATCACCACCGTGCTGGCGCCGATCGCCCAGGCGCTGGAGCGCTGGCTCCGGTTCCCCCCGGCAGCGGCGGCCGGGGGTGCGCTGATCGGCTCGATGGGGGTGGTCGCCTTCGTCATCTATCTGCTGGCGCCCTCGATCGGCGGGCAGACCGAGAAGATTGTCAACGACACGATGGGCGGCCTGGCCCGGCTCCAGGAGTGGGTCCAGGAATCCGACGTCATCTCCAAGCCGCAGCTCGACGCGGCGCTGCAGGGGATCCAGGACCGGCTCAAGGAGTCGTCGGGTGACATCGCCAACGGCGTCCTCGTCGGGGTCGGCGCGGTCACCTCGGCCGTGATCACCCTGGTCGTCACGCTGATCCTGACCTTCCTCTTCCTCAAGGACGGCCGCCGCTTCATCCCCTGGGTGCGCGATCTCGCAGGTGACCGGGTCGGTGGTCACCTGGCCGAGGTGCTCTCCCGCTCCTGGGCCACGCTGGGCGGCTTCATCCGGACCCAGGCCCTGGTCAGCTTCATCGACGCCGTCTTCATCGGCATCGGGCTGGTCCTGGTCGGCGTACCGCTGGCGATCCCGCTGGCCGTGCTCACCTTCTTCGGTGGCTTCGTCCCGATCGTGGGTGCCTTCGTGGTCGGTGCGATCGCCGTCCTGGTCGCGCTCGTCTCGGTCGGCTGGAACGGTGCACTGATCGTGCTGGCGATCATCGTCGCGGTGCAGCAACTCGAGGGCAACGTGCTCTCCCCGTGGCTGCAGTCCAAGAGCATGAACCTGCATGCCGGGGTGGTGCTCCTCTCGGTCGCCCTCGGCTCCACCCTCTTCGGCATCATCGGCGCCTTCCTGGCCGTGCCGACCGTCGCCGTCGCCGCAGTGGTGCTGCGCTACCTCAACGAGCAGGCAGCGCTGGCCGAGGGCACGCCGCATCCGATCCAGCGGGTGATGGTGCAGACCGAGGAGGGACGTCCACTCGAGATCGACGACGACGATGACGACGACGAGGATGAGGAGCGCGGGCCCGACCCGGTCACCGTGGACGGCGCCGACGCCAGCACGGGCGAGTCGAACCAGGCGTGATGAGCACCGGGCAGCAGCCTGTCGGACAGGCACCACGCGCCGTCGTCGCCGGCACCACGATCGGCGGCTTCGTCGCACTGCTCTATGTCATCGAGTTCGTCGACATGCTGCTCGACAACCGCCTCGACGCCGAGGGCATCCACCCACGCGAGTCCGAGGGGCTGCCCGGCATCCTCTTCGCCCCGCTGCTGCACGGCGGCTGGGGACACCTGGTCGCCAACACGCTCCCGGCGTTGGTGCTCGGCTTCCTGATCCTGCTCTCCGGGGTGCGCACCTGGCTCGGGGTCACGGTGGTGGTCTGGATCATCGGCGGCTTCGGGACCTGGCTGACCGGCGGCGACAACTCCGTCCACATCGGCGCATCGGGCCTGATCTTTGGCTGGTTGACCTACCTGATCGTGCGCGGCGTCTTCTCCCACAAGGTCGGCCAGATCCTGCTCGGTGTGGTCATCCTTGTCATGTACGGCGGACTGCTGTGGGGCGTCCTGCCCGGCCAGGAGGGCATCTCGTGGCAGGGGCACCTCTTCGGCGCGATCGGTGGCGTCCTCGCGGCCGCCCTGCTCACCGACCGGGCCAACCGGGCCGGCCGGGAACCCGAGCCGTCCCGTCCCGAACTGCCCTTCTGAGGCGGCGTACGCCGGTCCGTGCCGAGAGCTGGCCTCGATTCCGGCCACCACCGTTGCGCAGGTAGGCTTGAGGACTCATCAGTTCCGGTGTCCGTGAAGGGGATCCTCGCTTGTCAGACGACGTTCTCAGCCGCGAGGTGGCGGCTGAACAGGCCTTCGTCGACCGTGTCTACGTCCAGCTCGGCAAGTCCGCCGAGTCGGCCCAGCAGCTCGCCCGCGAGGGCCACGACCGCGGCCGCCTGGGCCATGAGGGCGGCCTGGTCGAGCGCGACGCCATGGTCTTCCATGCGGCCCGGCGGATCGCACAACTCGACTCCGCGCACGAGGGGCTGGTCTTCGGCCGCCTCGACCTCGACCCGGAGCTGGACCCGGAGCCGCGCTACGTCGGCCGGATCGGACTGCGCGACGAGAACCACGACTCCCTGCTGATCGACTGGCGGGCGCCCGCAGCAGCCGTCTTCTACCAGGCCACGGCCGCCGAGCCGCACCACGTCGTACGCCGTCGGGTGCTGCGCTCGGCCGGCCCGCGGGTGGTGGGGGTCGAGGACGAACTGCTGGACGCGGACAATCCGGTCGCCGAGAATCTCCCGATCGTCGGCGAGGGTGCGTTGATGGCGCAGCTCTCCCGGGCCCGGGACCGCTCGATGCACTCCATCGTGGCGACCATCCAGGCCGAGCAGGACAAGGCGATCCGGGCCCCGGCCAAGGGCGTCGTCTCCATCTCCGGCGGACCCGGCACCGGAAAGACCGTGGTGGCGCTGCACCGGGCGGCGTACCTGCTCTACACCGACCGGCGCCGCTATGAGTCCGGCGGCGTGCTGATCGTCGGGCCCTCGGGCGTCTTCATGCGCTACATCGAGCGGGTGCTGCCCTCCCTGGGTGAGACCGCCGTGGCGCTGCGGTCGCTGGGCGAGGTGGTCGACGGCGTGAAGGCCTCGCGGCGCGACGACCCGGCGGTCGCCGACGTGAAGGGGTCGGCACGGATGGCCGAGGTGCTGCGCCGCGCGGCCCGCCAGTCGGTGCCCGGCGGACCGGGCGAGTTCCGCCTCTTCTACCGCGACGACGTGCTCCGGCTGGACCGTCGCGCGCTCGGCCAGTTGCGTCGCCAACTCCTCTCGCACGGACGGCGCAACAAGGTGATCCCGCGCGTGGCGTCCACGTTGCTCGACGCGCTGTGGCGCCAGGTCCGCAGCGAGCGGGGCCGAGAGCGCGGGCGCGACGCGTTCAACGACGAACTGCTCGGCAACGACGACTTCCTCGACTTCGCGTTGCAGTGGTGGCCGCCGCTGGACGCCGCCACCGTGCTGGGCTGGCTGCGCGACCCGGAATTCCTGGCCCGGGTCAGCGACGGCATCCTCACCCACGACGAGCAGGCCACGCTGCTCAAGGGCTGGGACGGCGAGACCACCGTGGAGGACGTCCCGCTGATCGACGAACTGCGCTATGCGCTGGACGACGTACCGGAGAAGTTGGAGGCGGAGAACGAGTTCACCGACCACCTCGGCGGCGACCTGGCCGAGTTGAGCACCGCGGCCGACCGCGAGTTCGCCTCCGGTCCCGGCTGGCGCCCGCCGACCAACCGGATCGAGGACGACCCCTATGCGCACGTCCTCGTCGACGAGGCGCAGGACCTGACCCCGATGCAGTGGCGGATGGTGGGCCGCCGCGGCCGCACCGCTTCGTGGACCATCGTCGGTGACGCCGCCCAGTCCTCGTGGCCGGTGCCTGCGGAGTCGGAGGCGGCCCGCGCGGCAGCGATCGAGGGCAAGCAGGTGCACGCCTTCCACCTGTCCACCAACTACCGCAACTCCTCGGAGATCTATGCGTACGCCGCGGCGTACGCAGAGCGGGTCGGCCTCGACGCCGACCTGCCCACGGCGGTCCGCTCCACCGGCATCGAGCCACGGATGCTGGGCCGGGTCGAGGACCTGCAGCAGGCGCTCCGTGCCGAGGTGGCCCGGCTGGGCGGCGAACTGGGCGGCACGATCGGGATCGTGGTGCCGGTGTCCCGGCGCGCCGAGGTCAACGCCTGGCTGGCGTCGTGGCCCGAGTTCGCCGCCGATGCCCCGTCGGCGGCTGAGCCAGGGGTGAGCGCGAGCGGCGAGGACCGGATCGTGGTGCTGACCGGGCTGGAGACGAAGGGGCTCGAGTTCGACGGGATCGTGGTGGTCGCGCCGCAGGAGATCGAGGACGAGTCCCAGACCGGCCGTGCGGTGCTCTACGTGGTGCTCACCCGCGCCACGCAACTGCTCTCCGTCGTCTCACCGCTCGAGGATCGGGCGCCGACGGGCGCCTGACACGACCGGTCCGGGCCGCGGCGTCGAGTGGCTGCGCGTTCCCGCGATTGCGGCTAGCCTCCTGCCATGAGCGATGTCCCGCCGCCGCTGCCGCCCAACGTCCCGTCCGGCTCCGGATGGGGCGGCCAGGCGCCGCCCCCGCCCCCGGGTTGGGGCCAGGAGCCCGGCGCCGGGGGAATGCCGGGGCCGTCGCGCTTCGAGGCGCCCGAGGCGATCGGCTATGGCTGGAAGGCGTTCCGGGCAGACCCTGCCCCCTTGGTGGTGGCCGCACTGATCGTGCTGCTGGTCCCGGCGGCGGTGCAACTGTTTGGCAACCTGGTCGCGGGTGGCAATTTCTTCGAGTTCGAGGCAGATGGCAACGGCGTCGACTTCGACCTCAACCCGCTGGCCCTGATCTTCAACATCCTGGGGTCGTTCATCGGGATGCTGCTCGCCGCGGCGATGGTGCGACTGGTGCTCGACGTGGTCGACGGCAACGAGGTCAGCGTGGGGGCGATGTTCAGCCGCTTCGACATGGTCCAGGTCGTCATCGCTGCAGTGGTGCTCAGCATCGCGATCACCGTGGGTATCCTGCTCTGCTTCCTGCCCGGGTTGCTGGTGCTCTTCTTCACCTTCTTCACCAACTATTTCATCGTCGGCAAGGGTCAGGATGCGATCACCGCGATCAAGTCCAGCGTCTCCCTGGTCAGTGACAACTTCGGCGCAGTGCTGCTGCTCGCCGTGCTGGCGTTCCTCTGCATGATCGGCGGCATCATCGCCTGCTGCATCGGCATCCTGGTCGCTTACCCCGTGGTCACCCTCGCCACGGCGTACGGCTTCCGGACCCTGCAGGGGGAGCCGGTCAAGCCGGTCTGATGCCGGACCTCGAGGTCAGTGCGCCACGCCGTACAGGCGGTCGCCGGCGTCGCCCAGGCCGGGCACGATGTAGCCCTTCTCGTTGAGCTTCTCGTCCATCGCTGCGGTGACGAGCTGCACCGGTACGTCGAGCCCGGCCAGGTCGGCCTCGACGCGCGCGCATCCCTCGGGGGCGGCGAGCAGGCAGATCGCAGTGATGTCGTCGGCGCCGCGGTCGACCAGGAACTGGATCGCGGCGGCCAGGGTGCCGCCGGTGGCGAGCATCGGGTCGAGCACGTAGCACTGCCGCCCGGACAGGTCATCGGGGAGCCGCTCGGCGTACGTCGATGCCTCCAGGGTCGCCTCGTTGCGGATCATCCCGAGGAACCCGACCTCCGCGGTGGGCAGCAGTCGGACCATGCCGTCGAGCATGCCGAGCCCGGCGCGCAGGATGGGGACGACGAGGGGCTTGGGGCTGCTCAACTTGACCCCGTCGGCCGCCGAGACGGGGGTCTGGATGGTGACCGGGTCCACCCGGACGTCGCGGGTCGCCTCATAGGCGAGCAGGGTGACCAGCTCGTCGGTGAGACGGCGGAAGGTGGGGCTGTCCGTCTCCTGGCTGCGCAGGGTGGTCAGCTTGTGGGCGACGAGCGGATGATCGACGACGTGGGTACGCATGGGAAAAACCTAGTCGAGTCCGGGTGATCTTTGGTGAAACGGGCTTGGAACCCGTGGGCGGCTCTGTCACGCTGGGCTCAACCGCCCCCGCACGGGGGCACGTGCAGAGGAGTCGTGGTGGACGAGGTGCCTGAGGTCGACTTCGCGTTCGCGGTCTTCCGCGATGACGGCGACTGGGAGGTGGAGGACCTGACCGACCAGTTCCTGGAGTCGGTCGAGTCGTTGGCTGCTGGCCTGCGTCGCTTCCCCGGCGAAGGTGGGGCGATGGCGCTGATCGGGCTGGACGAGGACGTCTTCGTGATCGTTCGGGTCGAGGACCACGTGGTGCGGGTGCTGCTCTCGGACGTCACGGCCGCCGACGACTGGGAACTGGCCCGCTCGGTCCTGGAGCACCTCAACCTGCCGTTCCCCGACGACGATGACGACTCCGAACCGGCCGGCGACCTGGCCATCCTGGCCGACCTGGGGATGCCTGCGGCGGATCTGGCCGACCTGATCGACGACCACGACCTCTTCCCCGACGAGGTGCTCTCCGAGGTGGCCGAGGAACTCGGCTTCGCGGACGAGTTCGACGAGGCGCTGGGACTCGCCTCGGCGTGAACGCGGCGTACGACGAGGCGATGCGGCTGGCGCTGGCCCAGGCGTCGGCGGCGCTGACCGGCGGTGACGTGCCGATCGGCGCGGTGGTGCTCGACGCGACCGGCGCGGTGATCGGGCGCGGTCACAACCTCCGCGAGGCCACCGGCGACCCGACCGGCCACGCCGAGGTGGTGGCGATCCGCGATGCTGCGGCCAGCCGTGGCGAGTGGCGGCTGGAGGGATGCACGCTGGTGGTCACCCTTGAGCCGTGCACGATGTGTGCCGGCGCGATCGTGCTCTCGCGCCTGGCCCGGGTGGTCTTCGGTGCCTACGACGACAAGGCCGGTGCCGTGGGCTCGCTGTGGGACGTGGTCCGCGACCGTCGCCTCAACCACCGCCCCGAGGTGGTCCCCGGCGTACTGGTCGACGAATGCGCCGCGGTGCTCATCGACTTCTTCTCCACCCACCGTTGACCCACGAGCGCTCACTCGTTGCGTCGCGAACGCTCAATCGTTGATGCCCGGAAGCTCAATCGTTGCGCTCCGAGGATGCACGTGCAGGCGGAGTGCCGGGATCAGTTCGACGTCTCGGCTGCTGCCCGGATCGCCGCGGCCGTGAACGCGTCGGCCGGCAGGAAAGCTTCCACGGTGAGCTCGGCAAGGGCGATGTCCACTGCGGTGCTGAAGGTGGTGAGAGTCGAGATGAAGGAGAGGTCGCCGGCATCGGTGCGCAGGCGCAGCGGAACCGCGATCCGTCCCTCGGGCGAGGGATGCTCCTGGCCGCCGGGGTAGCCCGCAAGCTCGTCCGCAACCCGGCCAGCTCCTCGGAGCCGGTGATCGCAGCCTCCCGGCCGAGACGATCAAGGATGTGGCCGCGCCATTCGGCCAGGTTGACGATCCGGCTGCTCATCCCATCGGGGTGCAGGCTGACGCGGAGCACGTTGATCGGCGGCGAGAGAAGCTCGGGCGCCACCCCGGTGAGCATGGTCGCGATCGCGGCGTTGCCATGGACGAGATGCCAACCCCGGTCCACGACCAGGGCGGGGTAGGGCTCATATCCGGTAAGGATCATCTGCAGCGCATCCCGGATCGGCCCCATCTCCGCATCGTCCAGCGAGCGTTCGTCGTACGCCGGGGCAGGGCGTGTCGAGATGCCAGCCTCGGTCGAGACGTCGAGCTGGCTGCGACGCCTCCGGGTGCGCCAGGAGCGCAGCAGTGGTCCGATCGGTTGCGGTGCGGCCAACGCCGGAATGCTCATGTGGCCAGTCTGGTCGGGCAAGGTCATTGGCGCCATTACCCGCGGGGTCATCGACAAGACGTCGCCGTCGGCGCCAGCGTGGATGGCATGAACACGCAAATCAAGAACCCCGAAACCTCGACCGGATCATCCGCGCGCCCAGTGCTCCTGCTGGATGCCGGCATGTGCGCCCTCAGCGGCATTGCCAATCTGGCTGGCGCCCGTCTCCTGGATGACCTCCTTGGGCCCTCCGTCCTGACCCTGGCCGTGCTCGGTGGAGTGCTGCTCGTCTGGGCCGTCGGCCTGGATTGGGTGGCCGCCCGTCGCCCGATACCGACGGCCTGGGTTCGCGAGATCGCGCTGTTCAACCTGCTCTGGGTGGCCGGCTCGGTGGCTGCGCCCTTCCTCCTCGACCTGACCACGATCGGCATGATCTGGTGTGTGCTGCAGGCAGTGGTCGTCGCCGGCTTCGCCGCGGTGCAGTTGCGGGCGACGCGATGAGACATGAGTGAGGGTCACCCGCTCTCGGTGATCACGCGGACGCAGAAGGTGATCTGCCGAGAGAGGCGATTCGGCGCCACGCCCCGGTTCCGGTAATCTTTGCGACGGTGGCGTGTCCGAGCGGCCTAAGGAGAACGCCTCGAAAGCGTTTGTGGGTGCAAGCCCACCGAGGGTTCAAATCCCTCCGCCACCGCCAGTTGTGAGTGACGAAGCCTCGCCCGGAAGTCCCCGGGCGGGGTTTCGCTTTCACCAGCCCGCCGAGACCGCTGCGGGTGCCGCCCAGTGAGTCATCGGGCACGGCGCTCCGGGCGAGATCGAGTTTGGCGAGCCATCAGGATTGCGACCAGGGGATGCCGGGTCGAAGGTTCCCGGCACGAGGGGAAGTTTCGTCGTGAACAGGGGGACCGCGTTGGCAAGCACATCGGCAACGCCCGTCGTGAAGAACTGGCGGACGTGGCAGTTGTCGCAAAAGTTGCGACAACTGCGGCTGACGGGAAGACCTACCAGGTCTGATCCTGTCCGTCGGCCACCGCGTGAAGTCTCCGGATGGTGTCCACTTCCGACGCTGGGCCAACACCGTTCTGCGTGAGTACTTGATTCGTGGCGCGGTCACGAACGAGAAAAGCTCGAATCGACCGGCCGGGTCGTCGAGATCCTGTCCCGCTCGGCCGACGACATGGTTTCCGGAGTCGCCGACGTCCTGACCACCTATCTACCGGACCTCCGGCTGCTCCGGGGCTACGACGCGGGCCGAATCGACGGCGTGCCGGGAACCGAGCCCGGATGGACACTGAATGTCGACGAGGCCCGTACGGTGATCACCCAACTCGCTTCCGGCTTTCCCTAGGACACCTTGTTCGGCAAGGATCGGGACGGCTCATTCGAGGGAATCGTGGCGACGATCTATCAGTCATTCGGAGGAAGGGGAGCCATGGGGGCCGAGGAGCAGTTCCGCTCGTTCTACGACACCCACGTACGTCGCGTTGCCACCTTCGCCCTGGGCCTGTCCGGTGACCATGCCGAAGCGCGGGACCTGGCCCAGGAGGCCCTCGCCCGTGCCTGGTCACGGTGGCGGCAGGTGCGTGGCCACCCGCACCCCGAAGCGTGGCTGTTCACCGTCAAGTCGCACGCCGCGTGCGGGCAGGCGCGACTCGCCCGCGCCCTCGCCGACCCGACGGCCGATCCGGCGGACGTTCACCCCCACGCAGAACGGGAGGCACCACGATGACCACATCCCTGGAGAAACGCCTGGCTGACCTCGCCAAGACCGTCGCCACGCCCCGACTGCCGAGTGCCGACGACGCGATCGCGCGGCAACACCCTCCGGCGCCGACGTCGCACGGGCACGGTTGCGCTGGGTGCGGCCGGCGTACTGGGGGCGGGCATCGCAATGGCAGGAGGAGAACGCGGGCAAGACCCGCACCGTCACCGTCTATGAGTCCGACGGGATCACCGTGGTCGGCGAGTTCGTCATCGAAGGTTGAGCCGGACGTTCAGCGCGCGCGGACGAGCACGATGGCGGACGCGGCGTCGTCGTAGTTCCGGTTGCCGGGGTAGTACCACCGATACTCGACCGTCGCGGGCGGGACGAAGTTGATGATGCCCCGGCCGGCCGAGTTGGTCCGTGTGGCCGCGACGTTGACCCAGGCCCCGTCGCGTCGCACCTGCAGGGAGAGCAACTGGTTGCTCAGTGCGCGGCCGTCGGAGGAGAGCACGGTGGAGACCTTGGTGCGTGACGGATCACCGGACATGCTCATCGACAGTGACGCGGTCTTCTTGTTGGAGGCCGCAGCGACCCAGAACTCCGGGGTGGTGGAGGCGGCGTACTTCGAGTTGCCCCCATAGGACCAGCGGTGCGGACCGGACTCGACCGGGCGCAGGTTGACGATCATCCGACCGGCGGAGTTGGTCCGCGCGGCAGCGACGTTGACCCAGCGTCCATCACGCAACGTCTGCAGGGAGACCAGCTGGTTGGCGAGGTGGTGGCCGCCCGAGGCGAGCACGGCAGAAACCTTCGTGCCGCCGGGGATCTTCGCCGCAGCAGGGAGCATCGCAGTGGGCCGACGCACGGCCACCACCTGGCTGCGGGTGGCGGTGCGGGACGTGCCGTGCTCGCGGGCCGTCACGCCCACGGTGACCTGGCCGGAGGTCGTTGTGGACGTGCAGGTGAGCCTGGCGGTGTTCCCCGAGGGCCGCACGGAGCAGTCGCTGCGCCCCGAGACCGACCAGTTGTAGGAGGCCGGGTGGTTCGCGGTGGCGGTCAGCAGCAGGCCGTTCGCGGAGCCACCGGTGACCGCTCCGTTGCTCGGCGCCAGGCCCACGGTGAAGGGCTTCGCCACGATCATCACGTGGGCCGTCACCGTCGATTCGGCGCCGTCGTCGGTGTATCCGGTGGCCCGCACAGACAGGCCCCGGGCAGGCATGTCGATCGGGCAGGACAAGGTCGCCGATATCCCCTGGGGAGTCAAGGTGCACCGCTCGGAGTCGATGCCCTCGGCCTCCCAGATCACGGTGGCTTCCCGGGACGTGGTGACGGTCCACGTGCTCGACGTGCCGGCGTCCATGCTGCTCGTCGCGGGCGAGATCTCCATGCCCAGAGGCGGGATGTACGCCGCGATCTCGACGTCGCGCGTGATGGTCGACTGTTCGGCATTGGCGCCGGTGAGGACGAGGGAGACCGGGACCGTGCCCACGGGGGCGTCCTCGGCACAGGTGATCGCCACCGCGGCCTGCGTGGTGCCTGCCATCGAGCAGGAGTCGATGTCGTCCTGCCAGGCGAAGGTGAACGGCGGCAGGCCGTTGCTGGTCTGGGCGCGCAGGGTCACCGTCGCACCGGCGCGCAGCGGTCCACCGGTGATGTCGGCGTCCGGCGTGGTGGAGCGTACGACGGACACCTTGGTGCGGGCGTGGACGGTGCGGCCGTCGACGTCCCCTGTCGCGGAGATCCAGATCGGCCGGTTCCTGGCGCCCCGGAGCACGGAGGTGGTGCAGGTCATCGTGGTGGTCCGTGCTGACGGGTTCTCGAAGGTGCAACCCGGGGTCTGCACCGCCCATGCCACGGGCACGTCGCTGGGCAGCGCGGTGGAGACGGTCGTGGCGACGTTCGTGGCCACCTGGGTCGGCACGTCCAGCCCGACCACGTCGCCGCCGAGGTCATCCACGCGATCGAGGAACGCGGAGTCGGCAGAGTTCCAGTGCGTCTCGAGCCAGGATCCCGCCGCAGGCGAGATGCTGAAGTAGTCGTCTTCGCCGCAGTCCAGGGGCAGGCCCCAGGCGTCCGAGCACGCCTCGCCGGGGGTGATGTTGGAGCCGTCGGTGTAGCACATCACGTCGGTTGCCGAATCGGTGCAGTGGCCATAGCCGGTGGCGTGCGGGGCGTCGTCCTGGACCGCGCCGAGCATGTGCAGCAACTCGTGCGCGAACGCGGCAGGGTGGTTCTCCCGGGCCAGCCAGCAGTCGGAATCGACCCGGGCATAGGTCGCGTGCTGGTTCCCGTTGTTGTGGTTCTCCTGTCCGGGGCGATCGTCCTCATAGATGTGGGCGATCCCGCAGGTGGAGCCGGCCAGGCGCGCGCCCTCGGTGAAGGTGAGGTACTTCCGCTGCCTGTCGTCGTACCCCGCCGCGGCCAGCGGCTTCCACCAGTCATCGAAGCTGCGCAGGGTGTTGTCCGGGACGACGGCCTCGGTGATGCTCGGCACGCAGTTGGCGTCGGCGAGCCAGCGCACGCGCCGCCCCTCGCCGGGCTGGTCGGAGGCCAGGGCGAGGATGTCGTCGACGTGGGCGATCTCCTCGAGGAAGGCGGCCCGCATCTCCTCCAACCGGGACTCGTCGGACGCCTCGCGGACATAGAGCACCTGCACCCGCAGCCCGTCCTGCCCGGTGCCGGAGCACGACGGAGCGACGTGGAACGGCAGTCCCTTCACCTTGCCCTGCCCGCTCGGACGGTAGGTGCCGTCCGTGGTGCGCGCGGTGCGGCGTCCATCGGGGCCGGCAAGGGCGGGGTCGAGGCCGGCTGCCTCGTAGAGCGACGCGGTGTCGGTCGGCCCGGCAAGGGCAGGCCAGGGCTCCGCAATGGTGATCAGTTCCGGAGTCGGTTCGCCCGGCGTCGGGGCGGCCGGGTCGGCCCCAGCTGGCGCAGCGAGCAACGTGCTCGACAGGGCAAGTGCGGAGAGGAGGGCGGCTGCACGCAACTCAAGGGTCCTAACTCAGGCGGGTACGCCGTCCCGAGCGCGGCTGGCGTCGGAGACATTCCACCATGTCGGGAGCGCCGCGTGGCGCAAACCGGGGTTTCTGCCCAGGGCGACGGGTCACCCGACGTACGGCGGCTCCTTGCGCAACTCCACCTTGGCGATCGTACGGCGGTGCACGGCGTCGGGTCCGTCGACGATGCGCAGCACCCGCGCCCAGGCATAGAAGCCGGCCAGGACGGTGTCGTCGCTGACGCCCATCGCGCCGAACACCTCGATCGCCCGGTCGATCACCGCGATCGCGACCGCAGGGGCGGAGACCTTGATCTCGGAGATCTCGGCCCGGGCGCCCTTGGCGCCGTGCTGGTCGATCAGCCACGCTGCCTGGTAGACGAGGAGGCGGGCCTGGTCGATCTCGATGCGCGAGTTGGCGATCGCGTCCTGCACGTTCGCATAGTCGGCCAGGTGCTTGCCGAAGGCGACCCGCGACTTGGCCCGGTCGACCATCAGCGCCAGGGCGCGTTCGGCCATCCCGATGGCGCGCATCGCGTGGTGGATCCGCCCGGGGCCGAGGCGGGCCTGGGCGATGGCGAACCCGTCGCCCTCGCCGGCGAGGAGGTTGCTGGCGGGCACCCGGACATTGTTGAAGACGATCTGGGAGTGTCCGTGCTGGTCCTGGTAGCCGAAGACCGGCAGGTGCCGCTCGATGGTGACGCCGGGGGTGTCGCGCGGCACCAGGATCATCGACTGCTGGCGGTGGATCTCCGCCTCCGGGTCGGTCTTGCCCATCACGATGAAGATCTCGCAGCGCTCGTCGGCGACGCCGGTGATCCACCACTTGCGGCCGTTGATCACGTATTCGTCGCCGTCGCGGGTGATCGAGGTGGTGATGTTGGTGGCATCCGAGGAAGCCACGTCCGGTTCGGTCATCGCGAAGGCGGACCGGATCCGGCCGTCCAGCAGCGGCTCGAGCCAGCGCTCGCGCTGCTCCTCGGTGGCGAAGAGTTCGAGGGTCTCCATGTTCCCGGTGTCGGGCGCCTGGCAGTTGATCGCCTCCGGGGCGATCACCGGGGACCATCCGGAGATCTCCGCGACGGCGGCGTACTCGAGGTTCGACAGGCCGGACAACTGGGGCAGGAAGAGGTTCCACAGGCCGCGGCGCTTGGCCTCGGCCTTGAGTTCCTCGATCACCGGCGGGGTGCTGTGCTCACCGTGCTCGGCGAGGTACGCCGCCCACACCGGCTCGGCGGGGAAGACGTGGGAGCGCATGAAGTCCCACATTTCCTCGCTGGTTTCCTGGGCGCGGGCAGAGAGTGCAAAGTCCACGGGTTCTCCTGGGGTAGGGGGTGCTGCTCAGGGGGGGTCAGAGGTGGGCCAGGCCGGCGACGGCCAGCCCCTGGATCTCGTCGTCGAGGTCGCCGAAGTCCTGGCCGCCCATGGCGCCTGCCTTGGAGCGGGCCGAGACGCCCTGGGCGATGACGGCAAACTTGAAGTGGGCGAAGGCCTGGTAATAGCCCATGTCGGACAGGTCGGCGCCGGAGCGTGCGGCGTATCGCTCCAGCATCGCGTCGCGGTCGGGGAAGCCGGGCAGGTGGGTGACGCCGGGGATCAGGCTGAGCTGGCCCTCGTCGGCGTTGCGCCAGAAGAGCATCAGCAGCGCCACGTCGGTCAACGGGTCGCCCAGCGTGGAGAGTTCCCAGTCCAGGACGGCGTTGATCCGGGCCGGGTCGTCGGCGTCGTGGACCACGTTGTCGGTGCGGTAGTCGCCGTGCACGATGGTGGAGCGCTGCTGGGTGGGCACGGCGGCGGCCAGGCGACGGCCCAGTTCGTCGATCTCGGGGACGTCGTGGGCCTTGCTGGCCTCCCACTGCCCGACCCACCGGCGGACCTGGCGGGCCATGAACCCTTCGGGGCGGCCGTAGTCACCCAGGCCCACCGCGTCCTGGTCGACCGCGTGCAGTGCGGCCAGGGTGTCGACGAACGCGTACGCCATCTGCTCGCGCTCGGCGGGGGTGGTGGCGAATCCCTCGGGCAGTTCGCCGCGGATCACGTGGCCGGGCACCCGCTCCATCACATAGCACTGAATGCCGATCAGGTCGCCCTCGTCGTGCAGCACCACCTTGGCCACGGGGACGTCGGTGCCGGCCAGGCCGCGCTGCACCCGCGCCTCGCGGCCCATGTCGTGCGCGGAGGGGAGCAGCTTGCCGGTCGGTGGCCGGCGCAGCACGAGTTCGCCTGCGTCGCTGCGCAGGAAGAAGGTCAGGTTCGACTTGCCGCCGGAGATCAGTTCGGTTTCGAACTCCGCCCACCGTTCGTCACCGGTGGCGGCGACCAGGGCGGGGGCGAGGCGGTCGTGCGGGATGAGCTCGGACGTGGACATGGGCGACCTCCCGGGGCAAGCACGGCTGAACGGGACCGAATGATCGTAGGGTGGGCGTTCAGACGGAGTCCAACATCGAGAGGTTGTTCAGCGTGACTGAACAGGAGGAGACCGGCGCCGCCGTACGCCGGGCCCGGCTGGCGCGGGGGTTGTCCCTGCGCGCCCTGGCCGGTCAACTGGGCGTCAGCCCGGCCACGCTCAGTGCGGTCGAGAACGGACGTACGCCGCTCAGTGTGCCCCGCCTCCAGCGGATCGCGGAGCTGCTCGAGGTGACGCCGGGCCAGCTGCTCCGCGCCGAACTCCCGGTCGCGCCCGCGCCGGTGGACCCGGCGCCCTCGGACTGGAGGTCGTTTGCCAACCTCGACCTGGGGCCGCTCCTGGAGGCCGCCACCCGGCTCTTCGTGCGCCAGGGATTCCACTCCACCTCGATCCGCGAGATCGCCGCCGAGGTCGGACTCAGTGTGGCCGGGGTCTATCACCACTACCCGAGCAAGGAACGGATCATGGCCCGGTTGATGGACACCACCATGGCAGAGATCCGTTGGCGTCTGATCGCCGCGCGCGACGACGGGGAGACGGCGGCAGAGCGGTTCGCGCTGATGGTCGAGTCCCTGGCGCTCTTCCACGTGGTCCGTGGCGATCTCGCCTTCCTCGGTGCCAGCGAGATGCGTGGCCTGACCGGCAAGAACCTGGCCCGCTCCACCCACCAGCGCGCCGAGGTGCAGCACATGCTCGACGAGCAGGCCGAGTTGGCCATCGCCGATGGCGACTTCACCACCCCCGAGCCGCGCACCGCGGCGCGGGCGATCGCCACCATGTGCACCTCGTTGCCGTCGTGGTTCCGCACCGACGGTCCGATCACCCCGGGCCAGGTGGCGCGCAGCTATGCGACGTACGCGGTGGCGATGATGCGCTCGGGGTGAGTCGGGGGCTGGCACGTACCGGGGGAGGAAGAGTGTGGATCCCGGTTGTAGTAGTGGGGTAGTCCTTGTTAGGGTTCCCTATCGGCCCGCAGTTTGGAGCGCCCCCACACAATCACCGGCAAGTTGCGCTCAGTTCAACCCTCGCCCACGCGATCGTCATACCGTGCGGGAAGAGTGGTCGACCTCGGTCCCCTGCATCTCCAGGATCTTCAAAGTGATCAGGAGAAGCGCGCAGTCCTCAGGTCGTGACCAATCCAAAGCCAGGATCTGCTTCACGCGGCGGAGCCGATACAGAACGGTGTTCCGGTGCAGAAAGAGCACTTCTGCTGTCTCACCGACGGATCCGGTTTGCAGGAACGCCAGCACCGTGTCCAGTAAGTCTGTGTCCAATCCCTCGCGGGCGGAGCGTGATCCGAGCACTTCTTCCAGCAAGTGCTCCCGGACATCGCCCAGGGACCACAACACCAGCCTGAGCCAGCCATCACGGATCCCCCACCGTCCTTTGGCGTCCATCGGCAAGCTGGACGTCAGCACCTTGGCCAACGACAGGGACTTCGGCATCTGTGCAAGCTCGGACGCGATCACATAGCCACATGTCACGTTGCGGAGCCAGTCATTGGGCAGTTGCGACTGTCCTGTCGGCAGTTGCGCGATGAGAGCGGGCCAAATTCCGGATTCGAAGTAGTGAGCAGGCGTCCCCAATGAACGCAGACGTGATGCCTCACGTGACAGATCGCCGTGGGACGTCGTGACCCCGATAGTTGCTACCCATCGCTGTTGGGCTTCACCCCCCAGATGCCTGGCGAGTGCGCTATTGGTTTCGGCCCCCCCACCGTCGCTGGAGATCACATCCTCCAAGAGCCGCGCCAGCGAACTGTCTCGCGGGCCTTCGACCACGGAGGCCGACCGATCTTTGAAGAACTCCTGCACATGGATCACCGTTTCCTCCCATAGTTGGTGAGGGTCCACCGGGGGTAGGTCAGGATGGTCCTGAACCCATGCGGCGTGCACCTCAAATGCCGTGCGCTGCGCGGTGCGCAGCAGGGCATGCAGGGTGTTCACCGCGACACCCAACGATGCGATCTCCATGGCCGCGCGGTCGACGGATTCCAAGAAACGTGGTGTGAGGACTGTCCCTGCGCAACGCAGGTAGAACATCTCCAGACACGCCTCAACGAATCTGCTGGTCACGCTAAGGGGGATCGAGGCCTGGTGACTACCCGGCCAGCCCTCCTCCAAGAATGCCGTCGCCACTCGCGCCGTGTCGTTGGGCAGGCACCTTAACAGGGACTCGCGCTGCTCAATCGAGTGCCAGGGCTCAACCCTGTGCACCTGCTCAATCGGTTCCTCGTTCATTGTGCATCTCCACATCGACACCCCCGGGCTGGACTGATGAGACTACCTACGAAAGAGATTCAGGTCACATGAGATCTGCGAGCATTCGGGATCTCTGATCGACCAGATGCTCAAGAAAGCCACCCAGTTCGAGCACACAACCTCAGGAGACCGCCTTGAAGAGGATCTGGAAAAAGTGGGCAGGGATCGCAACTGCGGGTCTTGTCATTGCGGGAATGATGAGTGCCTGCGGCACGGACTCGGGCAACTCCGCCCGGGAGCTGAGAATTGGCATCCTTTGGCCAGTCAGCGGGGCCAGCGCGGCAATCACTGCGGACTTTGTGGCTGGTGTCGAAACAGCGCTTGCCGACTACAAGGAACAACTCGATGACAGGGGCATCAGCACCAAGGTGATCATCGAGGACGATCAAGGAACTCCCAGCGTGGCGATCTCCGGCTTCCAGAAGCTGGCCAACAAGGACCAAGTCGATGTCGTTGTCGGGCCGCTCAATTCGAATAACTGCTTGGCGGTTCTCCCTGTCGCAGATCGCGCCGGCATCGCCACCATCGTGACAGGAACGGCCCCCAGCCTCGCCGAGGGCGGCTGGAAGACCTTCGTCCGGGGAACCTCTCCAAACAGGGTTCAGGTCAACACCCTGGTTGAGTACGCCGTCAACGATGGTGGCTGGAAGAACATCGTCGTGATCCACCAAGAGACCGAGTACGGCGACGACCTCCGCGACAACACCATCACCGCCGCCAAGGAGCGCGGGGCCGAGGTGGTCGAAACTATTGCCTATGCACCTGGCACGACCAACTTCCTGAGCATCGCGACCAAGACCAAGAACCGCAACCCCGACGGCGTGATCGTGGCCGGGTTGGGCGGAGAGTCCGTGTCGGTGATCAAGCAGTTGCTGGATGCCGGTGTGGCCTCGTCCAAGATTGGCGCATACGGCGGAACTGACGCGAACGTCGTGGAGGAAGTGATTCCGGCCAAGGACCGCGATGGTATGCTCCTTATCTCCGGTTTCACCGACAAGGCAGCGGAGTTGCAGACCGACGATGCCAAGGCGTTCGTCGCCGACTATCAGGCGCGTCGTGGCCACAAGCCTCAGCTCTACGGTGCGATCGGTTATGTCCAGGGACAGATGATCATCAACGCGGCGTTGGGAATCGACGGCGAGATCGACAAGAAGTCGATGCTGGACGCGCTGACGACAAGGAAGCCGTTCCAGTCGGTTCTGGGCGAGGTCGTCCTGGCGGACAGCAATGAACTCTTGGTTCCCCTCTGGGTGCAGAAGTACGACAAGGCCGGAGAGGCGTCGCCCGTGCACTTCTACGTCGACCCAGCGGCTAAGTCCTGACCGCCGATGTCTGGGCCGGGTCCGCCCTGGCCCCGGCCCAGACATCCAACCGTCACCTGTCGGCACTCACGAAGGTCATCGCATGGACGTCCTCACTCAACAGCTCCTCAACGGCGCCACGACAGGGATGACCCTGGCTTTGATAGCGCTGGGCATCAACCTCATCTTCGGCCTGTTCAACTTCGTCAACTTCGCCCACGGCGCGTTCTACGTCCTTGGGGGCTATCTCGCCATCACGGCGATGAGCTCCTTGGGGATGAACTACTGGGTGGCCCTTGTGCTGGTGGCCATCTGTTGCGGACTGCTCGGCATGGTTCTTGACTTCACAATCTTCCAGCGGATTCTGGGACGTGACCCCAACGAATCAATGATCCTCACCTTTGGGCTAGCCCTGGTGATCGAGGAGACGATCAGGCTCACCTGGGGGCCGACCCCTCGCAATATTCGGTCCCCGTTGAGCGAAGAGCGGGTCTCTTTCCTCGGCCTCTATCTGAACGCTCAGTTGCTGTTCGCGCTTATTGGTTCCTTCGTAGTGATTGGCTTGATCAGCTTGCTGATCGCACGCACCACGTTTGGTCTCAGGGTCCGCGCGATGACCCAGGACTTCGAGATGGCTCAACTCAACGGGGTTCGGGTGAAGAACCTCAGTGCCGGAGTGTGGTTCCTCGGCGCAGCCACGACCGGTTTGGCCGGGATCATGATTCTTCCCGCCTTCACTTTGGAGACCTCAGGAATCCTGCCCACCGCAGTCATGGCCTTCGCGGTCGTGATCATCGGCGGTCTCGGATCCATGTGGGGCAGCGTCGTTGCCGGGCTGCTGTTGGGCCTGAGCACAAGCCTGGTCGAGGCCTATCTGGCAACAGGCATGACTGACATCACCGCGTACTCACTGCTGTTGATCGCTCTGTGGCTTCGCCCACAAGGACTGGCCGGAAAGAAGGTTGCGGCGTGACCGAGACCCCCATGACATCTCCCGCGCACGCGGCGGAGTCACTCACACCAGCGAGTTCAGTGGACTACCCCTATGCCCACACCTCGCTGCTGCCTCTAGTAGGGACGCTGGCTGTCCTTGCGCTGTTGCCCGCGGTGTTCCTCGCCGGCGATCTGTACATGCTTTCGGTCCTTGCCGGGGCCTTCCTCACCGCCGCAGCATGCGTCGGTCTAGCCATCGTGACTGGTTGGGCGAAGTTGCTCTCCTTCAGCCAAGGAGCGATCTACGGCGTTGGCGCCTATGCAGCAGGGATCATTGCGACCCGCCACGACGTACCTATGTGGCTGATTATGACGGTCTCAATCCTCGCCGGGGCCTTGACTGGTTTGGTTCTCGCGTTGCCTACGCTTCGACTGCAAGGCGCCTACTTCGGAATCGCCACCATCGGGATCCAGATGCTCATCATTGGCCTGCTGGTCAAGGGCGGCGACCTCACCGGCGGGCCCACAGGAATCGCGGGGCTCCCCTTGCCCACCGTGTGGGGCAAGGAACTGTTCGAACCTGGCGAGCTCTACTACTTGACTTTGGCATGGCTCGCTGTGGTCTCGCTGCTGGCAGGCTGGCTGTGGCGCAGTCGGATCGGTTGGGAGATTCGACTTACCGGCCACAACAGCGGCCTGGCCGACGCGTTCGGCATCCCCGTCGTACGGCGCAAGGTGATCGCTTTCATGCTCGCCTCTGGGATCGGCGCAGGGACCGGCTGCCTGCACGCATACGTCTACGGAGTTATCGATCCGTTCGGCTTCGGGATCCAGTTCAGCGCTGTGCTTCTCATCATCGTCCTGCTGGGCGGGAAACACGGCAGGGTGCTCGCCACCATGGTGGCCGCCATCTTGATCACGCTGCTCCCCGAGTACCTGCGCAGTTTCGCAGACATCCGCTTGCTCGTGTACGGGCTCGTAGTGATCTGTCTGGTGCTCTTCGCCCCGGGAGGACTGTCGGGTCTGTGGGACCGAGCCTGGTCTCTGTTCCGAGGTTTCGCGACGAACTCGAAGGGGGCGACCCTGAAATGACCGACACCACTCCTCTACTGGCCCTCCAGAGTCTGACCAAAGGTTACGGCGGCGTCCTGGCCGTGGACTCTGTCTCCTTTGACGTCCGAGCCGGCACGGTCCACGGCTTGATCGGCCCCAATGGTGCCGGCAAGACCACCACGTTCAACATGATCTGTGGGGCCACTGTGGCGGACTCGGGGTCCATCCGACACAACGGCGAAGAGTTGACCAGGGCACCCGGTTGGAAGCGGGCTAGCCGGGGAATCACCCGAACGTTCCAGAACATCAGTCTGGTTCCGGAGTACACCGTCCACGAGAACGTCTTCTTGGGCAGCCTCCCCAGCCTGACCAAGGGGAAGCGTGGTCGAGCACGAACCCAGCGCTACGACCATGCATGGGCTGCAGTGGCGGCCCTCCTAGATGACTTCGATCTCTCGTCCGTGGCTTCACGCCTTGCTGCGGAGGTTCCTGCGCCGGTGCAGAAAAGAGTGGAGTTGGCCCGCGCCTTGGCGGCTCAACCGAGCCTGCTCCTCCTGGACGAACCCGTAGCGGGCATGACCGAATCCGAGCGCAGTGAAGTGCTCATGGCGATCGAGAAGGTGCGCGCCACCGCCACCATCTTGCTGGTGGAGCACGACATGAAGTTCGTGATGTCGGCCTGCGATCGCCTGACGGTGCTGGACCGGGGTCGACTCATCGCTGACGGCCTCCCAGACGACGTCCGCGCCGACGAAGAAGTGATCAAAGCCTACTTGGGAGCAGAGGCATGAACAGCGAAGCGCTGCTACACGTCGATCGCGTCACAATCACCTATCGCGGCGGATTCAAGGCCGTCGACGATGTCACTTTCTCGGTGGGGTGTGGCCAAGTGATGGTGCTCTTGGGCGCAAACGGCTCGGGCAAGAGTTCGCTGCTGCGCTCCATTGCGGGACTGCATTCACCCGCCTCGGGCGAACTGCGCTATCTCGGGCAGTCCATTGGCCAGGTGCCAGCACACCGCGGTCTGTCCTTGGGCATCTCCTTGGTTCCAGAAGGGCGGCGAATCTATCCGGACCTCTCGGTCAACGACAACCTGCGATGCGGTTTCTTCGCCTCGGGTTCTCGCGCCGAGCGCAAACGGTTGCTGGTAGAGCGCACCGAACAGGTCCTGGACCTGTTCCCAGATCTTTCTGATCGACTGGCGCAAACTGGCGGCTCGTTATCTGGTGGGCAACAGCAAATGCTGGCCATCGGCCGGGGTTTGATGTCTGCGCCGCAACTCTTGATGCTCGATGAGCCATCCCTCGGAGTTGCTCCCACCCTAGTGGGCGAGATTTACGAGGCCCTCGACCTACTGCGCCAGCGAGGCACCTCGATCCTGTTGGTGGAGCAGTACGCCGCGCTCGCGTTGGACGCCGCTGATCATGCGGTGGTTCTCGCCAATGGACGCGTTGTGAGCGAGGGCACCCCGGACGAGCTGCGTACCGGACAAGGAATGCGCGATGCCTACTTCTGAGCACTCCGCTGCAACCGGACGTGCGGTCCCAGCCCCTGACCTGATCACGGAGGAGACGAAATGGAACTGACCAAAGTCGTGGACGAGTTGCTCTCCAAAGAGCAGATTCGGATGGCCTTCCTTACTTTCTGCCGCGGGTTGGACCAACGCGATTCGGCCATGGCAGCCAGTGTGTTCTTGCCCGACGCTGTGGACCACCACCCGCCCCTCGGTTCGTGGCCCGCGTCAGAGATGGAAGAGCGACTGATCGCCGCTTTCGATTCGATGTTCCTAGATTCCCAGTATTTCGCTGGGTTCCCTCAGGTTGAAGTCCGCGGCGAGACAGCTAAGTCCGAGACCTATGTGTGGTGTGCGAAACGTACCTACGACGAGGACGACCACGGCTATCGCTTCCAGCGGCTCTCCGGCATGGTCTATTTTGATGACTGGCGCCGAAGTGCAGGGACGTGGCTGATCTCTCGGCGACAGTTCGTGCCGGTGTGGGAGGTCTTCCACTCCATCGGGGCCGAGCCTGACGGCATCGCCCGGAACTATCGCGCGGTCTCCCGTGACGGCACGGAGGAAGCCGACGATTCGCTCAACTATCGGGCCGTTGCTGCCTCGTTCTGGACCCGCGATGAGTGATTCTCATGCGGATGTGGTGGTGGTCGGCTCCTCGGTCGGCAGCGCCCGTCTCGTCGAAGCTCTCCGCAAGGAGGACTGGGGGGGATCGATCCAGGTCATCACCAAGGAGGAAACTCCGTTCTACAACAGGCCCCCGCTGAGCAAGGAGTTCCTCCTTGAGGATCGTGAGGTCGACAGTATCTTGTTGCTCGACCGGGCCAAGCAGGAGTCCCTCGACCTCACCGTGACGACCGGCGTGGAGGCAGTTGGGCTGGACGTCGCCCGGCGTCAGGTGCAGACAACCAACGGCCTTTACACGTACGGCGAGCTCGTGCTGGCTACCGGTGCTGCTGCTCGTCCTCTTCCAGCGTTGGACGGCTACACCAATGTCTTCCAGTTGCGTGATGTCCATGATGCCCGGCGCCTTCGCGACGCATTGAAGGCAGCCCGATCAGCCGTCGTGATCGGCTTTGGTTTCATCGGCTGCGAGTTCAGTTCGGTTGCTCTCACCCTTGGGGTGGACGTCACCGTCATCGACTCCAGTTTGAAGCCCTACTCACACTTCGGCAGATACTTCTCCGATGCGCTGACCTCGATGCACCGCGACGAGGGCGCGAAGTTGATCCTCGGTTCGACGGTTACGAAGGTCAACGGTCTGGAGCGGGTGGAGAGCCTCGAGCTCGACTCTGGCGAGGTGATCGGCGGCGACCTGTTTGTTGTTGCCATCGGCGCCACGCCAGCCACTGACTGGCTCAAGGACAGCGCGTTGCAGATTGATGACGGTGTCTTGTGTGACGCGCGCTTGCACGCAGGCCCACACGTCCACGCCATCGGTGACATCGCGCGCTGGCCCCACCCCATCAGTGGCCGACTCACTCGGGTGGAGCACTGGACGAATGCGGTCGACCAGGCGGCCACCGTTGCTCACAACATTGCCTACCCTGCGGCTCAACGGGCCCACGCCGCCACCCCATATTTCTGGTCCACCCAGTTCGGCCGATCGATTCAATATCTGGGTTTCTTGGACAACTTCTCAGCCGAGGCGTGGCTGCGTTCTGAGAGGGGCGGGATCGCGGCCATCTTGGGCAAAGACGATCGAGTCCGAGGCGTGATCGGGATCGACGCCGCCACGGTGCTCATGCGTGCCCGCCCGCTGGTTGCTGAAGGAACGTCGTGGTCCGTCGGAATCAGTCGTGTGAGCGAGATCGCTGAGCGGGCCGGGTTCGAGTGGTTCTAGCCGTGCATCAACAAAGAAGGAGTCAGCTGTGAAGGTTGTAGTGGACCGAACGCTGTGCATCAGCAATGGGTTGTGCGTTGCCATCGCACCCCGCGTCTTCGACCTGGACGATCAGGGGTCCTTGGTGGTGATGGTCGAGGAGGGAGTGGAGTTGCCTGAGCAACTCGCGGAGGAGAAGCGCGCACTCCACGAGGCGGCTGCGAGTTGCCCTGTCGGGGCCATCAAGATTCAGGAGGGTGACAAGTGAAGACCATCGATGACCTGGTGTCCGGAGAACTGGACACGATGGACCCGGAATGGTGGAGCGACCCCTATCGTCACCTCGCAGACGCGCGCGATCGCGGCTGGTTGTTTCGGAGCCCGCGAGGATTCGAGGTCGTTCGCTACCAGCAGATGTTCACTTTGCTGCGCAACCGCAACATGTCCCAGGAGCACGTGCGCATGGCGCACCGCGCCGGGATCACTCACCCGGAGGTGCTCCGCTTTCGCACCAACTTCTTGATCAACACACTGGGCACAGACCACATCCGAATCAGGACGAGTGTGGGTGCTTACTTCGGGCATGAGAACGTGGCGGCGCTCCAGAGCGCCATCCGCGGGATCGTGGAGGACATCTTCGATGAAGTCGATGACCCACACAATGTGGAAATGGTCCGTGGTGTGTGCGAGCAGATTCCCGCCCGCACCTTCCTCTACATGATCGGGCACGACACCCGCGATGTGGAGATGGCCAACTTCATTGCGCAGGCCAGCGACTCAATTCTGAAGATCTTCCGTGAGGACGTCACGCTCAAGGACGAGGTCGAGCAGACCTACTTGAAGGTGTTCGAGTTGGTCCAGCGCATCATCGATGAACGTCGAGCCAGCTCCGCCGAACCACAAGGCGATCTGGTTGACCATGTGCTGTCGGCGCAGGACCGAGACACGATCACGGGCCAGGAGGCCTTCGACCTAATCGTGCTCGCTCTGGAAGCAAGTGTCGACAACACCTACACCCAGATGGTGCTCACCCTCAGCGCACTGTTGGAGAACCCCGACCAGTGGAACCAGTTGAAGCAAGCCAACGATGAGGCGCTGACTCGGCAAGCCATCGAGGAGGGGATCCGATTCCGTCCGCGCGTCATCGGGCAGCGTCGCACAGCCTATAGCCCCTTCGAGTTCGCTGATGTCCATGTCCCCGAGGGGTCGGACTTCTATTTGTCCGTGCTGAGCGCCCACCGAGACCCGGAAGCCTTTGAGAACCCCGACGTCTTCGACATCCATCGCACGATGACTCGACCGACGGTGATGTTCGGTGGCGGCATGACCGCTTGCATGGGCTCGGGTCTGGCCCGCTTGGAGATGCAAGAGTTCTTCGGTGTCCTGATGGATAGATACCCGAACGTTGCTTTGACGCGCCCGTGGTCCTATGAGT
Source organism: Nocardioides sp. AE5 (assembly GCF_031844485.1). Classification (NCBI taxonomy): domain Bacteria; kingdom Bacillati; phylum Actinomycetota; class Actinomycetes; order Propionibacteriales; family Nocardioidaceae; genus Nocardioides; species Nocardioides sp. AE5. The sequence goes on from NZ_JAUZVI010000001.1 coordinate 178,364, forward strand.
TTGTGGGAAGGACTGTCTGCGTTCCTGGCGAGATGTGGGTCAACCTCGATGGCTGACACACGCGCCGTGGACGATCTGGCGTTCTCCCCGAGCGCGCTGCGGGAGGCCATCGCCGCTGTCCCTAAGAGGGCTTGTTTGGGCGGCGATTGGGTTGTTTCCTCGGCGGGAGACTTCGAGGTCCTCGACCCCTCAAATGGGCAGTTGCTGGCGAGCGTGGCGGACTGCACTCCCCAACTGGGCGAGGAGGCACTCGCGATCGCCTCGGCGACTCAACAGTCCTGGGCAGACACGGCGCCGGAGTTTCGCGCGTCGATCCTTCGGCGAGCTCACGCTCTCTTGATTCGCCGCAGCGACGAGTTCGCCATGATCATCGCCGCAGAACTCGGCAAGCCGTTCGCCGAGGCCTTCGGGGAGGTTCGTTACGCCGGCGACTACCTGCTTTGGTTTGCCGAGGAGACCAGGCGCATTGGGGGCGCCTGGTCCATCAGCCCGGACGGGTCTAGCCGAATACTCACCATGCGGGGCCCGGTCGGCCCAACCCTCATGATCACGCCTTGGAATTTCCCCTTGGCCATGATCGCCCGCAAGGTGGCTCCGGCTATCGCCGCTGGGTGCACTGCCGTGGTCAAGCCCGCCGCGGAGACGCCACTCAGTGCGTTGGCTCTCGCGGATCTCCTGATCGAGTCGGGGCTTCCGCCCGGAGTTCTTAGCGTGCTGCCGACCAAGCATGCGGCAGCTCTCGTGGGGCCGTTGATGCGAGATGGGCGGCTGCGCAAGGTCACTTTCACGGGCTCGACCAGTGTGGGGCGTGGTCTGATGGAGCAGGCGTCGGAGCAGATCCTGAGAGTGTCGCTGGAGTTGGGCGGCAATGCCCCGTTCTTGGTCATGCAGGATGCTGACATGACGGTGGCGGTGGCTAGTGCGATGACAGCAAAGCTACGCAACTCCGGGCAGGCATGCACCGCGGCCAACCGCTTTTTGGTGCACTCCTCGCGGCACGAGGAGTTCGTGGAGCGATTTTCCGACGCCATGGACGCTGTGGTGATGGGGCCGGCGATCCATGCTGATGCGCAGTTGGGTCCGCTGATCTCCCTGCGAGAGGCGACCCGTGTGCACGCACTGGTTTCGCAGTCCGTGGAGAACGGGGCCCAAGTGACGACTAAGAGGAGGTGGGACCCTGAGGAGCCCAGTCGCTTCTTCCCGCCGACGGTGGTCGATGGCGTGTCCGCTGAAAGCACCCTCATGCACGAGGAAGTGTTCGGGCCGGTGGCCCCCGTGATCACCTTTGGGTCGGTGGAGGAAGCGCTGACCTTGGCCAACTCAACGCCTTACGGCTTGGCCAGTTATGTGATGACTCAAGACCAGCGCACTGCGCTGCACCTCTCGGAACGGCTTGAGGTGGGCCTGGTCGGAGTCAATCGCGGCTTGGTCTCTCACGCTTCGGCCCCGTTCGGAGGGGTCAAACAGTCTGGGCTGGGCCGCGAGGGAGGGGGTGAAGGCATCGAGGAGTATCTCGAGGTCAGAGCGATTTCCGTGGACGGCTGACACAGCCTCACCGCATCCGCGGCGTTACCTTCTGACCACCGATGCATGAGCGTTCGCGACCAGGGGCAGCAGAGCCTGACCTGGGACACGGCCGTGAGGATCGGCTCGACCACCGACATTCAGTTCAGCGAGATGCGTGGCCTGACCGGCAAGAACCTGGCCCGCTCCACGCACCAGCGCGCCGAGGTGCAGCACATGCTCGACGAGCAGGCCGAGTTGGCCATCGCCGACGGCGACTTCATCACCCCCGAGCCGCGCACCGCATGCCGGGCGATCGCCACCATGTGCACCTCCCTGCCATCGTGGTTCCGCACCGACGGACCGATCACCCCCGCGCACGTGGCGCGCAGCTATGCGACGTACGCCGTCGCGATCATGACAGCCGCGTCGTGCAACTGATTGTCGTCACCAGGAAGGTGGGATCGGCGGCGAGATCCAGCGGCACGGGGGACTCGAGCACCAACCATCGCCTCGGAGTCAGACGGCATGGTCTCGACGGTGGTCTCGGAAAGCCACGGTGACCCCGTCTTCGATGATGTCGCCGCCGAGGGTGAGGCCGTCCGGGCACGAGGTGAACCTGTCGGCCCGGACCGGGAACAGGAAGCAGGTGTCCCAACAGTGGGCATCGATGAGCTCTTGGGGGCTCCTCCTCGGGGTAGTCCTTGCTGTAGAGCCCTTCGGGGAAGTCAGCGGTCCAGTAGGGCTCCCAGCCCATCGCCTCCAGACGTTGCACCTCCCTTGACTCGCGCCTGATCTGGAACCGGATCTCGTCGGCCTCGGCGCGAGACATGCATGCCTCGCTGACCCACAGGTGCCCGGCGGCGCGGCATTCCTCCTTCGGCAACCCCTCGACGTCGATCTCGGCGTCGCGCAGGGCAGGGCCGGCGATCCCCGGTGGCGACTCCGCCGGCGCCTCTGCCCCTGTCCTGGCGACCAGCGCGACGGACAGGAAAGTGATCACCGCGATGACCACCAGCACCGGACCACCACGGCAACGGAACCGGCTCGCTGACGGTCGGGAGATCCCGCCGGTGCTGCCTGCCGTGCATCTGTCCACCTAGCGTGCGACCCGCGGCCGGCTTGCCCTGCCGCCTCACGGGTGCGTTCGATCAACGACCCCCGGCATCCAAGACGGTCAGGTGCGCCCAAGGTGGCGGATCGGGGAATCGCTGAGCAGGCTCACTCGTGCGTGCAGCGCTGGGTGTCCTCGGGGAACCCGAGATAGAGCGCGGTCTCGCCGTCCCCCTCGATCACCACCTGGGCCCAGGTGAGGGAGTCATAGCCGCCACCACTCAGGTGGGCGGTGCCGTCGGCGTCCACGGTGATCGTCCCGCCGCTGCCGAAGGAGTCCCCGGAGATGAACAGCGAGCCGGCATAGGTGAAGTTGCCGTCCGGCATGGCACCGGCCTGGGTGCCACCGGCGACGCCGGAGGACCAGCAGATCCACTCGCCGTCGGCCAGGTCGCCTCCACCAGTGGCGCCGGTTCCGCCCAACGGTGTCGGAGGAGGATTGCCGTCGAGGTCCCGGACGTGGATGTCGGCCTCCAGCGACGCGGTCCCGTCGGCGAGCTGCACCCGATACAGCTCTCCCTCGATGCCGAGAAAGGTGGCCGGCTCCCAGCTGCCCCAGACCTGCACCTCGATCGCCATGCCCGGGGTCCAGCCCTTGGCGCTGGGCTCATCCGAGGCAGGTCCTTCCACGCCCGGCTCGGCGGGATCGTCGGCTGGTTCAGCCGGCTCGACCGGGCCGTCCGAGCCGCCACCCGTGGGTGTCACCGGGTCGTCGTCGTTGCAGGCGGTCAGCGAGAAGGTGAGGCAGAAGACGGTGGCAGCGGCAAGGCAGCGGCTGCGCACGGAGGATCGGGACATTGCCGAAATCCTTCCGGTTCCAAGGTGCCGACGCCATGTCGGCTGGGAGAAACCTAGGCCCGCTCGCCCGCCGTGTCACTCGAATCGGCGTAAGTTTCCGGAGGATTCTCGCGGTCTCAGCGGGGCCGGACCACCAGCGACTGGGCCAGGGTCCCGATCGGACCGGTCTCGTCGTGCAGCACGGTGCTGGTCAGGCCCGCCCCGCTGGCGCCGAAGGAGACCGAGGTGTCGAAGCCGACCCATTCGCCCTGCGGGGTCGCGAACAGGTGCGCGGTCAGGTCCAGGTTGGGGAAGAGCACCTCACGCGGATCGGCACGCACCGTCATCCCGTTGGCGATGTCGACCAGGCGCATCGCCCGGGCCACCGGCCCCACTGGCTCGCCGGGGTCATGGGGGAGCAGTGGTACGTCGCTGCGCACCCAGAACCTGGCCCGTCCCGGCTCCTCCTGGTCACGGCGTACCTCGGAGGTGGCGATGAAGCCGCCACGCCACACGTCGCGGGCGGGCCACTCCTGCATCGCCTCGGGCCCCGGGATCGACGGCAGCGGCGTCGCAGCAATCGCGGACGTGTCACCGGGCTCGCTGAGCCACGCCCGCAACCGGAGTACGTCGCGTCCGTCGTAGGCCATCCGGGCCTCGATCAGTTCGATGGTGCGCCCGGGCCGCACCACCTCGACAGCCGTGGTCACCGGACCCACCGGCACCGTGCCGAGGATGTCGAAACTGAGCCGGGTGATCGCCAGCCCGGTGTGGCTGCGGTCGGTCTCGACCAAGTGGGTGAGCAGGCCCAGCGCCGGGGCGATGTGCTGCTCGGAGATGTTCCAGGCGCCGGAGGTGTGCTCGGTGGCGAGGAACGCATCCGGTCCGGTCCGCTCGAAGTACGACATGGCTCAGCACGGTAGCCGCCCGGCGGTGGTGCCTTCACAGGCCCCTGCGGATCCGGCCGTCCACCTCGGCGGGCTGCACCAGGACGCCACCACTGCCGCTGAAGACCAGGTGGCCGCCTGCGCCGGGATCGGGCGAGCCCAGTGGCGCAGGGCAGAGGGAAACAATCAGGTCGGCGGACCAGCACACCACCGCCTTCGGGGCCGCGAGGACAGGTCCGTCGTCGCACTGGAGATGGACCGGGGTCCCACGGGACTGGACGGCCACCTGTCCCGTGCCGGACAGGATCATGGTGAGCGGTCGATCCGAAATGACGGGACTCGTGCAGGTCGGTTCCACGTCCCACGAGAGGGTGTCAGTGAGGGCCAGGATGCGTGGCGCACTCACGCACAGTCGATCGTCCAGGATGTCGATGAGGTGGACCTCGGAGGCGTCCTCGGCGAGGTAGGCAGTGCCGTGGCCGGAGATCCGGATCAGGCCCAGGGCTTCGTGCTCGACAGTGACACTGCCCTGAAGGGCCACGATCGTCCCCGGACGAGCAAGCAGTTCACCCGGGCCGATGCTCGCCCTGAGCATCCTCGGGGTCTGCCGGACCATCAGGCCCCCTGCGTCGATCCCCTGCGAATGCTCACGGAGCAGGTCGCTGCTCAACATGGTGGATGCTCCTGGCTCGGTCCTGCCTTCGGATGATGGCCTCATGGAAGCAGGACTGGCTCACGGAACACTCACATCCCCGGCTCCCGGCCCCGACCGAGTCGCACCCGCTCCAGCCAGTGCGGTGCCTCCATCCGCAGGCAGGCTTCCTCCGCAGCCTCGAGGTGCTCGGCAGCATGCTCCTCATCACCGAGCATGCGGGCGAGCAGGCCGAGGTAGAGGTCAACCGGTCCGGCATTGATGGTGCCGTTGTGCGCGATCAGGCCACGGTGCGGGAGCAGCGCGGCATAGATGGCCCGCGCCGCGACCGTGTCCCCGAGCGCCTCGCTGACCATGCTCAGGTAGGCCATCGCGTGCAACCAGAGCATGTCCAGCGGCAACTGCGCGAAGTCCCGAGCGACGAAGTTATCCAGGATCTTCGCCGCATCGTCATGGCGCCCGACCGTGGTCAGCGCCAGCGCATAGGCCGCCTGCCACGACGGAATGCCGCTGGCCTGGCTGTGGGCCTGCTCCTCGATCTCGTCGAACAGCTCGGGCAACCGGCCGTCCAGCAGACGGAAGGTGAAGAGCTGGCCGGCAAACCAGGTGAAGGCATCCGGTTGGCCCGTCTCGGTCCCCAGCTCGTACGCCGCGATCGCCTCGGCCTCTGCCTCCTCGATCCGTCCGCGGGTGGCCAGCCGCATGGCGTGCCAGGTGCGCGCCATCCACAACCGGGCGGGCTGGTGCAGCTTCTCGCCGAGCTCGAGGGCCTGGTCCAGCGCCTGGTCGGAGACGGTGAACTCGCCGAGGGTGGCCGTCGCCTGGGCCAGGCCGATGGTCGCGTTGAGCCGCAGGCCAGGATCGGCCCGCCTGCGGGAGAGGCGGAAGATGCGCTCACTGAGGTCCACACACGCGCGGGGGTCGCTGAAGGTCGCGTAGGTGACCGCATAGCAGTGGGAGAGCGTGAAGCCGAGGAGTTCTTCGTCCCCGAGCTGCTCGGCGAGCTCGAGCGCTGCCGAGGCGCGCCGGGCCACCTCGCTTCGTTGAGCCGGGTCACGGACGTTCTCCAGCGCCCACGAGGCCAGGAGCTGGCAGCGCAGATGGGCGTCGTCGGGATCGCAACGGTCCATCGCTGCCTCGATGATCGCGATCCGTTCATGGTCCACGGCCGCCGTGCTCGACCACCATCCCCGGCTGTTGGCGACTGCTGCTGCAGCCAGGTGGTGCGGGTCGCCATCGCGCAGGGCGAGGCGACCGGCCTTGAGCAGGACTTCCCGGAAGCCGGGGTTGCCGCTGCGGAACAACGCGGTGCCCAGCGCGATCATCAGTTCGCACTGATCGGCGACCGGGGAACTCCCCGGCAGCAGTTCGAGCGCGTCCTGGTAGTGATCCGCGGCAACCGCGGGGGCCTGCTGCTCCATGGCCTTGTCGCCGGCGCTGCGCAGGTAGCGGATAGCCCGCTCCGGGCCTTCGCCATCCGGTGTCGAAGAGATCGACAGGGTGAAGTGGTGGGCGAGCTGGGTGGCGTCGGCGAGTCCGGGCGAGTCGAGGCGGGCCTCCAGGGCTTCGGCGATCCGATGGTGCAGGAGACCACGTCGCAGGGGTGGGATCTCGTCGTACAGCGCCGACCGGACCACGTCGTGGGAGAACGCCCATTGCGCGCCGGAGTCGTTGGTGGGCTTGATCAGCCAGGCCGCTTCCGCGGCCGCGAGCCCGGATTCGATGTCTGCCGGACTCCTGCGGGAGGCATCGGCCAGCAGGTGAACGTCGAAGGTGGCTCCCTGCACCGAGGCAATCTCGATGAGGGGGCGTACGCCGTCGGGCAGGCGGGCCAGCCTGCCCCGGATCACTTCGCGTACGCCGACGGGCAAGCGGCCCAACCCCGGGGCCGTCGTGTCGATCCCGTCCTCGATGATGTTGCGGATGAGCTCGACGACGAAGAGCGGGTTTCCCCCGGAAGCCGTCGTCAGCCAGGCGACGAGGTCGGAACGGTCACGTGCAGCGGCGGGACTCCCGAGCCCCTGCAGATCGACCAGGGAAGCGACATCCGCCTCCCTGAGGCGACTGACCGACACCGTGCTCACTGCGCCGGACTGCTGGACAAGGTGACCCAGCAGGTCACTGGTGGACCCGGACTGCAGGTGCTCCCGATCGCGCAACGTGGCCAGCAGGAGAGTGCGCATCCGGCGAGGACTGTGGGTCAGGTGGCGCACCAGCAGGACCGTCGGTCGGTCCGCCCACTGCAGGTCGTCGAGGAGCAGGGTGAGTGGCGCGGTCCTGCTGGCAACTGCCAGCCAACCAGCAACAGCGTCGAAGGTGCGATACAGCTCGGTCTGCGGGTCGGAGCGCAACGGGGCAGAGAGACCCGCCGGCAGGCGCTCCGCCAGGTCAGGCACGATCCGCGCGAGCTCGGCCGGATAGGGACCCAGCGCCCGCGCCAGGGGCGTTCCTGTCAGGCCCTCGACATGGGCACGGATCATCTCCGCGAACGGCTGGTAGGGGACGGTCATGAACTCGTCGCAGCGCCCGAAGAGCACCGGGCTCCCGCCGCGGACGCGCTCGTCGGCGAACTCTGCGGCGAGCCGGGTCTTCCCGATGCCGGGCTCGCCGGTGATCGTCACCAGGTGGAGGCCGTCGTCCGCGGTCGCACAGGCTTGCCGGATCAGTGCCAGTTCGCGGTCGCGCCCGGTGATGGGGGTGCTCAGGAAACGACCGATCGCCGGAGCAAGGCTGACCTCTTCGGGGGCGGTCGCGGTCAGGGTGGTCGCCCGGAGCAGCCGTTGGTGGAGCGCGGTCAGGGCCGGTCCGGGTTCGCTGCCCAGTTCCTCGACAAAGGTGTCCCTGGCTCGGTGATAGCAGGCCATGGCTTCGCTGAGCCGGTCGGACTGCTGCAGCGAGCTGATCAGTTGGTGCCAGGTGTGCTCCTCCAGCGGGAACTCCTCGAGCCGTGCATAGAGACCGGGGATGACATCGCCGGGACGCCCCAGGCGCAGCAACGCCGTCACCCGGTCCGTCGTGGCCCGTTGCCGCAACTCCTCGAGTCGCACCACGCTCGGTTGGAGCGCGAGCACGTGGGCCAGGTCGGCAAGGGCCGGGCCACGCCACAGGTCCAGCGCTTCGTCGAACATCTTCAACGCTTGTCCGGGGTCGTCCTGATCGAGGCGTGCCCTGCCGGAGGCGACGAGTTCACTGAACTGCACCGCGTCGAGGTCGAACTCGCTGGTGTCGATGCGATAGCCACCCGGCCCCAGTTCGATCGGCACGGGGAGCATGGAACGCAGCCGTGAAACGTGTGCCTGCAATGCGTGTCCGTGGTCGCGGTCGGGGCTTGAGCCGCCCCACATCGCCTCCTGCAGGCGGGCGACCGAGACGGCCTGTCCTTCGGCGAGGATCAGGGTGGCGAGCAGGACCCGCTGCTTGATGCCTCCGAGCTTGAGCTGCTTCCCCGCGACCCGGAGGCCGAGGGGCCCAAGGATCTGGGCGCGCATCATGGAACCATCCGCTTTCTACGAGTCGATCGTCACCCGGTGCTCGAGGATCACCCGCCCATCGACTGGAAGGTGACGTCGCTCGGCACGGCGAAGACCGAGTCGTCACCGGTGTATTCCTCACACGACACGTTGTCCCCCACGGCATGTTGCTCGAACGCCTCGGGGGTGAACTGATCGAACTGTGCGGCGAAGGACTCGTTGAGTGCTTCCCCGTCGAACTTGATGCCCATCGGCATGCCGCCGCCCCAGATGTAGCTCTCCCGGTCGAGCTTGAGCATGTGCATGGTGCCCTCGGGGGCGTCGACCTCCATCCGCAGATGGGCATCGCCTGTGACATAGGCGACGCCGTGGTGGCCTTCCTGTTCGAAGGTGCACCGGATGGTCAGATCGCCCGCGAAGGCCTTCTGGACGAGTGCGTCCCCGTCCTCAGCCGGGGACGGGGGGTCCATGTCAGCGTCGGTCGGGTCGGCGGACGCCTCCGCGCCCGGGTCGGTGTCGTCCGGAGCCTCGCCGGGCGCGACCTGCCCGGATTGCCCGTTGGACTCCCCAGGCGGATCCGTCGAGTCGTCGTCACACCCGGCCAGGACAGAAACAGAGATGATCAAGACGCAGGCAGGGACCAGGCGAGCGAGACGCGATGTCTGCATGGGGCTTCCTTCGATCAGGTGGCGGCGGAACCATTCATCTCACCACACCCCGCTCACATGGGGCTCACATGAGGCTGCATCACCGGATCAGGAGCACTCCTGACGTGAGTATTTGAAGCCGCCGGTGACGCTCACCTGGTCACCGTTCTTGTTGCTCAACGTGGCCTCGAACGTGCCACTCAGGAACCCTGCGGTGGAATAGTCGCTGGCAATGCCCCGCTCCTCGCCGGTGGAGCCATTCTCGGTGATCGTCACCGTCGCCGCGCCCTTGTATGCCGGCGCGACGTCGGGGATCCACAGTTGCATCCCGCTGGTGAGGATGCCCCGGTCCTCGTCGACCAGCGGCAGGGTGAAGGTGCCGGTCGCTCCGCCGGAGATCTCGTCGTTGAAGCTGATGTCGAGGGTGTAGGCAGGAGCGTTGGGTGGCGGGGTCCCATAGGTCTCCAGGGCGTTGACGACCAGCGCGATCCTGGTGTCGGAGGTGTAGTAGAGAAGCATGCTCAGCTCACCCTCGCGCTGGTCACGGCCGTAGGTGCTGCCCGCCTCGAACTTGTGTTCGAAGGGCGCTCCGGTGTTCTCCTCTGACATCGGCGGCACGGTGGACCCCACGGACGGTTCACTCCCGAGATAGTCCTGTGCCGAGCCACTCCAGGTGAGATCGATCGAGCAGCCGGAGGCCTTGCGGCCCTCGAGCTGGATCGTGGGAGCGTGCTCGGAGACCTCGACGCCGTCGCGGAGCAGACGGACGTCGATGGTGAGGTCGTTGTTGTCATCGGTCAGGTCGTGGTCGAGTTGCACGGGGAACCGCAGGCGGTCGACCCCGCCCAGGTCCTCGAAATCGTCCAACCTCCACTGGTGCTCCCAGATGCCCGAGAGCGTGCCACCACTGATCCGGGCGCGGACCGCATAGCGGTCCACCTCGTCGGGATCCACGCCGTGCACCGTGAGCACGATCGGCGCACGGTCCGGCTTGCCGTCACCCTCGGTGCCGTCGATGTGGACGATCTCGCCGTTGGCCAGGCGGGACAAGGCCTGCGGATGGGTCGCCTCGACCTCGACACTGCGCAGTTGGACCTTGCGCACGGAGTGGGCGCCGTAGCCACCACTGCCGTCGGAGACCCGGACCTCCCACGGCATTTCCTTCTCGAGGATCTCCCGGGTCACGTCGAAGGGAAGCTCCACGTCGGTGAGTTCGAGGATCCAGGTGGCCCAGTCCTCGTGGTCGCTCGGCTGCATCACTGCCTGGCTGAGCGTGAAGGTCTCGGGGAACTTCTTCTTGTCCAGGAAGACGGTGAGTTCGGCCTCGCCCTCCTTGCCGGTTGCGACGCCGATGACCTCCAGGCGCAGCTTGTCCAGGATGTCCTCCTCGCCGTCGCCGATGGTGCCGGTCCAGTCCAACTTGGTGCCGGTCGCGATCCGGGTCTGTGCATCGACGAAGCTGGTGACGGCGTCCAGGATCCGCAGGTCGGCCCCGACCCAGGTGAAGTGCGCCTGGTTGACCAGGTTGACGCCGCCGTTCTCGACGTTCCCGCCGCGGAAGGTGGTGTAGCCGTCCATCTCCAGCGCATGCATGGCCGTGCCCACGTCGACGCCCTGGCTCATGAAGCGCCAGAACCACGAGGCAGTGAAGGCCGCGTGCCTGACCTCGACGTTCTCGTCCCACCCGAGGTAGGCGCTGCCGGAGCCGGCAATCGTCCGGCCCGTGTATGGCTTCTCCGAGGACTTGCACCAGTCGGCAAGGAAGACGGTGCCACGCAGGCCGGCCGGGTAGTTGATCTGCCAGAACTCCGCCGTGACGATCGAGACCAGCTCGTCCGGGTTCGAACGGTTCCTCTGCTGGAGGGGATAGTCGAGCATGCTCCAGGTGAGCTCCCGCCCGGTGTCGACGCCCTGTGGGATGTCGACCAGGTCATCCATCGTGGCCTTGTGGAGGGTGCTGGGCATGTCGATCAGGTGCTTGAGCCGGGGGCCGGCGAAGCCATCGGGTGTCCCGTGGGTGGAGATGTGGATGACCTGGTAGGAACCCAGGTCCATGAGCGCTTCGTAGAAGCCGACGTCGGCCCCGGCGCGGCCGTCGATGTAGGTGACCTCGCCCAGCTTCGTCGACTCCTGGTCCAACTGGCGCGCATAGTCCTTGCCGCTGGCCTCACCAGCCATCGGGCCGAGGGGCTCGAGCAGGAGCGCACGCCGCGGCTGCCCGATGTCATGGCCCTGGGCCGGGGTCCCGGCGGGTTGGTAGGCGATCGGGGTGACGTGGATCGAGCCGGTCCCGCCCGGCGCCTGCTCGAACGATGCACCCTCGAAGGCTGCACCGTCGGGCTCGCTGGCCGGGGGCTCCGGCGGTGCCGGCGGGAGCTCGAGGTCCAGGTCATCGGTGCCCACGTAGTAGGTGGGCTTCGTGTAGAGGTGGTGGGGTCGGCCGCCGTCGAGGCGGAAGATGACCTCGCCCTCCAACTCGTCGAGGGCGAGCACGCGCTCGTCGTCGCGCAGCAGCTGCACCATCCGGGTGGTGTCACCCTCGTCCTCGACGAACAGGGCCTCGGCCTCGGCGCCGAGCTCATGGGTGGCGTCGAAGACCTCCTGTGGTACGTCGTTCAGGTCACACGGGAAACCCTCGACCATGCAGGGGGTCTGCTCCTCGTGCGTGGCCTCGGGATCCTCGCTCCCGCAGGCAGCGAGCATGGCCGTGGCGAGGACCAGCCCCAGCACGCCTCTGCGGGCGCGCAGAAGGAATCGTCGTGGTGCCATCTCCTCGTCCCTCCTCCTGGTCCGCCAGGCTCAGAACCGGGATCGTAGTTGGCGCCGCTCACGCCATGCTCACATGCCGTCGCGCACCTGGTCCGAGTCGACGATGTGAGTGGCGTGTGAGTGGCGCCTGCTGGAGTTGTCAGGACCCGACCACCCGGAGGAATCATGAGCCCGAAACTGACTGGAGTTGCCGTCGCAGCCCTCTCCATGGCCCTGTCCTTTGCCCTGGCAGCCTGCGGCTCGGAGGGCGGAGGTGAACAGGGCAACGGCGGTGCCGCGAACTCCGATTTCAAGAACGCCGGCGATCCTGGTGCGCGAAACCTGCCCAGCGGATTCCCTGAGGATGTGCCGGTCCCCGCCGGTGAGCTCAGGAACGGCTCCGCTGTCGGCGACGTTGGTTGGCGGCTGATGGTGGCGGTGCCACTCGACGCCGATGCGGAAGCGTTGAAGGCGGAATACACCACGCTCTATGAGGATGCTGGATTCACCGTGACGAACGAGGGAACCAGCAGCAACCTGCAGGCAACCAACAGCGACTGGCGAGTCGACCTGGTGGTGCGCCCGCCGACGATCACCGTCCAGGTCCTGGACTACTGAGTCCGTCAGCTGCCCTGCCAGTTTCCGCAAAACCCGGAAACCCCCCTGCGAACGTTGTTACGGTGCGATGAGTCGGGTGAGAGGACCGTGTGGTGCTGGACGTGTTCGTGCTGGGGTCCATGCGAGCCACGTTGGACGGGCAGGGCCAACGGGTGCGCGGCGACAAGCAACGGGCGCTCCTGGCGTTGCTGGTCCTCGCCCAGGGACGCGAGGTGCCGGCGAAGCAGTTGATCGCAGAACTGTGGCCCGCAACGGCGCCCCGGAACCCGGGCCATGCACTCCAGGCGCAGGTCTCCAGGCTGCGCTCTGCCCCGGGGGTCGAGATCGATTTCCTCGACCATGGATACCGCGTCGACCCGGCGACGTTCCACACCGATGCCACCCGGTTCGAAGACCTCTGCGAGCAGGCCGGTTGGTTGCTCGCAGAGGGCGCTCGCGCCGAGTCGGCAGAGTGTTTGCGCGAGGCGCTGGGCCTGTGGCGCGGCGATGCCTTCGAGGGCCTGCACGAGATCGTCGCGCTTCAGCTCGAATCCGCGCGCTTGGCGCGGCTACGCCAGGCGGCATTGTCGGATCGTGTCGATCTGGACCTTGCCATGGGGCGGGCGAGTGCGGTCGTCGACGAGCTCCACGTGCTGGTCGGCGAGCAGCCACTCCTGGAACGCCACTGGAGCCAGTTGCTCACTGCCCTCTATGCCACGGGCAAGGCGCCGCAGGCGCTGGATGCCTTCTCGCGCGCCCGTGAAGTGTTCGTGGACAGGCTGGGGGTTGAGCCGAGCGGTGAGCTTCGCGCACTGCACCTGAAGATCCTGCGGGAGGAGCCCCCCGCTGCGCTCCTTCGGTTCCCGGTCGAGACTCCGGTTCTCAGCGCGGGTCGCGGGCGGCACCGCATGTGAGCGCGGCGTGAGCGGAGCCTGTCACGGTCGTTGCTCACCATTGCGTCCATCGCGTACGTCGCGCGAAGAGGAGGAACTTGCCCCATGAAGCGCTCTGCTCTTGCCCACACCGCGGCAACCCTGCTCTGTGTGGCCCTGCTCGGTGGTTGCGGATCGGACGGTCCCGACGATCCGCTGGGCGTCGACGAGGATGCGTTGGAGGAGGCATTGCGTGGCGCCCAGTCGCTGGACGAGCAGGATGCGGAACCGGCGGGGGAGGACCAACCGGATGGCGGTGAGTTCAAGCCGATCGAGTTCCTCCTGCCCGAGACCTCGGTAGAGCCCGACGGCTTCCACACGATCCCGGCGATCTGCGATGCGGAGGCCCAGGCGAACGAGTACCGGGCCTGGCTTGCCTTCGCGGTGCCCGACGACTGGGAAGCCGCGGGCAGGACCGGTGGATCTTCCTCGCCGCTCAGCGAAGGCACCACGGTCCGATTCGGGACCGGCAGTGACCGTGCGAGCGTCGACCTCCACGGCGACACGATCCTGCCGGATGGACAGATCAGTGACGGTCAGGGAGAAGTCTGGACCACCTTCGACTACGACTACCGGGTCGGCGACGTCACCGGGACCGTCGTCTACGAGGAGTTCGCCACGGTCTCGCTGGACGGCCAGCTGGTGACGGTGCTGGTGGCGCACCACGAACAGGCTCCGGACCTGCTCAAGGTCGACGAATACAAGGCCAGGATCCGGACGGCGAACATCTATGGCCGCTGGCTCGACGGCAGTGTCTATCCCGCGTCCATGGTCGTGACCATCGAGCCCACCAAGGAGGCGAAGAAACTCGACGAAGCGGTGGTGGCCGGCATCATCGGCTCGTTCTCGATGCCCGAGTGTGCCCGGCAGCTCACCGTGGTGGAGGAGGAGCTGCACCAGGGCCGGGACGTCGACGGGGACGGCAAGGTCGCCACCACCGAGGACTACATGGAGTTGCGCCGCTGAAGCAGCGCTCCGTCGGAGCGCAAGCTTCTTCACCCTGTCGTCACAAACTGCCCTCGCATCATGTGAGCGGCATGTGAGCGGCATCGCTTAGGAAGTAGCGCGGGTGTGACGTGCACAGTCCGCCTAGTGACCAGTCAGTGGCCTCAGAGGTTGTCGCCGCTCCCCAACGATGTGAAGGACACTCCGTGAAGCACCGAACAGCAGCAGCCAAGCCGCATGAGCCAAGCCAATCAGGAGCACGCCGGCGGCCGGCCGCTCGCGGACCCCGTCGCATCATGGGACTCGTGGCGGCATCGGCGCTCATGCTCGGCAGCGGCCTGGCGATGGCGCTACCAGCCACAGCGGGCCCGGCCGATCCGATCACCATGCCGGACGACAACCTGCGTGCCTGCATCAATGCGGACCTCGGGCAGGGAGCCAGTGACCCGATCACCGAGGCTCAGGCCGCTGGCATCACCGAAGTGGACTGTCCGACCATGGGCATCACCGATATCACCGGGCTGGAAACCATGTCCAACCTGACAGAGGTGCGGCTCTTCAACAACAGCGTCTCCGATATTTCGCCCTTGTCGGGCCTCGCGGACCTGGCAGTGTTGTATTTGATCAGCAATAGCGTCACCGATATCTCGCCCTTGTCGGGCCTGACAGGCCTGACAGTGTTGTACTTGAACAGCAATAGCGTCACCGATATCTCGCCCCTGTCGGGCCTCACAGACCTGACTAGCCTGTATTTGACCAACAACAGCATCACCGATATCTCGGTGTTGTCCGGCCTTCAGAATCTGAACTTCCTCTTGGTCGGCAACAACAACATCGCTGATCTCTCACCTGTGGCAGGCCTGAGCAACCTGAGATATCTGCATGCGGAAGCCAACGTCATCACCGACATTTCCGTGCTGTCGAGTCTGACGAGTTTGACCAACCTGTGGCTGCAAAATAATGGCATCACGAACATCTCACCACTGGCCGGGATGACGAACCTGACGAATCTGCGTGTAGAAGACCAGTCGGCCAGCGTCCCGACAACCGAACTCGGTGCCACCACCACGAATCCGGTGGCTGACGTGGCCGGCGATGCGGTGCCGGTGACCTCAACGGATTCCGGGTTCAGCTACGACTCGGCCACCAATGCGTGGACGTTCGCGGCCAGAGGCAACAAGAGCCTGGCCTGGAGCACATCGGTGGCGATCGGCACGGTCACCGACGCCACGTTCTCCGGCACGATCAGCCAGCGGATCTCGTTTGCCCAGGCCGTGCCGGAGGACCCTGCGGTCGTGCAGACCACCTGCATGAACGGCGATGTCGTCTACCCGCAGATCACCCTGCCGGACACCGAGGGCATCACGTACACCATCGTCGGTGACGTGGCTCCCGGCGAGACGGTCACCATCGAGGCCGTCCCGGCCGACGACGATCACGCCATCTACGTCGATCCGGCCAGTGATTGGGTCGATGCATCTGGTGATCACATCTACGCCACCTTGGAGATCACCCTCGATGACCCGGACTGCGATGCGCCCGCGCCGAGGGTCATTGATGCACCCAATGGCGATCTTCCGGTCGATGACCCCTGTGGTCCGGACAACGCCACGTGGGTGCTGCCCACGGGTGCGGACGTTCCGGTCGGCTTCACCTGGAAGGTCAACGCTGATGGTCTGCTGACCGCCGAGGCCAATGACGGCTACGTGTTCTCCGACCCCAGCGGCAACCTCGACCCCATGCTCCGCGAATACGGCTACGCGCCGGACACCAACCAAGCATGTCCGGCCAGCTCTGGCGCCGACGGTGACGACAGCGATCAGATCGAGACCACCGGCCATACCCTGCCGAACACTGGTGGCCCCGGCGCTACCGCAGGCATCCTCGGTGTCGCGCTCTTGGGCATCGGTGGACTGATGGTCCTGACCGGAAGGACGCGCCGCCAGCGAGCGTAATCGCTGGCTCGCCTGGACGGTCTTCGCCGGGGTTCGACTCCCCGGCAGGCACTGCACCACCCCGATCGGTGTTCGTCATTTCTCCAACGATCCACAGCGAGGCACCGCATGACAACAGCGCCGCGAGGCCTACGGCAGCAGGCTTTACCTTGGCTGACGGCTGCTGTCCTCGTGTTTGGGGTGGCCGGGTGCGGTGGCTCTGACGATGACGAGAGCTCCAACACAGCGGGCACTTCCACGTCATCGGACGACCCCTCGTCCAGAACGGGCCCCGACACCGACACCGAGGACGAAGCCGACGACTCCGCTCCGGTTCTGGACCATGAGGAAGCCTTGGCCGCTGGATTCGCTCACACCGCGGCGATTCGCAGTCTTCGTCGAACGAGCCAGATGGAGGCGAGACCAACTCGGGGTCGACCGGAAGCGAAGGCGGTGCAGCCCTCCCCGATGGTTTCCCCGACGGGGTACCCCTGCCGGAACACGACAGGATCAGTTCGGCCAGCCAGCTCACCGAAACGACCTGGCGCCTGATGTTGGTGGTGGATCCGGATGCTGACAATGTCGCCGACAATTACGCCGGGGTCTTGAGAGAAGCGGGTTACGAGGTCGATGTATCCGGATCGATGGTCTCTGGAAACAGTTCGACGTTGAGCATCGACGCGGTGGTGCGACCGCCCGCGATCACCCTCCAGGTGATGAAGCGCGACGAGTAGGCGTCGAACGCTCCGACACGACGTGGCTCAGAACGGTAGCCGGAGCACTCCCAACAGGCCCTGGAGGAGCCCCACCAGTGCCTGTGCCGGATCGGCGGCAACCGGCGACTCCGGCTGTGCCGCAGGCAGGGCGCCGGCGGCCACCGGCAACTCCAGCCAGGACTGGTGCACCTGGTTGTTCTGCACCTGGTAGACGCCGCCGAGCAGGCCCAGGAGGCGCATCGGCGAGGTGAGCAGGTGCGGGGTGTCGCCGGTCTGGATCAGCAGTCGCAGCCGGTGCCCGGCCGGGATGGTCTCGAAGACCGGCCGGATCTCGATGTCATAGCGGGCCATCTCCCGGCGCGGCACCGCGACCTCGGCCTCCTCGGTGTGCGGGTGGTAGGGCAGGGCGAACCCGTCCCCGTTGACCGACCAACTGCGGTCCGGGTCAATCGCCCGAGCAGTACCGAGGAGGGCGCCGGCGGAGATGTCGGTGACCTTGCCGTCGGGCGCCACCGACTGCAGCGTGACCACGAAGAGCGACTGCGCCGTGGTCGAGGTGGCCTGCACGGTCAGTCCGACCGGGCCGGCCAGGCGCAGGTCCTCGGTGAGCACGCCGGAGTCATAGGCGACGTCGCCGGGCTGTGGCTTCGTCATGCCGTTGTGGTTCTGGCAGCTCGCGTAGAGATCGCGGGTCAGCCCGGCGCTCCACTGCACCAGCGCCCGCTGGCACGACAACGCGATCGGACGGTAGGTCACCTTCTCGGTCCCGGTCGGGACGTCGGGTGCACCGGGTGCGAGCTGCTGCCCGGGGTGCAGGTGGATCCGCTGGTACGTCGCGGTCTCGGCGGGATAGTTGCGCACGCTGTACGTCGCGCCGTCCGGCTCCTGGACGTGGAACGGCGTGCTGGTGTCGGTGATACCGGTGTCCATCCCCTTGAGCCAGTGGTCGAACCAGGCCAGCTGGATCGCGTTCAGGTCCACCGTGCTGCCCTGGTTGCCGTGGTCCCACGGCCCGGTCAGCAACTGGTAGCGCGGGGTGACCGGCTGGCCGGGCTCCATCGGCGCCCACACCGACTTGCCGGCCCACGCGTTCTGCAGGCCGCTGTAGAGCAGCGGCTCACCGCGCTGGAAGACGTCGTACTGCCCGCCGACCAGATAGGCGGGGACGCCATTGGCGACCACCTGGTCGAGCACGTTCTGCGGCGCCCGCTCCTGCCAGTACGCCGAGTCGTAGACGCGGCCGGTGTCGAGCAGGGCGTGGATCGCCGTGGTCAGTTCGAACGGGATCCCGGCCAGGCCGTGCTCCAGGGCGAGCCGGAACGCGTCGGCCGGATCGTTCATCCGCTCCGCGAACGGGGTGAAGGTGCGCAGCCCGAAATAGCCGCCGATCAGGCCGACGCTGGAGACCAGGTTGACCACGCCACCGGCGACGAAGAGGTCGCGGTAGGGGTCGGAGGCCGTCGCGATCGGGAAGATCGCCTTGAGCGGGGAGCCCGGCCCGACTGCGGCTGCGGTGAAGACCTGGTCGATGCCCAGGTAGGACCCACCGAGCAGGCCGACGTTGCCGTTGCTGCCCTCCAGTTCGGCCGACCAATGCACCATCTCCGCGCCGTCGAGCGCCTCGGAGGTGCCGAAGAGCATCGACTGCCCCTCGGAGCCGCCGGTGCCGGCGACGTCGACGATGACGCCGATGTAGCCTCGCTTGATCAGGTAGGGGTTCATCTCGCCGAGCCCGGTGTTGCCGACCGACTTGCCGTACGGCGTCTGGACCAGGATCACCGGGAACTCGCCGGGTGCGGGCGTCGTGGTCCCCTTGATCGCTGGCCGGTGCACGTTGGCGCGCAGCACGCGCCCGTCGCGCATCGTGATCGGGATGTCGGTCTCGGTGACGATGTCGTAGAGCTCTTCCGACGCCTCGGCGGCATCCGGCACGAACGCGCTCGAGACCTGGGGCTGGGTCGGATCCGGCGTCCCCTCGTCGCCACTCGCCGTGGTAGCAGGCGCGGTCAGCGCCAGGGTCGCGGCCAGCGCGGTGGCGGCCAGGACGCTGAGGCGACGGCGTACGGCGGCAGTGCGGGAGTCGGTGCGGCGCATGGGACCTCCGGGATCGCTGTATTCGACAAGCGTTCAACGAAGGAGATATGGCGCAGGTCACGCTGACCGCGCGGCCGGCGAATGATGGCACCGGATCGCAGTCACCTGGTGCAAGTTTTCCGGTGCCATCCCTTCGGCCGACCACCGTGATCCGCCAGGTCGGGGAGAAGTAGGCTCACCCGGGTGACCCCTGACTCGACCTGGTTCAGCTCGCCGACCGACGCGCTCACCCGCCTGGGGGAGACCGGCTACCTCGCCGACGCCGCCACCACGACCACCGCCTACCTGGCCGGAGCGCTGGGCAAGCCCCTGCTGATCGAGGGACCCGCCGGGGTCGGCAAGACCGAACTGGCCAAGGCCGTCACCCAGGCCGCGTCGGCCGAACTGGTCCGCCTGCAGTGCTATGAGGGCCTGGACGAGGCGCGGGCGCTCTATGAGTGGAACTACAAGAAGCAGCTCCTCCGGATCCAGGCCACCGGGCCGGACCAGTCGTGGGAGGAGACGCACGACGACATCTTCACCGACGAGTTCCTGCTCTCCCGCCCGCTGCTGACCGCGATCCGCCGCGACGAGCCGACCGTGCTGCTCATCGACGAGGTCGACAAGACCGATGTCGAGGTCGAGGGCCTGCTCCTCGAAGTGCTCTCCGACTTCCAGGTCACCATCCCCGAGCTCGGCACCGTCACTGCCACCCGGCGCCCGTTCGTGGTGCTCACCTCGAACGCGACCCGCGAACTCTCCGAGGCGCTCAAGCGGCGCTGCCTCTACCTGCACCTGGACTATCCCGACGCGGCGCGGGAGCAGGAGATCCTGCTCTCCCGGGTACCGGGCCTGGACCAGGCGCTGGCCGGCCAGGTGGTCGAGGTGATCAGCCGGCTGCGCGAGCTGGAACTGAAGAAGGCACCCTCGATCGCCGAGTCGATCGACTGGGCGCGGACCCTGATCGCGCTGCAGATCAAGGACCTGGACCAGGCCGCGATCAGCGCCACCCTCGGCGCCGTGCTCAAGCACGTCTCCGACCACGAGCGCGCCGTCAAGGAACTCCGGCTCGGCCCGCGATGAGTGGGTCCGCCGTCCGCCGGGACGTTGCGGTGCAGGTGCACCCGATCGGCCCCGGAATCACCCGATCAGGGGCCGCAACGGTGCATCTGCACCCGAGCGGGCGCCTGCACCCGAGCTGGCGGGTGCGCAGCCGATGAGCGGTCTGGTCGAGCGTCACGTCGCGTTCGTCGAGGCGCTGCGCTCGGCGGGCGTCCCGGTCTCGCTGGCCGAGGACATCGACGCTGCCGAGGCGATCGGCGCCCTGCCGTGGGACGAACGGGAACTGCTCCGCACGGCGTACGCCGCGACCCTGGTCAAGCGCCAGGCGCACCGTCCCCAGTTCGACGCGCTCTTCGACCTCTTCTTCCCGGCCCTGGTCGGCAACGGCCATACCGCCCTGGCCGGTGAGGACACCGGTGACGACGAGAACCCCCAGGACGGGCAGCCCAACGACACCGGGCCCGCGCTCGCCGACTTCCGCGACCGACTGGCCGAGGCGATGCAGGCCGGCGACGACGAGCAACTGGCCCGGCTCGCGATCGAGGCCGTGGGGACGTTCGGCTCGATGCCGGGACGAGCACCCGGGCTCTCGGCGTACAGCGCCTACCAGGCCCTCAAGCGGACCGACCCCGACGAACTGGTCGAGCGGATCATCGCCGGCCTGCTCGCCCAGGGCATGGACCAGGCCGCGGCCGGGCGCCGGGCACGGCGGATCGTCGACGACTTCCGCAAGCGGGTCGAGGACGACGCGCTGCGCCGGATCGCCGAGGAGAAGGGCGCACAACGCGTCGCCGAAACCACGCTGCGCCCCACCATCGACAACCTCTCCTTCCTCAGCGCCCGGCGCACCGACCTGGAGGCGATGCGCCGCGAGATCCAGCCGCTGGCCCGGCGCCTGGCCACCCGGCTGACCCAGGAGCACCACGCACGCCGGCGCGGGCCGCTCGACTTCCGGCGTACCGTGCGGGCTTCCATCTCCACCGGCGGCGTCCCGATCACCACCCACCACAAGCCGAAGCGGCCGCACCGCACCGAACTGGTGGTGCTCTGCGACGTGAGCGGCTCGGTGGCCAACTTCGCCCAGTTCACCCTGCTGCTGGTCTTCGCGTTGCGCGACCAGTTCACCAAGGTCCGCGCGTTCACTTTCATCGACCATGTGCACGAGGTGACCCACCACTTCAAGCCGGGCGCCGACGTGGTCGACGTGATGGCCGACCTGACCGCGTCCGTCTCGCACGCCGCGCTGTGGGGGCGGACCAACTATGGGCGCGCCTTCGACAAGTTCGTCGAGAACCATGCCGATGCGCTCGGCCCGAAGACGTCCCTGCTGGTGCTCGGTGACGGCCGCTCCAACTACTCCGACCTCCACCTGGACACGTTCCGCACCATGGTCGACGGGTGCAAGCAGACGTGGTGGCTCAACCCGGAGCACCAGCGCAACTGGGGCACCGGGGACAGCGCCGCCAAGGAGTACGCCGCCATCGCCCCGATGGTGGAGTGCCGCAACCTGACCCAGCTCGGAGACTTCGTCCACGATCTCGCCCGCTGAGGCCCGCTGAGGCCCGCTGGGCGCGCGACCGCTGTGCGGATGTGAGTGCCCTGTGAGCGCTGGCGCCTAGCATCCGCTGCATGAATCTCCGACTGCTCAGCCCATCGTCGTACGCCGTACATCCCGCTGCAGTTGCGCGCGCCGTTGCGCTGGCCTCCGCGGCCGCAGTGCTGGCGTTGGCGCCGGTCAATCCAGCTGGCGCGGCCGAGGACGACGTGGTCATCTCCGTCAACGGCCAGACCGGCACCATGGCCGCCGTGGAGGGTGACACCGTCACCTTTGCCTGGGAGGTCAGCGATGCCGCCGATCGACACATGGTGACTGGCTCCCTCCTGAACACCAGCCAGTTGATGGAGGTCAATGCGAACAAGTCCGGCACGCTCGATGTCACCCTGACCCCATCGGGTGAGCGGTATGCCACCGTGGGTGCGTACGACGCCGCGGACGCGGTGCTGGACATGGATCGGGTCACCGTGCTGACCGCACCTCGGATCGAGGCAGTCTCCACCTCCTGCGAGACAGTCACGTTCACCTCCGGGGCCAGCAACTTCTCCGGCCTGGTCAGCGACGTCAGCCACACCGATGGCAGCGGCGAGGCCGGCGTCTTCGACCTCCCCGCCTCCACGCTGGACGACGTGTCCAGTCAGACCGTCTCGGTGGCGCCCGGGACGCTGCAGTGGAATGCGTCGGTAACGTTCGCCGATGTCGACGACCCTGCAGAGCACGGCGGAACCGTCGAGGTGGAGCCCTGTGGTGCGACGGTGGTCGATCCGGGAACCAACGTGGAGGTGACATCGAATGCGTGCGGCACGGTGACCTTCACTGGCGTGAACTCCGACTCGACGATCTCAGTGACCGCAGGCGGGGAGACCTTCGACGTTGCCCATCAGGAGTCAGTCACGATCAGCACCGGTGAGCTGACCTCCCTCGGCTATGTCGCCACCACCCAATGGGCCAGTGAGAACTGGACCGAGGACGGCCGTGTCGACGTGGAGCCCTGCGTCGTCAAGGAGGAGAAGCCGGTGAAGACGGACGAGGCGACGCCGACGCACCCGACGCGCGCACCTGCCGCCGGCCGCTGACCCAAGAGGAGATGAAGTCGTTCTCGACCCGGCTCGCGCTGGTCTGCGCGGGAGCCGGGTCGATCCTGACCCTGGTCGGCTGTGGTGGTGCAGCACCGGACACGGCCAGCGCCACGCCGTCGGAGAGCAGTGCCGTGTCGTCGTCACCCGACGCCGGCTTCGGGTCACCGACGCGTTCTCCGGCGGGCACGCCACGCGGGCTCGAGATCGAGGCGATCGGCGTCGACGCGCCGATCATCGAAGTGGGCACCGAGGCAGACGGATCCCAGGAGGTGCCGACGTCGGTCCACGAAGTGGGCTGGTGGGCACCAGGGACAGAACCCGGCGCATCAGGTACCGGCGTCCTGGTTGGTCACACCTATTCGCTCGGCGAGGGCGTCTTTGACGACCTGGACGCCTTGCGCGTCGGCGACACCATTCGCGTCGTGGCTTCGGACGGTGTTGCGGAGTTCGCCGTGGAGCGCGTGAAGAGCGTCCCGGTCGAGGAATTCGGCGCCATGGCTGCGGACATCTATCGCATCGCCGGCGAGCCACGGCTCGTGCTGATGACCTGCGGTGACTTCGATGGAAGTGACTACCGGGCCACGGTGATCGTCTATGCCCGGTTGGTCCTGCTGCGCGCCTGACTCGGCAGCCGGCGGGCGGCGTGCCGGCTGGCACCGCATCATGCCTCTGTGAGGGAGTTGTGAGGCGAGGCCGGTTGGATGGCGTAGCCTCATCACAAAACGTCTTCTCAGGAGTCAGGTGTCATGACCGCCAGCCAGAACCTCAGCAATCTCTCCCTGCCCCGCAAGTTGCTCCTCGGAGCCGCAGCGGTGCTCTTCATCAACAGCTTCCTGCCGTGGTACAGCGTCGACCTCGGTCCCTTCGGCAGCGCCACCGCCAACGGTTGGCACGAGATCGGCCCCGTCGTGTGGCTGCTGGTGATCGCGCTCCTGGTCCTTGAGGGCACCCGGATCGCCGGGGTTCTCCCGCTGGACGAGGGCAAGTCCGACCTGGCCACGCTCGCCGTCACTGCCGGCGCGCTCCTCTTCGGCCTGATCTTCGTGATCCAGCGCCTCACCGACGGGCACTTCGGCTTTGGCTTCTTCGTCGGAGTGATCGGCCTGGTGGTGCTGGGCGTGGGCGGATTCCTGCTCTACCAGGCGGGCGGCGCGATGCAGGCACTCAAGAGCATGCAGGGCTCCAAGGGCCCTGACGCTGCTGCCTGAGAGCCCACCGGGGCTCAGCCGGCGAGGTAGCCCAGCTCGGTGATCCGGGTGATCGCAGCGCGCAGATCGGGATGGGTGGCAGCGTCTGCGGCGCGCCCGCCTGCGACGTACGCCGCTGGGCCGGTCAGGTCGCCGCCGTCGAAGACCACGGTGAGCCGGTTCGGCACGGATGCGTTGATCAGCGAACCGAGCAGTGCGACCGGGTCGGCCCGGTCCTCCAGGGCCAGCACGTTGGTGCCCTCGGGCACCCGCGCCACCTGGGCGCCGGGGGCACCCGCCGTGATCACCTGGTCGATCACGAACCGCTCCGAGTGGGCGTGCGCGGCAATCCCGGCCGCGGTGAGCCCGCCCTGGGCGTGGCCGACCAGCATCACCCGGGCACCGGGCTCGTCGCCGATCGCTGACTCCAGTCCGGCCACCACGGTGGCCACCTGATCGCCCTGGTCGGTGCTGACCAGGCGCAGGCCGCTGGCGCCGGGAGTGGTCCGGCCGGGCAGGTAGCCGATGTAGCGGCCGCCGGCCAGTTGCTGCACCAGCAGGTCGCCCTCGACCTGGCTCAGCGAGATCATCAGTTCCTCGAGCGAGCGCGGCGCACCATCGCCTGCGGCTGTGGAGACCTCGCCTGCCGCAGCAGGGGAGTGGACCATCGGGCCGGCAGTGTCGCGCAGTGCTGCGGAGAAGTCGTCGGTGAAGTCGCCGGCGCCGACCGCCCGCAGGCCGGCCCGGGTGACGGTCGGACCCTGCTCGGATCCCAGCACCGCCGCGGTCAGCAGCGCGCGCATCTGCAGGCCCTCGACCAGGCCGCCGCCACCGCTGACGAAGTGGTCCATCAGCTCGGGGTTCTGCTCGGCCAGTTCGTTGAGGTAGGAGGCGAGCCCGTCGCGGTCCAGTGCGTCGGTCTCGATCAGGCCGGCGGAGAAGATCGCGCCACCCAGCTCCACCTCGGGAGCCAGGTAGCCCACCGCGCGGGCGGCGATCGAGCCGAGCGTCTTGTACGCCGCGATCTGCAGGTCGTCGATCCAGCGGTAGGTGAGCACGGTGGCCCGCACCACCAAGGCGTCGGCGTCCAGTTCGACCGAGCGCACCATCAGGCCGGACTTGCCGGTGGTGGCGGCCAGGATGTCGGACTCGGCCTCGGCGAAGGTCTTCGGCGCCAGTTCGGCGGAGTCGGCGACGGACTCGTCGGCCAGCACCTCGGCGCCGAGCGAGGCGCGCTCGCGCATCTCGTCTCCGGACGAGTCGAAGAAGTCGGCCAGCCGCATCAGCTGGTCGTACTTGTCCGCGTTCTGTTGCTCCAACGCCTGCTGGTCGGACGGGGTCACGGGGTCACCTCCGCGAGGACGGGGCCGAGTTCGGCGGCGAGGTCGGACGGCTGGACGGCGCGCACCTCGACCCGGTGTACGTCGTCGTCGCGGTGCGGGCGCAGGGAGCGCCACCCATCGGCGACCAGCACCCAGGAGAGGACACCCACGGTCTGGACCTCCTCGGTCGAGACGTCGGCGACCAGGACGCGCAGCCGGCCCTCGGTCTCGGAGACGAGGGACTGGATCACGGAGGCCACCTCGAGGTCGCCCAGCGGCTGGCCGTCGGCGTCGATGGCCGCCCCGCCGTGGTGGGCGATGATCGTGGGGAGCAGGTCGGTGCGGTTGGACCGCACCGCTTCGACCCCCGCATCGAGCAACTCGCGGGGGAAGTCGACCATGCCGGGCACCCGCGAGGTGTGCTGGTCGCCGGACTGGGCCTGCTCCTCGGGCAGCACCGCGACCCGGCCCAGTTCGCCGGGCCAGTGGGCGGCCTCGAACCAGGCAAGCTCGAAGACGATGCCGTCGGTGGTGGCCAGGGTGGCCACGGCAGTGCCGCGCTGGCGGTGCCAGGCCTTGGCCCGGACCCCGCCGATGTTCAGGTCGATGTCGACGGCCACGGACGGCGTGGCCAGGAGCCCGAGCGCGCCGACGACCGCGGTGTCGGCGGCACCGTCGACGAGGAGCCCACGCCGGGTCAGCGCATCGGCCGCCTCGTGCAGGGAGTCGAGCGCCGCGGCGTACGTCTCGTCCTCGACCGAACTGCGCGACTTGCCGAGGCGGTCCTCCAGGGCAT
Organism: Nocardioides sp. AE5; assembly: GCF_031844485.1. Taxonomy (NCBI): domain Bacteria; kingdom Bacillati; phylum Actinomycetota; class Actinomycetes; order Propionibacteriales; family Nocardioidaceae; genus Nocardioides; species Nocardioides sp. AE5. Next base: position 204,359 of record NZ_JAUZVI010000001.1, read on the forward strand.
TGCCCTGCTTCGGCTCGGGTTCGGTGAGCTCGAACGGCAACGGGGCGCCGCCGGCCTTCTCGGCCAGCAGGTGCAACTCGGGCAGGGTCAGCGCCAGGCGCCGGGGCAGTCCGTCAAGAGTGCCAGCGGGTGCCGGTGTGGGTGTGGACAGATCAATGGTTGCCATGGTCACAGCCCCGGGAGTTCGACGGTGAGCCAGTCCTTGTGGCCCGGGGCGGGCGGCACGAACTGGTCAAGCGTGCGGTCGGTGTCACTCGCCTCGACCCGTACGCCGTCGCTCGGGGCGGCGTCGAGTGCGGCGATGCGGGTGCGGGCGTCGGCGACCAGCGAACCAGCCTTGCGCTCGACGCCGGCGATGGCGTCCTTGAGCCGGTCCACCTCGTTGACGTGGCGAGTCAGCGAGTCGGCCGCGGTCTCGTGCTGGGCGGCACACTCGCGCAGCAGCCCGGCGCGGTCCTGGATCCGCTGGCGCAGGTCCGCCGCGGCGCGGCCGTCCCACGTGATGGCATCGATCTGGCCCACCAAGCGGTCGGCCATGGCCCGGATGTCGGTCGCCTGCTCACGCAACTGGCCGGCACGCTTGCGCGTCGCGGCGGAGTCGCCGTACATGGATCACTCCTTCTCGTCATCCGTTGCCTGAGGACACGCGTTCCCCGTTCCGGCGGCTCTCAAACCGGTCAAGCCGGAATCCTTGCCCACTCCTGCAGCCCGGCAAACATCAGGCGCGTCCCAGGTGGGCGCCGAGGCGGTCCAGGCCGGCGTGGATCTCGGCCTCGGCGCCGGCGAAACTGAAGCGGATCGTCCGGTTGCCGTGCCCGGTGTCGAAGTCGATGCCGGGCGCCACGGCGACCCCGGTCCGGTCCAGCAGGTCCAGGGCGAAGCCCATCGAGTCGTCGGTGAGGTGCCCGATGTCGGCGTACACGTAGAACGCGCCGTCGGCCGGCGCCAGCTTGTCGATGCCCAGGCCACGCAGGCCGTCCAGCAGCAGCGCCCGGTTGCCGGCGTACCGCTGCACGTGGCCGTCGAGTTCGGCGTACGACGCATCGGTGAAGGCGGCCAGGGCGGCGCGCTGGGAGAGCACCGGCGGGCAGATGGTGAAGTTCCCGGTCAGTACGTCGACCGCGCGGCGCAGCCGCTGCGGCACCAGCATCCAGCCGATCCGCCACCCGGTCATCGAGAAGTACTTCGAGAACGAGGAGAAGACGATCGCCTCCCGCGAGGTCGCCCAGGCGCTGTGGTCGCCACCGTCGAGATAGTTGATGCCGTGGTAGATCTCGTCGCTGATCAGCTGCACCCCGCGCGCCTCGCACCAGGTCGCCAGCGCGGCCAGTTCCTCGGGCAGCAGCATCGTCCCGGTCGGGTTGGCCGGGCTGGCCACCACCAGTCCCTTGATGTCGCCGAGTGCCTCCAGCTGTTCGACGGTCGGCTGGAACCGGGTCTCCGGTCCGCAGTCGATCTCGACCACCTCGCAGCCGAGCGCGGCCAGCACGTTGCGATAGCAGGGATAGCCGGGCCGGGCCATCGCCACCCGGTCGCCCACCTCGAAGGCGGCCAGGAAGGCGAGCAGGAACCCGCCCGAGGAGCCGGTGGTGACCACCACGTCCTCGGCGCTCACCTCGATGCCGTGCATCCGGCGGTGGTGGAGCGCGATCGCCTCGCGCAGCTCGGGGATGCCGGTGGCCACCGTGTAGCCGAGCGGGTCGGAGGAGTCGAGCAACCGGATCGCCTCGGCCCGCACCGGCGCCGGTGCCCCGGTGCTCGGCTGGCCCGCGACGAAGTTGACCAGGTCGCCGTGGGTGCGTTGCCGCTCGCCCGCCGCCGCGAGCAGGTCCATCACGTGGAACGGCGGAACATTGGCCCGGGAAGCGACGGCGAAGCGGTTGGTCATGCCCCCAGTGTGACCGCCCGGGCTGCGGCGTGGCGACCGGCCCGGCGGCCGAAGAAGGAACCCTCGCCGAGTTGGGTGCCGGTTGCGTATCCCTTGGCGTCCTGGGCGATGTTGGAGGCGCAGGCGCCAGCGGCGTACAGGCCGGTGATCACCGAGCCGTCCTCGCGGCGTACCTGCCCGTCGACGTCGGTGACCAGACCGCCCATGGTGAAGCCGGCATACAGCGCCTTGCCCAGGGTCAGGTCGAAGGCGCCCCACGGGCCCTTGTCCTGCGGGGCCAGCCACTCGGGCTGCTTGTGGAAGTCGGGGTCCTCGCCGCGCGCCGCGTGCTCGTTGTACGTCGCCAGGGTGGCGGCCAGTGAACCCGGGGGCAGGCCGAGCCCGGCCTCCATCTCCTCGATCGTCTCCCAGCCGTCGATGAACGGGGCGAGCGGGAAGTCGGGGTGCTCGATGTGCTCGCTGTCGACGATGAGGTACGCCGCGTGGTCGCGCTGCTCCATCACGAAGCCGGAGGTGCGCGCGTGGTAGGAGTCCTCGGCCACGAACCGCTGGCCATCCTTGTTGACCACGATCCCCTTGACCAGGGAGGAGGGTGGATAGAACGGCGCGGTGATGAACGCCTCCTCCATGAATGCGGTCGCCCCACCGGCCGACTGGCCGAGCCGGATGCCCAGCCCGTCGTCGTACGTCGATCCGAGCACGAACGGCTTCTCGGCCAGGTTGGGGGTGAACCGGGCGACCATGTCCTTGTTCATCACGAAGCCGCCGGCGGCGATGATCACCGAACCCGCCCGGACCAGGCCGGTCTCGGCGAACCGGCGCCACTGCACGCCGACCACGGTGCCGGCCTCGTCGGTGACCAGGGCGTTGGCGCCGGTCTCGTAGCGCACCTCGACGCCCTCGTCGGCGAGCCGGTCACGGAGCAGGTCCATCACCAGCTTGGTGCCCTCGGTGTCCCCGGCGACCGGGACCTTGTGCCCGCGCGGCGCCGGGACGGCCTGGTCGAGGAAGGGCCAGACCTTCTCGTTGCCGGTGTACATCAGCCCCTCGGTGCCGGGCTGGATCACCGCCTTCCTGTCGAGGAAGGAGCGCTCGAACTCGAAGCCGAGTGCCTCCAGCCAGGTGAAGTGCTCGACGCTGCCCTCGCAGTAGGCGCGGATCTTCTCCTCGTCGGGATCGCGGGAGACAGCGGTGAGGTACTTGACCATCTCCTCGACCGAGTCGTCGTGCCCGGTCGCCTGCTGCACCGCAGTGCCGCCGCCGAGGTAGAAGGCACCGCCGCTCATCGACGACGTACCGCCGTGGATCGCGGCGCGCTCCAGGAGCAGCACCTTCGCGCCGGCGCGGGCCGCCTCCAGGGCTGCCGAGCCGCCGGAGATGCCGAACCCGATGACGACCACGTCGAAGGCCTCGTCGGTCCCGGAGAGTGCTGGTGCCGCGATCACCTCGGGCAGGGTGGTTCCGTCCATGGTGGGCAGCGTAGGCGAAAACTAGAACAAGTTCCAGATTTTGGGCGTGGATAGGATTCGGTGGACGAGCCAACCGATGACCAGCAGGGAAGGCGGTGCGGGTGAGCTTCGACGTCCATCAGCTCGATCACTTCCTGCTGCTTGGCTCCGTCGTCACACTCCTGGCCATCCTGGCCGCACGCATCTCCACCCGGGCCGGCCTGCCCTCACTGATGGTCTACCTGCTGATGGGCGTGGCGCTGGGGGAGGCGGGCCTCGGCATCGCCTTCGAGGACGCCTCGATGGCGCACGCGATCGGCTTCGGCGCGCTGGCACTGATCCTGGCCGAGGGTGGCCTGTCGACGAAGTGGTCGGAGATCCGCCCCGTGATCGGGTTCGGCGGCGCCCTGGCCACCGTCGGCGTCCTGGTCTCGGTGGCCGTGATGGCCGCGGCGGGACACTACGTGCTCGGGCTGTCGTGGGACCTGGCCATCCTGCTCGGTGCGGTCTGCTCGCCGACCGACGCGGCGGCGGTCTTCTCGGTGCTGCGGGTGGTGCCGCTGCCGCGCCGGATCACCGGCACGCTGGAGGCCGAGTCCGGCCTCAACGACGCACCGACCGTGGTCCTGGTCGCCCTCGTCTCCAGCGGCGCCCTCGACACCGACCCGGTGCCGCTGATCGTGGTGACGATCGTCTATGGACTCCTCGCCGGTGTCGCCATCGGCCTCGCGATCGGCTGGTGCGGGGCGCTGGTGATGCGCCGCTTTGCCCTGCCCTCACCGGGCCTCTACCCGCTGGCGATCTTCTGCCTCACCATCGGTTCGTACGCCGCCGGCGCGGCGCTGCACGCCTCCGGGTTCGCCTCCATCTATGTGGCCGCCCTGGTGCTGGGCAATGCCGACCTGCCCCACCGCGGCGCCACCCGATCGTTCGCGGAGGGGATCGGCTGGATCGCCCAGATCGGCCTCTTCGTGATGCTCGGCCTGCTCTTCTCCCCGGAGCGGGTCACCGGCGAGATCATCTGGATCGCCCTGGTCGCCGGCCTGCTGCTCACCGGCCTGGCCCGGCCCATCTCGGTGCTGGCCAGTGCACTGGTGGCCCGGGCGACGACGATGGGATGGCGCGACCTGACCTTCATCTCGTGGGCCGGGTTGCGTGGTGCGGTCCCGATCGTGCTCACCACGATCCCGCTCGCCGAAGGGGTCGACGCCGCCGAGCAGGTCTTCGACATCGTCTTCATCATGGTCATCGTCTTCACCCTGCTCACCGGGCCGACGCTGCCGTGGGTGGCCCGGGTGCTCGGCGTCGCCGTGCCGACCGAACCCCGCGACCTGGAGGTCGAGGCGGCACCGCTGGAGCGGATCTCGGCAGACCTGCTCCAGGTGACGATCAGCGCCGGTTCGCGGATGCACGGGTGCGAGGTCGGCGAACTGCGCCTGCCGCCGGGTGTCTCGGTGGCCCTGGTCATCCGCGACGGGGAGTCACGCGTGCCCGAACGGCGTACCGTGCTGCGGCGCGGCGACGAGATCCTCGTGGTCACTCCGCGAGCACAGCGGGCCGCGACCGAGGACCGGTTGCAGGCGGTCTCGCGCGGCGGGCGGCTGGCCCAGTGGCTGGGCGTCGAAGAGCGGAGGTCCTGACCGGCTGGTCGGGTGCCCTCACTCCTCGGTTGCCGCGGGATCCGCCTCCGGGTCCAGTTCCGGGTCGGCGTCGGGATCGGCGTCGAGGCGCGGGCTGCAGATCTCGGTGTCGTGCTCGGCCACGGCGAACTCGGCCGGGTTCCGGGCCAACCGGGTGTAGTCCGGGCCGAGGACCACCACGACGCTGTCGGCGACCTCGGGGTGGGAGGTGTTGATCGGCACGTGGGAACCGAAGTGGGTCGCCACCAGTTGCGCCGCGGGGTCGTTGGCCGACGACGCCCAGACCTCGACCTTGGGCACGTCGGGTGCGTCCACGTTGCCGCTGGAGCCCCGGCCGAATCCCCGGTCCATCAGGCTGCTCATCGTCTTGCTCGCCAGCCCGGTCCGCTTGCTGGAGTTGTAGACGCTCACCACCACGTCCGCCGGACGCACCCGGGAGCCGGCCGAGACCGTGCGCCACTCACACATCGAACTCTCACCGGCGCCGAACCCGGCCGAGGGCAACGGCTGGGTGGCCCACTTGACGCCGATCACCAGCATCAGCGCGGTGAGGACGCCCAGGACGCCGATGGTCACTGCCGCAGTCTGCTTCTTGTCCATCAGTCCTCCAGGACCAGCACGCGGGCATGGAGCATGGTGCGCTGCTGCAGCGCGGCACGCAGCGCCCGGTGCAGGCCGTCCTCGAGGTGGAGCTCGCCGCGCCAGGCGACGACGTGCGCGAAGAGGTCGCCATAGAACGTGCCGTCCTCGTCCAGCAGGGAGCCCAGGTGGAGGGTGTCCTTGGTGGTGACGAGCTCGTCCAGGCGCACCTGGCGCGGCGCCAACCCGGCCCAGTCCTGCGGTTGCAGGCCATGGTCGGGATAGGGGCGTTCGCTGCCCACGCGCTTGAAGATCACGGACGCGACTATATCCGTGGCACTGGTTAGGCTCCCCCCCATGAGTGAAGCGACCCCAGCAGAGACCGCCAGCAACCGGATCGCCGAGGCGGTGCGCTCCGGTTATGAGTTCGACGGGGACGCGCTGGAGCTTGGCGGGTTGCTCGTCAACGAGACCGACGCCCCCGGCGTACCGATCCGGATCCCGCTGGGGATGCTCAACCGGCACGGCCTCGTCGCCGGCGCCACCGGCACCGGCAAGACGGTGACGCTGCAGTTGCTCGCCGAGCAGCTCAGCAGCAACGGCGTACCGGTCTTCGCCGCCGACATCAAGGGCGACCTGTCCGGCATCAGCGTTGCCGCCGAGGGCGGGGCGAAGATCGACGCCCGCGCCGAGAAGGTCGGCCAGGAGTGGCAGGGGCGCGGCTTCCCGGTGGAGTACTACGCGATCGGCGGCGAGGGGATCGGCATCCCGCTGCGGGTCACGATGAGCTCCTTCGGCCCGATCCTGCTCTCCAAGGTGCTCGGCCTCAACGCCACCCAGGAGTCGTCGCTCGGCCTGGTCTTCCACTACGCCGACAAGGCGGGCCTGCCGCTGCTCGACCTGGCCGACCTGCGCGCCGTCGTACACCACCTGACCAGCGAGGAGGGCAAGGCCGACCTGAAGTCGCTCGGTGGCCTCTCGTCCGCCACCGCCGGGGTGATCCTGCGCGAGTTGATCAACTTCGCCGACCAGGGCGGCGACTCGTTCTTCGGCGAGCCCGAGTTCGAGAGCGCCGACCTGCTCCGCACCACCGAGGACGGCACCGGGCTCATCTCCCTGGTCGAGTTGCCCAACCTGCAGGACCGGCCGACCGTCTTCTCCACCTTCCTGATGTGGCTGCTCGCAGACCTCTTCCACGACCTGCCCGAGGTCGGCGACGTCGACAAGCCCAAGCTGGTCTTCTTCTTCGACGAGGCGCACCTGCTCTTCAAGGACGCCTCCAAGGACTTCCTGGCCCAGGTCACCCAGACGGTGCGGCTGATCCGCTCCAAGGGCGTCGGCGTCTTCTTCGTGACCCAGAGCCCCACCGACGTTCCCGACGACGTGCTGGCCCAGCTCGGCTCGCGGATCCAGCACCAGCTGCGCGCCCACACGCCGAACGACGCCAAGGCGCTGAAGGCGACGGTCAACACCTATCCGAACTCGGAGTACGACGACCTCGGGCAGGTGATCACCTCGCTCGGCATCGGCGAGGCCGTGGTCACCGTGATGAACGAGCGCGGCGCGCCGACGCCGGTGGCGTGGACCCTGCTGCGGGCGCCGGAATCGCGGATCGGTCCCGCTGATCAGGAGGCGATGCAGACAACGGTCACCTCGTCGGTGTTGCATGCCAAGTACGCCGAGGCGATCGACCGCGAGTCGGCGCACGAGATCCTTGCCGCCAAGCTCGAGGCCGGCGCTGCCCAGGCCGAGGCCGAGGCAGCCGCCCAGGCGAAGGCGGAGGAGCAGACTGCGCTGCAGAAGGAGGCCGACCGCCTGGCCAGCCAGTCGCGGAGCAAGCGGTCCACCAAGAAGGAGAAGTCGAACGTGGAGAAGGTCCTGGACAACACTGCGGTCAAGCAGGTGCTGCGCACCGCCACCCGCGAAGTGCTGCGCGGCATGTTCGGCACGGGCCGCCGGCGATGAGTGACGACGTACTGGCGCGGCTCGACGCGATCGAACAGATCAAGGCGCTGAAGTATCGCTACGTGCGCTGCCTGGACACCAAGCAGTGGGACGACTTCGCCGACTGCCTGCTGCCGGAGACGACCGGTGCGTACGCCGGTCTCGACTTCGCCGACCGGGAGTCGCTGGTCGCCTTCATGCGCAAGAACATGGACGAGTCGATGGTCTCCCTGCACCAGGTCCACCACCCCGAGATCGAGGTGGACCTCGAGGCCGGCACCGCGACCGGTCGCTGGTATCTCCAGGACAAGGTGATGATCGAGAAGTACTCCTACGTCCTGGAGGGTGCGGCGTTCTACACCGACCGCTATGTGCGTACGCCGGACGGCTGGCGGATCGCCCACACCGGCTATGAGCGGACCTACGAGGTCGAGATGTCGACCAAGGACCTGCCTAACTGGAAGTTGAAGGTCAAGCCCACCCACTGATGCCGAGGCGGCACGTGTTGACGTTTTTTCACGTCGAGGCGGCGTCAATTGACGCCGCCTCGACGCCTTTCTGTGTCAACTCGTGCCGCCTCGGCGGAATCAGGCGGTCGGTGCGCTCCAGGCGAGTTGCACCGTCTGTACGCCGGCATCCCGGGTGACCAGCCGGCCACGGCCGGGTGGCAACTGCTCGGGGCGCACGTTGCCCAGCAGGGCGCCCTCCTCGGGGTTGCCGGAGAGCATGATGCCGGGCATGGCCAGGTCGCGCAGGGCCTGGATCACCGGGTCATACAGCGCCCGCGAGGCGCCGCCCATCCGCCGGGTGACGACCAGGTGCATCCCGATGTCGCGGGCCTGGGCCAGCAGCGGCACCAGGGCATGCACGGGCGAGCCCTGCGCGGTGGCGACCAGGTCGTAGTCGTCGACCAGCACCCAGGCCTCCGCCCCCGTCCACCAGGACCGGTTGCGCAGTTGCTCGGGCGTCACGTCCGGGCCGGGCAACCGGTTGGTCAGGTAGTCGGCCAGGTCCTTGAACGCGGGCATCGCCTGGGTGGCGCTGGTCAGGTAGTCGAGGCGGTAGTCGTCCGGGATCTCCCCGAGCAGGGACCGGCGGTAGTCGACCGCGATGATCTGCGCCTGCTCCGGCGAGTGCACCCGCACGATCTCGGAGACCAGGGAGCGCAGCAGCGAACTCTTGCCGGACTGGCCATCGCCCAGCACCAGCAGGTGCGGCTCGGCATCGGCGTCGATTCCGACCGGTGCCAGTTCGCGCTCGTTGATCCCGAGCAGCAACTCGTGGGAGGGCTCGGCACGCTCGCGGACCTCGGCCAGGGTGATCTGGTCCGGCAGCAGGCGCACCTTGGGCCCGGCCGGTCCCGACCAGGCGGCGGCGGTGCGCCGGATGAGGTCCTCGACCCCGTCGCCGAGGCTGGCCGGATCCTGGTCGCCGTCGATGCGGGGCAGGGCAGCCAGGAAATGGTCGCGGCTGGGCACCAGCCCGCGACCGGGACGCCCGGCAGGCACCAGTTGGGCCACCTTCCGGTCGACCTCGGAGTCCAGCGGGTCGCCCAGGCGCAACTCCAGCCGGGTGCCGAAGGTGTCCCGGATCGCCGAGCGGAAGTCGGCCCAGCGGCCGGTCGCCACGACCAGGTGTACGCCGAAGGTGAGGCCGCGCTGGGCCAGGGCCTGCAGTTCGATCTCGATGTCGTCGAAGTCGGAACGGAGCGTGCTCCACCCGTCCACGACCAGGAAGACGTCGCCGTAACCGTCCCCGGGGCTGCCCTGGTTGCGCCGCATCCGGTAGGTCTCGATGGTGTCGATCCCGTTGGCGCGGAACCATGCCTCGCGCCGGTCGACCACGCCCCGCACCTCGGCCACGATCCGGCGTACGACATCGGGCTCCGAGCGGGTCGCGACCCCGGCCACGTGCGGCAGGTCGGCCAGCGGCGTGAAGGTGCCGCCACCGAAGTCGAGCACGAAGAACTGCGACTCCAGGGGCGTGGTCGTCATCGCCAGGCTGGTCACCATGGTCCGCAGCAACGTGCTCTTGCCCGAGCGCGGCGCCCCGACCACGGCGACGTGCCCGGCAGCGCCGCTGAGCGAGACGGTCAGGGTGTCGCGCCGCTGCTCCCGTGGCCGGTCGATGATGCCGACCGGGACGGTCAGGTCGCCCATCGCGCGCCACTGCGGCGAGTGCAGGCCCAGGTGCGGGTCGACGGCCAGGTCGGGCATCAGCGCATCGATCGTGGCCGGCAGGTCCAGCGGCGGCAGCCACACCTGGTGGGCGCCGGGGCCGATCCCGGCCATCCGGGCCACGGCCAGGTCCAGCAGGGAGTCCGCCTCGCCCTGGCCCGGTGTCGCGGCGCTGGGCTCCTCGGCCTTCTCCTCGCGGGCCTCGAACGCCTGCACCTCGGCAATGGTGAAGGGCAGGATGCCGCGCAGGTTGCCGCCCGCGTCGCGGCGGACCAGTTGGCGCCCGGTCGGCGGTCCGGAGACGTACGCCGCCTTGAATCGCACCAGTGAGGTCGGGTCCGGCTTGAGGTAGCCCAGGCCGGGAACGGCCGGGAGTTCATAGGCATCGGGCACGCCGAGCACGGCGCGCGACTCGACGGCCGAGAAGGTGCGCAGCCCGATCCGGTAGGACAGGTGCGCCTCGAGGCCGCGTAGCCGGCCTTCCTCCAGTCGCTGGCTGGCCAGGAGCAGGTGCAGGCCCAGCGAGCGACCCAGGCGGCCGATGGCGACGAACAGGTCGATGAACTCGGGCTTGGCGCTGAGCAGTTCGGAGAACTCGTCGACCACGATGAACAGCGACGGGATCGGCGGGAGGTTGGCGGCCTCCGGGTCGGTGGCCCGGGCCCGCTCGTAGTCGCGGACCGAGGCGTGGTTGCCGGACGAGCGCAGCAACTCCTGGCGGCGCACCATCTCGCCGGAGAGCGCGTCCTGCATCCGGTCGACCAAGGTCAGTTCCTCGGCCAGGTTGGTGATCACCGCGGAGACGTGCGGCATCGACGACATCCCGGCAAAGGTCGCCCCGCCCTTGAAGTCGACCAGCACCATGTTGAGTTGGTCGGGGGGGTGGGTCATCGCCAGCCCGAGGACCAAGGTGCGCAGGAACTCCGACTTGCCGGAGCCGGTGGCACCGATCACCAGTCCGTGCGGCCCCATGCCCTGCTGGGCGGATTCCTTGAGGTCGAGGTGGACCGGTGAGCCGTTGTCGGCGTTGCCGATCGGCACCCGCAGCCGGTCACGGGCCGGTCGCGGTCGCCAGGCCCGGCTCGCCTCGAAGCTGTGTACGTCGCCCAGGCCGAGCAGGTCCATGAAGTCACTGGCAGCCGCCTCGGCGCCGTTGCCGGAGCCGACGCCGACGGTGCTCAGCGGGGAGAGGCGGCGGGCGAACGCCTCGGCCGTGGCCAGGTCGACCTGGTCGGCGAGGCCGGGCATCGGCTCGTGGCGCAGGCGCTGCACCGTCACCGGGCACTTGCCGTCGACCAGGGCCGGAGCGCCGGGAGCGCCCGGAGCGCCGGGGGCGGGTGTGCTGAGGTCGAGGCGGAGTCGGGTCGGGTCATCCAGGACGTCCCAGCGCTCCGGCAGGTCGACCAGGGTGACGCCGTGCAGCCCGTCCGGAGGGATGACGTGGTTGCCCGGCGGCAACCGGCCACCGTCGATGACCAGGATGATGTGCGGCAGGGCGGGACCCTCGTCAGCGCCGAAGCGCGGGCGCTCCGGGAGGTCCTCGGGAAGCATCGCGCCGAGGTCGTCCAGCGAGGTGGTCACCATCCGGCGGGCGCCGACGGCGTCGCCCTCGCGGCCACTGAGCGCATGCGGCAACCACTTCAGCCAGTCCCACTGCGCCAGGTGGTCGTCGCGGCACAGCACCGCGACGGCGACCTGCTCGGGCGAATGGCTGGCGGTGGCGGAGCAGATGAGGGCGCGGGCCAGGGCACGGGCCCGGTCACCGGGGCCGGTCACCTCGATCCGGTCGACGGCGGCCAGGTCGATCGAGGCGGGCAGGCCCTGCTGGGTCCGGTGCACGGCCAGCAGGCGGTGCAGTGCCGACGCCGATGCCGGATCGGTGGCCGTGTTCGCCTGCGCCTCCGGCGGTACCAGTTCCAGGGAGAGCGGTTGCGCGCTCAGCCCGATCCGCACGTGCAGCCAGGCATCATCGGTGGCGGTGCGCTCCCACAGCCGGGTCCGGTCCTCGGCGAGCGACGGCAGCGCGTCGGGGTCGGGGTGGAGCCAGGTCAACGCAGCCCGCTGCTGGGCAGCGGCCTCGCGGGCCAGGCGACGTACGGCGGCCAGGTGGCGCAGGTACTCGGTGCGTGAACCGGCCACCTGCTGCTGGCGCTGGCGGCGCTGCCGGTCGACCTGCACCCCGATGAAGCCGACCATGGCCAGGACGAAGAGGCCGGCAGCGATCAGGCGGCGACTGTTGTCGGCCCCGCTGAGGCTGGCCACCATCACGATCGCGCCCACCGAGGCGAGCATCGGGATCGCCATCATCATCGCGTTTCCGGCACCTTCGTGCGCGCGCAACTCGGGCGGCGCCTGGATGCTGATCCGGCCCACCGGGACCCGGGGTGCCTCCAGCCGGGTGCCCTCGTGCTGGGATGTGTTGCGGAGCGCGGTCACGCATCCCCCTGCCTGGTCGGTGCTTGTCTGGTCCGAGTGTCCGTGCCGACGATTCCCGGATGATCCTAGACGCCAGTGCCGACACGACGTACTAACCTTCGCTCCATCGGGTGAAGGGAGCCTGTCGTGTCAGCAGTCGCGTCACCGGCGACGACCGAGACCGTGGTGCTGAGCATCCACGGGCCCTCGGGCGCGATCGACCTGGTCGTCCCCCGCGGCGTGCGCCTCTCCGACATCTCCGTGGAATACGCGCTGCGCGCCCGCCTGTACGCCGCCCCGCGACTGCATCGCCTCGACGGCGGCACCCTGCTGCCCAACCAGACGGTCGCCGAGGCCGGCCTCGCCCCGGGCACCGTCCTGGTCGCCTCCTGGGTCGACCCGGACCCGCAGCCCGCTCCGCTGCCGGCACGACAGCCCGACCCGGTGACCCCCGGCGTGACGGGGATCCTCTTCGCCGGGGCGGGCATGCTCGGGGCACTGGCCGGCTGGCTGGGCGCCACCCTGGAGCAGGGCACGACGTACGTCGTCACCATCGCGCTGCTGGCCGGTGCCGCACTCTTCGGCGTACTCCCGACCGGCAGGCTGCAGGGCCCACGGACCGCGACGGCACCCGCCTTCGGGGCGGCCGCGGCCTTCGCCCTGGTCGCACCGGACGCCGACCTGCTGACCGGTGTGGCCGTCGCCGCGCTCGTCGGCGCCGCCACGGCCGCAGTGGCCCGGGCCCTGGGCGGCGGGCAACCAACGGTGCAGGCGGTCTGGATGGTCGGCGGTTGCGCCGTCTTCGTCGTCGCCGGTGTCCCCGTGCTGGCCGGGGCCGACCCGGGGGTGGCCTGGACGCTGCTGGTGGTGCTCGGTGTCCTCGCCGCACGGTGGGTGCCGAACCTTGCCGTCGACGTCGCCGATGGCGCGCTGCTCGAGGTCGACCGGCTCGCCGCCAACGCTTGGTCAGCCCGCGAGGCCCCTCGCGCGCCGGAGCCGCGCCAGTGCGACGCCGGCCTGGCCGAGGCCGTCCTGCGCCGGGGCCGCCGGATCGTGGAGGCCACCGCACTCGGCGTCCTGCCCGTCACCGTCGGCGCGGCCGTGGCACTGCTCGGTGGCGCCAGCATCGACGTCGACCTGGTCGGGGCACGGGCCCTGGTCGGCCTGGCCGGGGCAGCGCTGTTGCTCGCTGCCCGCAACCAGCGCCACGCCCGGGCGCGTGCCGCGCTGCGGACCAGCGGCGTCCTGCTCTGGGCCGTGCTGGCGATCGAACTGGCCGCGCAGGCCGCGCCGTGGCACCTGGCCGTCACCTCCGGGGTGGCGCTGCTGCTCGGCGTACTCGTCGTCGGGATCGCGATCGCGACCGGCCACGGGTGGCGATCGGTGGCCTGGTCGCGCTGGGCCGAGGTCGCCGAGACGGTCGCCACGGCGCTCGTGGTGGCCGCCGCAGTGGTCTCCAGCGGCCTCTTCCGTGCCGTCTGGGAGCTCCCGTTCGGGGGCTGATCCTGCGCCTCGTCGAGGCGCCTGTGGATAACTCGAAGTCGTAGTTTTCCGCCCTTCGCCCCGGGCACGAGTCCGGTGCCGGAGCCGACTGGTTCCGGGCACATGACGAAGGAGGAACACCCGATGGCGACATCCGGTTCCGGCCACGCAGTGGCCGATGCCGTCCTCACCGAGGCGGCACGCGACATCACCACCACCAAGCAGGAGATCGACAGTGAGATCACCGCCCTGCGCCACCAGCTCGAGGAGCTCAACTCCGCCTGGCTCGGCCTGGGTGGAGCGGCCTTCCGCCGCGCCATCGTGCACTGGGAGGGCACCGCTGCCGGGGTGATCTCGGCGATGGACACCTTCCATGACTCACTGGTCAGCTCCGAGGCGACGTACCACGAGACCGAGGACGTGGTCGCAGCGCGACTCAACAAGTACGCCGCCCTCGGCGGCGTCCCGGCATGACCCGACAACACGGCACGGACCAACAACAGGAGGAGAACCACGATGGGTGAGATCAGGGTCGGCTATGCGGCGCTCGACACGGCCGCGGCCAACATCGCCGCCAAGGCAGCAGCGATCGAGAACGCGCTCGGAGCGATGGAGCAGCGGATGGTCGCCCGCTCCGGCAGTTGGACGGGTGCGGCTTCGGCGTCGTTCACCGAGTCCCGCGTCCGCTGGGAGGCATCGATGCAGCAGATGAAGAACGTGCTGGCCGACATCGGTTCCGCGGTCGGTCACTCCAATGCCGAATACCGCGCTGCCGAGGCACGCAACGCGGCCCGATTCGGCGGGTGAGTCGCTGAGCAGCGGATCGCACCGGCCACGACGGTAGGCTGAGGACGCGGCGGGGCCTCCCCGCCGCGTCTCTCGTGGAAGCACACCGAAGCAGTGAACGGGGAGCACATGTCCCAAGCCGCGACACCAGCCAGTACCTCGGGGTTGGTCAGGGTCACGGTTGCCTCCGGCGCCCGCCGGGTCGACCTGGTCCTGCCGGGCTCGGTCCCGGTGGCCGAACTGGTCCCCGAACTGGCCCGCAGCGTCGGGCTCCTGGACGCCGCCACGGTGCACGCCGGCTATCGGGTGATCACCGGTGACGGGCGCCGCCTGACCGGAGATGCCGGTCTGACGATCCAGGGCGTCGAGGACGGCGGCCTGCTCACCGTCGCCGCCGGTGTCGACGAGGAACAGCCGCGCGTCTACGACGACGTGGTGGAGGCGATGGCCGACGCCGTGGAGCGCGACCTGGCCCCGTGGCAACCCGCCGCGGGACGACGTACGGCGCTGGTCGCGGCCGGACTCTTCCTCGTGCTCGGTGCGGCCGCACTGTTGCTGCAGCGTGGGACCACCCTGGCCGGCGTCGCGGCAAGCGCGATCGCGGTGCTGCTGGTGGTGGGCGCCATCGTGCTCGGCCATGTGCAGCGCGAGCGGGAGGCGTCGCTGTGCCTGGCCTGGCTCGGCGCGGCGTACGGCGCAACAGCGGGCGTGCTGCTGACCCACCAGGTGGACTCCGCCGGACTGGTCCTGGCCGCCACCGGCGCCGGTGCCGCAGCGGCCGGGGTCCTGGCGCTGGTCGGCCTGCTCGACGGACGCGCCCTGGTGCTGCCCACCATCGTGGTCGGTGCCGTCCTCGGTGCGGTCGGCCTCCTGGTCCACGCCACCGAGGTGGAGATCGCGCCGACGCTTGCGGTGGTCCTGGTGGCCGTGGTCATCGTCGGCTCCGTGCTGCCGTGGCTGGCGCTCGCCTTCACCCGCACCCGTGTCGAGCAACTGCACTCCGCGGCCGACATCGACCGGGCGCCGGCGCCGATCGAGGCCGAAGCGGTGCGCCGTGATGCCACCGTCGGCCACGAGATCCTGCTCGGCGTGACGGCCACCGTCGGCACGTTGCTGGTGCTGGTCGCGCCGTGGGTGGTCTCGCTCGGCCTGGCCGGCGCCCAGCTCTGCGTGGCCGCCAGCGTGGTCGTGATGCTGCGGACCCGGCAATACCGCTCCGGTTCCGAAGTGCTGGCTGGTTTGCTGGCCGGGGTGCTCGCCCTGGTCTCCACGGCTGCCGCGGTCCTGGTGCTGCACCCTGACTGGCGCCCCGGCCTGGCGGTGGCACTGGCCGCAACCGGCGCCGTACTGCTGGTGGCCACCGCGCTGCCGAACCCCGTCTCGGTGCGCCGCAGCCGTCTCGGCGACCTGGTCGAGACCGCGGCGCTGGTCGCGCTGGTGCCGCTGCTCCTGGTCGCCGTCGGCCTCTTCGCCAGGCTGGGTGGGTGAGGACCGGTGTCCTCCAAGCGCGACCTGGTCGAGGCGCACGCCTTCAGTCGGCGGCGCCTGGTCACCGCCTTCACCAGCGGCGCGCCCGGCGGGCGTGAGGTGGAACCGGCCCGCCCCGGCCGGGCGGTTGTCGCCGGGCTGGCGCTCGGCGTGCTGTTGCTCGCCGGAGCAGCGCTGGCCAGCATCTTCGCCGGCCGTTCCCCGGCGGACTGGAAGGACCCGGGGATCGTCATCTCCCAGGAGAACGGCAACCATTACGTGGTGCTGGCCGAGGGCGAGCCGCTGCAACCCGTGCTCAACCCGGTCTCGGCCCGGCTGCTGATGGGACAGGTCGAGGCGAAGAGCGTGCGCCAGGAGGACATCAGCAAGGAACCGCTGGGGCCGCGGATCGGCATCTATGACGCACCGACCAACCTGGCCGGGCCAGAGTTGATCCGCAACACCGGCTGGACCGGATGTACGACGGCGACCGGCGCCACCCGGATCCACATCGGCGACCATCCCCGGGCGAGCGCCTTGGCCGAGGGAGCCTTCCTGGCCCGGACCGGCGAGGGTGACCGTGCGACGTACCACCTGGTGGTGCCGGCTGGCGACGGCAAGGGCGGCTGGGTCCGCCTGGCGATGGGCGACCAGGCTGCGGCCGAGCGGTTGATCTCCGACCTGGGCCTGGACGGCGCGGTGCCGCACCAGGTGAGCGCGACCTG
Source organism: Nocardioides sp. AE5 (assembly GCF_031844485.1). NCBI lineage: Bacteria > Bacillati > Actinomycetota > Actinomycetes > Propionibacteriales > Nocardioidaceae > Nocardioides > Nocardioides sp. AE5. The sequence continues at coordinate 220,910 of NZ_JAUZVI010000001.1, forward strand.
GCTCAACCTCTTCCCCAAGGGGCCCGACCTGGCGTTGGCCAGTTTCGGCATTCCTGCCGGTGATGACCCGGTCCCGTACGCCGACCAGATGGGGTCGGGCGACTTCCGCAACGGTGACCTGGTGGTCAACGAGAACTCGGGCCAGGTCTATGTGCTGGGTCCCGAGGCGCCGATGCTGCTCGACGACTTCGCACGCGCCGTCTATGAGGTCGTCTCCGGCTTCGAGGGCGACCCGTTGCCGATTTCCGGAAAGTCGGGCAACCGGATCGAGGCGCTCGCGGCGTGGCCCGCCGACGTGCCGCGGCGGATCGACGCCGAGGAGGCATGTGCCGTCCTCGACGCCGCGCCGGACCGGGCCGCCCGCGTCGTGCTGGCCACCGACCCGGCCGAGGCGGAGAGCGCCGCGGACCTGCCGCCGGGAACGGTGGAGATGAGCGTCCAGCCGGGCTATGGCGCCTATGTGAATGTGGGCCAGCACGGTGACGCGACCGGTGGTACCCCGGTCCTGGTGGACATGGACGCCCGCCGCTACCGCCTCGGTGGACCGCAGGGGCAGACCGCCGAACTGCTCGGCCTCTCCCAGGTGCGCCCGCCCACCGTCCCGGATGCGTGGACCGAGGGATTCGGCTGTGGCCCGGAACTCTCCCAGGCGGCGGCGCGGCGGATGCCGGATCCGCAGGCGATGGCGCGATGCGACTGAGGCGCACCGGTCCCGCGCTGGCGCTGGCGCTGGTAGCCTCCTGCCTGGCGTTGACCGCGACGGCGGCCCATGCCGAGGAACCCACGTGTGTGCGCGGCACCCCGGCGGCCGGCACCCAACCCACCGAGGGCGACCCGTCCGACGACGTCGACCCGACCCTGGTCGCGCTGCGCCTGGACGAGGTGCACCGCATCGCCACCGGCGCCGGGGTGGGCATCGCGGTGATCGACTCCGGGATCGCTGCCTCCCCGTCGTTGCGGCTCGGTGAGGGCCGTGACTTCGCCTCCGGTTCCATCGTCGACGGGCACGGCACCGTGGTTGCCGGGCTGATCAGCGGCGCCGCCCCGGCGACCGGCATCGCGCCCGGGGCGACGCTGTACGACGTACGCGTGGTCTCCGGCAGGCCGGGTGACGGCGCGGCGCCGACCGGCGCGAACCCCGACGTGGTGGCCGCGGCCGTCCGGTGGGCGATCGCCAACCGGGACCAGCCGATCGACGTCATCCACCTCTCCGTCGGCTTCGCCGAACCGCATGCCGGCCTGGCCGACGCGATCCGCGAGGCAGTGGCTGCGGGCTTGGTCGTGGTGGCCCCGGCGGGGGACCGCCCGGCGACGGTCCCGGGTGGTGGAGCGCTGGAGGGACAGGGCACGGGGAGTGAGGCGGAAGCCGGGCCGCCCGCGGCACCTGACGACGTACTCTTCCCGGCGAGCATGCCCGAGGTGCTGGCCGTGACCGCCCGTGACGCGGAACTGGCGATGTCGACCTCGGCGCTGCTGCTCGGCCCGGGTGTCGACGTCTCGGCGCCGGTGGTCGGGATGCGTTCGGTGATGCTGGCTGGCCTGCCGTGTCGCGTCGATGTGCCCACCTCGACCTGGGCCGCGGCGAGTGTCAGCGGGTTGGTGGCGCTGCTGCTGGAACAGGACCCGTCGTTGACGCCGGCCCAGGTCCGCACCCGGATCGCGGTCACTGCGCAGGGCGGACTGGCGGACGTGGCCACCGACGGTCATGGGATGGTGCAGCCACTCGAGGCGCTGACCCGGGTCCTGGACATCGCCGCCGACGGGACGCTGGACACCACGCGGTCCACCGGCTCCTCGGAGTATGTGGCCGCGACACCGCAGGCGCCCGACGGCGGCCACGCCGGACGCGGCGGCCCACTGCTGTGGTGGGCCCTGGGCGCCGGGGGAGTGCTGGTGCTGGCCCTGGTGCTGCGGCCGGTGCTGGCCGGGCGCCGCGCCTGAGCGCCGGCCGCAATCGCGCACATGCACCCGAACGGCCCTGAAATCCGGCGTTCCGGGGCCGATCGGGTGCACGTGCACCGTTGCGGGCTGGTTCAAAGGCGCCAGAACGAACGATTGCCCCGGCCGGAGCCGGGGCAATCAGATGGCGGAGGTAGGGGGATTCGAACCCCCGAGGGCGTTAACCCAACCCGCTTTCCAAGCGAGCGCCATAGGCCACTAGGCGATACCTCCGCGCAGGAGGCTACCTGCTCGGGCGCGGCCCGAGGAAATCAGTGCCGACTTTGGCCGTCGTACGCCGCTCGCCTAGACTCCTCGCCAACCCCCCGTGCGGCGGCATCTCGCTGAACTCCCCCAGGGCCGGAAGGCAGCAAGGGCAGGTGAGCTCTGTCGGGTGCACGGGGGGCCTCTTCCATTTCGTACGCCGTCGCGCGGCGTTCCGGGGTGCCGGATGAGTCCGCGGTGATCGTGTGTCGGGACGGGTGGCTAGTGTTCAGGGCGTGGAAGCACCCCTCGCCCTCTATCGCCGCTACCGGCCCGAGACGTTCGCCGAGGTCATCGGCCAGGAACACGTCACGGAGCCGTTGCGGGCTGCCCTGGCGAACAACCGGGTCAACCATGCCTATCTCTTCTCGGGCCCGCGTGGTTGCGGCAAGACCACCTCGGCGCGGATCCTGGCCCGGGCGCTGAACTGCGAGCAGGCACCGATCGCGGACCCTTGCGGTGAGTGCGAGTCGTGCCGCGACCTGGCGCGTGGCGGTCCCGGCTCGATCGACGTGATCGAGATCGACGCCGCCTCGCACGGTGGTGTCGACGACGCCCGTGACCTGCGCGAGAAGGCGTTCTTCGCGCCGGTGAAGAGCCGCTACAAGGTCTACATCATCGACGAGGCACACATGGTCTCGCCGCAGGGGTTCAACGCCCTGCTGAAGCTGGTCGAGGAACCCCCGCCGCACCTGCGGTTCATCTTCGCCACCACCGAGCCGGAGAAGGTCATCCCGACGATCCGCTCGCGCACCCACCACTACCCGTTCCGGCTGATCCCGCCGCGGCTGCTCTCCAGCTATCTGGCCGACCTGTGCGAGAAGGAGGGCGTCGCCATCGAGCCGGCCGCCCTTCCGCTGGTGGTCCGGGCCGGGGGTGGTTCGGCGCGCGACACGATGTCGGTGCTGGACCAGTTGCTCGGCGGCGCCGGCCCCGAGGGCGTCACCCACGCGCTCGCCACCGGGCTGCTTGGCTACACCCCTGATTCGCTGCTCGACGAGGTGGTGGACGCGTTTGCCGCCGGCGACGGTGCCTCGGTCTTCGGCGTCGTGGACAAGGTGATCGAGACCGGGCAGGACCCGCGCCGCTTCACCGAGGACCTGCTGCGCCGGCTCCGTGACCTGGTCATCGTCGGCGCCGTCCCGGACGCCTCCACGTCCGGGCTGATCGACGTCGGTGAGGACCTGGCCGAGCGGCTCACCGCCCAGGCCGCGCGCTTCGGCGTACCGGGGCTGAGCCGTGCTGCCGACCTCTTCGCCACCGGGCTCACCGAGATGCGTGGCGCCACCGCTCCGCGGCTGTTGCTGGAGCTGATCTGCGCCCGGGTGCTGCTGCCCGCGGCGGATGATTCCACCGACGGGCTGATGGTCCGCCTGGACCGGCTGGAGCGACGACTGTCGGTCACCGGGGTGCCCACTTCTGATGCTCCCTCGCCGCGGCTGGAGGCGGCGCAGACGGTCACCGTCACCGCGCCTGCCCAGGCAGCACCTGCCCCGGCTGCACAGGCATCGGCGCCCCAGGCTCCGGCGGCACCCACCCAGCCCGCGCCTGCGCCCGCTGCTCAGGCGCCGGAGGCACCTGCCCAGCCCGCACCTGAACAGCCCGCGCCTGCCCAGTCCGCGCCAAGCGCCCCCGCGGCGCAGCCGCAGGCCCCTGCGCCGCAGGCGCCCGCAGCGGCCGGTGGGCTCGGCCTGGCCGACGTACGCCGGCTCTGGCCCGACATCGTCGAAGCCACCAAGCTCAAGCGCCGGGTGACCTGGATCCACCTCACCCAGCACGCCCAGGTCGTGGCCGTCGACGAGAAGACGCTGACCCTGGGCTTCCAGAACGCCGGCGCGCGCGAGTCGTTCGTCGGAGGCGGCAGCCCCGAGATCGTCCGCCAGGCCGCCATCGACGTGGTCGGCACCGACTGGGTCGTCGAGGCCATCGTCGACCCGGGCGCCCAGGCTGGCGGCGGCGCCCCGGCCCAGCCGGCGCAGGTGCCGCGGCGCGCCGAGGCGGCTCCCGCGGCGCAGCCCGCTCCCGACCCGCAGCAACCGGCGGCCCATGCCCCGGCCGCTCCTGCCGGCGCACCCCCCGGTGCACCTTCCGAGCCGCCGCCGTGGGCGACGGACGACCAGCCGCCGCCCGAGCCTCCGCCGGAGTCGGCCGTGGCGCCGGAACCCGCCCCGTCGCGGGCGATCGATGCCGCCCGCGAGGCCATCGCTCCGACCCGCACCGGCCCGGTGGCGCCCGCCGCACCCGCGCCGGACAGCGCCTCGGCCGATGCCGACGTGGACCGCGACGACCCGGAGATGGAGGATGCCCAGATCAGCTCGACCGAGCTGCTCCAGCGCACCCTCGGTGCGCAGATCATCGAAGAGATCAAGCATGACTGAGCGAGAGGTAGCACCATGACCCAGAACCCGTTCGGCGGCGAGGGCGGCTTCGACATGAACGCCCTGCTCCAGCAGGCCCAGCAGATGCAGGAACAGCTGATGGGCGCCCAGGCCCGGCTGGCCGAGGCCGAGGTGGAGGGCACCGTGGCCGGGGGCGCGGTGACGGTGAAGCTCTCGGGCGCCGGCGACCTGCTCGGCGTGGACATCAAGGCGGGTGGCTTCGACGGCAACGACGCCGACGACCTCTCCGACCTGGGCGACATGATCGTGGCCGCCTGGCGCGACGCCAAGGGCCGGGCAGACGCCCTGGCCGCCGAGACCCTCGGCCCCCTCGCCGGTGGACTGGGCGGCGGCGGCCTGGGCGGCGGGCTCCCGGGTGGCGGGCTGCCCGGGGCCGGGATCTGAGTTGTACGAAGGAATCGTCCAGGACCTGATCGACGAACTCGGTCAGCTCCCCGGCGTGGGCCCCAAGAGCGCCCAGCGGATCGCCTTCCACCTGCTCCAGGCCGAGCCCACCGACGTACGCCGGCTGGCCGAGGTCCTGATCAAGGTGAAGGACCGGGTCAAGTTCTGCTCGGTCTGCTTCAACGTCTCCGAGGACGAGCAGTGCCGGATCTGCCGCGACCCGCGTCGCGACCCGTCGGTGATCTGCGTGGTCGAGGAATACAAGGACGTCGTCGCGATCGAACGGACCCGCGAGTTCCGGGGGCGCTACCACGTCCTGGGCGGTGCGATCTCGCCGATCGATGGCATCGGACCGGACCAGTTGCGGATCCGCGAACTGATGGTCCGCCTGGCCGACGGACAGGTCACCGAGGTCATCCTGGCCACCGACCCGAACCTCGAGGGGGAGGCCACAGCGACGTTCCTCACGCGGAATTTGCGCCCCTTGGGGTTGCGCGTGACGCGTTTGGCAAGTGGACTGCCTGTGGGTGGTGACCTGGAGTACGCCGATGAGGTCACCCTCGGACGGGCATTCGCCGGGAGGAGATCCGCAGATGACTGAGACAAGGCTCGAGCCGGGGCTGGAGGAGTTCGCCCAGCAGATCGCCGACCAGGTGGAGAGCTTCCTGCTCGCCCTGCAGGCGATCACCCGTGAGCAGGACGGCAGCCGGGCCGTGTCCCTGCTGCTGCTCGAGGTCTCCCAGGTGCTCCTGGCCGGCGCCCGGCTCGGCGTACAGGAGGACTTCGCCACGGTCGAGGAGTTCCAGCCCGACGCCGGGCCCGATCCCGACCTGGACGAGATGCGGCTGCGCCTGGCCCGGATGCTCGACGGGGTAGACATGTATGCGGAGGTCTTCGACACCTACGGCGAGCCGGAGGTGGTCACCTCGATGCTCTCCGACGACCTGTCCAGCATCGCCACGGCGCTGGCCCACGGGCTGCGCCACTTCCGCGCCGGACGGGTCGACGAGGCGCTGTGGTGGTGGCAGTTCTCCTACGTCTCCAGCTGGGGGAGCGAGGCATCGGCGGTGTTGCGGGCGCTCCAGTCGATCGTCACCCACGACCGGCTCGACACCGACTTCGACCTCGAGCAGGAGCAGGTTGCGCTGGCCGATGAGATGCTCGACGGGGCACCCTGACGGCTGCCGGTAGGATTTGGCCTTGACGTGGCCCCCGCGCGCTCGCGCGGTCGGGTCGAAGCCAAAGCTATTACCGTGAGGACATTGACGTGGGCATTGTCGTGCAGAAGTACGGCGGCTCCTCCGTGGCTGACGCGACCGGCATCAAGCGGGTCGCCCAGCGCATCGTCGCGACCCGCAAGGCCGGCAACGACGTGGTCGTGGTGGTCTCCGCGATGGGCGACACCACCGACGAGCTGCGCGACCTCGCCGAGCAGGTGAGCCCGCTCCCGCCGCCGCGTGAGATGGACATGCTGCTCACCGCCGGGGAGCGGATCTCGATGGCGCTGGTGGCGATGGCGATCGCCCAGCTCGGTCACGAGGCGCGCTCCTTCACCGGCTCCCAGGCCGGGGTGATCACCGACTCCGCGCACGGCAAGGCCAAGATCATCGACATCACTCCGGGGCGCATCGAGAAGGCGATCGCCGAGGGCGCGATCGCGATCGTGGCCGGTTTCCAGGGCGTCTCCCAGGACACCAAGGACGTGACCACGCTGGGGCGGGGTGCCTCCGACACCACGGCAGTGGCGCTGGCTGCCGCGCTGGGTGCCGACGTCTGCGAGATCTACAGCGATGTCGACGGTGTCTTCACTGCCGACCCGCGGATCGTCCCGGCCGCGCGCAAGCTCGACAGCATCTCCGCCGAGGAGATGCTGGAGATGGCCGCGTCCGGCGCCAAGATCCTCCACCTGCGGTGCGTGGAATACGCCCGCCGCTACAACATGCCCATCCACGTGCGCTCCTCCTTCTCCCAGAAGGAGGGCACGTGGGTCTATCCCGACAGCGAAGCGGAGAGCACCATGGAGAACGCGATCATCTCCGGCGTGGCCCACGACCGGAGCCAGGCCAAGATCACGGTGGTCGGCGTGCCCGACAAGGTCGGCGAGGCCGCCCGGATCTTCAGCACCCTGGCCGACACCGGCGCCAACATCGACATGGTGGTGCAGAACGTCTCCGCAGCCGCCACGGTGCGCACCGACATCTCCTTCACGCTGTCCCGCGAGGACGGCCCGGCGGCCATGGAGGCCCTGGCGAAGGTCCAGGACGAGGTCGGCTTCGCCGAACTGCTCTATGACGACCAGATCGGCAAGGTCTCCCTGATCGGCGCGGGGATGAAGTCCGAGCCCGGCATCACCGCCAAGTTCTTCGCCGCACTGGCCTCGGCCGGCGTCAACATCGAGATGATCTCCACCTCGGAGATCCGGCTCTCGGTGATCGTCGACACCGCCGACATCGAGTCCGCGGTCCAGGCCGCCCACACCGCCTTCGACCTGGACGCCGAAGAGGTCGAGGCCGTTGTCTACGGGGGGACGGGACGATGAGCCGCCCGGTCCGCCTCGGCATCGTCGGCGCCACCGGCCAGGTGGGCGACGCCATGCGACGCATCCTCGCCGAGCGCAACTTCCCGCTCGAGTCGATCAGGTTCCTCGCCTCCGCCCGCTCCGCCGGCAAGACCCTGCCCTGGGGCGACGGTGAGATCACCGTAGAGGACGCCGCGACTGCGGACGTCTCCAACCTCGACATTGCGCTCTTCTCCGCCGGTGGTGCCACCTCGAAGGCGCTGGCCGAGAAGTACGCCGCAGCAGGCGTGATCGTGGTCGACAACTCGTCTGCCTGGCGGATGGACCCCGACGTGCCGCTGGTCGTCTCCGAGGTCAACCCGGAGGCGATCAAGGACGCCCGCAAGGGCATCATCGCCAACCCGAACTGCACCACGATGGCGGCGATGCCGGTGCTCAAGCCGCTGCACGACGAGGCCGGGCTCACCCGCCTGGTGGTCTCGACGTACCAGGCGGTCTCCGGTTCGGGGATCTCCGGTGTCGAGGAGCTGGCCACCCAGGTCGAGGCCGCAGGCAACGCGCGCAGCCTGGCCACCGACGGTTCGTCGGTCGAGTTCCCCGCCCCGGTGAACTATGTGCGTCCGATCGCCTACAACGTCGTCCCGGTGGCCGGCTCAATCGTCGACGACGGCCTCAACGAGACCGACGAGGAGAAGAAGTTGCGCAACGAGTCGCGCAAGATCCTCGGCATCGAGGACCTGCGTGTCTCGGGACTGTGCGTGCGGGTGCCGGTCTTCTCCGGCCACTCGCTGGCGATCAATGCCGAGTTCGAGCGGCCGCTGCCGGTCGAGCGGGCGGCTGAGTTGCTCGCCACTGCCGAGGGCGTCGAACTCAGCGAGGTCCCGAACCCGCAGCAGGCTGCCGGCAAGGACCCGTCGTACGTCGGACGCCTGCGCACCGACCCGGGCGTCGACGACGACCGTGGCCTGGCGCTCTTCGTCAGCAACGACAACCTGCGCAAGGGTGCCGCGCTGAACACGGTCCAGATCGCCGAACTGGTCGCCGCCACCCTCTGACCGGCCGCGCCGCCGACCCAGTTGTAACGCCGCGCCGTCGACCCAGCTGTAACGCGGGGTTATCGTCGCTGGAGTACTGCTGCGACGCGCCGATTCGTCAACACCACCGCACAAGTGGGGGCAACAGCACCGCACAAGTGACCGGCGGTGCTGCGCGGAGTCGGGAGCGCGGTGCTACTCGGGGACGACTTCCTCGTCCTCGAAGAGCGTCGTCAGCCACTGCGAGGCCACGTAGGTGATCACGGCGACGATCGGGATCACCACCGCCATCCACGGGCTGAACAGGACCCGGATCAAGAAGAGCAGCGCGATCACTGCCAGCAGGCCGACGGCCAGGAAGCTCGTGCTGGTCGGGTCGGTCACCTTCCACGCCCCGAGTAGGGCGCTACCGAGCGCGACCAAGGTGATCATGATCGCGATCAGCAGGAAGAAGCCCGGGGTGCCACAACTGCTGGTCCCCTTGACCGCCTCGCACCCGCGCAGCGACCCGAAGGTCAGTGCAACGGCGAGGATCCCGATGATCAGGCCGGTCACGGCTGCCGCGGTGCGGGCGGCCAGCGGCGGCAGCTGGGGCATCGCCGGGAGCTTGAACTCGCGCTTGGGGCGCGGCTCCTTGGGCGCGACTTCCTCTGCATCCTGGTCGTCGGCGACGTCTTCGTCCGTCTCCTCGTCGAAGATCGTGACGGGGGCGTCCTCAGGCGTGGTTGCTGGTGCCACGGGGGCCGGTGCCTTGGCCGCCGGTGCCTTGGCTGCTGGCGCAGGCTTGGCAGCAACCTCGTCCTCGGCGACCGACTCCGGCTCGACCGGCTTGGCTGGTGCATCCTCGACCACGACGGGGGGCTCGGCGTCGGGGACCTGGCTCGGCTCGTCGACCGGCGGGACGATCACCGTGGGTTCCGCCTCGGCGGCCGGCGCTTCCTGCCGGGCAGCGGGCGCTGGCTTCTCCGCGGCGACTGGCTTCGGCTTCTCCTGCGGTGCCGGTGCCGGCTCCTTCGCAGGGTTGCTCGCGGCAGGGGCAGGGGCGCTCTTCGCCGGTACGTCGTCCGGTGCGGGTTCGGCCTTCTTGCCGCGGACGACTGCGTCGAAGTCCTCAGCAGTGGGCCGCTTCGACTTCTCGGAGCGGCTCGACTTCCCCTTGGACTTGCCCTTCTCCTTGGTCTTGCGCTGGAAGAGGCTGCCCAGCGAGGGCATCTCCAGGGAGGGGCCGTCCTCAAGATCCTTGTCTGCCATGCGGGAGAGTTTGCCATGTCACACCGATGGGACGGCAAAGCGACCGGGTCGTGCACCTCTGCGCAAATGCCGACTGCCGGACCCATTGCTGGATCCGGCAGTCACATTGTCGGGCTGACAGGATTTGAACCTGCGGCCTCTTCGTCCCGAACGAAGCGCGCTACCAAGCTGCGCCACAGCCCGATCGTGGGCACGAGGCCCACGAGCAGGGTGAGCATACCCGAGCCCTACCAGCGTCCCGAAATCGCCCCTGGTGCCCTGCCAGCAGCCGTCGAGTCGGCGTCAATTGACGCCGACTCGACGCGCAGGAGCGTCAACTCGTGCCGCCTCGACGGGGGAGCAGGCGCAGCAAGGTGGCCTCGGGGCGGCACGCCACGCGCAGCCGGACATACGGGTTGGTGCCCAGGCCCGCGGAGACGTGGAGCCACGACGACGCAGGATCGCCGGGAGCAGAACTAGCCGGGTGGCGGTGCAGGCCCTTCGCCCGGGCCGGCTCCAGGTCGCAGTTGGTGGCCAGCGCACCGACGAACGGCAGGCAGACCTGGCCGCCGTGGGTGTGGCCGGCCACGATCGTCTCCCAGCCATCGGCCGCGAACTGGTCCAGGACCCGCAGGTACGGCGCGTGGGCCACCGCCATCCTCACGTCCGCATCCCGCGGCGCAGGGCCCGCCACCGCAGGAAGGTCGTCGTACCCGAGGTGGGGGTCGTCGACGCCGACAAAGGCGAAACGAGTGCCGCCCAGCGCCAGCCCACCACCACGGTTGGTCAGGTCGAGCCAGCCGGCCCCGGTGAAGCCGTCGCGCAAGGTCCGCCAGGGCAACTGCGGCGTCCCGACATGGCGTACGCCGTCGTCGGGCATCAGGTACTTGAACGGGTTGCGCGCCGACGGCTCGAAGTAGTCGTTCGAACCCATCACGAAGACCCCCGGGACGTCCAGGAGCCCGCCCAGCGAGTCCAGCAGCACGGGCACCGCATCACGGTGGGCGAGGTTGTCGCCGGTGTTGATCACCAGGTCCGGGCGCAGGTCGGCCAGGCTGCGCAACCAGCGCTGCTTCTTGTGCTGGTCCGGAGTCAGGTGGATGTCGCTGAGGTGGAGCACCCGCAACGGGGCATGGCCGTCGGGAAGCACCGGCAGGTCGACGCGGCGCAGCGTGTAGGCGCGTGCCTCAGCGGCGGCGTACCCGGTCAGCGCAGCACCGGCGAGCACGCCTGCGGCCAGAAACCGGGTGAGGACCATGGCCCAAGGCTGCCACAATGGGATCCATGAGTGCTCTCAAGGACCGTCTCCGCGCCGACCTCACCACCGCCATCAAGGCCCGCGACGAGGTCCGCTCCTCGACCCTGCGGATGCTGCTGGCCGCCATCACCAACGCCGAGGTGGCCGGGAAGTCGCCGGTCCAGCTGAGCGACGACGACGTGATCGGGGTGCTCTCCACCGAGGCGAAGAAGCGCCGCGAGGCCGCGACCGCGTTCGCCGACGGCGGCCGCGACGAGATGGCGGCCAAGGAACGCGCCGAGCTGGGCGTGATCGAGGACTACCTGCCGGCACAGCTCAGCGCCGAGGAGATCACCGAGATCGTCACCCGTGCGGTCGAGGAGACCGGCGCGGCCGGTGAGGGCATGCGCGCCATGGGCAAGGTGATGGGCGTGGTCCAGCCCCAGGTCAAGGGCAAGGCCGACGGCGGCGTCGTCGCGGCCGAGGTACGCCGCCAACTGGCCGGCTGAGGTAGCCGACGGGGCATCGGTCGCAGGTCACGCCTCAGCGGCCGCCGCCACCGCCACCGCCACCGTTGCCTCCGCCGCCACGGTTGCCGCCACCACGGTTGCCCCGGCCACGGTCCCGGTTGTCGTCATCGTCGCCGGGTGGTGAGGGCGACGCGTCATCGTCGTCGCCGGCATCATCGTCATCCTCGTCGTCGTCCGAGGGCGGCGGCGGCGGAGGCGTCCCGGTGGAGGTGTAGATCGTGATCACCGAGCCGGAGGGGGCATTGCCACCACCGCTGGGGTTGGTGAACGCCACCGCGCCACGGCGATAACCGCTGGCGCGCTGCCCGCCGACCTGGACCTTGAAGCCAGCCTCCTCCAGCGCCTTGCGGGCCGCGTCCACGCTCTGCCCGTTGACGTTCGGGACCGCCTTCGGGATGCCGGTGATGTCCGTCGGGTCGGGCTTGACGAAGTCCTCGTCGTCGAGCCACTGCTCCACCGCCTTGAACGCGTCGCCCCACATCGGCCCGGCCGTGCCGGAACCGGAAGCGCTGTACAGCGTCCGGCCGCCCACCTTCTTGCCGATCAGGGACGACGGGCTGCCATTGGAGTTCGCGCCGGCGATCATCGATGCCCCGGACAGGTTGGGGGTGTAGCCGACGAACCACACCGAGTTCGCCGAGTTGGTGGTCCCGGTCTTGCCGGCTGAGGGCTGCCTCGGCTGGATGTTGTTGGAGTGGCCGAACCCGCCGGGCTCGTTGACGCCACGGAGTACGTCGTTGACGGCGTCGGCGACCGAGGCGGCAAGCACCTGCTGGCACTGCGGCTCGTACTCCTTGACCAGGGTGCCGCGGATGTCTTCGATGGTGGTCACCGGACGCGAGTCGCAGTGGAGTCCGCGCCCCGCGAACGTCGCATACGCCTCGGCCATCTCCAGCGGGGTCGCATCCGCGACGCCCAGGGTGAAGTTGGGCACGAGCTCGGCCGCGCCGCCCTCGTCGCCGTTCGGGTTCGTCAGGTTGACGCCGAGTTCCTGGGCCAGCTGGAACGGCTTGCACATGCCGGTCATCTGCTCGAGCTGGATGAAGAAGGTGTTCACCGAGAGCCGCGTCCCGGTGTAGAGGTCCATGACCCCTGACCGGGTCGAGTTCGGCACAGAGAAGGTGCCCGAGCCATAGCGGTCGCCCTCGCAGGTCTCGAAGTCGCGCTCGTTGAACCGCATCGGGGAGGGCGAGTTGATCCGGGTGTTCAGCGGGATCTTCTGGTTGATTGCCTCGGCCAGCACGAAGACCTTGAAGGTGGACCCGGCCTGGAACCCACGCGCGCCGCCGACCTCCTTGGGCACCGTGTAGTTGATGAAGGTCTCGCCCTTCTCCTTGTCCGTGCCCATCGGGCGTGACTGGGCCAGGGCCTTCACCGCGCCGGTGCGGGGCTCCACCAGCGCCAGCGCGCCGACCGCCTGCTCATCGGCGTACACGCGCTTGGCGACCGATTCGTCCGCCGCCTCCTGGAAGCGCAGGTCGATCGTGGTGTGGATGGTCAGGCCGCCCGTGGTGATCAGCTTGGTCCGCTCGTCGCGAGTCTCGCCGAGCGCCGGGTCAGCCTTGAGGTAGTTGATCACGTAGTCGCAGAAGAAGGGCGCGGGGGAGAAGAGGCAGCCGTTCCGGTTCGGCGTGATCTTCAGGCCCAGCGCCTGGTCCTTGACCTCGTTGGCGTCCTGGACGCTGACCACCTGGAGTTGCGCCATCCGGTCGAGCACGATGTTGCGTCGCGCCAGCGCCCGGTCCGGGAAGGTGGTCGGGTCATAACCGACCGGGTTCTTCACCAGGCCAGCCAGGGTGGCCGACTCACGCAGGTCGAGGTCGGCGGCATCCTTGCTGAAGTAGTGCTCGGCGGCTGCCTGTACGCCGTACACCCCGTCGCCGAAGTAGGCCAGGTTCAGGTAGCGCTCCAGGATCCAGTCCTTGGAGTAGTTCTTCTCGAAGCCGATCGCGTACTTCAACTCGCGGATCTTGCGGGCGAAGGTCTCCTCCTGCGCCGCGCGCCGCTCCTCGTCGGTCTTGGCCTGGCTGAGCAGGGTGAGCTTGACCATCTGCTGGGTGATCGAGGAGCCACCCTGGCGGGTCTCCCCGGAGGCCTGGTTGGTCACGAAGGCACGCAGGGTCCCCTTCACATCCAGGGCGCCGTGTTCATAGAAGCGGTAGTCCTCGATCGCCAGGATCGCCTGGCGCATCGTCCTGGAGACCTCCGTGAGCGGGACGTTGACCCGGTTCTCCTCATAGAGGGTCGCCAGCAGCGTGCCGTCCGAGGCCAGGATCGTGGTCCGCTGCGGCAGGGCCTCGGTCTCCAGCTCGTCGGGCAACTCGTTGAGCGAGTCGGCGACACTGCTGGCGGTCAGGCCCACCACGGCGGCGAAGGGGATCGCCAGACCGGCGGTGACGATGCCGAGGATCGCCGCAACGGCCACCATCGATCCGAGGTGTGAGAGGACCGTGGCGGCGCGGGAAGTCTCTCCAGAGTTGTCTGGCATGCCCCTCAGGGTACGTGAAACATGTACGCCGCTCCCCATCCAGTTGAACCAGGGACTAGTCCTTTCGGACTATGCAGATAGACCGGAAAGGTCCTGTTGCGACGGTGCTGGTGGTGTCTACGGTGTCCGTGTGGGGATTGGCCCGTGGGGGGTTCAACCCAGAGGGCGGAGCCATTTCCCGGCGCCGCCCGTCTCGGATGGATGTGGGGACATCAATGTTTGACCAGGATTGGACGGCCGGCGCTGCCTGCAGCAAGGCCCAGGCCGATGAGTTGTTCGTTCGCGGAGCCGAGCAGAACAAGGCCAAGTCGATCTGCATGTCGTGCGCGGTGCGCACCGAATGCCTCGCCGAGGCGCTCGAGAACCAGATCGAGTGGGGCGTGTGGGGCGGCATGACCGAGCGTGAGCGGCGGGCGCTGCTGCGTCGCAAGCCGGGCGGTTCGTGGCGCAGCGTGCTCGAGTCGGCCAAGGCCGAGCACAAGGACGGCGTCGCCGCCATCGCCTGATCGGGCTGGCCCAGCCCTCAGCGAGCGCTCTTCCCGGCGAGCAGGTCGCCGACCCGGCGCAGGCCGTCGAGGTCGTGGACGTCGCTGGGTAGCGCCGGCACCACGGCCGTGGCCACCCCCGGGTGGGCGGCCGTGAACCGGTCGCGGAGCAGTTGCTCGCGCTCGACGATCCGGACCCGGTCCGCGTGCAGGTGCAGCAGCCCGGGCGTGATCCCTGCGTCGCTGTTGCGGCGCCGGAGCCGCTCGGCCGCGGCCATCGCCTCGTCGGCGCCCAGGTCGCTGGCCGGCTTGGTCGAGGCACGGTTGACGACCAGTCCCGCCAGCGGCATGTGCTCGCCACTGAGGCGTTCCACGAAGTACGCCGCCTCGCGCAGCGCGTCCGGCTCCGGCGCGGCCACGACGAGGAACGCCGTACCGTCGGCCTGGAGCAGTTCGAAGGTCTGCTGTGCACGCTGCCGGAAGCCGCCGAAGAGGGTGTCGAAGGCGGTGACGAACATCTGCAGGTCCTGCAGCACGGTGGCGCCGATGATCTTGGTGACCGCCTTGGTCATCAGCGAGAAACCGACGCCCATCAACTTGGCCGGCCCACGCGCGGGTGCCAGCAGCAGGCGGATGAACTTGCCGTCCAGGAAGCTGCTCAGCCGCTCCGGGGCATCGAGGAAGTCCAGCGCCGAGCGAGACGGCGGGGTGTCCACGACGATCAGGTCATAGGTGCCCTCGGCGCGGGCGTCACGGTGGAGCTGGCCGAGCTTCTCCATCGCCATGTATTCCTGGGTGCCGGCGAACGAACTCGACAGCGCGACGTAGAAGGGGTTCTCCAGGATTGCCTTCGCCTTCTCCGGGCTGGCCTGGGACTCGACCACCTCGTCGAAGGTGCGCTTCATGTCGAGCATCATCGCGTCCAGCGAACCGGTCCCGGCGGCGATGCCCGTCACCGGGCGCGGGGTGTTGTCCAGCGCCTCGATCCCCATCGACTGGGCCAGCCGGCGGGCCGGGTCGATGGTCAGTACGACGACCTTCCGGCCGCGCTCGGCCGCCCGCAGCGCCAGTGCCGCGGAGGTGGTGGTCTTGCCGACCCCGCCCGAGCCGCAGCAGACGATGATCTCGGTGGCGGGGTCGTCCAGCAACGCATCCACGTCCAGCGCCGGTGCGGGTGCCGGGGTCGTGGCCAGGGGGCCGACGCGGGTTGTCCTCGTGCTCATCTGCTCACGCCATTCCTCGCGCTCATGCCATTCCCTGCTCGCGCAGCAATCCAGCCAGTTCATACAGCCCGCCCAGGTCCACGCCGGACGGCAGGCGGGGGAGCTCATAGACGGGGACACCCATTCTGGCCACCAGCGCACGCTGGCTGTCCTCGAGGGCGCGCCGCTCGGCGTGGTGGCGCGCCTCGCCGAGCAGGCCGTCGACCAGGGCGTCGTCCACGTCCAGGCCCGCCGCCGACAGGTCGGCCACCAGCGCTTCACGGTCCAGGGAGCCGTCGCCGGCAGCAGCCAGCTGTTCGGGGCTCAGGTCCTGGGGGCGGACCAGGTTCACCACCACACCACCCACCGGCAGGTCCACGGCGCGGAGCTCGGCAATGCCGTCGGCAGTCTCCTGCACCGGCATCTCCTCCAGCACCGTGACCAGGTGGATAACGGTCCGCTTCGAGCGGAAGAGGGTCATCACGGTGTCGGCCTGGGCCTTGATCGGCCCGGCCTTGGCGAGCCCGGCCAGTTCGCCGTTGACGTTGAGGAACTGGGCGATCCGCCCGGTCGGCGGGGCGTCGAGCACGATCGCGTCGTACTGGCGCCCGGACTTGGAGGAGGTGCCCTTCTTGCGCCCGTCCTTGGCGGCCTCGAAGACCTTGCCGGTCAGCAGTACGTCGCGCACGCCCGGCGCGATGGTGGTGGCGAAGTCGATGACGCCGAAGCGGTCCAGCGCCTTGCCAGCCCGGCCGAGCTTGTAATACATCGCCAGGTACTCGAGCAGTGCCGACTCGGCGTCGATGTGGAGTGCATGGACGTTGCCCCGTACGCCGTTCTCGTCGGGCAACCCGGCCGCGATCCGGCGCTCCTCATAGGGCAGCGGCTCGACGTCGAACATCTGGGCAATGCCCTGGCGACCCTCCACCTCGCACAGCAGCACGTCCTTGCCGCGGCTGGCCAGGCTCAGGGCCAGGGCAGCCGCCACCGTCGACTTGCCGGTGCCACCCTTGCCGGTGACCACGTGCAACTCGACCCCGGGCCAGTCAGTGGTGCTCACGCCGAGGATCCTACTGGCCGGTTCGCCCGCGCATGGGGCGCATATGCACCGTTCCGGCCCCTGAATCGCGGAATCCGGGGCCGGAACGGTGCATATGCGCGGGGTGGGGCGGCGGCGAAGCCGCTCAGTCCATGGCCAGGCCCGCCGCCGGGGTCACCCGGGCCGCACGCCGGGCCGGGAGCACGCAGGCTGCCAGTCCGGCCAGGGCCGAGATCAACACCACCAGGACCAGTTGCCCCACGGGCAGGGTCATCGCCAGTCCTTCGGTGAACTGGCTCAGCATCGTCCGTACGCCGACCCACGCGAACGCGACGCCCACGACGGTGCCGACCAGGGTGGCCACCACCGAGAGCAGCATCGCCTCGGCGGCCAGGGTGGTGCGCAACTGGCCCCGGGTCAGCCCCATCGCCCGGAGCAGGGCGTTCTCCCGCCCTCGCTCCAGCACCGAGAGCCCGAGCGTGTTGGCGATGCCGACCAGGGCGATGATCACCGCGATCCCCAGCAGGCCGACGACGGCCCCGGTGAGCACGTCGATCTGGAGCGCGACGTATTCCCGCTTCTCCAGTGCGCTGGCCACCTCCGCGTTGCCGGCGATCGCCTTGATGTCGCCGTCCGCATCGCTCGCATCCGCCGCGAGGTCGGTGCGCAACCACACCGCCTGGACGGCGGGGGCATCGGTGAGGTCGGCGAGCGTCTCGGGAGCCACGAGCACCGCATTGCCCCAGTCGTCGCCGAGGTTCACCCGCAACGTGCGGCTGCGCCCGGCGACGGTCAGGGTGACCTCGTCCGGCACCTCTCCCAGGCCTTCGACGACGGACCAGGGGAGGAAGATCGCCGACGGGTTGGGTGCGGCGAACGCCGGACTGCTCCGCAACACCCCTGCTGCCGCGGCGTCCGGGGCGAGCACCGGGACCTCACCCAGGTCCGGCCCCAGTGAGCCGACCGTGCCCGGGATCGCCGCCACGGACTTGACGTCCGCGAGTCGCCCGGCCGCCTCGAGCGTTCCGGGGTCAAGCCCGTCCTCACCCGGGGCGGTGACCGCCACGTCGATCGGGTGGTCGTTGTCCATCTCGTCAGCGACGATGCTGCGCGCGCTGGCCAGGCCGGTCAGGACAGCCGTGGTCAGGGTGACCCCGACCATCAGGGAGGCGGTGGTGGCCGCCGTACGCCGGGGGTTGCGCACCGCATTGTGGGCTGCGAGCCGTGCTGCGGGACGGGCCTGCTCGGGCACCACCCGGGCAGCCGCGGCGCCGACCAGGCGCAGCAGTGCCGGCACGATGACCGGCCCGAGCACCACCACGCCGAGCGAGGTGGTGACCCCGCCGAGGACCATCACCGGCACCAGTTGCCCGGCGACGGCCAGGGCGAGGGCGGCGATGCCGGCGGCGAGCAGGAGTACGCCGAGGGCGACCTGGGTCCTGCCGGCAGTGGTGCGCGCGTCGATCCCGGTGTCGGGCCGCAACGCCGCCAACGGGCTGACCCGCACGGCTCGCCGGGTGGGGAGCCAGCCCGCGCCCAGCGTGATCAGTACGCCGGTGGCGAAGGCGGCGCCGCACCAGAGGGGCGAGAGGGCGGCGTCACCCATCCGGGCGCCTGGCGCCAGGCGTTGCACGATCTCGACCAGGCCGAACCCGATCCCGGCGCCGACCGCCAGACCGAGCGTTGCGGCGACCACGCCGACGACCAGGGCCTCGAGCCGGATCGAACCGAGCACCTGGCGCCGGGTGGCGCCGACGCAGCGCAACAGGGCGAAGTCACGGAGGCGCTGGGCGAACAGGATGGAGAAGGTGTTGGCAATGACCATCGCCGAGGTGAGCAGGGCGACCGAGGCGAAGAGCAGCAGCACCATCGCGAGCACGTTGACGCCCTGGGTGGCCGCCTGGTGCTGGTCATTGACGAAGTCGTCGCTGCTCTGCACGGTCGCCTCGGGGTAGGCCGACTCCAGGGCCGCGATCTGGTGGGAAGTCGAGCCGGAACCAGCCCACGCGACCGAGTTGACGTAGGCCTGGTCGAGCCACCGGTCCAGTGCTTGTTCGGTGACATAGGCACTGGTCCACACCATCGAGGACGGGCTGTCCACCATCCCGACCACGTGCACCGTCAGCGCGGTGCGCCCGGTGCCGAGGACGATCTCGTCACCGATGACGATCCCGTTGGACTTGGCCGCGTTGGTGTCGACCACGGCCTCGGTGTCCGAGGTCGGGAAGCGGCCACTGGTCAGCACCTGCCAGCGCATCGACTCGTCGTCGGCGATGGCGCCCACGTCGGCATCGGAGGCGATCTCGTCGCCGTCCTCCGTGACGGGGAGCCAGGCCCAACCGAGGATCGCCGCCCGGGCGCCCTCCCGCTCGGCGCGCTGCAGCAGGTCACGGGCAGTCTGGCCGTCGATGTCGGAGACCACCACGTCCGCGTTGCGGAACGGTGCGTCGAGGCCGGAGACCATCCCGTTGCGGGCAGCGGAGGCCAGCGCGTTGGTGGTCACGATGAAGGCGACGCCGATGACGACGGCGACCACGGCCGCGACGTACCGCCGGGTGTTGCGGCGCAGCGAGGCGACCAGCACGGTGCGCATCAGGCGGCCCGTCCGGCGAGTTCGGCGACCAGGGCCTCGCGGCCGGGGTCGACGAGGTGGTTGCGCACCCGGCCGTCGGCGATCACCACGACGTCATCGGCATAGGCAGCGGCGTCGAGTTCGTGGGTCACCATCACCACGGTCTGGCCCAGTTCGCGCACGGAGGTGCGCAGGAAGTCGAGCACCTCGGTCGAGGCGGTGCTGTCCAGGTTGCCGGTCGGCTCGTCGGCGAAGACGATCGCCGGGCGGGTGACCAGGGCGCGGGCGATGGCGACCCGTTGCTGTTGTCCGCCGGAGAGTTCGCTGGGCAGGTGGTCGAGCCGATCGGTGATGCCGAGGACGGAGGTGACTTCGTCGAAGCGTTCCTGCTCGGCCCGGCCGACGCGTCGTCCGGCGAGTTCGAGCGGGAGCCGGATGTTCTGCGCCGCGGTCAGCATCGGCAGCAGGTTGAACGACTGGAAGACGAACCCGATCCGCTCGCGGCGGAACCTGGTCAGTGCCGTGTCGTCCATGTCGACCAGCCGGACGCCGTCCACGGTGACCTCGCCGGAGGTGGCCTGGTCCAGGCCGGCCAGACAGTGCATCAAGGTCGATTTGCCGGAGCCCGAAGGACCCATGATGGCGGTGAACCGGCCGGCCGGCAGGTGCAGGTTGACACCGCGCAGGGCGTGCACCTGGTTGTCGCCACGACCGAAGGCCTTGGTCAGGTCGCGGGCGGTGGCGGCGTACTGGACGGTGGGGGCAGATGGCTTCTCGATCATGCCCACCATGCTTCTGCCCGCGGGCTCCGGATGCGTCCGGCCGCCGGTGGAACCTGCACTCCGTCCTGCGGTGGAGGTGGCGCTGCGGCGTACGACCGGGGGATGACGCCCGCCCCGCCCCGCGCCCTCCCAGCTGCAACGCGGGGTTACGGTCGCTGGAGTAGGGCTGTGCGCCCCTTTTCTGACAACAGCACCGCACAAGTGCCGACGTACGCCGTGGGGTCAGCGCCCGACGAGCCCGGTCTCGTAGGCCAGCACGACCAGCTGCACCCGGTCACGGGAAGCGGTCTTGGCGAGCAGGCGGCCGATGTGGGTCTTCACCGTCGCCTCGGCAACGACGAGTTCCGCAGCGATCTCGGTGTTCGACATGCCCTGCCCCACCAGGGTGAGCACCTCGCGTTCCCGTTCGGTCAGGCCAGCGAGCCGATCGTTGTCGGGAACGGTCACCTCGGGACCGGGAAGGGAACTGGCGAAGTGGTCGAGCAGGCGGCGGGTGGTGCTCGGCGCGACCACCGAGTCACCGGCATGCACGGTGCGGATCGCGTGGAGCAGGTCATCGGGCCGGGCGTCCTTGAGCAGGAACGCGGCGGCACCGGCACGGATCGCGGCGAAGGCGTATTCGTCGAGGTCGAAGGTGGTCAGCACGATCACCCGCGGTCCCTCACCAGTCCGCTCCTCAGCCCGCTCGACCAGGCGCCGCGTCGCTTCGACCCCATCCATCCGCGGCATCCGCACGTCCATCAACACGACGTCGGCGGCCGTCACCGAGAGCGCCGCCAGCGCCGCGCCACCGTCACCGGCCTCGCCGACCACGCTCATGTCGTCCTGAGACTCGACCAGCATCCGGAACCCGGCCCGGACCATCTCCTGGTCATCGACCAGGAACACCCTGATCGGGCTCACGTCGTGGCCAGCCACTCGTCGAAGGTGCAGCCGCCGGTCTCGACGTCGCCGCCCGGCAGGTTGGTCCGCTGGGCGAACGACCGCATCGCACCGCCGACGGCCGGCAGGCCGAGCACGTGCGGGGCCTTGCGCCCGGCATGGCGGCGCAGCCGTACGGCGATATCGGCGCCGGTGAGCACCTCGGGGCCGGCCAGGTCCGTGGCCCGGACGAACCCATCGGGTCGCGGCGCCTCGGCGTGGTCGACCAGGCGTCGGGCCACCCAGGCGGTCTCCACGCTCTGGAAGGCGAGGCCACGCAGGGTCAGCGCCACCGGTCCCTTGGTCAGTGCGCCGGCAATCATCGCGGCGAACGCGTGGAACTGGGTGGCGCGTACGACGGTGGTCGCCACCCCGGCGTTGGCCAGGATCTCCTCGGCCTTCGTCTTCGCGACGTAATAGCCGAAGGGACTCGCATCGCAGCCGACGATCGAGACGTGCACCAGATGGGTCTGCGGCCCGAGCGCCTCGACCAGTCGCCGCGTCCCGTCCACGTCGACCGGACCGGGCTTGCGGGGGTTGCTGGCGCAGTGCACCACCGCGTCCGCTCCCCGCACCGCCTCGGTGAGGCCGTCGCCGGTGGCGAGGTCCACGCCAGTGCGCCGGCTGATGGCCGTGACGTCGTGCCCGCGGGTCCGTGCCTCGTCGACGACCAGGCTGCCCAGGGCTCCGGAGCCTCCGGTGACCACGATCCTCATGGGGGCAGTCTGCCTCATCGGGGCAGCCGTGCGGAGACGGAGAAGCCGCCGCCCGGTCGCGGCCCGGCATCCAGGGTGCCGCCGTGGACCGCGATCCGTTCCCGCATCCCGACCAGTCCGAGCCCGTTGCCGTCACTGGTGCTGGCGGCGCCGCGGCCATCGTCGTCGACCTCGATGCGCAGGGCGGTGCCCTCGTCGACGACCCGGAGCGTGGCACGCGCACCGGGACCGGCGTGCTTGCGGATGTTGGTCAGCGCCTCCTGGACGATCCGGTACGCCGTCAACCCGACGCCGTCGGAGGCCGGCGGCAGTGGGTAGGGGAGTTCGGCGTCGAGTTCCATCGCGCCGGCGCGCGCCTCGGCGACCAGGTGGGCCAAGTCGGCCAGGCCCGGTTGCGGCGCGGTCCCGGACTCCTCGGAGCGGAGCAGGCCGAGCATCCGCCGCATCTCGGTCAGCGCGTCCCGCCCCGTCTCCGCGATGGTGGCGAGCGCGTCCGTCGCGACGGCAGGGTCCTTCGCTGCGGCGTACCGTGCGCCGTCGGCCTGGACCACGATCACCGACAGGCCGTGGGCGACCACGTCGTGCATCTCGCGGGCGATCCGGGCCCGTTCGTCCTGTGCGGCCAGCAGTGCCTGCTGTTCGGCCTCGCGCTCCAGGCGCTCTCCGCGCTCGATCAGTGAGCCGACGTACGCCGCCCGGGTGCGGCCCATGGTGCCCAGCGCCCAACTCGCACAGACGATTGCGGCGATGGTGAGGAAATAAGAGGTCATCCCGGAGCCGGAGACCGAGTAGGGGCTCAACCAGTCCACCGGGCCGAGCACGGCGCCGACGATGCCGGCCGCCAGCGCCGCGATGCCCCAGCGGGCGGTGGAGAAGCGGGCGGTCGAATAGATCGCGATCGGCGCGGCCACCTGGCCCCACAGCGGCAGGTCGGTCAGCGGCAACTGGGCCAGGTGGGCCAGCGCGACTGCCACCGCGACCGCTACCGGGTGGGTACGCCGCCACCACAGCGGCAGGATCTGCGCCAGCATCAGCAGCGCCAGTTCCACCTCGAATCCCCCGAGCGGGACGCCCGCCACGACCGGGAAGGCCAGGAAGCCGACGAGCAACCGGTCGAGCCAGCGCTCGCCGCGCTCCCCGAGTCGCCATGGCTGTCGCATGGGGTGAGCCTAGGCAACACGCGGGGCGCTGACGTCCACCCTGGGGTGGATTCGCCCGCGCATGGGGCGCATATGCACCGTTGCGGCCCCTGGATCGCGGAATCCGGGGCCGCAACGGTGCATGTGCGCGGGTTGGGCGGCGGGATGTTTGCCGGGCGAGGCGGAAGGAACCGTGCTTGAGTGTCCCCGTGGACGACGAGAACCCCAGCCACGAGACCTCCAGCGCAGCGCTGCCCGCCCGCAGTGGCC
This sequence comes from Nocardioides sp. AE5, assembly GCF_031844485.1. Classification (NCBI taxonomy): domain Bacteria; kingdom Bacillati; phylum Actinomycetota; class Actinomycetes; order Propionibacteriales; family Nocardioidaceae; genus Nocardioides; species Nocardioides sp. AE5. Next base: position 244,058 of record NZ_JAUZVI010000001.1, read on the forward strand.
GGTTGCGCCGCTGGGTACGTCGCGTCGTGGTGGTGCTGACCGTGCTGGTCTCGGCCAGTGCGCTTGCCCTGGTCCTCTTCCGTACGACGCTCCCCGACGACGGGATCGACGTCGTACGACCGGGCGCGCTGAACGTTGCCGACGGAGCCGTCGGGACCTGGTCGCTCGACTCGGCCACGGTGCGGATCACCGCCGAGGGCGGGCTGGTGATCACCGAACGCGGTGACATCACCATGTGGGCCGCCGATCCCGGTGCGGCGTTCGTCACCGGCGCGCGCGGGCACGTCGCATGGCAGGAGCACCGCGGCTACTTCTGGCCGGACGTGCAGATCCGTGACCGGCTGGATGCGCAGAGCATCGAACAGGTCAGCGCCACCGACGACGAGGTGGTGATCAGCGGACAGTTGAGCGGCGACGGTGACCCGGCGGCGTACACGTTGACGATCGAGCGCCAGCCCCGCTTCGGCGTCGTGATGGACCTCGCCGCGGACGGGGTGGACGCGGTCAGCCTGGTCAGCGGACGCACCGACCATGCCGGCGTACACGGGTTCGGCGAGCAGTTCACCGACTTCGACCTCGACGGCCGGTTGCTGCCGATCGTGGTCCGCGAGCAGGGCGTCGGGCGCGGCACCGAGCCGCTCACCTTCCTGGCCGACACCACCAACCATGGCGCCGGCGGCACCGAGGAGATGACATACGCCGCGTGGTCGGCGTACGTGACCCGCGACAACCGGAGCTTCCGCCTCGACCCGACGCTCGAGGAGTCGCACGCCTTCGCCGTCGCCGACATGCGCGACCCGGGACAGGTCGGACTGCAGGTGTGGGCGCCGCGGTTGCGCGCGGAGGTGATCGGTTCGGTCAACGCGACCGGGGCGATCGCCCGCCACCAGGGCGAGGCCGGGCCGGCGCTCGCCGACTGGACCCAGACCGGCGCCATCATCGGCCTCCAGGGCGGCACCGAGAAGGTACGCCGTGAGGTCGCCGAGTTGCGCGCCGCCGGGGCCGAGATCTCCGCGGTCTGGCTGCAGGACTGGACCGGGCAGCGGACCACCTCATTCGGGGAGCGGCTGTGGTGGACCTGGCAACTGGACACCGCGCGCTATCCGGACTGGGACGGGCTGGTCGCCGACCTGGCCGCCGACGGCATCCGGACAACGACCTATGTGAACCCCTTCCTGGTCGACGCCGCCCCGAAGGGTGACTCGGCGATCCGCACCTTGTACGCCGAGGCGCGCGACGCCGGCTTCCTGGTCACCACGGCCGACGGGTCGCCGTACCTGCTGGACCAGGGCGGCTTCGACGCCGCGCTGGTGGACCTGACAGATCCGGATGCGCGGGGATGGTTCGCGCAGGTGATCGCTGACGAGGTGCTGGGTGCCGGGGTGGACGGGTTCATGGCTGACTTCGGCGAGGGGCTGCCGATGGACGGCGTCCTTGCCGACGGCGATCCCGCGCTGGCCCACAACCAGTGGCCGCTGCTGTGGTCGCAGACCGTCCGGGAAGCCTGCGAACTGGCGCAGAAGCCGGACTGCGTGACCTGGTTCCGCTCCGGTGCGCTGGGGCAGGCGCAGGAGGCGGCGCTCTTCTGGAACGGTGACCAGTTGGTCGACTTCGGCGCCGAGGACGGGCTTGCCTCGGCGCTGCTGGGCACCTTCTCCGCGGGCGTTTCCGGGTGGCCGTTGGTCCATTCCGACATCGGCGGCTACACCTCCATCAACGCGTTGGTGCGCAACTACGTGCGCCCCGACGACCTGCTGCAGCGGTGGGCCGAGTACGCCGCGTTCGGGGTGGTGATGCGCACCCACGAGGGGAACCGGCCCGCGGAGAACGCGCAGGTCTATGACTCGGTCGAGAGCGAGCGGGCGTTTGCGCGGATGACGCGGGTCTTCGCTGCGCTGGCGCCGTACCGGGCCTCCCTGCTTGCTGATGCCGCAGAACTGGGGCTGCCGGCGATCCGGCACGGCTGGCTGGCTTACCCCGGCACCCTGGCCGCGGACGTGGACACGCAGTTCTTCCTGGGTCACCACATCCTGGTTGCGCCGGTGCTGGCTCCGGGCGCCGACACCGTCGAGGTGACCTTCCCGCCCGGCACGTGGGTGCACCTGTTCACCGGCCAGGAGTACGCCGGGGACCGGGTGACCACGGTGGGTGCTCCGCTCGGTACGCCGGCAGCCTTCGTGCGTGCGGACGACGCGCGGGCCGCTGACTTGCTGGCGGCGGTGCAGGGTGCGGTGGCCGACTAAAGTTCCTGTGTCTGCCTTGCGCGGCCGGTTGGCCGGCGTCGGCCCCCGGGCGCCTCGGACCATTTTCGTCGCGTGTCGGCATGTCGGGATGGCGGGGCTGGTTGCGAGGGGGTTGTGTCGGGCCCCTCTGATGGAGTGTTCGCATGATCGATACCGATGCAGCTCTGGCTCCGTTCGAGGTGGATGACCTCGATGGTGACGTGCTGCTGGATCTGATCTCGGACAACACCGGCCAGGAGTGGCGGGCCGAACGCCGCCGGCTGCGGCTCGCCTATCAGCTCTGTGTCACGCATCCGGCGGTGGAGGACGATGCGGCGTCGTGGGGGGATGGGATCCCGGACCTGTCCGGTTACACCGACACGTTGGGCGGCGAAGGGACACCAGAGGTGGCGGCGTTCACCATCGAGTTGTGGGCCACCGCCGCCGGTGTCTCCACGTGGTCGGCGAAACGAACCCTGGCTGCGGCACTGGACCTGCACCACCGCCTGCCGCGCACCTGGGCCGCGGTGGAGGAACTCCGTATTCCCGGTTGGAAAGGCTGCCGGGTGGCTGAGGACACGAATCGCCTCTCGCTGGCGGCCGCCACCTGGGTCGACAACGAACTCGCACGGAGGGGCACGTGGGGTTTGCCGAGGATCGAGAAGACCATCAAGGCCGCCATCGCGATGTTCCACCCCGACCTGGTCAAGAACAACGGCTTCCCGGGCCGGGAGGACTGGGACGTCACCCTCGACCACACTGCTGGTGTGGACGGGACCAGTCGTCTGGACGCGATCGGCGACAGTGTGGATCTGGAGAAGTTCCACTCCCTCCTCGCTGATGAGGCCGCCACGATGGGCCGCCTCGGCGACACCGACACCCTCGGCCAACGGAAAGCGAAAGCACTCGGCGTGCTCGCGGACCGGCAAGCCACCGCGGACCTGCTCGGGCTCCTCGACAACGGTGGCAGCGGCACCGGAGGCAGCGGCGCGAACGGTGGCGGCAGCGCTGACGCTGGTGGCGGCGCGGGCGATGCCAGCAGCGGCAACACCGCTGGTGGCCATGACGCGGACCGCGCGGCCGGTGGTTTGGTGCACCCGGTCACCGGCAAGCCCGTCACCCGCCGCCGCTCGTACCTGAAGACCCGACTGTTCGTGCACCTGTCGCTGGCGGACCTCGCCACGTTGACCGGCGCAACCCGACCCGCGACAGGCGCCACGCACGACGGGGCAGGCGACGAGACCGCCGCCGCGGATGGTCACGTAGCAGCGACCAACCTCTTCGGCACCGTCCACCTCGACACCCTCAAGGCCTGGCTACGCGACCTCGGCACCGACGCGAGGATCACTCCCGTCATCAACACCAACCGTGACTGGTCGGTCGACCACCACGACCCACCCGAAACCATGCGCGAACAGGTCATCCTCCGCGACAGGCACTGTGTCTTCCCCTGGTGCACCGTGGATGCCCGACACTGCGACCTCGACCACATCACCCCCTTCGACGAACACGGCCCACCCGGCCAAACCAGACCCGACAACCTCGCACCACTGTGTCGGCGACATCATCTGGCGAAGACCCACGGATCGTGGCGCTACGTCCGCAACCGCGACGGCACCTACACCTGGACCAACCACACCCACACATGGCTCGTCACCCACTCGGGCACCACCAGCCTCACCGACCCCTGACTGCCCCGCCCCAACCCCCGGGAGACCAACCCTCCCGGGGTCGCAGACACGCCCAAACGCCACCCGGAGCCGGTCGCGGCAGAGCGCACGCGTGGCACCACCCCGACCTTGGTCGGGGTAACCAAGGACCCGAGTCGGTGTCCACGACATCCTCCGACGCCTAGCGTGGACCCGTGACCCTGGAGATCATCGGCGCCCTCCTCGTGCTCGCCCTCGTGGACAGCACCAGCTTCGGCACCCTACTCATCCCGATCTGGCTGCTCCTCACCCCGGGCCGGATCCGGGCCAGGCGCGTCCTGGTCTTCCTCGGCACGGTGGCGGCGTTCTACCTGCTGCTCGGGCTGGTCCTGGCCCTCGGCGCCCAGGTCCTGCTCGATGAGTTCGCTGCAGCCGCGCGATCCACGCCGGTGCTCGTCGTACAACTGGTCCTCGGCGCCGCGCTGGTCGTGCTGGGGCTGACCATCGAACCGTGGACCAAGGCAGGCAAGGAGAAGAAGCGAGCCCGTCGCGCCGCTCGAGAAGCAGAGCACGGCCCCGGCCGCGCCACCCGGATGCGGCAGCGCGCCATGGACGCCGACGCCCCACTCGGCGCGGTGGTCGGGCTGGCCGTCGCCGCGGCCGCAGTAGAGGCCGCCTCGATGCTGCCCTACCTGGCTGCGATCGGGCTGATCGTCTCTGCCGACCTTGCACTGGGGACGACCACATTGGTGCTGGTCGGCTACTGCCTGGTGATGGTGCTGCCGGCCTCGATCCTGCTCGGTCTCCGGCTCGGCCTGCACCAGCGGATTGAGCCACTGCTCGCCCGGATCGAGGCCTGGCTGAGCCGCAACTCCGGAGAGGCGATCGCCTGGGTGCTCTTCCTCGTCGGCCTCTACCTCGCTGCGGGGGCAGCTCAGGACCTCGGCTGGACGTCCTGAGCAACCCGACCACAGGAGAAGATCCGCGCGACACGCCGAGGACACGGCGTGTCGCGGCGGTTTCTCGCGGGTGAGCGGTTGTCACGTGGGCGGCCCGGCGGCGGGACCCCCCGAAAGGTAAGGTGCCGAGCATGACCAAGTGGGAATACCAAGTCGCTCCGATTCCGCTGCACAACGAGGCCCTGATGCTGAACAACTTCGGTCAGGACGGGTGGGAGCTGGTCCAGCTCACCACCAACGCCCAAGGGGGCATCGTGGCCTTCTTCAAGCGGCCCCTCTCATGAGCACCGTCGAGGATCGCCTGGCCGAGCTCGGTCTGGCCGTGCCCGAGGTCGCCAAGCCCGTCGCGGCGTACGTCCCGGCGGTCCGGACCGGCAACCTCGTCTACACATCCGGCCAGTTGCCGATGGTCAACGGCGAGCTGATCGCCACCGGCAAGGTCGGCGGCTCCGTCACCGCCGAGCAGGCGGTGGCCTGCGCCCAGCAGTGCGCCCTCAACGCGATCGCCGCGCTCAAGGCCGAGGTCGGTGACCTCGACCAGGTCAAGCGGATCGTCAAGGTGGTCGCCTTCGTCGCCTCCACCCCGGACTTCACCGGCCAGCCGCAGGTCGCCAACGGGGCCTCCGAACTCTTCGGCAAGGCCTTCGGCGACGCCGGCGTCCACGCCCGCTCGGCAGTCGCCGCACCCGTCCTCCCGCTGGACGCACCCGTCGAGGTCGAGATCATCGCGGAGGTCTGAGCCGTGGACCCGACACTGACCCTGCCCCCGCACCTGGTCGAGCAGGCGCGCGCCTTCACCGACGGCGCCAAGGAGCCAGCCACGCCCCGGGCGGCCTCCACGGTCGTCCTGCTCCGCGACGGCGACGGCAAGCCGGGGGGACTCGAGTCCTACATGCTGCGGCGTCACGTCGGGATGCAGTTCGCGGCCGGGATGAGCGTCTTCCCGGGCGGCGGCGTCGATGACAAGGACTCCGAGCTCGATCCGGCGCTGTGGGCCGGACCCAGCCCGCAGGAATGGGCGCAGCGGATGGACTGCACGCCCGACGAGGCCAAGGAACTGGTCTGCGCCGCGGTCCGGGAGACCTTCGAGGAGTCCGGCGTACTCCTGGCCGGCACCGCCGACGCCGTGGTCGCCGACACCACCGGCGACGACTGGGAGCGCGACCGGGCCGCCCTCGAGGCACACCAGCTGGCCTTCTCCGACTTCCTGGCCGCCCGCGGCCTGGTGCTGCGCTCCGACCTGCTCTCCGTGCTCGGCGGCTGGCTCACCCCGGTCTTCGAGCCGAAGCGCTACCTGACCTGGTTCTTCGTCGCCGCGCTGCCCGACGGGCAGGTCACCCGCGACGTCTCCACCGAGACCGACCAGGTCGCCTGGCTCACCGTGCGCGACGCGATCCGCCAGGCTGACGAGCAGCAGATGCTGTTGCTGCCGCCGACGTACGCCACCCTGTGCGACCTGTACGACGCGACCACGCCCGCCGAGGCACTGGCCCACGTGGGCGACATCCCGTTCGAGATGATCACCCCCACCTTCAACCCGGAGACCAACCGGCTGGAGAGCAACGACCGCATCGTCCAGCTCGGGATCCGGGTCGGCGAGGCGGTGCACGGGTCATGACCTGGGCCGGCGGCACCTTCGGCGAGCGCGGGCAGTGCGTGCTGGCTCCCAACGCCAACATGATGACCCTGGACGGCACCAACACCTGGGTGCTCCGCGAACCCGACGGCGACCGGTCCATCGTGATCGACCCCGGCCCCTCCATCGCCAGCCACCTGGACGCGATCGAGGAGGCCTCCGGGGCGGTCGCCGCCGTGCTGCTGACCCACCACCACCACGACCACTCCGAGGCCGCCCGCGAGTTCGCGGAGCGGATGGGGTGCGGCGTACGGGCGCTGGACCCGGAATACCGCCTCGGCTCCGAAGGCCTGGGCGATGGGGACGTGGTCGCCGTGGACGGGCTCGAGGTGCACGTCATTGGTACGCCGGGACACACCGCCGACTCGCTCTGCTTCCAGCTCCCCGCCGAGGGCGCGATCCTGACGGGGGACACGGTGCTCGGCCGCGGCACCACGGTGGTGGCGCACCCGGACGGAGAACTCGGCGCCTACCTCGACTCGCTCGACCGGCTGCACCGGCTCGCCGAGGCGCACGAGGTCACGGCGATCTGGCCCGGCCACGGCCCGGTGATCAATGATGCGCTGGCGGCGCTCGACCACTACATCACCCACCGGCACCAGCGGCTGCAGCAAGTCGAAGCCGCCCTGGCCACCCTCCGGGAACGCCCCCACCCCGAGGGTGCCTCCGCCGATGAGTTGCCCCGCCAGGTCGTCGAGATCGTCTATGCCGACGTGGACCCGGTGCTGTGGGGCGCGGCGGAGATGAGTGTCCGCGCGCAACTGGCCTACCTGGCGCGCTAGCCTCGGCACAGGTGAGCCGGGAAGTCTGGTTGGCCCGCCGCCCAGCAGGCGGCGGATGACGATGATCGCTACCTGAAACGGGGAACCATGCCCAAGCTGCGCTTCCTGCCCGACCCGACCTCGAGCGAGCACACCCGGGTCGGCGACCTGCTCCGCCGCGACACGGTCGGCGGCATCCTCGCGCTGGGCGCCGCACTGGTCGCGGTGCTCTGGGCCAACTCGATGGTGGGCGACTCCTACCAGCACCTGCGCGAGTTCGAGATCGGACCGCTGGACGTGGAGAAGTGGGCCGCCGACGGTGCGCTGACGCTCTTCTTCTTCGTCACCGGGCTGGAACTCAAGCGCGAATTCCTCCTCGGCTCGCTCTCCCGGATCCAGGACGCACTCGTGCCGGTGGTCGCCGCCTTCTGTGGCGTGATGGTCCCGGCCGGGGTCTACACCCTGGTCAACGTCCTCGGCGACGGCCACCTGGGCGGATGGGCGATCCCGTCGGCCACCGACATCGCCTTCGCCGTCGCGGTGCTCGCCGTGGTCGGCTCGTCGTTGCCCGGCCAGTTGCGGATCTTCCTGCTCACCCTGGCCGTGGTCGACGACCTGATCGTCATCGTGATCATCGCGCTCTTCTATGCCTCCGGGTTCGACGGGGTTGCGCTCGCTGCGGCCGGCGGCTTCTTCGCGTCGTACGCCGTGTTGCAGCACTTCCGGGTGCCCGGCTGGCTGCCCTACCTGCCGCTGGCGATCGGCGCCTGGTGGTTCACCCACGAGAGCGGGATCCACGCCACCATTGCCGGCGTCGTCCTGGGCCTGCTCACCCGGGTGCGCACCGACGGCGGGGAGGAGGCCGCACCGGCCGATCGGTTGCAGCACCTGCTGAGCCCGTGGTCGGCGGGCCTGGCGGTGCCGTTCTTCGCCCTGATGTCGGCCGGGGTGGTGATCAGCGGCGGCGCCGAACTGGTCCGCGACCCGGTAGTGATCGGGGTGGTGCTCGGGCTTGTGATCGGCAAGCCGGTCGGCATCTTCGGCGGCTCCTGGCTGCTCACCCGCTTCACCCGGGCTGAGATGGATCCCGACGTCTCCTGGAGCGACGTGGCCGGGGTCGCCCTGCTCGGCGGGATCGGCTTCACGGTAGCGCTGCTGGTCTCCGACCTCTCGTTCGTCGGACCCGAGCGCGACGCGGCCAAGGCCGCCGTACTCTTCGGGTCACTGGTCACGGCGACGCTCGGCTCGGCCGTGCTGGTTGCGCGCAACCGCCACCACCGGGGGCGTACGCCGATCTCCGGGCCGTACGCCGACGAGGAGTGAGCCGGATCCGTGTAGAGTCCACAACGGACTGAACTGAAGCCGAGCACCAGGAGCGACCTGCATGTCCCTCGACGAGGTGAAGAGCGAAGAGCCGACGATCGGCAAGCTCGTTGCTGACGCACAGCGCGACATCTCGAGCATCATCTCCAACGAGATCAAGCTCGCGAAGTCGGAGTTGAAGGTCAGCATCAAGGCCGGCGGGACGGGCGCCGCAATGTTCGCAGCCGCCGGCTTCATCGGAGTGCTGGCGATCATCATCTTCTCGATCTTCCTGGCTCACCTGATCCACTGGAACGGTGACGGGCTCGACCTGCACTGGGCCTACCTGATCGTCTTTGCCTTCTATGTCCTCCTGGCCGGGATCCTGGTCTTCATCGGCATCCGCCAGGTGAAGCGGGTCAAGGGGCCGGAGAAGGCGATCCACCACGCGCAGGAGACGAAGGCTGCGATCACCAACCGCGGCTGACTTCCCGCCGCGGCACACCGGTCATCCGTCGAGGCGGCGTCCATGGACGCCGCCTTGATGCATTCCATCAACGATTGAGCTTTCGCGCATCAACGAGTGAGCGTTCGCGACGCAATGAGTGAGCGTTCGCGACGCAATGATTGAGCGTTCGTGGGTCAACCGGCGCAGTCGCCGGTGTCCACGCGATCCGTGCGGCCCAGGCCCTCGGCGGCCGCGCTCCGTACGGCGGAGGCGGTCAGCGCATAGCCCGTCTCCTCGTCGGTGACCGAAGCGGCGAAGACCACCCCGACCACGTCACCGGCCGTGTTCACCACCGGGCCGCCGGAGTTGCCCGGACGGATCAGGGCACGCAGCGAATACACGTCGCGGACTACGGTGCCGGTGCCATAGATGTCGGGGGAGCGGAGGCGCTGGTCGGAGCGGATCCGGCCGGGCTGCACGTCGTACGGGCCGTCGTTGGGATAACCCAGGATCGCGACGCTCTGGCCGTCCTCGGTGGACTCCTCGAAGTCCAGGCGCGGGCGCTCCAGGCCAGGCACCTGCAGCACCGCCACGTCGAGGTCCTTGTTGTAGTAGACGACCGTGGCGTCGAGGCGCTCGTCGCCGACGAAGACCTCGGGCTCGGAGACCCCGGCCACCACGTGGGCATTGGTCATCAGTCGCTCCGGGCCGTAGACGAAGCCGGTGCCCTCCACCCCGCGCCCGCACTTGTTGGCGCCATGGATCTTCAGCACGCTCTGCGCGGCATCGACGACATCCGGGTCACGCCCGACCTCGGAATCCGGTGGGTCGACCGCCACGATCCGCTCGGGTGCGAACGGCTCGAGATAGCGCGGGAAGAAGTTGTTGCCGACCACGTTGCTGAACGCGTTCAGCGCCTCGGTGGCCTTGTCCGGGAGCACCTGGTCCACCTTGGCCAGGATCGTCGACTCGCGCACCAGTGGCGTGATCGACCCGATGCTGGACCCGGCCACCGCCACACCGAGCGCCCATGCCACGACCAGGACCGCCACCGCACTCAGCGCGGAGCCCCCGACGGCATCGACGGCGCGCACCGGTTGCCAGGTGATCGAGTCGCGCACCTTCGCCCCGGCGTACTGGAACAGCGCCTGGCCCAGCGTGGCGCAGAGGATCACCAGGAAGAGCGCACCCAGCGAGACCGCCAACGAGGGGCCCGACCCCTCCAGCAGCAGCGGCACCAGCCAGATGCCGAAGAAGCCGCCGAGCAGCAGGCCGGTGGTGGCGAAGGCGCCGGTGACGAAGCCCTGCCAATAGCCCGAGATGGCATAGGCGAGCACCAGCAGGATCAGGATCAGGTCGAGGACGTTCACCGGCCGGGTCCTTCCTTGAAGTTCGTGTTCGGCTGGGGCGGCCGGGCGGCGCCGTCCTGCCCGCGGAACATGTAGTCGGGCAGGTCATGCATCCGGTCGGTGTCCCACGGCTTGCTCCAGCCGACGTGGTCGAAGAGGCGGGAGATGATTCCTGCGGTGAAGCCCCACAGGATCACGTCGCGCTCCTCGCCGATCAGGAACCCGGGGCCGTTCCAGCCACTCGGGTGGCGCACGGTGACCCGGTACGTCGGCTCCACCAGTTCGGTGATCGGCACCCGGTGGATCGCGTGCACCTCCTCCACCGAGTGGCGGGTCACCGGCGTCGGCTCGGCCCACCAGCCCAGCACCGGGGTGACGGCGAAGTTGCTCGGTGGCAGCCACAGTTCGGGCAGTTCGGCGAAGACCTCGACGCCGGACGGGTCCAGGCCGGTCTCCTCCCACGCCTCGCGCAGGGCCGCGTCGTACGGCGTCTCCCCGGGGTCGATGCTGCCGCCGGGGAACGAGACCTGGCCCGGGTGCGAGCGCATCGTGTGCGACCGCTCGGTGAGTAGCAGTTCGGGGCCGTGCTCGTCCTCGCCGAAGAGGACCAGCACCGCGCCGCGGCGCGCGTCACTGCCCTCGGGCGGCACGAAGCGGGTCAGGTCGTCGGCCGTGATCGAGTGGGCGCCCTCGCGGATCGGCTCGAGCCAGTCGGGAATCAACGCTCCACCCCCAGGTGCTCGGCAACCATGGCTTCGAGTTGTGCCAGGTCCTTGATCTCGACGAACTCCTGGTGGACCACCATGCCGTCGGCGTCGACCAGGATCGTGAACGGCAGGCCTTGGAGCGCCGGCAGCGGCGCCTTGCGGGACAGGGTGGTCTGGGTGTCGGCGAGCTGCGGATAGCTGACCCCGGTGTCCAGGGCGAGTTGCATGCCGTTGGTGGTCTGGGTGTCGTTGTAGTTGATGCCCAGCACGGCGACCTTCCCGGCGTACGCCTGGGCGAACTCCTCGAAGATCGGCATCTCGTCACGGCACGGTCCGCACCACGAGGCCCACAGGTTGACCACCATCGGCCCGCGCAGCGAGGAGAGGTTGACTGCTTCGCCGCCGCCGAAGCACGGCAGCGTCACGTCCGGCAACCCGCCCTCGACGTGGTCGCCGTCGCCGGGCACGCACGCCGCGATCTGGCTCTGTGCCTTCATCTCGCGCAGTTCAGGGGTGTCCACGTCGATCCGCGCCTGACCGGGATCGTCGCCGGAGTCGGTGGGAGCGCAGCCGGTGAGCACCAGCAGGGCCAGGGCCGCTGCGGCAAGGGTCTTCCTCATGCTGGTCCCTGCGTCTTGACCAGCTTCGCGGCCACGTCCGGGTCGACCGGCCCCTCGCCGTACGACGGGCACCAGTGCGCCACCGGGCAGGCCCCGCAGGCAGGCTTCTTCGCGTGGCACCGGCGCCGTCCGTGCCAGATCACGTGGTGCGACAGCATCGTCCAGTCGCGCTTCTCGAAGAGCGCGCCGACCGCATGCTCCACCTTCACCGGGTCGGTCTCCTCGGTCCACCCGAAGCGCCGGACCAGCCGCCCGAAGTGGGTGTCCACGGTGATCCCGGGGACGTCGAAGGCGTTGCCGAGCACCACGTTGGCCGTCTTGCGGCCCACCCCGGGCAGCTTGACCAGGTCGTCGAGGCGCCCCGGCACCTCACCGCCGTGGTCGCTGACCAGGGCAGCGCTGAGCTTGAGCAGTGACTCGGTCTTGGCGCGGAAGAACCCGAGCGGACCGATCACCTGCTCCATCTCGGCACGGTCCGCGGCAGCCATCGTCGCGGCGTCCGGCCAGCGCCGGAAGATCTCCGGACGGGCCGCGTTGACGCGTCGGTCGGTGGTCTGCGCACTGAGCACGGTGACCACCAGGAGTTCGAAGGCGTTGTCGAAGTCGAGTTCGCAACGTGCGTCAGGATAGGTTTCTCCTAGGATGCGATTGACCTTCCGGGCCCGTCGGACCAGCGCAGTGCGGGATTGCGCGGGTGTCGCGGGTTTCGTGGCCACGGCCGACAGCCTACGTGGGCAGGCCCGTGTGGACCGGATGGTGGTCCCGATCCACGCACTTGGGCCACGATGGTCCATGATGTGATGTGGACCACGACTAGGATCGTGCCCGGACCCGGAAACTCACATGGGAGGAACTCGTGGACAACGACGTACTGCGTCAGGCTCCGCTCTTCAGCGCGCTCGATGACGAGGCGGCCACAGCACTGCGATCGTCCATGGGCGAGACCCGGCTCCGCAGGGGCGAGGTGCTCTTCCACGAGGGCGACTCCGGGGACAAGTTGTACGTCGTGCTCGAGGGCAAGGTGAAGCTCGGTCGCTCGTCGGCGGACGGCCGCGAGAACCTCCTGGCCATCCTCGGCCCCGGCCAGATGTTCGGTGAGCTCTCCCTCTTCGACCCGGGCCCGCGCTCGGCCACGGTCACCACGGTCACCGACGCCACCTTTGCCTCGCTCTCCCACGAGGACCTGCTCCGCTGGCTGGAGGGCCGCCCCGCCGTCGCGCATGGCCTGCTGTCGCAGATCGCCAGCCGGCTGCGCAAGGCCAACGACGTCAACGCCGACCTGGTCTTCTCCGACGTGCCCGGCCGCGTCGCCAAGGCGCTGCTCGAGCTCGCCGACCGCTTCGGCCGCACCGCCGACGACGGCGTACACGTGCACCACGACCTGACCCAGGAGGAGCTCGCCCAGCTCGTCGGCGCCTCCCGCGAGACGGTCAACAAGGCGCTCGCCGACTTCGCCTCCCGCGGCTGGGTCCGGCTCGAGCCGCGCTCGGTCGTGATCATGGACATCGAGCGACTCTCGCGTCGCGCCCGCTGACGCGCTGCTCCACGTCGTACGCCGAACGGCCGCCGACCCCCTGCTGAGGGGATCAGCGGCCGTTCTGCATGTGCGGCGCTTGTGCGGTGGTGTTGACGCTCCGTTGGGCACCGTGTGGCCCCCTCGCGCCGACCCGGCACTTGTGCGGTGCTGTTGACGAAAACGGGGCGCACAGCCCTACTCAAGCGACGATAACCCCGCGTTACAGCTGGTTGCGGGCGGCCGTCAGGAGGAGGACATACCCGACGAGATCAGGTCCATCACCGAGGAGTCGGCCAGGGTGGTGACGTCGCCGATCTCGCGCTTTTCGGCCACGTCACGCAGCAGGCGGCGCATGATCTTGCCGGAGCGGGTCTTGGGCAGCTCCGGGACGATCATGATCTGGCGAGGCTTGGCGATGGCACCGATCTCGGAGGCAACGTGGTTGCGCAGTTCGGTGACCAGTTCCTCGCCCTCGCCGACCTCGTCGGCCTCCTCGACGGCGCTCTCCCGCAGGATCACGAAGGCGCAGACGGCCTGGCCGGTGGTCTCGTCGGAGGCTCCGACGACCGCTGCTTCGGCGACCTTCGGGTGGGAGACCAGTGCCGACTCGATCTCGGTGGTGGAGAGCCGGTGGCCCGACACGTTCATCACGTCGTCGACCCGACCCAGCACCCAGATGTCACCGTCGGAGTCCTTCTTCGCTCCGTCGCCGGCGAAGTAGACGTCCGGCCAGCGCGACCAGTAGGTGTCCTTGAACCGCTGGTCGTCACCCCACACGGTGCGCAGCATCGCGGGCCACGGCTTGCGCAGGATCAGGTAGCCGCCCGACCCGTCCGGCACCGACTCGCCGGCATCGTTGACCACGTCGGCCTCGATGCCGGGCAGGGCACGCATCGCCGAGCCGGGCTTGGCATCGGTGACGCCGGGCAGCGGGGAGATCATGATCTGGCCGGTCTCGGTCTGCCACCAGGTGTCGACGACCGGGACCCGGTCACCGCCGATGACCTCGCGATACCAGACATACGCCTCCGGGTTGATCGGCTCACCGACCGAGCCGAGGATCCGGATCGAGGAGAGGTCGTGCTGGTCGGGGATCTCGCGGCCCTGCTTCATGAAGGTCCGGATCGCGGTCGGGGCGGTGTAGAAAATGGTGACGCCGTACTTCGCCACGATCTCCCACCAGCGGCCCTTGCGCGGGCTGTCCGGGGTGCCCTCATACATCACCTGCGTGGCGCCGTTGGCCAGCGGCCCATAGACCAGGTAGGAGTGGCCGGTCACCCAGCCGACGTCGGCAGTGCACCAGTAGACGTCGGTGTCTGGCTTGAGGTCGAAGACCGCCCAGTGCGTGTACGCCGTGCCGACCAGGTAGCCGCCGGTGGTGTGCAGGATGCCCTTCGGCTTGCCGGTGGTGCCGGAGGTGTACATGACATAGAGCGGGTGCTCGGCGTCGTGCAGTTCTGCGGTGTGCTCAGTCGACTGGCCGTCCACCACGTCGTGCCACCACTTGTCGACCGTGTCGTCCCAGGAGACGTCCTGGCCGGTACGCCGCACCACCAGCACGTGCTCGACCGCATGCTCGCCGCCAGCCAGCTTGGCGACCGCCGCGTCCACGGCGGGCTTCAGGGCCGAGGGTGCGCCGCGGCGGTAGCCGCCGTCGGAGGTGACGATCACCTTCGCGCCGCAGTCCTCCACCCGGGAGGCCAGCGCGTCGGCGGAGAAGCCGCCGAAGACGACGGTGTGCGGGGCACCCAGGCGGGCACAGGCCAGCATGGTGAAGACGCACTCGGGGATCATCGGCAGATAGATCGCCACCCGGTCGCCCTTGCGCACGCCCAGCGAGAGGAGCGCGTTGGTGGCCTTGTTGACCTCGTCCTGCAACGCGGCATAGGTGATGTCGCGGGTGTCGTCCTCGGGCTCACCGACCCAGTGGATCGCCACCTTGTCGCCGCGACCGGCGTCCACGTGGCGGTCCACGCAGTTGACCGCGGCATTGATCGTGGCGCCGGGGAACCACTTGGCGAACGGCGGGTTGTCCCAGTCCAGGACCCGGTCCCACGACCGGCCCCAGTCCAGCCGCCCGGCCTGTTCGGCCCAGAACCCCTCGAGGTCGGTAGCAGCGCGGTCATAGGCATCCGCCTTCACGTTGGCGGCCGCGGCCAGATCTGCGGGAGGAGCGAAGCGTCGCTCCTCGTGCATCAGGTTGGAAAGGGTCTCGGACTGCTCAGTCACGGTGTCTCCTGATTCTGTTGTCTTCGAACGACCGGCCTCTGGTCAGCCTAGGACCGAAGGGGCGGTTTGGACGAGGGTCTCGGCCCGGGGGTTGCAGTTGCGGCAACCCCCGGACCGAAACCGGGGCCGGGCTCGGGGGTGCTTCAGCCCACGTCGCCCGTCTGCGCATGCCGCGCGACCAGGTCGGTCTGGCCCGGGAAACGGACCTCCTCGACCAGGGCCTGCATCTCGGCAGACGGCTTCGTGGTGAACTGCGAGACCGCGATGGTCACCACGAAGTTGACGATCATCGCGATGAACCCGAACCCGACGGGAGCAATGTCCATGATCGGATCCCGTCCCAGGAAGATCGGTGCAGTCTCCGCCGGCAATGTCCACACGAAGTAGGCCATCGTCATCACGATGCCGACACCCATGCCGGATGCGGCACCGGCAGCGGTGCACTTCTTCCAGAAGATGCCGAGCACCATCACCGGGAAGAAACTGGCTGCGCCGAGGCCGAATGCCAAGGCAACCACCTGAGCGGCGAACCCGGGTGGGTGAATGCCGAGGTAGCCCGCGGCGACGACGGCGACGGCCATCGATATCCGGGCGACGCGCAACTGCTTCCTCTCGTCAGCCAGCGGGTTGATCCGCTTGTGGTAGACGTCGTTGGCCACAGAGGACGAGATCACCAGGAGCAGCCCGGAGGCGGTGGACAGGGCAGCGGCCAGCGCGCCGGCAGCGACCAGCCCGACGATCGGGGCCGGCAGGCCCGCGATCTCCGGCGAGGCGAGGACCAGGATGTCGTTGTTGATCACTGCCTCGTTGCCGGGGCCACCCAGGAAGTCGATGGCTCCGTTGCCGTTGAGGTCGGCCACGGCCTCGCCGCCGGGGCCGGTGATCAGGCCGACATCCGCCCAGGTGTCGAACCAGGACTGGCTGGCCAGGTCGCCGGTAGAGGATGCGCCGAGGATGTTGAACTTCGCGAAGGCCGCCACGGTCGGGGCGGTGGTGTAGAGCAGTGCGATGAAGAAGAGCGCCCACAGCGCCGAATAGCGGGCGGCGCGGACGTTCTTCGCGGTATAGAAGCGGACGATGACGTGCGGCAGCCCCGCCGTCCCGAAGATCAGGGTTGCGGTCAGCAGGAACATGTTGAGCTGGCTGCTGCCGGTCAGCGCAGCGGTGTATTCGCCGAAGCCCAACTCGGCTTGGAGCGCCTCCAACTCCTCAAGGATCTTCCCGAACCCGATCTGGGGGACCGGGATATCGGTGATCTTCGCGGAGATCGCAAAGGCCGGGATCATGTAGGCCACGATCAGCACGGAGTATTGGCAGACCTGAGTCCAGGTGATCCCCTTCATCCCGCCGAGCACTGCGTAGAAGAAGACGATCGCCATGCCGAGCAGCACGCCGACAGTGGTGTTCACCCCGAGGAACCGGCTGAAGACGACGCCGACACCGGCCATCTGGCCCACCACGTAGGTCACCGAGATGACGATCGCGCAGAGCACCGCGATCAGGCGCGCGGTCTCGTTGTAACGGTCGCCGACGAAGTCCGGCACGGTGAACTTGCCGAACTTGCGCAGGTAGGGAGCCAGCAGCATGGCCAGCAGCACGTAACCGCCGGTCCAGCCGATCAGGTACGCCGATCCGCTGTAGCCGTTGCTGGACAGCGCGATGATCCCGGCCATGGAGATGAATGACGCAGCGCTCATCCAGTCGGCGGCGATCGCTGCCCCGTTGGCGGGGGCCGGGATGCCGCCGCCGGCCACGTAGAAACCGGCCGTGTCGGTCACCCGGCTGGCGTAGGCAACATAGATGTAGACACTGAAGGTGAGGCCGACGAAGATCAGGGTCCAGAGTTGGATGTCGGTCATGAGCCCTGGACCTCCTCCTCATACGTGTCGATCCCGAACTCCTTGTCGAGCCGGTCCATCCGCCAGACATAGACGGCGATGAGAGCGAGGAAGACGAGGATCGTCCCCTGCTGTGCGAACCAGAATCCGAGCGGGAACCCGCCGACCTCGATCTTGTTGAGCGCATCGGCGAAGAAGATTCCGCACCCGAAGGCCACGATGGCCCAGATGGTGAGTAGGACCGTCATCAACCTCAGATTGCGGCGCCAGTACGCCCGCCGAGCTTCTTCATCCATGGTTTGAACCTCCTGGTGGATTCCACGGCCGTGGGGCGCCGAATGGCGTCCGGAAACCACGGCCGGTGGTGGTGCACGGTGCTGAGGCAAGCAAGTGACGACGGGCGTGGTCAATGCTCAAATGTGATTGCGCTCACGTTCTGCGCCAAGCGGTGTGGATGGCTCGGCCAGCGGCCGACGGGAGCTGGTGACGGGCCTGCGGATGAGCGCGCCGGACCGCCCACGGGACCACTCGTCGTGCCCGCCGTGCCGTTCGTCCCACGACGAACGGTCGAACTGCGTGCGTCGGGGGACGCCGCCGGATCTGAGGCGCCCTAGGCTCGTCCCATGACCAGTCCAGCACTCCCCAAGGCAAGTGGCCCGCGGGCTCGCACCAACCCCTCCCCAGGGCGTACGACGGCGTCCCCGACGCGCACCGGCACCGGTCGCAAGTCGCTCGCCGGCGCCGTAGTCATGGTGTTGCTCGGCTCGTTCATGCCCTGGCTGACGACCTCGCTGGGTTCGGTCTCCGGCGCCCAGGGTCCTGGCATCTGGACCTTCTACGCCGCGGTCCTCGGCTTGGCCGGTGCGCTGGTGCCGGTGCGTGCCTTGGCTGCTGCCCAAGCCGGGATCCTGGCGGTGGTCGCCATCGGCATCCCGATCTGGCAGGTGGTCCACGTGCTCGGCCTGGTCGGCTTCGCCGGCTGGCAGCCCGGTCCCGGACTGGTCCTCGTCATCGGGGGTGGAGCGCTTGCGGCCCGGGCGGCCTGGTTGCTGACCCGAGGTTGATCAGCCGCGGTCCAGGTCCACACCCTCGGGAGTGTGCAGCCGCACCATGAAGCGGCGTACGTGTCCGGGCACTGAACGCCGCGTGGCCAACGAGACCAGCCACATGGTCAGGAAGGCCGCGGGCACGCTCCACGCGGCGGGCTGACTGATCAGGGCGCCGGCCCAATTGTCGCCGGGGGTGTTGAAGAGCGACCAGCCCACCGCAAAGCCGCAGCCGGTGCCGCCGACCAGGAGGCCGGCCAGGGCGCCGGTCGCGGTGAGGCCACGCCACCAGATCCCCAACACGAGCAGCGGACAGAATGTCGAGGCAGCCACCGCGAAGGCGAGCCCCACGGCCCGGGCCACCCCCAGGTCGGGGCTGAGCAGCGCCATGGAGCACGGGATCGACACGGCCACCACGGCGGCCGTGCGGAACGCGGTGATCCCGCTGGGGCGCCACCTGCCGAGGCGACCGCGGGTGATCTCCTGACCGATCACCCCAGCGACAGCGATGGCCAGGCCCGAGGAGGTGGAGAGGAACGCGGCGAAGGCGCCGCCGACGATGAGCGCGGTCAGCAGGTCGCCGGTGGTGCCGGGCAGCATCAGTTGCGGCAGTTCCAGAACCAGTACGTCGGTCCGTCCCGTGGCCGCGACCTCGTCGGCGTACACCCGGCCCAGGGCGCCATAGACCGGTGGCAGGAGATAGAAGAAGCCCAACAGGGCCAGCACAGTCAGCGTGGTCCGGCGGGCGGCCTGGCCGTCGGGGTTGGTGTAGAAGCGGACCACGACGTGCGGCAATCCCATGGTGCCGAGGAACGTTGCCATGATCAGCGAATAGGTCAGGTAGAGGCCGTGTCCGCCGCTGCTCAGGGGCAGGGTCCACAGTTCGGCGCTGGTGCCCGAGTTCGGGGCGTCCACCGGGTGTGGGGCGCCGTCCCCGATCCAGGCGATGACGAGAAAGATGGCGGGGACCAGCAGAGCAGTCAGTTTCAGCCAGTACTGGAACGCTTGGACGAAGGTGATGCTACGCATCCCCCCGGAGACGACGTTGATCAGGACGATCGTCGCGACGCTGGCTGCGCCGACCCAGTTGGGCAGGCCGATGACGGAGTGGAGCGTGATACCGGCACCTTGGAACTGGGGCACGAGATAGAGCCACCCGACAGCGAGCACGATCACCGAGCAGGCCGCTCGGACCCGGCGCGAGGCCAGCCGTGCCTCGGCGAAGTCGGGAAGCGTGTAGGCGCCGGAACGGCGCAGCGGCGCGGCAACCAGGACCAGCAGGACCAGATATCCGGCCGTCCAGCCGACCGGATACCAGAGCATGTCGGCACCGAAGACCATCACCAGTCCGGCAACGCCGAGGAAGGATGCTGCGGAGAGGTATTCGCCGCCGATCGCCGACGCGTTGAGCCGCGGGCGGACGGTGCGTGAGGCGACCAGGAAGTCGCTGGTGGTGCGGGAGAACCGCAGACCCCAGGTGCCGATGGCGAGGGTGGCCAGTGTGACCAGGACGACGGCCAGGACAGCAGGCAGGGCACTGTGATCGGTCACCATGGCGTGCCTCAACGATCGTCCTCCTCGACCAGGTCGGTGAAGGCGCGCTCGTTGCCCTCCGCGGCACGGACATGGACCCAGCCGAGGAGGACCAGGAATGGATAGACCGCGATCCCGAGAGCGAGGTAGGGCAGCGGGAGGCCAAGGACCCTGCTCTCGGCCAAGGTGGGGAAGAGGTGGAAGGTCAGCGGCAGGCTGCCCAGGCTCGCGCCCAGGACCAGTAGGGTGCGCAGTGCCAACTTGGCTTGGTCGCGCAGAAGTGAGCCCATGTAGATCGCGCCGAGTGGGGTCTCGTCATCGATCTGTCGCCGGACCGGACGTGAGACGCCGCGGCGGTTCGGGTGCGGGCCGGAGATCCGGACCCGCGGAGCGGGGTCCTCGTTCATGATGATCCGGTGCGGGAGTTGACCAGGATCTCGCGCAGTTCGCGGGTGTGCCGGCGGCTCACCTTCAACTGTGTCTCGCCGACGGTCACGGTGCACCGGCCCGACTCCATCCGGACATGGTCGATGTGCGCAAGGGCGACCAGCAGGGAGCGGTGGATCCTGACGAAACCGGCTGCGGCCCACTCCTCCTCGAGCGCACTCAACGGACTGCGGATCAGGTGAGAGCCCTGCGCGGTGTGCAACCGGGCGTAATCACCTTGCGCCTCGACGTACCGCACCGCGGAGCGCTGGATGAACCGGGTCACGCCACCCAGTTCCACGGCAATCTGCGGATCGGCCGGGGCTGGCGCCGTCCCTCCCGCGTCGAGCAGGCGGCGGACCGCTTCGGCCAGGCGCTCCTCCCGGACTGGTTTGAGCACGTAGTCGACCGCGTGCAGGTCGAAGGCCTCGACGGCGTGCTGGTCGTGGGCAGTGACGAAGACGAAGAGCGGAGGGGTCTTGAAGCGGGCCAGCACCTGCGCCAGCTCCACGCCGGTCAGGGCGGGCATCTGGATGTCCAAGAAGACTGCGTCGACCTCGACCTCCTGGAGCAGCCGCAGTGCCTCCGTGGCCGAGTCGGTGGAGTGGATCTCCGCGATCCGCGGGTCCCGGTCGAGGAGGAAGGTCAACTCGTCCAGGGCTGGCGGTTCGTCATCGACAGCGAGCACCCGCAGTCCGGTGCGGGCGGGCCTGCTGGTGCGGTCGGCGGTGGCAGGGTCGGGGCTCATGGGTGGACTCCGGGGGTGAACTTGGGGACGCGGACGATCACTTTGGTGCCGGCGTTCGGTGCGGTCTCCACGACCAGGCCGTAGTCGTCGCCGAAGGTGTTGCGCAGGCGGGCATCTACATTGGCCAGGCCGACATGGTCGTTGTCATCGTGCGGGGAACTGGCCGGGTCGGTGCCCCAGATGGCGGCACGCATCTGCTCAGGGTCCTCGCCGGTGCCGTTGTCCTCCACCTCGATCAGGCACTCATGGTCCAGGTCACGAGCGACGATGTCGATCCTGCCGACCTCGGCTTCCGCTCCGGCGGTGCCGGCCAGGCCGTGGCGCACCGCGTTCTCGACCAGGGGCTGGATGCACAGGAACGGCACCGCGACCGGCAGCACCTCCGGGGCGACCCGCAGGGTGACCGCGAGCCGGTCACCGAATCGAGCCTGCTCGAGCAGCAGATAACGCTCCACGGAGCGCAACTCCTCGGCCAGGGTGGTGAACTCGCCGTGCCGGCGGAACGAGTAGCGGGTGAAGTCGGCGAACTCGAGCAGGAGCTCGCGGGCCCGGTCCGGATCGGTGCGGACGAAGGAGGCGATGGCGCCGAGGGAGTTGTAGATGAAGTGCGGGGAGATCTGCGCCCGCAGGGCCCGCACCTCGGCCTGGATCAATCGGTTGCGCGAGGCATCCAGCTCGGCCAGCTCGAGTTGCCCCGAGACCCAGGTGGCGACCTCGTCCGAGGCGCGGACCAGCCCGGCGGTGGCGTTCCCGGTGAAGGCCTGCAGGGTGCCGACGATGCGGTCCTCGACGACCAGCGGGGAGACGATGGCGAAGCGGATCGGGCAGTTCGGTTCGGTGCAGGGCAGTTGCTGGTGGCCCACGACGTGGGTGCTGCCGTCCTCCACGGCGTGGGCGATCACGCCTGCGCACTGGTGGGTGTGGTGCTCGCCGGTGCCGTCCCAGGCAAGCAGGCCGGCCGTGTCGGTGACCGCGACTGCCGGCGTGCCGAGCAGGGTGCGCAGATGGCGCACGCTCCGCTCGGCGCTGGCCGTGGTCAGCCCTTCGCGGAGCGCCGGGGAGGCCAGGGAGGCGGTGTGCAGGGTCCGGAAGGTGGCGCGGTCGGCCTCCGTGCCGAGGTGGGTACGTCGCCAGCCGAACGCCATGGAGCCACGATAGACGTTTCACGACATCCGGGACGGGGCAGAGAGTACGCCGTGAATCGCGCCGTGAAGTTCGTCCTGCTTCCCCTCGTCGTGCTGGCCGTCATTGCCACGTCCGTGATCTGGGTCGTGGCCCTGACGAAGAGCGAACCGGAGACGCCGAAGCTGGGTGCCGTCGGCGGCGAGGCCGCCACCTCCCTGCCGGCGGCGACGAGCGGTAACGACGTGTTGGCCCCGGTGGAGGAGATCAGCGTCGGCAAGGAGCGCTACCTGAGTCCGTGCCAACTGTTGCCGCGTTCGTCGGTGGAGTCGATCTTCGGGTCGCTGGATCCCGATGTGCGGCTCTATGAGACCTATCTGGACTCGAGCCTGCCGGATCCGCGCAACGACGCCAGCTCGGTGGTGACCAGTTGTGACTACTACGGCGACTGGGGGTTCTCCATCTACGTGCGGCAGATGGTGGAGCCGGCCGCGAGCGGCAGCGAGTTGATCGAGCGGATCGGTTTCGACACCGACGAGGTGGAGGCAGCGATGACTGCCTTCCGGGCAGCCGACGTCGGTGACGACCCGGCAGCCGCGGCGCTGCTGGCCCACCTGGAGGACGGCTACAAGGTCTTCCAGCGCCCCCGCAATGCAACGCTCGCCCAGGTCGACGGGCTGGTGGTGGCCGGGTTCGGGGACCGCTCCGGCGGCACCCGGGACTTCGCGTTGATCGTGGGCAGCCGGATCATCCGGATGAGCTATGAGGCAGATGTGGCCCCCGACGCCGACGTCGTCCTGTCCCAGTTCGCCCGGGCCAGGGCAATCGTGCTGACCAACGCCAATGACCCGTCCCTGTCCCAGGCGCCGAGCCTGTCCTTCGGTGCGAGCGACACGCTCGGGGAGACCCAGCTCCTCGAGCCGTGTGCGGTGCTCAGCGCGGAGACCTTCGAGAAGATGACGGGGGCGGCACCCAACGAGAGCGTAGAGCGGGAGCCGCTGCCGCTGGCCCTGCCCGATCCGACCAGCTCACGTGCCGAGTACGGCATCGAGGGCAGTTGCTCCCGCTCGTTCGACGGCTTCTCCGTCGCCGACGACACGGCGTTGACCAAGTCGGAGCAGCGCTATGGACGTCGTGGATCGGTGTACGTCGTGTTCGACATTGCCGCGTTCCCGGATGCGGCTTCCGCGCAGGAGGAGATCGCCTACTACCTCGAGGACGAGGACAGCACCGCGATCAAGACGGACGCCGACGCTGCCGTCCTGCGCTGGACGGGATCGTCGTACGTGCTCCACTTCCGCACCGGTCCCTATGTGGTGGACATGCGGGTGCGTGGTGACACCTACGCCGATGGTGAATACCTGGACGTCAACCTGACGCGGACCCAGTTCGTCAACGCGACCAACCTGCTGGTGAAGCAGATCAAGGGCCAGTCCTGACCGGACTGGAGTAGTCACGACCTGGCGTGGATTTCGGGACTGCTGCACGTTTAGGTGACATCTGATCTGTGGTGCCGTGAGGTGCTGCTGGAAGGATGTGCATTGTGCCGAAGCCGTTTCCCAAGGAGTTCCGCGAGGACGTGGTCCGTGTCGCGAGGAACCGTGAGCCTGATGTCCCTCTCAAGCAGGTCGCTGCCGATTTCGGGATCAGTGAGTCGTGTTTGAGGAACTGGTTGGCGAAGGCTGATGTCGAGGACGGGACCAGGCCTGGTGTTACTGATGCTGAGCGTGTCGAGAACCGTGAGCTGAAGAAGCGGTTGCGGTTGCTGGAGCAGGAGAACGAGGTCCTGCGCCGGGCAGCGGCGTATCTGTCGCAGGCGAACCTGCCGGGAAAATGATGTACCCGCTCGTCCGCGAGTTGGCCGATGACGGGGTCCCCGTCACGGTGACGTGCCGGGTGCTGAAGATCGCTCGCCAGCCGTACTACCGATGGCTGGCCCAACCAGTGACCGCGTCCGAATTGGTCGAGGCCTACCGCGCCAACGCGTTGTTCGATGCCCACCGCGACGACCCCGAATTCGGGCACTGGTTCCTGGCCGACGAAGCCCGTGAGGCCGGTGAGCCGATGTCCGGGCGGACCGCGTGGCGGATCTGCTCGGACA
This sequence comes from Nocardioides sp. AE5, assembly GCF_031844485.1. Taxonomy (NCBI): domain Bacteria; kingdom Bacillati; phylum Actinomycetota; class Actinomycetes; order Propionibacteriales; family Nocardioidaceae; genus Nocardioides; species Nocardioides sp. AE5. The sequence continues at coordinate 268,270 of NZ_JAUZVI010000001.1, forward strand.
ATGGCTGGTGGTCGGTGTTCGGCAAGTCCAAGAAGGGCAAGGTGAAGCGGCCCGGTCCACGATGATCGGGACTGCTGCGCGATCGGGTGACAGGTTGACTCACGCAGCCTGAGTGGCGGGCTGTGGAGCCAACTCGCCGCACTCAGCGGAAGTCGATCAGCAGCAGGTCGGAGTCTGAGCCGTCCTGGGGAGCGGAATTGTCACGGACCTCGTCGGCGGAGGCTGCCTCGTCAGATCGGTCCGTTCTCGTGGTCCCTTCGTCGGATTCCTCGGCTGCTGCTGCCTCGGAAGCCGACTTCTCCACCAGCGTTGCCCGGAAGCATTCGCTGATCCACGGCAACTGCATGCCGTCCATGCCGCGGCCGTAGTCGGCGTACAGCGCGGCAGCTGCGGCCAGGCGTTCGGCTCGCTCGGCCTCGCCCAGGTGCGCCACGTCGGCAGCGACGACGTCGGCCAGGGTGTCGGCGGTGACGGTCTGCCAGTGCCGGAACGACTCCTCGGCCACGGTCCCGAAGAGAGCGGAGTCGGCCACCCGGGACGCCGGCGCGCTGGCCGGATCGGGCACCCCGAGTGCCGCATCGAGCTTGCGGGCCCACGGGATCCGCCGATCGCGCACCGAGCGGACCAGCGCGAGCTGACCACCGGGACGCAGCACCCGGGTGATCTCCGCCAGGTCGTGCGGCACGATCCGTGGGGAGACGACGACATCCACCGAGCTGTCCGGGAACGGCAGGGCACGCGCACTCGCCCCGTTGACCACGTCGGTGACGTCGTGGCCCTGCGCCGAGCACGCCGCGGCGATGGTGGCCTCGCCGAGCACGGCCACGGTGCGTGCGGAGGCGCCGAGGAGCCAGGTGACGGCCTCGGCCGGGAAGTCGTGGTGTGCGGGGCTGCTCTGCGGGTCCATTGGTGCGAGGCTACCTGCTGGCGGTCGCCGATCACCGGACCTCTAGCGTTGACTGCCATGAGCACTGTCCCCGGCGCTGACCCGTTGGCCTCCCTCACCGTGCTGGAGGGGATCCCGTCCGGCTTCGCTGCCACCCGCGACGGAGTCGACGCGATGCTCCGCGATCGGGGCCTGCGCAAGACCGCCCCCGGGCTGACCACGGAATCGTTGCTGCGCGGCGCGGTGGCCAGCGCCCTGCTGGAAGGCTCCACCTCGACGCCGGAGGAGATCCGCGCCGGTGCGAGTGACGAGACCGGCCAGGCCGCGATCCGGGTCTCCACCGAGGCGCTCTCCCTGGTCCCGACCCTGCGCACCGCCCCGTTGCAGGCCTTCGCCCGCCTGCATGCCCTGGCCGGCAAGGGCGCCGTGGACGAGGAACGCCTCGGGCGGCCGCGTGACGCCGAGGCAGCCCAGGGACTGCGTGAACTCTCCGCGACCCTGCTTGCTCCGACCACGGCGCCGGCGATGCTGGTCGCCGCGATCGTGCATGCTCAACTGGCCACCGCTGCCCCGTTCGCTTCGCACAACGGCATCGTGGCCCGCGCCGCCGAGCGGCTGGTCCTGGTGGCGCGCGGCGTCGACGAGAAGTCCCTACTGGTCCCCGAGGCGGCGCACCTGCACCTGCGCGCGGAGTACGAGTCCAACCTGCGTGCCTATGCCAACGCCGGCGGCAGCAACGGCGTACATGCGTGGTTGCTCTATGCCACCGAGGCTTATGCGCTGGCGGCCGAGAAGAGCCCGGTGCGGGACTGAGCCGGCACGCCCGGGCTGAAATGCAAGCGGCACCCGGACGTGTGGATCCGGGTGCCGCCGCTGGCACGCAAGGCCTGGGTAACAGGCGTGCAACATCTAACTGCTGTCGCGGGAGTATCCCGTCCTGACAAGCGCCCTGAAGAAGGGTAGATCGCCGCGTGGGTCCCCGGTCTGCGTGCAAACTCTTGAATTGTTGTCTCCATGTGTACGCCGCTTCCGTGACGCTTTCAAGCCTTGACTTCCGCCCGATTTGATGCTGCTCAGGCCGGCTTGTTCCGCTTGCGGAGGCCGGCCACGACGGCACCCCCGGCCACGACCAGGCCGCCGACCGCGAGGGCGGCCAGCGTCGGCTTCGCGCCGGGCAGGTGCATCCGTCGTCCCAGCGCCACCGGTCGGCTGAAGACCAGCACCGGCCACTGCTTCTCGGCGGCCAGCTTGCGCAGGTCCTTGTCCGGGTTGACGGCGAACGGGTGGCCGATCGCGCTGAGCATCGGGGCGTCGGTGATCGAGTCGCTGTAGGCATAGCACCGGGCCAGGTCGAACCCCTCGGTGGCGGCAAGCTCGCGGATCGCCTCGGCCTTCGTCTCGCCGTAGGCGTAGTAGTCGATCTGGCCGGTATACTTCCCGTCGACGATCTCCATCCGGGTCGCGATCACCCGGTCCGCGCCGAGCATCTCCCCGATCGGGCCGACCACTTCCGAGCCGGAGGTCGACACGATGATCACTTCGCGCCCGGCCAGGTGGTGCTCCTCGATCAGGGTGACTGCCTCGTCATAGACCAGCGGGTCGACGATGTTGTGCAGCGTGTCCGCGACGATCTCGGTCACCGTGGCCACGTCCCACCCTTCCACCAGTTGCGACATGAAGTGGCGGACCTTCTCCATCTGGTCGTGGTCGGCGCCGCCGACCAGGAAGACGAACTGTGCGTACGCCGTACGCAGCGCAGCGCGGCGGGTGATCAGGCCACCGGCGTGGAACGGCCGGGAGAAGGCAAGCGCGCTCGACTTGGCGATGATCGTCTTGTCGAGGTCGAAGAAGGCCGCTTGCCGGCCGGCCGGAGCAGGCATGTGGTCACCCTAGACGAGGCGTGGACCCACGTGTTGTCCACAGGCTCCCCGGGTGCGAGGGTTTTCCACAGGCCGGGCGGAGCGGACTGCGCGCACAGGCGCACCGGAGCAGCCTTGGGCCATGACCAATCCACTGATCATCTCCCGTGACCAGGCGCTACTCGACGAGTTGGCGCGCCTCTGTGCTGCTGCTGGAGTCAGCCCGGACATCGTCGGCGACCCGGCGGCCGCGCTGGGCGGCTGGGGCAACGCCTCCCTGGTCCTGGTCGGCGTGGACCTGGCCGCCGAGGTGGCCGCCATCGAACCGGGCCGCAGGGCCGGGGTCCACCTGATCGGCTGGGGCCGCCTGCCCGACGAGGTGTTCCGGGTCGCGCTCACCCTCGGCGTCGAGAACGTCGCCGAGTTGCCCCGCTCCGACAGTTGGGTGCTGGAGGTGCTCGCCGAATCCGGGGAACGCCTCGACCTCGACGCCGTCACCATCGGGGTCGTGGGCGGCTCCGGGGGTGCCGGTGCCACCACGTTCGCCTGTGCCTTGGCGGAGATCGCGGCGCACCGGACGCCCACCTGCCTGCTCGACCTGGACCCGCTCGGCCCCGGGGTCGACACCGTCCTGGGGATGGAACGCAGTGAAGGGGTCCGCTGGGACGCCCTGCAACAGTCCACCGGTCGCCTCGGTGCCCGGGCCTTCCGCGAGTCGCTGCCCCGGCGCAACGACCTCGGCGTGCTGACCTGGGGCAGCGGCGCCACCACCGCGGACGCCCAACCGTTCGCCGTCCGCGCCGCGCTCTCGGCCGCCGTCCGCGGCCACGGGGTGGTGGTCCTCGACCTGCCGCGCACCGGTGACCTGGCCGAGGAGGTGATGGCGCGGTGCCAGCACCTGGTCGTGGTCACCCGGGCCACCGTCCCCGGCCTGGCTTCTGCGGCGCGCTTCGTCGAGCGGGCACTCACCTCGGGCCCGCTGGCCCAGGTGGTCCGCGGCACCGGGATCGGGGCGGCGGAGGCAGCCCGGGTGGTCGGCGCCCCGGTGATCACCGTGATGGGCGACCAGCGCGGCCTCGACGAAGCGATCGACCTGGGCCAGGGACCGATCAAGTCGCGACGATCCGTGCTCGCCAAGGCAGCCGAATCCGTGCTGGCGGACTGCGTGCCCGAGGTCGCGCGTGACGCCCATGCCGACACCGCGGCATGAACACCGCACCACCCGACCTGCTGGAGGAAGCACGCGAGCGCCTGGCCACCACCGGGGAAGAACTGACGCCCCAACGGGTGGCCGAGGCCCTGCGCGCCGCGGGCCGCCCGGTCGGGGACGAGACCGTCCTGGCCGTCCACGAGGCATTGCGCTCCGACGTACTCGGCGCCGGGCCGCTCGATCCGCTGTTGCGGATGCCCGGGGTCACCGACGTGCTGGTCAACGGCGCCGACCAGGTCTGGATCGACCGGGGCCACGGGCTGGAACCGGCCGGGATCACCTTCCCCGGGGAACCCGCCGTACGCCGCCTCGCCCAGCGGTTGGCGGCCGGGGGAGGGCGCCGCCTCGACGATGCGACACCGTGGGTCGACGTACGCCTGGCCGACGGCACCCGTTGCCATGCCGTGCTCGCGCCGCTGGCCCGCCCGGGCACGGTGATCTCGCTGCGGGTGCCCAGTCGCACCGGGCGGAGCCTGACCGACCTGGGGGAGCAGGGGGCGTTCGCCCGTCCCGGACTGCTGTTGCTGCGGCGCATCGTCGCGGCGAACCTCTCCTTCCTCGTCTCCGGCGGCACCGGGAGCGGGAAGACCACGTTGCTGGCCGCCATGCTGACCGAGGTCGACCCCACGCACCGCCTGGTCCTGGTCGAGGACGCCAGCGAACTGCGACCGGCGCATCCACACGTGGTGGGGCTCGAGGCGCGGACCGCCAACGTCGAGGGCGCGGGTGCGGTGCCGATGCAGGTGCTGGTCCGCCAGGCGCTGCGGATGCGCCCGGATCGGCTCGTGGTCGGTGAGGTCCGCGGGGGTGAGGTCACCGACCTCCTGGCCGCACTCAACACCGGTCACGAGGGTGGATGCGGCACCGTGCACGCCAACTCCGCGGCCGACGTACCGGCCCGGATCGAGGCACTGGCACTGCCTGCCGGGCTCACCCGCGAGGCCGCGCACAGCCAGTTCGCCTCCGCCATCGATGCGGTGCTGCACCTGGTCCGCGACGCCACCGGACAACGCCGCCTGGCCGAGGTGGCGGTGCCGCGCCAGCGCCCCGACGGCCTGGTCAGGATGGAGTCCGCGGTGCGGTTCACCGCCGAGGGCACGGCCCGCGAAGGCGCAGGCATCGAGGACCTGATGGATCGGCTCGGGCGATGAGCGCCGCCGTCGTGGCCGCAGCCAGTGCCGCAGGCGCCGTACTGCTGCTCGGCCCGGTGCCACGCGGTGGCCGCAGGGCTGGACTCGTCCTGCTCGCCGGGGCCGGAGCCGTCGGGGCGGTCGCGCTGGGGGACGTGCTGGCCGTCGAGCACCTGGCCCCGTTGTGCCTGGGCCTGGTGGCCGTGGGCGGTGGGTGGCTGCTGCGCCGGCGCCTGCAGGCCCAGGCCCGCGCCGAGGCCACCGCCGCATCGGTCCAGGACGCCTGCGAGGCGCTGGCCACCGAACTGGCCACCGGGCGCCCTGTGGAGGCCTGCCTGGCCGACGCCGTCGAGGTGTGGGCGCCGATGGCCTCGATTGCCACCGCACAACACCTGGGCGGTTCCATCCCCGATGCACTGCGTTCCCTGGCCGCCGTGCCCGGGGCCGGGGACCTGCGACTGGTGGCGGCCGCCTGGCAGGTCTCCCAGCGCACCGGCGCCGGGCTGTCCGGGGCCTTGGCCGAGGTGGTGGAGGCGCTGCGGGCCCAGCGCAGCACCCGTCGCGTGGTCCGCTCCGAACTGTCCTCGGCACGCTCGACCGCACGCCTGGTCGCGGCACTGCCGGTGCTGACACTGCTGCTCGGCTCGGGCACCGGGGGCGACCCGGTCGGACTGTTGCTGACCACCCCACTCGGGCTGGCCTGCCTGGCCGGCGGGCTGGGCCTGATGCTGGCCGGGCTGTGGTGGATCGAGTCGATCGCCGGCTCCGTGGAAGCAGCGTCGTGACGGCGCTGATCGCGGCTGTCGCAGTGGCGCTGGCCATCGTCCTGGCCCTGCCACCGCGCCTCTCGCTGCGGCCCGGTGCCGTGTCGCGGCGGCACCCGGAGGCTGGCTCCGGCCTGGGCCGGCACCGCTTCGCCCTCACCGCGCTGGCCGGGCTCGCCGGGCCGACCATGGTGGGCGGGGCCGCCGGGGTCGTTGCCGGACTGGTCCTCGCCTGCGCGGTCTGGATGGGAGTGGCCCGGATGGAGCCCGCCTGGCTGCGTGCCGAGCGCGAGCAGGTGGCCCGCGAGCTGCCCCGGGTGGTGCAACTGCTGGCCATGGTGCTGGCGTCCGGTTGTGCTCTGGAGGACGCGCTGCGCCAGGTGGCCCAGGCGTTGCCGGGGCCGCCGACGGCGGCGTTGCGCCGGGCCCAGGGCCGCCTCGCGGTCGGCGTACCGGCCGAGGACGTGTGGGCCGAACTTGCCCACCTGCCCGGGCTGGAACGGCTCGGGCGGGTGCTGGCCCGGGCGCATGGCTCCGGGGCGCCGGTGGCCGAGGTGGTACGCCGCCTCGGCGCCGACCTGGACCGGGAAGCACGCGCCGATGCCGAGGACCGCGCCCGTGCGGTCGGGGTCCGGGCCGCGGTGCCGCTCGGCCTCTGCCTGCTGCCCGCGTTCCTGCTGATCGGCATCGTCCCGGTGGTGGCCGCCTCCCTGCGCGCCATCGCCTGGTGAAACCCGGTTGTTGTCCACAGGCGCTCGCGCGGCACTCGTCATCCACAGGCAGCACGCGCGGCCCCCACGGCGTCGCCGAGTTCGCGGAGGGTGGAGGCAACAGGCCACGCCCGTGGCCGGAGAAGGAGGAAACATGGACAGGACGAGGAAGTCCGAGGAGGGCATCACCACCGCGGAGTATGCCGTCGGCACCGCCGCAGGTGCCGGACTCGCCGGCGTGCTCTACCAGTTGGTCACCGGGGGATTCGGTGACCAGATGCTGCAGCGCATGTTCAACCATGCGCTCGGGATGCTCGGCATCGGATGAACCACCACGAGCAGGAGCGGGGTGCGGTGACCGCGGAGACGGCACTGGCCATCCCGCTCCTGGTCGCGGTCACCCTGGCGATGATCTGGATGGTGGCTTTCGGGGTCAACCAGATGAAGACCACCGACGCGGCTCGTGAGGCCGCGCGCGCGATTGCCCGTGGCGAATCCCCGGAGGAGGCAACGGCCCTGGCCCACCAGGTGATGCCCGGTGCGCGCGTGGAGATCAGCCGCACCGGCGACCAGGTGGTCGTCGTGGTCACCGCACGCATCGAGGCGCCGCTGGTGCCGTTCGACCTGGCCGGCACCACCGAGGGCACCGCGACCGCCCTGCTGGAGACGGTGCCGGGGGAGGATGCCGATGTGCCGCCGTGAGCCTGATTCCCGGCCCGGTCCCGGACCCGGTGAGGAGCGCGGGGCGGCCACCGTCCTCGCCGTCGCCCTGGTCGGGGTCCTGGTGCTGCTCGGGATGGCCGGCGTCTTCGTGACGGCCACCGGGGCCGCCCACCGACAAGCCCAGGCCGCCGCGGACCTGGCCGCCCTGGCCGCTGCGGCCACGCTGCAGCAAGGCGGGGACCCGTGTGAGGCCGCGACAACGATCGCCACCGCGAACGGGGCCGAGGTCACCGATTGCGTGGTGGCGGGGTCGGATGTCGTGGTGGACGTCCAGGTCAGCGGGCCGGAGTTCCTGGGGCACGGGTTCGTCCCGACGGCCCGGGCCCGGGCCGGACCCGGGTGACCCGCTTGTTGTCGGGTTTCCCCGACAACAAGTGTGGTGCTGGCAGGATCGTGGACGAGCGCGACGCTTCCTAGCGTTGGAGCCATGACCCAGACGACGACGTACGACCCGAGCACGCAGACGATCCAGATGGAGGCGGTGATGGCTCCCGAGCCGACAGGCAGGGCCGCACCCGCGTGGTGGCGCCGGACCCTGCTCGACTCGGCGTACAACATCACCGCGCTGGTCCTGGCGCTGCCAGCGTTCGTGCTGGTGATCAGCGGACTGGCCCTCGGAGCGGGCCTGGCGATCACCCTGCTCGGCTTCCCGGTGCTGGCCCTGACCGTCCTCACGGCCCGCGGCTTCGCCCACGTCGAACGGGCCCGGATCCGGAACATGCTGCACACCGAAGCCCCCACCCCGCGCTACCACCGCAGCGCCGAGGACGCCGGCTGGCTGCGGCGTGCCTTCACCCCGCTGACCGATCCGCAGGGCTGGCTCGACGTCCTCTGGGCGCTGGTCACCTTCGTGACCGCCATCGGGCTCCTCGTGGTGACCACGGTCTGGTGGTCGCTGGTCGCCGGCGGGCTGAGCTACTGGTTCTGGCAACGCTGGCTGCCCGAATCCGACGCCAACACCGGACTGGCCGAACTGATCGGCCTCGGCGAGGGCCGCACCACCGAGAGCCTGCTGATGCTGGCCATCGGAATCTTCGCGCTGCTCACGCTGCCCCTGGCGATGCGCCTGATGGCGCTGGTCCACTCCTCGATCGGCAAGGTGATGCTCTCCAGCCGCGCCGAGCTGCAGGCCGAGATGAGCCAGCTCCACGACTCCCGCGACGCCGCCCGGGCTGCCGAGGCCGGGGCACTGCGGCGCCTCGAACGGGACATCCACGACGGACCCCAGCAGCGACTGGTCCGGCTCACCATGGACCTGGGCCGCGCCCGCAAGCAGGTCGACACCGACCCGGAGCTGGCCCGCTCGACCATCGAGCAGGCACTGGTCCAGGCCCGGGAGACCGTGGACGAACTGCGCCAGCTCTCCCGCGGCATCGCCCCGCCGATCCTGGTCGACCGGGGACTCCGCGTGGCCCTGGTCGAGCTCGCGAACCGGTCCACCATCGAGGTGGTCACCCGGATCGAGGAGATCGGCAAGGTCGACCCGCACGTGGAGACGGCGGCGTACTTCGTCGCCTCCGAGGCGCTGACCAACGTGGCCAAGCACAGCGGCGCCACCCGGGCGGTCCTTACCGTCGAACGGCTGGGTGACCGGCTGGTCGTCGAGGTCGGCGACGACGGTGTGGGTGGGGCCGACATCGCCAAGGGACACGGGCTGGCCGGGCTCGACCAGCGGGTGCGTGCTGCGGACGGCTCCCTCGTGGTGGACTCTCCCGCAGGAGGACCCACGATGATCAGGGCGGAGATCGCATGCGGATCGTGATCGCGGACGACTCGTTGCTGCTGCGCGAGGGACTGCAGTTGCTGCTCACCGAGGCCGGGCACGAGATCGTCGCCTCGGTGGGGGACGGCCCCTCCCTGGTCGCCGCGGCGCTCGAGCACCGCCCCGACGTCAGCATCGTCGACGTCCGGATGCCGCCCTCGCACACCGACGAAGGGCTCCGCGCCGCGGTCGAGGTACGTCGGGCCTGGCCAGCGGCGCCGGTGATGGTGCTCTCGCAGTACGTCGAAGCCGCCTATGCCGACGACCTGATCGCCGGGGGACAGGGCAGCATCGGCTACCTGCTCAAGGACCGGGTCAGCGACATCGACGACTTCCTCGACGCGCTGCAACGCGTCGCCGACGGCGGCACCGCGATGGACCCGATGGTGATCAGCCACCTGATGCGCCGCCACCAGGACCCCCTGGAGTCCCTGACCCCGCGCGAGCGCGAGGTGCTCGGCCTGATGGCGCAGGGCCTCTCGAACACCTCCATCGCCGAACACCTCACCGTCACCCTCGGCGGCGTCGAGAAGCACACCCAGCGCATCTTCGCCAAGCTCGGCCTGCTGCCCGACGAGTCCGCCCACCGGCGGGTGCTCGCCGTACTCCAGTTCCTGCGCTGACCCGGGTCGGCCTGCCGCGCACCACGGCGTACGTCGGCCCGGCGTAGGTCGGCGTCCCGTACGCCAGCACTTGCGCGCCCTTGTGGTGGGTTTGTACCCCGCCAGCAGGGTGCAAACCCACATGGACGGAGCGTTGCAAGGGCTGGTCGCGTTCAGGCGCCGGCGAGCAGGGCATAGAGCAGGCGCACCGCGGCGGCCTTGTCGAGCGGGTTGTTCTGGTTGCCGCACTTGGGGGATTGCACGCACGAGGGGCAGCCGTCGGGGCAGGCACAGTCGGTGATCACGGCCCGGGTCGCCCCCAGCCAGGCGCGCGCCACGGCGTACCCGCGCTCGGCGAAGCCGGCGCCACCCGGGTGGCCGTCGTAGACGAAGACCGTGAGCATCCCGGTGTCCGGGTGCAGGGCCGTCGACACCCCGCCGATGTCCCACCGGTCGCACGTCGCGAAGAGCGGCAGCAACCCGATCGAGGCATGCTCGGCGGCGTGGGCGGCACCGGGCAGGTCGGCCTGGTCCAGGCCAACATCGGCCAGCACCGCTGGCGGCACCGTCCACCACACGGCAGCAGTGCGCAGCGTCCGCTCCGGCAGGTCGAGCGGTTCCTCGGCGATCACCTCGCCCGAGGGCATCCGCCGCTTGAGGAATGAGACCACCCGGTGCGAGACGTCCACCTCGCCGAACGCAAGTCGGCACCGCCCCCACACCTCGTGCTCGCGCTCCGCGACGATCCGGATGTCGGTGGTCTCCCGCGCCGAGGTCGAGTACGCCGGATCCGCGCGCTCCATCGTCGCCACGTGCTCGTCGAGGTCCAGCGAGGAGACCAACCAGGTCTCGCCCAGGTGCAGGTAGACCGCACCGGCATGGGCGGTGCCGTGCGCAGCCGAGGCATCCACGGTGCCGACCACCCGTCCGGTGCTGCCCTCCACCAGCGTCACCGGGGCACCGCCGGTCGAGCGGATGTCGGCCAGGTCGCTGGCCCGGCGCGCATCGGTCCAGAACCACCGGTCCCCGCGACGCCGCAACAGGCCGGCGGCGGCCAGCGCCTCGGTCGCCTCGCGGGCACCGGGCCCGAACCGGGCGAAGTCCGCCTCGACCAGGGGCGACTCCTCCGCAGCCGCGCACAGGTGCGGCCCGAGCACGTAATGGTTCGTCGGATCGAAGACAGAAGCCTCGACCGGTGCCTTGAGCAACGCATCCGGGTGGTGCACCAGGTAGGTGTCCAGCGGGTCGTCGCGGGCCACCATCAGCCCGAGCGCATCACGCCCACCGCGCCCGGCGCGCCCCACCTGCTGCCACAGGGCCGCGCGGGTGCCGGGGAAACCGGCCAGCAGCACCGCATCCAGGCCACTGACGTCGATGCCGAGTTCCAGGGCCGTGGTGGCGGCCAGGCCGAGCAGGTCACCGGAGCGGAGCCGCTGCTCCAGCGCCCGCCGCTCCTCGGGCAGGTAGCCACCGCGGTACGACGCCACCCGGGCAGACAGTTCCGGCGCCACTTCGCCGAGCAGGTCGCGCGCGGTGGCGGCGACGTGCTCGGTGCCACGGCGGGAGCGGACGAAGGCCAGGGTCCGTACGCCGGCGACGACCAGGTCGGTGAGCAGGTCGGCCACCTCCGAGGAGGCGGCACGGCGTACCGGGGCCCCGTTCTCGCCCTGGTGGCCGGTCAGCGGCGGCTCCCACAGCGCCAGCGCGACCCGGCCTCGCGGGGAGCAGTCCTCGGTCACCGCGGTGACCGGCGCTCCGAGCAGTCGCTGGCCCATGTCGTCGGGGTCGGCGACCGTGGCCGAGGCGAGCACGAAGGTCGGCGTGGCGCCATGGAGCGCGCAGACGCGTTGCAGCCGCCGCAGCACATGGGAGACGTGCGCGCCGAAGACGCCGCGGTAGTGGTGGCACTCGTCGATCACCACGAACCGCAGCGACCTGAAGAACCGCGCCCACCGGGCATGCCCGGGCAACATCGAACGGTGCAGCATGTCGGGATTGGTAAGCAGGTATTCGCCGTGGTCGCGGGCCCAGTCGCGCAGTTCACGCGACGAGTCGCCGTCATGGGTGGAAACCCGGATGTCGAGCCCGAGCGAGCGGATCGAGGCGAGCTGGTCCTGGGCCAGGGCCTTGGTCGGCGCCACGTAGAGGGCGGTGGCGCCCCGCTCCCCGCGCGGACCGCGCTGGGTGAGGCTCGCGGTCAGCGCGGGCAACTGGTAGGCAAGCGACTTGCCCGATGCGGTGCCGGTCGAGATCACCGTGTGCTGCCCGTCGTACGCCGCCTGGGCCGCGGCCACCTGGTGCTGCCAGGGCCGCTCGATCCCCCGCTCGACCAGCGCCTCGCGGACCGCCGGAGCGACCCAGTCGGGCCACGCGGCGTACCTCGGGGCCTGCGGCGCCAGGACCTCCACATGGCGCAGCCGATCGGCCCGGGTGGGCGTGACCAGTGAGTCGACGAGCTCGTGCAGGGGAGTCGTCGGGCCGGGCATGCTGGTCAAGGTAGTCCAGCCACCGGCAGGGAACCGGATCGGTCCCGGATGCGTCCACTTGGTGTGGCCAAGGTGCGCAAATGTGGAGGTACATGCTTTGATAAGGCGAGAAGAGTTGGGGTGGACTCCCTATCTCGACACGACGAGGCGACCCGGTGCCGGAGGAGAGACGTGGACCTGACGCTTGTGACGCGCGAGGCCGATGGTGCCTCCATCGTCGCCGTCGAGGGCGAGATCGACGTCTACACCGCGCCCAAGTTGCGGGACAAGATCACTGAACTCGTCGGCGAGGGCGTCTACCACATCATCGTGGACATGGAGGGTGTCGAGTTCCTCGATTCCACCGGCCTCGGCGTGCTGGTCGGCGGCCTGAAGAAGGTCCGCGCCCACGACGGCTCGCTGCAGCTGATCTGCAACCAGGAGCGGTTGCTGAAGATCTTCCGGATCACCGGCCTGGCCAAGGTCTTCGCCATCCACGAGAGCGCGGACGCCGCGAGCCCCGGCTGAGTGGGCGCCGTCGCCCATGGACGTTGAGTTCGACGCCTGGGTGAACGCCCGCAGCAAGGCGCTGCAACGGTTCGCGTACCTGTTGGCCGACCCCGGGATCGACCCGGGCGCGATCGCCACGCTGGTCACCACCGAGATGGCCGCCACCGGTCGTCGCTGGCACCGCTTCAGCGACGTGGACGCCGCGGACCTCGATGTACGCCGGCGCATCGTGCGCGCCACGGGTGCCGCACCGCAGCACGCGGCGCTCGTCCTCCACCTGCACGAGGACCACGGTGCCGACCAGGTCGCTGAGGTGCTCGACTGCACCGAACGGGCCGCGCGCACCCACCTCGCCCGCGCCCTGGCCGCGCACCCGCCCGACACGGTCCGCCAGGAGTTCGCGGCCCGGGTTGCCGGCCTCGACCCGGCGCCGCTGGAGGTCACCGCACCCCCACCCGCCGTACGCCGTCCCCGCACCGTGCTCCTCGCCGTCGCCGTGGTGGCGGCACTCGCCCTCGGGGTGGGGATCGGCTGGCGCCTGGTCGGTGACCGGGCGCCGGCCGCCGACGCGAACGGATGCCCCCGCGCACACCCGGCCCAGGCCGGTGGCGAGGTGCGCCCGGCCCGCCCGTTCCTCATCGAGCGGATGGCCCACGTCGACCGGTTCGTGGTCTGCCAGTACGCCGTGGGCGACCCGGACCAGCCCGGCCTGATGGGCTCGCGGGTGCTCGACGCGGACGCATCGGCACGGGTCCTGGCCGCGATCCGCCAGGCACGCACCGGCGGCGGCCCCGACGAGGCACCGGAGTGCACCCAACCCGAGGTGGACGAGGACGTCCTGGTGCTGCGCCTGCACACGGCCGACGGCACCGAGGAGGCCTACGTGCGCACCAAGTTGTGCCGCGGCAACGGCATCGACGACGGCACCCACGTGCGCCTGCTGACCCGCGACGACTGCGCACCGCTGTGGCGCGACGAGGTGCGCTGGACCGGCGGCGGAGACCTCGTCGAGGAACCCTGCGCCCCGACGTAGGCTCTGCGCTGTGACTACCAACGACCTGCCCGCCCGGCTCAGGGACGCGCTCGTCGCGGCCGGGTTCACCTATGACGGCGTCGCCGGCCTGCTCGGCCCCACGGCCCATGCGGCACTGGGCCGCAACGAGACCACGCCCGGCCTGGCCCGCACCGCCGGCGGGAGCCCGCTGGAGACGCTGACCCGCCTCTTCCTGCTCCAGGCGCCGGTGCCGCTGGACCAGGCCGAACAGGCACTGCCCGGCCTGGTCGACAGGCTCGCGGTGGAGGGGATCCTGGAGCAGAGCCTGAGCGAGGTCGCTGCCCGCCTCGACGTCCGCCCCTACGCCGACGAGTCCACCGACCTGTGGGTGGTCAGCGACCTCACCCCCGGCCTGGACGGCAGCCCGAACCGGGTCGGCGCCGACCATGTGCTGGGGATCAGTTCGGCCTCCACCTCCCTTGCCCAGTTGACGATCCGCGACGAGGTGGAGACCTCCCTGGACCTGGGCACCGGCTGCGGCGTGCAGGCACTCCACCTGGCCGAGCACTCGGGCCGTGTGGTGGCCACCGACGTCAACCAGCGCGCGCTGCGGATCACCCGGCTCAACGCCGCCCTCAACGGGTTCGACAACATCGAGGTGCGCGACGGGTCGTTCTTCGAGCCGATCCGCGACGAGCGGTTCGACCTGATCGCCACCAACCCGCCGTTCGTGATCTCGCCCGGCACCGGCGAGCGCTTGGTCTACCGCGACTCCGGCCTGCCCGGCGACCGGGTGGTCTCCGACATCGTCCGTGCTGCCCCGGGCCACCTCAACCCCGGCGGCTGGTGCCAGGTGCTCGCCAACTGGGTGATCGCCGAGGACCGTGCCTGGGACGAGCGGCTCGCCGAGTGGGTCAGCGGTGCCGATGCCTGGGTGGTGCAGCGCGAGGTGCTCGACCCGGCGGCGTACGTCGAGTTGTGGCTCAAGGACGCCGGCCAGCAGGGCAGCGCCGATTACGTACGCCGTTACGACACGTGGCTGAGCTGGTTCGCCGAGCAGCGGATCGAGGCGGTCGGCTTCGGCTGGATCAACCTGCGCCGCACCGACGCCGAGCCCACCCTCCGCTTCGAGGAATGGCCCTGGGACGTCGAGCAGCCGATCGCCGCGACGATCGCCGACTGGGGTGCAGCGGTGGACGAACTGGCCGGCCTGGATGACGACGCGCTCCTGGCCAGTCGGCTGGTGGTGCGCGAGGACGTCCAGCAGGAGACGTTCGGCGCGCCGGGGGCGGGTGACCCGGCCACCATCGTGTTGCGCCAGCAGCGCGGGCTGCGCCGCGCCCGCCAGGCGGACACGGCCGAGGCGGCGCTGGTCGGTGCGTGCGACGGCGACCTGGCCGTCGGGCAGATCCTGGCCGCGCTCTCGGAGTTGCTGGGCACGGATGCGCAGGAGTCGAATTCGGCGTATCTTCCGGTGGTCCGGGAACTCCTCGTGGAGGGTTTCCTCACCACGAGTCAGAGGTAAGGAGCAGAACGTGTCTGCCTCAGGTTGGTATCCAGATCCGTCCGGCGAACCGAACCGGTTCCGCTACTGGGACGGGAGCGCGTGGAGCAGCGAGACCACGGCCGATCCCAACAGTCCAGCCCCCGGGGCAGCATCCGCGCCGTCGCCGGCGGAGCCGCCGACCAATCCCGGCCCGTCGGCCAACCCGTACGTCACGGGTGGCGCGAGCTCCTCGTCGTACGGACAGGGGGCCCCCGGCCAGTCGCAGTATGGCCAGTCGCAGTATGGCCAGTCGTCGTACGGGCAGGCCCAACAAGGGCAGGGCGGGTACGGGCAATCGTCGTACGGACAGGCGACGCCGGGACAGTACGGCCAATCCTCCTACGGCCAGTCCTCCTACGGGCAGACCCAGTACGGCCAGTCAGCGTACGGCGCTGGCGCGCAAGGCCCCACCCACCAGGAGTACGGCCGCCCGAAGTGGCTGATCCCGGTGATCGCGATCGTGGCGGTGCTGCTGGTCGCCGGCGGCATCGGCCTGGCCGTGGCACTGACCAGCGGCGGCGACGACGACAAGACCGCCGGCGGCGAGAAGACCAGCCAGGGCCCCAGGGAGACCAACGACACCGACGAGCCCAGCGATGAGCCCAGCGAGGACGAGACCGACGGCCCCACCGACGGACCGACCACCAAGGGTCCGGGCGCCGATTTCGCGAACTGCACCGGCGGCGACCCGATGACCCGCACCTCCACCCCGGTCACCGGCAGCATCGTCGGGGGCAACCTGACTGCGACCGTCCCCGACGGCTTCACGCCCCAGCCGTTCTATGGCGAGGCGTTCGCCTTCGCCTACGACACGGATGTCGCCTACAAGGAGATCGAGGCCTACTGGATCTCCACCCTGGTCGTGGGCCGGGTCGAGAAGGCCGACGGGTTCACCACGCCGCAGCAGGCGGCGCACGCGATCCAGGAGTGCATGACCCGCACCGACACGCTCTACAGCGGCTTCACCGGCAGCACCGACGTGCACGACAAGGAGACCACCGTCGACGGGCACAAGGCGTGGAGCTATCGCACCGAGATCCGGGTCAACACCCCCGAGGTCGAGGCCGAGGGCGACCTGGCCGAGGTGACCGTCGTCGACATCGGCGACGCGGAGGGGTACGCGGTCTTCATCGGGGTCACCCCGATCGGTGACGACGAGTTGGCCGCGGTGCTCGACGACGTGGTCGCGGGCCTCAAGGTCGGCTGAGCGAGCTCCGGTCGCCATCCCGGAATGGGGCGCCGGAGTTGTCGCTGTCGCGCCACGCGCTACCGTAAAGCCGCCGGGGGCTCGGCAGGACCCTGCCCGAGCAACCCAGCGGCAGAACAGGAGCGTCGAGTTCAGTGGCACACAAGTTGGTCATCGTCGAGTCACCGGCGAAGGCACGCACCATCGGGGGCTACCTCGGTGCGGGCTATGTCGTCGAGTCCTCGATCGGCCACATCCGCGACCTCCCGAACAACGCCGCCGACACCCCCGCCAAGATCAAGGACAAGCCGTGGGGGCGCCTCGCGGTCGACGTGGACAACGGGTTCGAGCCCTATTACGTCGTGCCGCGGGACAAGAAGAGCCACATCTCCAAGCTCAAGGGCCTGCTCAAGGACGCCGACGAACTCTTCCTCGCCACCGATGAGGACCGCGAGGGCGAGGCGATCGCCTGGCACCTGCTCGACGAACTGAAGCCGAAGGGCATCCCGGTCAAGCGGATGGTCTTCCACGAGATCACCAAGCCCGCGATCCTCGAGGCGGTCGAGAACCCCCGCGAGATCGCGATGGACCTGGTCGAGGCCCAGGAGACCCGCCGCATCCTGGACCGCCTCTATGGCTACGAGGTCTCCCCGGTGCTGTGGCGCAAGGTGATGAGCGGGCTCTCCGCAGGACGCGTGCAGTCGGTGGCGACCCGCCTGGTCGTGGACCGCGAGCGGGAGCGGATGGCGTTCCGGGCCGCTTCCTACTGGGACATCGACGGCTCCTTCGACGCCGGCACCGGCCACGAGCCGCGGATCTTCCCCGGCAAGCTGCACTCGGTCGACGGGGCCCGTGCCGCCCGCGGCTCGGACTTCGGCGACGACGGCCAGCTCAAGGCGTCCGCCGCCGGCAAGGTGATCCATCTCGACCGCGCCCGTGCCGAGGCGCTGGCCGCGGCGCTGGAGAACACGACGTACGACGTCCGCTCGGTGGAGTCCAAGCCCTACAAGCGTTCGCCGTACGCACCGTTCCGGACCACCACGCTGCAGCAGGAGGCCAGCCGCAAGCTCGGGATGAGCTCCTCGGTCACCATGTCGGTGGCGCAGCGGCTCTACGAGAACGGCTTCATCACCTACATGCGGACCGACTCCACGACCCTCTCGGGCGCCGCGATCGGCGCCGCCCGCGACCAGGTCCGTGAGCTGTACGGCGCCGAATACCTGCCGGACAAGCCGCGCACCTACGCCTCCAAGGTGAAGAACGCCCAGGAGGCGCACGAGGCGATCCGGCCCGCCGGTGACCACTTCCGTACGCCGGCCCAGACCGGCCTGAGCGGCGAGCAGTTCCGGCTCTACGAGCTGATCTGGATGCGCACCGTGGCCTCGCAGATGAAGGATGCCGTCGGCCAGTCCGTCTCGATCCGCTACGGCGGCGCAGCGGCCACCGGCGAGGACGTGGTCTTCTCCTCCAGCGGTCGGGTGATCACCTTCCACGGCTTCCTCAAGGCGTACGTCGAGGGCACCGACGACAAGGCCACCGCCCGCGACGACCAGGAGACCCGCCTGCCCAAGCTGGAGGAGGGCAACCGGATCACCGCGGCGTCGCTGCAGGCCCAGGGTCACGAGACCAAGCCGCCGGCCCGGTTCACCGAGGCCACCCTGATCAAGGAACTCGAGGAGCGCGAGATCGGCCGCCCCTCGACGTACGCCTCGATCATCTCCACGATCATCAACCGCAAGTACGTCTACAAGAAGGGCACCGCGCTGGTGCCTGCCTGGCTGGCGTTCTCGGTGGTGCGGTTGCTGGTCGAGCACTTCCCGCGCCAGATCTCGTATGAGTTCACGGCCCGGATGGAGGACGTGCTCGACGAGATCGCGGCCGGTCGCAAGGACCGCAACACCGAGCTGGCCGAGTTCTACTTCGGCGCCGGTGACGTGGAGGGCCTCAAGACGCTGGTCACCGAGCTCGGCGAGATCGACGCCAAGGAGCTGGCCACCTTCCCGATCGGTGGCCCCGACTCGGGGATCCAGTTGCGGGTGGGACGCTACGGCCCCTACATCGAGGAAGTGCCCGGGCCCGACGACGACGGCTCGAGCGCACCCAAGCGCGCCAACGTGCCCGAGGACCTGCCGCCCGACGAGCTCACCCTGGCCAAGGCCCGGGAGCTGATGGCGAACCCGGCCGGTGAGGAGACCGAACTCGGGGTCCACCCGGAGACCGGACTCACCATCGTCGCCAAGAACGGCCGCTACGGCCCCTATGTCACCGAGCAGTTGCCCGAGGATGCGCCGAAGAAGCAGAAGCCGCGCACCGGTTCGCTCTTCAAGTCGATGAGCCTGGAGACGGTGACCCTGGCCGACGCGGTCAAGTTGCTCTCGCTGCCGCGGGTGGTCGGTGAGGACGCCGAGGGCGTCGAGATCACCGCGCAGAACGGGCGCTACGGGCCGTACCTGAAGAAGGGCACCGACTCGCGGACGCTCTCCTCGGAGGAGCAACTGCTCACCATCACGCTGGACGAGGCGCTGGCGATCTATGCCCAGCCCAAGCAGCGTGGCCGGGCCGCGGCGGCACCGCCGTTGAAGGAACTCGGCCCGGACCCGGTCTCCGGCCAGCCCATCGTGGTCAAGTCCGGACGCTTCGGCGACTACGTGACCGACGGCGAATACAACGCCACCCTGCGCAAGGACGACACCGTCGAGGCGATCACCCCGGAGCGGGCCGCGGAACTGCTCGCCGAGCGTCGGGCCAAGGGGCCGGCGAAGAAGGCGGCCAAGCGCGGCGCGAAGAAGACCGCGAAGAAGGCCACCGCCAAGAAGGCGGCCACCAAGAAGACCGCAGCGAAGAAGACGGCAGCCAAGAAGACGACTGCGAAGAAGGCGGCGAAGAAGTCCTGATCGGTCACTGTCGGCACCACCCCCTAGGGTGTACGGCGTGACGTCACCGGGCCGCTTCTCCGACCATGGGGTCTTCGTCTGCTTCGAGGGCGGGGAGGGCGCCGGCAAGTCCACCCAGTCCCGGGCCCTGGCCGACTGGCTGGAGTCGCTGGGCCATGCGGTGACCCGCACCTTCGAGCCCGGCGACACCGCCGTGGGCCGCAGGCTGCGCGAGATCGTGCTTGACCCGGCCACCGGCGACCTGTCCAACCGCACCGAGGTGCTCCTCTATGCCGCCGACAAGGCCGAGCACGTGGACACCGTGGTGCTGCCGGCACTCGACGCCGGCGGCGTGGTGATCACGGACCGTTACGTCGACTCCACGCTCGCCTACCAGGGTGCAGGGCGCCAGGTGGACACCGGCGAACTGGAATGGATCGCCCGCTGGGCCACCAGTGACCTGCGCCCGCACCTGACCGTCGTACTCGACCTGGCGCCTGTCGAGGGCCTGGGCCGGTTCGAGGAGCGCGACCGGATCGAGGGCCAGTCCCTGGAGTTCCACCAGCGGGTGCGCGACTCCTTCCTGGCCCTGGCCGCGGCCGACCCGGCGCATTACCTGGTCCTGGACGCGCGTGGCTCGATCGAGGAGGTCGCCGCCGCGATCCGGGAGCGGGTCGCGCCGTTGCTGGAACGGACCACCGGGGCAGGCACGCCGTGAGCGTCTGGGACACCCTGGTCGGCCAGCGGCCCGCGATCCGGGCGCTGGACGAGGCGGCGCGCGGGCAGGGGATGAGCCATGCCTTCCTCTTCACCGGGCCGCCCGGGTCGGGCCGGTCGAACGCGGCCGTTGCCTTCGCTGCCGCGCTGCAGTGCGAGCAGGCAGGGTGCGGCACCTGCCACGCATGCCGCACGGTGCTGGCCGGCAGCCACGCCGACGTCTCGGTGATCCGCACCGAGAAGCTCTCGATCGGCGTCGACGAGGTGCGCGAACTGGTCCGCCGCTCGGCGCTGGCCCCGGTCGGGCGTCGCTGGCAGGTGCTGATCGTCGAGGACGCCGACCGGCTCACCGAGCAGGCCTGCAACGCGCTGCTGAAGTCCATCGAGGAGCCGAGCGAGCGGACCCTGTGGATGCTCTGCGCGCCCACGGTCGAGGACGTGCTGCCCACGATCCGTTCCCGGTGCCGCCTGGTCACCCTGGCCACGCCGTCGGCCGCCGACGTCGCCGACTTCCTGGTCGCGACCCAGGGCGTGCCCGAGACGCTGGCCGCACATGCGGCCCGGGCCAGCCAGGGGCACATCGGCCGGGCCCGCGCGCTGGCCGTCGACGAGGCGACCCGCAACCGGCGCCGGGCGATCGTCTCCTTGCCGATGCGGCTCACCTCGCTCGGTGCCTGCCTGGGCGCGGCGACGAACATGCACGACGTGGCCAAGGAGGAGGCCGAGGCGATCACCAGCGAACTCGACGTGAAGGAGAAGGCCGACCTGGACGCCTCCTTCGGCGTGGTCGAGCGCGGTCGCCGCCCGCGGGAGTATTCCCCTGCACTGGCCGCGCTGGAGCGGGGACAGAAGACCCGCGCCAAGCGTCGCGTCCTCGACGTGGTGGACCGGGGGCTGATGGACCTGGTCTCCGTCTATCGCGACCTCATCCTGCTGGCCACCACCGGCCAGGCCGCGGCGGGACTGGTCAACGCCGACATGGCCGATGACCTGGAGCGCCTGGCGCAGGTGACCACGCCGGAGTCGAACCTGGCTCGGATTGATGCGATCTTCGCTGCCCGCGAGCAGATGCTCGAGTTCAACGTGCCGCCCCAGTTGGCACTGGAGTCCATGATGGTGGCACTGCAACTGCCGCAACGCCCCTGACCACAGCACCCACGTCCCGGAGGAAGCAGGTCCCATGAAGCGAATCGTTGCCCTGGTGCTGGTGGTGGCCCTGGTGCTGCTCGGCCTGGCCGGTGCCGTGGTCGCCGTGCTCGACGACGGCGGATCCGGATCCCCGGAATCGTCCGGCGTGGTCGGCCCGCCGGCCGGCGCCGGCGAGGACGACCCGGGCAATGGCAACCAGCAGGCCCCCGACCCGGCACTGCAGCCCTTCTATGACCAGGAGATCGAGTGGTCCACCTGCCAGGGCATGTACGGCGAGAGTCGCGAGTGCGGCTGGCTCGAGGTGCCGCTGGACTATGACGACCCCGAGGGCACCACGATCGAGATCAAGCTCCTCAAGCGCCCTGCCGACGACCAGGAGAACGTGGTCGGTCCGCTGATCGTCAACCCGGGCGGCCCGGGTGCGCCGGGCACGTCGTACGCCGACCAGGCGGAGTTCGCCTTCGGTGAGCCGCTGCGCGAGCGGTTCGACATCATCGGTTTCGACCCGCGCGGCACCGGCGAGTCTGCGCCGGTGGACTGCCTCACCGATGACGAACTCGATGCCTACCTGGCAGCCGACCCGTCGCCGGACGACGAGGAGGAACTGGCCGAGTTCCAGGAGTGGGAGACGCGGATGGGCGAGGGGTGCGCCACCCGCAGCGGTGACATCTCGGCCCACATCTCCACCGTCGAGGCGGCGCGCGACATGGACGTGCTCCGGGGCGCGTTGCGACAGCCGCAGATGATCTACTTCGGCGCCTCCTACGGCACCGTGCTGGGAGCGACGTACGCCGATCTCTTCCCCGAATCCTCCGGGCGCCTGGTCCTCGACGGGGCGGTCGACGTGTCGCTGAGCTCGCGCGAGCAGGACCTGCAGCAGGCGATGGGATTCGAGCGGGCGTTGACGGCGTACCTCGATGACTGCGTCGCCGGCGGCGACTGCTACCTGGGCGAGGACACCGCGGCGGCGAAGAAGACGATCACTGACTTCATCGAGCAGGTCGACGAGGAGCCGATGCAGGTCGGGGAGCGGGTGCTGGACGTCGGCAACGCCTTCTACGGGATCGTGCTGCCGCTCTACAACCACGACTACTGGACGCTGCTGGACTCGGCGCTCTCGGATGCGTTGGAGGGGGACGCGGCGGAGTTGTTGCAGCTCTCGGACTACTACGGATCGCGCGAGGACTCCGGCTATACCGACAACAGCTCCGAGGCGATCTGGGCGATCAACTGTCTCGACGACAACACGTTCACCCCGATCGAGGACATCCCCGACGAGATCGAGGAGTTCCGCAAGGTCTCGCCGACGTTCGGTGACATCTTCGCGTGGGGCCTGTACGGGTGTGCGGGGCTGCAGGTGCCGCCGGCCGAGCAGCGTCCGCCGCTGACCGCGAAGGGCGCCGACCCGTTGCTGGTGGTGGGTACGACGCGCGACCCGGCCACGCCGTACGAGTGGGCCGAGGCGCTGGCCGACCAGCTGGAGCCGGCGATCCTGCTCAAGCGGGACGGCGACGGCCACACGGCGTACAACATGGGCTCGGACTGCATCGACGACACCATCGAGGCCTACCTGATCGATGGCGAGGTGCCCAGCGGGATGGTCGACTGTTCCTGAGCCGCTGTTCCTGAGTTGCGCGGGGTTGTCGTGTCGTCTGCTGTCACCCGGTGACTGCAGACGACATGGTTGTCTGCCGGATCGTCAGGGCGCCCGGTAGGGGGTCGGTACGCCGGGGACCGGCTCGGCGATCGACTGGATCCGCTTGGTCGCCAGCTCGATCATCAGGCGCGCTGCGGGGGAGAGGCGCGCGTTGGCGCGGTGCACGATGGCGATGGTGTCGACCTGGCGCGGCTCCAGCGGGGCGAGGGTCGCGTTGGGTGCGAGCCGGGGCAGCAACTGGTCGGCGGCGCCGCGGGGGATGACAGTGTCGGCCAGTCCCATCCCGACGAGTTCGACGGCGGTCTCCACGTCCTCCACCTCGATCCGGGTCTTCGGGTTGTGGCCGGTCTCGTGGAGCATCTGGCGCAGCACGATCCGGGTGGAGTCCTCGGCGCGGAAGGTGGTCTCGGGCATCACGATGTTGGCGTGGGCGAGCTGTTCGGCGGTGATCGGCGTGCGGGTCCGCTCCGGGTCGGCGGAGATGTAGACCAGTTCGTCGTGGGCGACCGGGACCACGGTCATTCCCTCGCTGAGCACCCGCGGTACGGCGATCATCGCCGCCTCCAGGCGGCCGCGGCGCAGCTCGTCGAAGACGTCGGAGGAGTTCTGGCCGACCAGTTCCACCCTGACCCCGGGATGGCGGGCCAGGACGTCGGCGATCAGCTGCGCGCCGGCGTACAGGCGGGCCGTGCCGAACATCCCGAACCGGATGGTGCCGGTCTCGATCGCGCTGACCGCCATCACGGCCCGGCGTGCCTCGGCGGCGGCCTCCAGGGTGCGTTCGGCGTGCGGCCGGAGCGCCTCGGCAGCGGTGGTCGGGGTGACGCCGCGGCCGATCCGGGCGAAGAGTTCGACGCCGAGGCTCTTCTCCAGGGCGCGGATCTGGCCGGAGACCGACGGTTGCGCGTGCCCGAGTTCCTCGGCTGCTGCGGTCAGTGACCCGAACTCATAGACGGTCAGGAAGCAGCGGAGCTGGTGCAGCGAAAGCATAGGATCCTCCTATGTCTGTCAGAGGTAAGCAAGGCTACTCCTATTCCTGGATTTCGGAGACAATTGGTACAGACATCAACCAGTCCCCGAGGAGGTCACCATGTTCGTCAACCACTGCACGCACTGCGACAAGAAGATGCTGATCTTCCCGAGCCAGGTCACCGGGATGGCCAAGATCGACGGCGTCGTCGCGATGACCTACACCTGCTGGTGCGGCGAGGAGCAGCTCTGGTACGAGGGCATCAACGCCAAGCAGGCCCCCGTCAACGCCTGATTTCGACGGCGCCCTGCGCCGGCCGTATACTTCCCCGGGTTGCCCGGGGAACGTCTCCCGGGCAGCGCGCCGCCTTAGCTCAGTCGGCAGAGCATCTCACTCGTAATGAGAAGGTCGTCGGTTCGATTCCGACAGGCGGCTCACCGAGAACAGCCCCTGGCCCGCGGAAACGCACGGTCAGGGGCTGTTGTGCTTGGCGCCATGCAGCGGCTGTATCAAATTCGATACACCAGATCACAACGCGTCCGCTGCCCGCGAAGCCGTAGGCTCGGCCCATGTCCCTCGACATCGACGGCGACCTCTTCGACCTGGCCAACGCGCTGGCCGGGCTGCTCGGGGCGCCGGTGACCATCGAGGACCGCGACACCATCGTGCTCGCCTATTCCGGCGGCCAGCAGGACGTCGACGAGGCCCGGATCGGGACCATCCTCGGCCGGCAGGTGCCGCACCACTACCGCGATGCGCTCGCCGCCACGGGCGTCTTCGACAAGCTCCGCAGCACCGACGACGTGGTCACCGTCGACCTGCCGCACGAGCACATGGTGACCCGCGCTGCGGTTGCCCTGCGCGACAAGGGCGTCCTGGTCGGCTCGATCTGGGCAGCGATCCCCGGCGGCCCCAGCGCGGAGCAGGAGGCGATCCTGCGCGACGCAGCGCCGGTGGTGACGCTGCGACTCCGTGCCGAGCATGCGCGCACCGACCGGGACCGCCGCGAGCGGATCGACCAGGTGGCCACGCTGCTGGCCGGCGGGGCCGAGGCCGGGGAGATCGTCGATCGGCGTGCGATGGCCGGCCCGCTCGCAGCAGTCGCCATCCGCGGCACCGAGGAGGCGCTCGCCCATCGCGCAGCAGGGCCACTCACCCTGCACCTGAGCGCGGTCGCCCCGAGCGCGCTCAGCGCACCCCTGCCGGGCGGTCTGTACGGCGTACTGCCGGCGGCGTCGGCGAGCCGGATCCTGGGCGACTTCCTCAACCGGTTCGGCGGCCGCGCCCAGTTGGCCGTCGGGATCGGCGCCCCGGCCAGCCAGGCCAGCGACCTGGCCGAGTCGAGACGGGTGGCCGACCAGGTCGCCGACGCGCTGGTACGCCGTGGTGCCCTGGGCCGGGTGGCCAGTCTGGACGAGGTCTTCACCGACGTGCTCGTTGACCGCCTCTCCGGCTTCCTGCGGACCCACGCCGACGCCAGCCCGCTGACGACCCTGCTCGAGCACGACCGCCGTCACAAGGACGCCGGACTGGTCGCCGCGGTCGATGCCTTCCTCGATGCGGGTGAGGTCAGTGCCGCGGCCCAGGCCCTCGGTGTCCATGCCAACACGATCCGCAACCGGCTCCGCAGGGCCCGCGAGTGCGGGGTCGACCTGGCCGACCCGGAGACCCGGCTGGCGCTGATGCTCGACCTGCGGGCGCGACGTCCCAGGCAGTGACCGCCCAGCCCTGATCGCAGATGGCACCGGATCGCAGTCACCAGGTGCAAACTTTCCGGTGCGCAAGCGCGACCTTGGCCGATCCCACAACCCGGAGGCGACCCGACTGGCCGAAACCGCACTGACGACCGGCCGGGTCCGGGCCACGATGGAGGCATGTCAGTCAAGCAGCCCGAGCACGTCGTGGTCGTCGGCGCCGGCATGGTCGGCCTGGCCACCGCATGGTTCCTCCAGGAGAAGGGCGTCCGGGTCACCGTCATCGACCGGGACGGCGTCGCGGCCGGCTCCTCGTGGGGCAACGCCGGCTGGCTCGCCCCGGCGCTGACCCTGCCGCTGCCCGAGCCGGCGATCCTCAAGTCCGGCATCCTGGCCACCCTCCGCCCTGATTCCCCGGTCTATGTCCCGCTGCGCCCCGACCCGCGGCTGATCCGCTTCCTGGTCGGCTTCGTGCGACACAGCACCCCGGCCAGGTGGAACCGCGCCATCGCCGTCTTCAACCAGGCCAACGCCCGCGCGCTGGACGCCTACCAGCGCTTGGTCGACCATGCCGGGGACGGGCGGGTCGAGGAGCCGGTCAACCCCGCCGAACCGTTCCTGGCTGCCTTCGCCAGCGAGGCTGACCGGCAGGTGCTGGTCGACGAGTTCACCCACGTCGCCGCGACCGGCGGGCTCACCGAGTTCGAACTGCTCGGCCACGACGAGATCCACGCCCTCCAGCCCGGGCTGGGCGCCGCCGTGCGCTGCGGCGTACGGCTGCACGGCCAGCGGTTCATCAACCCCGGCCGCTTCGTGCATGCCCTGGCCGATGCCGTACGCCGCCGCGGCGGGGAGGTGCTCGATGGCCACACCGTCACTGCCGTGGGGCAGCGCGGAGCCCGGGTCCGGGTCGTCGCCGACGAGTCGTTCGAGGCGGATGCCGCGGTGATCGCCAGCGGCAGTTGGTTCGACGCACTGGCCCGGCCCCACGGCGTACGTCGGGTGGTGCAGGCCGGGCGCGGCTACAGCTTCACGGTGCATCCCGACCAGGTGCCGTCGGGCCCGGTCTACTTCCCGACGCAGCGGGTGGCGTGTACGCCGTTGGGCAGGCCGGAGGAGGGCCTGCGGGTGGCCGGGATGATGGAGTTCCGCAGCCCCGATGCGCCCCTGGACCCGCG
Source organism: Nocardioides sp. AE5 (assembly GCF_031844485.1). Taxonomy (NCBI): domain Bacteria; kingdom Bacillati; phylum Actinomycetota; class Actinomycetes; order Propionibacteriales; family Nocardioidaceae; genus Nocardioides; species Nocardioides sp. AE5. The sequence continues at coordinate 294,855 of NZ_JAUZVI010000001.1, forward strand.
CCGGATCAGGGCCATCGTCGACGCGGCCACCCCGATGCTGCGCGGCGTCGACTGGGAGGCGCGCCACGACGAATGGGTCGGCTCGCGACCGTGCACCGCCGACGGGCTGCCCCTGGTCGGGCGGACGCGTTCGGACCGGATCCATGTCGCCGGCGGGCACGGGATGTGGGGGATCGCGCTCGGCCCGCTGACCGGGCAACTGCTCGCCGACCAGATTGCCGGGGGCACCCGTGACCCGTTGCTGGACGCGTTCGATCCGTTGCGCTGACGGGTTCTAGGCTGGACGGGTGGAGCTGCCCGAACTGAATGCCGATGCGGTGGACCGCGCCGCCGACGTGCTGCGCCCGGTGGTGCGGTGTACCCCGCTGATGCCCTCGCCACGGCTCACCGCGGAGGTCGGGACGCCGGTGCTGCTCAAGCGGGAGGACCAGCAACTCGCCCGCTCCTACAAGGTGCGCGGCGCCTACCACCTGATCAGGAGCCTGGGTGCGGACGAGCGCGAGCGCGGAGTGATCTGTGCCAGCGCAGGCAACCACGGCCAGGGGCTCGCCTATGCCTGCGCGGCGCTCGGCATCCGGGGCACCGTGGTGGTGCCGCAGAACACGCCGCGGCAGAAGCGGCGCCGGATCCTCGACCTGGGCCAGGGGCTTGTCGAGCTCGTCACCACCGGCAGCACCTATGACCAGGCATCCGCGGCGGCCCACGAGCTGGCCGAGGCCTCCGGCGCGGTGCACGTGCATCCGTTCGACGACCCCCGGACCATCGTCGGGCAGGGCACCATCGCCCCCGAACTCGTCGAGCAGCTGCCCGACCTGGCCACTCTGGTGGTGCCGGTCGGCGGGGGTGGGTTGATCTCCGGGCTGGCCCTGTGGATGCGTGCCCGCCGTCCGGACGTGAGGATCATCGGCGCCGAGCCAGCCGGTGCGGCGAGCATGGCTGCCGCGCTGGCAGTGGGGGAGCCGGTCGTGCTGGAGGAGATCGACACGTTCGTCGACGGGGCCGCGGTCGGGAAGGCAGGCGTGTTGACCTTCCCTGTGGTGCGTGACCTGGTCGATGAGGTGGTCAGCGTCCCCGAGGGCGCGGTCTGCACCGAGATGCTCGAGCTCTACCAGGTCGAAGGCGTGATCGCCGAGCCGGCCGGAGCGCTGGCCAGCGCCGCGGCGAAGCGGATCCAGGTCGGCGAGGGCCCGGTGGTCGCGATCGTCTCGGGCGGCAACAACGACGTCAGCCGCTATGCCGAGATCGTGGAGCGGTCCCTGGTCCACGAGGGTCTGCGCCACTATTTCCTGGTCACCTTCCCGCAGGAACCCGGTGCGCTGCGCCACTTCCTCGACGACGTCCTGGTCGAGGGCGCGGACATCGTGCTCTTCGAATACACCAAGAAGAACAACCGCGAGACCGGCCCGGCCCTGGTCGGCATCGAACTGGAGTCGGCCGGGGACCTGCCCGGCCTGCTGGACCGGATGGATGCCAGCCCGTTGACCATCGAACTGGTGCCGCCGGGCTCCCCGGCCTTCAGCTTCCTGCTCTAGGACGCCGAGTCGGCGTCAATTGACGCCGACTCGATGTTGAATCGCGTCAACACGTGCCGCCTCGCGGAGGGCTACCGAAAAAATGGAACGTGTTCTAGATTGTTGCAATGAGCACGCACCCCACCTCCGCCCGCCGTCCGCTGCGCGTCGTCGGCTGGTCCACCGGGACCGTCGGCCGCCACGTCATCGCCGGCATCGACCGCCACCCTGACCTCGAACTCGTCGGGCTCTGGGTCTCCCACCCCGACAAGGTCGGCCTCGACGCCGGGGACCTCGCCGGGCTCGGCCACGACCTCGGCGTCGTCGCGACCAACGACCGCGATGCCCTGCTCGCCCTCAGGCCGGACGCCATCATCCACACCGCGATGACCGACGACCGGGTCTTCGAGGCGATCGACGACCTCAAGGCGTTCCTCGCCGCCGGGATCAACGTGGTCTCCAGCGGCCCGGTGCTGCTGCAGTATCCGTGGGGCGTGCTGTGGGAGGACGCGCTGCGTGAGGTCGAGGAAGCCTGCACCCGCGGCAACGCCAGCCTGCACGTCAACGGCATCGACCCCGGGTTCGCCAACGACGTACTGCCCCTGGTGATGACCTCGCTCTCGCAGCGGATCGACACCGTCAAGGTCAGCGAGATCGCCGACTACTCGACCTATTACCAACCGGTGGTCAACGGTGAACTCTTCGGCTTCGGCAAGCCGGTGGACGCCGACGTGCTGATGTGGAAGCCCGGCGTGCTCTCGATGGCCTGGGGCTCGGTGGTGCGCCAGATCGCAGCCGGCCTCGACCTGGTCCTCGACGAACCACTGGTCGAGGAGGTGGATCGCCGGCCCGCACCCGTGGACACCACCACCGTCAACGGCGAGATCGCCGCCGGCACCATGGGAGCGGTCCGCTTCCGGGTGATCGGCCGGGTCGGCGGCGTCGACAAGGTGATCCTCGAGCACGTCACCCGCACCGCTGTCGACCAGGTGCCCGAGTGGCCCAGTCCGCCCGAGGGCGGCGGCTGCTATCGCGTCGAGATCACCGGCCAGCCGAACATGACCGTCGACTTCACCCACTGCGGCGAGGGTGGCGACCACAATGACTCCGGGATGATCACCACCGCCCAGCGACTGGTCAACACGGTGCCGCACGTGGTCGCCGCCGAATCCGGCATCGTCACCGCCCTCGACCTGATGCACGTCACCGGCCGCGGACTGGTCTCGTGAGCATCCTGGACCGGTTCCGTGTCACCGACCACGTCGCCGTGGTCACCGGCGCGGGCCGCGGGATCGGTGCCGCCACCGCGGTCGCGCTCGCCCAGGCCGGGGCCGACGTGGTCATCTCGGCCCGCCACGCCGACCAGCTCGAAGCGGTCGCCGAGACGATCCGTGCAGCCGGGCGCAGCGCCCTCGTGGTGCCGGCCGACCTCAGCGACCCCGACGCGGCAGCGAGCCTGGCCCAGGCGGCGTACGACGGGCTCGGGCGACTGGACATCGTGGTCAACAACGTCGGGGGCACCATCCCCAACGCCTTCCTCGACACCGACGTCGCCTATCTGGAGGAGTCGTTCCGCTTCAACGTCAGCACCGCGCACGCCCTCTCCCGGGCGGCGGTCCCGCTGATGCTGAAGGGTGAGGGGCAGAAGTCGATCACCTCGATCTCCTCGATGATGGGGCGCACCGCCGGTCGCGGCTACCTCGCCTACGGCACCGCCAAGGCGGCGCTGGCCCACTGGAGCCGGCTGGCCGCCACCGACCTCGCCCCGCGGATCCGGGTCAACGGCATCTTCGTCGGCTCGGTGATGACCAGCGCCCTGGAGTTCGTGGCGCAGGTGCCGGAGATGATGGAACAACTCGAGACCAAGACCCCGCTGGGCCGGGTCGGCGAGGCCGAGGACATCGCTGCCGGCGTGCTCTACCTGGCCTCGCCGGCGGGCCAGTACGTCACCGGGAAGCTCCTCGAGATCGACGGCGGGCTCCAGTCACCGAACCTTGACCTGAACCTTCCCGACCTCATGTGATTGGTTGGACCGATGGACGACTGGACCGAGCCCGGCGCCTTCGAGGTGGCCCCCGGCGTACACCGCATCCCGCTGCCCCTGCCGATGGACGGACTGCGCGCCGTCAACGTCTATGCGATCGACAACGGCGACGGGCTCACCCTGGTCGACGGCGGCTGGGCGATCGAGGAGGCACGCTCCCTGCTGGAGCGCTCCCTGGCCTCGATCGAGCGCAAGGTCAGCGACATCAGCAGCTTCCTGGTCACCCACGTGCACCGCGACCACTACACGCAGGCGGTGACCGTACGCCGTGAGTTCGGCTCGCACGTCTCGCTGGGCATCGGCGACAAGCCGACCCTGGACCTGATCCACGCCACCGACGTCGACGAGGACCCGCACACCGAGATGCTGCGCCGGGCCGGTGCCTCTGCGCTGGCCGAGGAGTGGGGCGACTTCACTGCCGACTCAACTCCGGACCTCTCCATCTGGGACTATCCCGACACCTGGCTCGAGGAGGACCACCAGATCCCGGTCGGTGCGCGCACCATCGACGCGGTCTCCACGCCGGGCCACACCCAGGGCCATTTCGTCTTCGCCGACCAGGCCGAGCGCCTCCTCTTCGCCGGCGACCACGTGCTGCCCACGATCACGCCGTCGATCGGCTTCGAGCCTGTCCTGGCCGACCAGCCGCTGGTCGACTTCCTCGACTCACTGGCCAAGGTGCGGGCATTGCCGGACATGCAACTGCTGCCCGCGCACGGACCGGTCACGGCCTCCAGCCATGTCCGGGTCGACGAACTGCTCGCCTTCCACGACGAACGGCTGGACCTGTGCCGTGCCGCGATCGCGGCGAACCCGGGTACGTCGTACGACGTGGCGCAGCAACTGCCCTGGACCAAGCGCAACCGGCGGATCGCCGAGATGGACGTCTTCAACTCCGCCCTGGCCACCCTGGAGACCCGGGCCCACCTGGAACTCCTGGTCGCGCGGGGCGAGTTCATCCGCGAACTGGTCGACGGGGCCTGGGTCTACACGACCGCCTGACGTCCTCAGTCGCCCAGGTGCGGGTCCGCCAGGAGATACTGCGTGAACGGCCCGTCCTTGGCCCGGTCGTGGTGGCGCACCGGCTCGGGGACCATCCGGCCCTCGCACGCGTCCCAGAAGTGGTCCACCTGCAGGCAGATCCGGCGCGCCACCCACCCCGCGGGGCCGTGGTGCGGGACGTAGGGGTGCGGTCGGGTCGGAGCTCGCACCTCGGCGCGGTGCATCCGCTCGGCGAGCTGGTCGCTGGCCAGCGCGGTGCTGCGCGCGACCAGATCGCGGACCAGTTCCTCCTCCAGCGCCATGAACGCGTCGAGCTCACGGTGCAACCCCGCCCAGACCTCGGACCAGGGCAGATGGGCGGCCTGCGCCCCGCCGTACAGCTTCGCCTTGGCGCTGCCCATCGCCAACTCGAGGCGCCGGGCCCGGGTGACCAGGGCCCGTGCCCTGACCGTGCCGTCGGGGACGAGTCGGCGCACCTCGGCATGGAGAACCTCCACGGCCGCGGAGACGTGGCGGCTGGTGCTGGCCAGGAACGTGTCGATCGCCGGGTGGCCGTCCCGCGGATGGCGCAGGTTCGCGCGATGGAACTCGGCCGTGCCCAGGCGGGCGTCGAGGACCTCACGAGTGGCGGTGACGGTGTGGAGCAGTGGGTCGTGCATGGCGATCATCTCCCGGATGCCTGAATTCCAGTGTGCGCCCGCTCCGGCCAGGGAACAAGGGTCTTCCCGACCAGGAAACTAGAATCTGTTCTAGTCTGGGGGCATGCGACCCGACGTCTTCGCCCCGGCCACGCTCGGTCCGGTCACGCTGCGCAACCGCGTGGTCAAGGCCGCCACCTTCGAGGCACGGACCCCGTACGGCGTGGTCACCGACGCGCTGGTCGACTTTCACCGCACCATCGCTGCCGGTGGTGTCGGCCTGACCACCGTCGCCTATTGCGCGGTGGCGCCCGAGGGGCGCACCCATGCCGAGCAGGTCGTGGTCGGACGACGCACCGCCCCGGGCCTGGCCCGGCTGGCCGATGCGGTCCACGCACAGGGCGCAAAGGTCTCGGCGCAGCTCGGCCACGCCGGCCCGGTCGCCAACGGCCGCTCCAACGGCGTACCGGCGATCGCGGCCAGCCGGATGCCGAGCCCGCTGTCGATGCAGATGGTCCGCAGCGCCACGGGCGCCGACCTGGCCCGCGTCACCCGTCAGTACGTCGCGGCGGCCCGCACCCTGGTCGATGCCGGATTCGACGTGCTCGAAGTGCACCTGAGCCACTCCTACCTGATCTCCTCGTTCCTGGCTCCCGGCCTGAACCGGCGCAGGGACCGTTTCGGCGGCTCGCTGGAGAACCGGGCCAGGCTGGCCCGCCAGGTCGTCCGGGCGGTCCGTGAGGAGATCGGCGACGAGGCCGCGGTGATTGCCAAGACCAGCCTCTCCGACGGGTTCCGGGGCGGCCTGACCACCGCCGAGGGGCTGGATCTCGCGCGCATGCTGGAGGCCGATGGGGCGCTGGACGCCCTGCAACTGACCGGTGGCAGTTCGTTGATGAACCCGATGTACCTCTTCCGGGGCGGGGCGCCGGTGAAGGAGTTCGCCGCCTCGATGCCGTTGCCGGTGCGGATCGGGATGCGCACGGTCGGCAAGGGCTTCCTCAAGGAATACCCGTTCCGGGAGGGATACTTCCTCGACAAGGCGCTCGAGTTCCGCAAGGAACTGGCCATCCCGTTGATGCTGCTCGGCGGGATCAACCAGCGCGACACGATGGAGCGGGCGATGGGGCTCGGCTTCGATTTCGTGGTGATGGGCCGTGCCCTGCTCCACGAGCCCGGCCTGGTCAACCGGCTGGCTGCCGAAGCGGGTGGCAGCGGCACCTGCATCCACTGCAACCGGTGCATGCCGACGATCTATTCTCCCGGCGGGACGCACTGTCCGGTGCTCGCGGAGCAGTGATCAGGCAGGGATCGCGGTGACCACCACGTTGCTCAGCCACTCGGTCCCGTCGAAGTCCTCGCAGGTGATCACCACCAGCCGGTGCTCGCTGGCCTGGTCGAAGAGGACCGGCGACTGCTCGGCGAGTTCGTCCTTGGAGAGCACCACCACGTCGACGACCCGATAGTCGAGGGTGCCGGTGTCGGTGCGCACCGAGATCCGGGCACCCACGTCGACGGTCTCCAGGTCCTGCAGCGGGGCGCCGCCGGCGCGCATCGTGTGCCCGGTCAACAGGGACGAGCCCCGATCCGCGCCCGGCTGTGCCCCCTCGGACCACCAGCCCATCACCGAGGGACTGGCGGGGGGATTGAGCACGCCGTTGGGGGCCTTGATCGGGATCACCGGGGCGTCGACGCCGAGGTCCTCGATGATCAACCGCGACGGGTTGCCCGGCGTCTGCGGCTTCGCCTCGACCGGCGTGACGGACGGGGTCGGTGCAATGGTGGGCGCCGGACTGGCAGCAGCGGGTGGTGCGGCCGGGTCGGCGCTCTCGCGCCACCCCGAGAGGGCGCTCGCGCACAGCACGACAAGGGCGACGGCCACCGCCGCCGCCAGCGCGATCCCGAGATGCCGGCCTCTCATCAGTCCTCCCGGCACCATCGTATCCGGGTCAGGCAGGGACCGCCGTGACGATCACGTTGCTCTGCCAGGCAGTGCCGTCCCAGTCCTCACAGGTGATCACCACGATGCGCCCCTCGCTCTCCTGGCTGAAGAGCTCCGGGGAGGCCATGACGAGTTCGTCCTTGGTGAGCACCTGCACGTCACTGACCGCATAGTGCAGTTCGCCGTTGTCGGTGCGCACCACGATCTCGTCACCGTCGGCGAGGTTCTCCAGGTCGATGAACGCCCCGGTCCCGTCATGCACGGAATGGCCGGTGAGCAGCGCAGACCCCTTGGCGGAGCCCGGCTGTACGCCGTCGACCCACCACCCGATGACGTTGGCGTCCGCCGGCGGGTCGAGCATCCGGTCCTTGGTCTTGATCGGCACCACCGCGCTGTCGACGCCGAGCTTGGGGATCATGATGCGGCTCGGGGTCCCGGGCTCCTGCGCCGCTGGAGCCGTGGGCTCCGGTGTCGGCTCGGGCGTCGGGGTGGCGCTCGGTGTCGCCGCCGGGTCCGGGACGTCGGTGGCGGTGGGCTCCGGATCGGAGAAGGGATTGGTTATGAACGCCCACAGGAGCAGGGCGGCCACGACGGCCGCCACTGCTCCTGCGATGCGCCGGTGGGTCCGGCTCACTCAGGCTCCTCAGAGACCGGAGTTGGACCCGATGGGCAGCTCGGCCCCGTCGTCGTTGCCCGCCTCGTTGCCGGTGTCCTCGGTGCCTTCGTCGCCGGTGCCCTCGTCCTCGTTGCCGGCGTCATCCTCGTCGTCGGCAGGCGCGGTCACGGCGACAGTGTCGACCACGGCGTCCTGGTCCGCCTGCAGGGCGCAGGAGACCTCGGCAGGCAGCAGGCCGTCGAGGACGATCTCCTCGCCTGCCTCGTTGAACACGCTGATCGTGGTGGTGAAGTTCCCTGCCTCGATCGTCAGGTCACCGGCCTCGGTCGGTGCCAGCGGGGCACCGGCGCCGCTGGCAACGGTGTCCAGCGCGCCAGTGGCAGCAACCGGGGTGGAGGGGACGGTCAGGTTGGCAGTCACCTCTTCGCCACCGACGGTCGAGGTCACCACGGCCGTGCCGCTGATGCTGCGAGCACCGATGGCGTACAGCGTTTCGGCCATCGCGGCAGGGACGGTCACCGTCGACGTCACGTTTACCGGTGCGCCCTCGCCCACCTCCATGGTCTCCGGTGCGTCGGTGTCCACCACTGCGGTGAACACCTGGGGGCCAAGGGCGGTGTTGCAGTCATACGACAGCGTGCCCGAGACCGCGTTGGCCGGGCTGGTGCTGGCGAACGCCAGGAGCGAGCCAGCCATCAAGGTGGCAGCCGCAAACGGGCAGGCCAGAGCCTTCTTCTTCATAGTGCTTTCCCTCCCCGAGGCGGCTCCCTACCGCCTCAAGATCGGCTCGGCTCCCGACCGGGCCGATTGCGCTGGCACGCCCATTACCGAGCAGTAGCCAGGCCAGTCACCATATCGACAATCCGTGGAGGTGACAACCGTCACTCCCGCCTGTCCAGCCCGGGCACGCGCCGGAAGGGACGCGGGGCTAGTGGGCACATCGGAAGTTCTTCGGGTGTCCCGCACCCCGAGCACGCACCTCGCTGCGTTGTCCTCAGTCGGCGATGCTCCGCATCGCCTCCCTCGTCCGCCTTGCGATGCACGCACCCCGAGCACGGGTCACCCCCCGACGAACTTCTGGCGATACCCACTAGAGTGTCTGCCACGAGACAGGGGAGCCCTCCACACGGAGCGCTGAGAGTGCGGAACCGCCGCAGACCCTCAAGACCTGATCCGGTTAGCACCGGCGAAGGGAGTCGGAAATGAAGCACGTGTCCACCCTCGGCGCGGTGACCGCGCTGTTGCTGTCCAGCGCGCTGCTCAGCTCGTGCTCACTCTTCGCCGGAGGTGACGACCCGGGCGACGACACGGTCACCCTGGTCGTCCACGGCTCCTTCGACCTGCCCACGGAACTGGTCGAGCAGTTCGAGCAGGAGAGCGGGCTGACCCTGCGGATCACCGAGGGCGGCGACGGCGGCTCGCTGACCAACGCCCTGGCCCTCAACGTCAACAACCCCACCGGCGACGTGGCCTTCGGCGTCGACAACACGTTCGCCTCCCGCGCCATCGACGAGGGCGTCTTCGCCGAGTACGTCGTCGACCTGCCGTCGGGTGCCGACGAGTTGCGGCTCGACGGCGAGGGCGCCAACCGGATGATCCCGATCGACCAGGCGTCGGTCTGCGTCAATGTCGACCTGGCCTGGTTCGCGGCGCGGGAGATGCCGCCGCCGGAGTCGCTGGCCGACCTGGCCGACCCGACGTACCGCGACCTCTTCGTCGCCCCGGGCGCCACCACCAGCACTCCCGGGATGGCCTTCCTGCTCGCCACGATCGCGGAGTACGGCGACGAGTGGCCGGCGTACTGGGAGAAGCTGGTGGCCAACGGCGTCGAGCTCGCCGAGGGGTGGGAGGACGCCTACTACGGCTCCTTCACCGCAGCGGCCGAGCAGGGCGAGCGACCGATCGTCGTCTCCTACGACACCTCGCCCGCGTTCACCATCGACGACGCCGGCAACACCACCACCCGGGCCCTGCTCGACACCTGCTTCCGCCAGGTCGAGTACGCCGGGGTGTTGCGCAACGCGAAGAACCCCGAGGGCGCGCAGCGGGTGATCGACTTCCTGCTCAGCGACGAGGTGCAGGCCGCGCTGCCCACCAGCATGTACGTCTTCCCGGTCAACGACGAGGTCGCCCTGCCCGAGGACTGGGCCGCGTTCGCGGAGAAGCCGACGGACCCCAAGGACGTCGACCCTGCGGAGATCGCGGCCAACCGGGCCGACTGGTTGACCCGGTGGACGGAGATCATCAGCCGTTGAGGCGCCTGCCGTGAAGCGCACCGCCGCCCTGGTCGCACTGGCCGCCGTGCCGGTGCTCTTCCTCGGCGTCTTCTTCGTGCTCCCGGTCAGCGGCATGGTCGGCCTCGGCCTCGTCTCCGACGGCAGGTTCGCACCCGGCGAGGCGCTCGAGGTCCTCGGCCGCGCCCGGGTGCACCGCGTGCTCTGGTTCACCGTCTGGGCTGCAGCGCTGGCCACCGCGATCACCCTGCTGCTGGGCATCCCCGCGGCGTACGTGCTGCACCGGCTGGACTTCCCGGGGCGGACCGTGCTCCGCGCCGCGTTCATGGTGCCGTTCGTGCTGCCCACGGTGGTGGTCGGGATCGCCTTCAAGCACCTCTTCGCCGGTGCCCTGGCCGGGCTCGCACTCGACGGCACCCCGGTGCCGATCATCGCCGCGATGGTCTTCTTCAACCTCGCCGTCGTGGTGCGCACCGTCGGCACCTCCTGGGAGTCGCTGGACCCGCGTCCCGCCGAGGCTGCTGCCGCGCTGGGCGCCGGGGGCTGGCGCGTCTTCCGCACCATCACCCTGCCGGCGCTGCGCACCTCCATCGTCTCGGCCGCCACCGTGGTCTTCCTCTTCTGCTCCACGGCGTTCGGCATCGTGCTGATCCTCGGTGGCCTGCGCTACGCCACCATCGAGACCGAGATCTACCTGCTCACCACGGCCCACTTCGACCTGCCGGCCGCGGCGGCGCTGTGCCTGCTGCAGTTGTTCGTGGTGACGCTCCTGCTCTATGCGGCCCACCGGGCGCGTGCCGCAGCGCCGGTGCCGGTGGAGCGCCGCGCGCCCGGCGCCCGCCGCATCCGGCGCACGGACCTGCCGGCGGTGCTGGCCGCTGGCGTGGCGCTGGTGCTGATCGCCTTCCCGGTGCTCGACCTGGTCACCGGATCACTGCGCCACGACGGCAACTGGAGCCTGGCCAACTATCGCGCCCTGGACCAGGTCGGCCAGGGCAGCCTGGTCGAGGCCTCGGTCATCGAGGCGCTGGTGAACTCCCTGCGTACGGCGTTCGACGCGACGTGGCTTGCGCTGCTGATCGGGGGGCTGGTCTCGGTGATCGTCACCCGCCGCTCCCATTCGCCCACCGAACGACGCGTGCGCGCCGGCCTGGACGGCTTCTTCATGTTGCCGCTGGGGGTCTCCGCGGTGACCCTGGGCTTCGGGTTCCTGATCACCCTGGACGAGCCGCCGGTCAACTTCCGCGATTCACCGATGCTGGTGCCGATCGCCCAGGCACTGGTTGCGCTGCCACTCGTCGTACGGACCCTGGCCCCGGTCCTGGCCGGCATCGACGACCGGCAACGCCAAGCGGCTGCCTCCCTGGGGGCCTCCCCGCTGCGCACCGTGCTCACCATCGACCTGGCCGTGATCACCCGGCCGCTGCTGGCGGCGAGCGGGTTCGCCTTCGCGATCTCGCTGGGGGAGTTCGGTGCGACCTCGTTCCTCTCCCGCGTCGACCACCCGACCCTGCCGGTGCTGATCTTCCGCCTGCTCGGCACGCCCGGCAGCCACAACTACGGGATGGCGCTGGCGGCTGCGGTGGTGCTGGCGGCGACCACGGCTGCGGTGATGCTGCTGGTGGAACGGCTGCGGGTGCCCGGGGTCGGCGGATTCTGAGATGGAGGGGAGTTGAGGATGCTCGAGATCATCGACGCCAGTGTCGACTTCGGCCCGGTGCGTGCCGTCGACGACGTCTCGCTCGACCTGCCCGGTGGGGAGGTGGTGGCGGTGCTCGGCCCATCGGGCTGCGGCAAATCGACGCTGTTGCGCGCCGTGGCCGGGCTGGAACCGCTCGCCGCGGGGCAGATCAGGTGGGACGGCGCGGACCTGGCCGGGGTGCCGACGCACCGCCGCGGCTTCGCGTTGATGTTCCAGGACGGCCAGCTCTTCGCCCACCAGTCGGTCGGCGCCAACGTCGGCTATGCGCTGCGGATCCGGCGCCGCCCGCGCCGCGAGATCACCGAGCGGGTCGAGGAACTGCTCGGCCTCGTCGGCCTGGCCGGGTACGCCGACCGGGCACCGGCCACACTCTCGGGTGGCGAGCGGCAGCGGGTGGCGCTGGCACGCGCGCTGGCGGTGGAGCCGAGGTTGCTGCTGCTCGACGAGCCACTCAGCGCCCTCGACGCGGCGCTGCGCGAACGGCTCGCGGGTGACCTGCGCGAGATCCTCACCAGCACCGGTACGACGGCCCTCTTCGTCACCCACGACCATGACGAGGCGTTCGCGGTCGCGGACCGGATCGCGCTGATGCGTGCCGGGCGCCTGGTGCAGGCCGGGACGCTGGCCGAGGTGTGGGAGCACCCGCGCGATGCGGAGGCGGCCGCCTTCATCGGTTATGCCACGGTCCTCTCCGGCGCGGCAGCGGACCTGGTGCTCGGTGCGGCCGGGCTGCCGGGTGGGGCTCGGGTGGCGCTGCGCCGCTCCGCAGTGCAGGTGGTCCGCGAAGGACCGTTGCGCGGCCGGGTGCTCTCCTCGCGGCTCACCCCGGAGGCGACCCGCCTCGAGGTCGAGGTGGAGGGGGTCGGGCAGGTGGCCGCCGTGCTGGGTGACGGCGTACCCCCGCCGGGCCCGGGCCACCAGGTGCGGCTGCGGGTGCGGCCCGAGCGCCTGGCCGTGATCGGCGACGACTCCTGAGGGCCAACCCGATGCGGCGTACCGGCCCAGCGGGTCCTCTCGTCTAGACTGCCCGGCGTGTACCGCCGCGCCTATGTACTCCTGATCGGAGTTGCCCTGTTGATGGGCGCCTTGGCCGCGATCACTGCGATCAGCGTGGGCGAGGGCCTGCGCGACCCGGAGGGCTTCCTGGGGCCGGCATGGATGCGGCTGCCGCTGATGGTCTTCGGCGCCTTCCTGCTCGACATGCTGCCGCGGGCGCTCTACCACGGGAAGTGCCGCTGGGGCGCGATGAAGCAGGTCGTCGCCGACCGCTGGCGCTCCCACTGGAACCGGGAGCGCGTCACCCTGGTCGTGCTGGGCATCGTCTGCTTCTACCTCACCTATGTGAGCTACCGGAACCTCAAGTCGTTCCTGCCCCAGGTGCACGACGCCAAGTTCGACCGCCCCCTCGACCTGCTCGACCAGGCCCTCTTCCTGGGTGCGGAGCCGGCCGTGGTGCTGCACACCGTCTTCGGTACGACGGTCACCGCCCACGTGCTCTCCCTGATCTACCTCTGGTTCCTGCCGATGGTGCCGCTGCTGCTGGCCGCCTGGCTGGTCTGGTCGCGCAACATCAGTTATGGCTACTGGTTCGCCACCTCCCAGGCGATCTGCTGGAGCCTGGGTACGGCGTCGTACTACGCGCTCCCCGCCCAGGGCCCCGGCTTCCAGTACGCCTGGCGCTACACGGACCTGGCCCACACGCCCACCACCGACCTGATGGAGAGCCTCTCCTATGGCCGGGTCGCGGTGATGTGGGGCGGCTTCGACGGCGTCCAGTCGGTGGCTGCGTTTGCCAGCCTGCACACGGCCGTCACCCTGCTGGTTGCGCTGATGGCGCAATACACGGTGCGCAACAAGGTCGTGCACTGGGTGCTGTGGATCAACTTCGGCCTGACGATCATCGCCACGCTCTACTTCGGCTGGCACTACATCGCCGATGACATCGCCGGCATCGCCATTGCGGTGGTCTCCTTCTACCTGGGTGGACTGGCGTCCGGGCAGAAGTTCGACCGGCACCGACTCTCGTCGCATCCGACGACGACGACGTCGAAGATCCCGATCGACCGCGCTTCCTGAACCATTCCTGCCCAGTCGGGCGCCCCGTCACCTGGGTGCGGCCCGGGCGATCCGTGCGCGGGCCTCGCTTGTCGTCGACCCTGCCTGCCGTCCTTGTCCGCAATGTCGCAATCAGTCCCTTTTGTGACCCCAAAGATGCCCCAATGGGAGCGGTGTCTGAATTACAACGGTGTAGTTAGTCAAGGCGACACGCCGTTAAATCGAAAAAAATCTGTGAAAAGTGTTCCCAATGTGACTCGTGACCACTAGCGTGCTGGAAGTGCCTCGGGCGGTGGGGAAGCCGCCCGAGGTCTCCAAGCGCAAAGGGGAAGTACTCGTGCGACGGACCACCACCGGACGCCCACTGGTCGCTGCAGTCGCTGGCGTCCTGGCCCTGGGGCTCTGCGTCCCGGCGGCATCGGCCGACCCGGAGAACCCGACGGCCGAGGAAGTCGCCCAGGCCCAGGAGAACGCGGAGAACGCCGAGCGCACCGTGGCCGCGGTCCAGACCGACCTGGTCCTGGCCAACCAGCGCCTGGACGAGGCCAGCATCCGCGCCGCGCAGGCGGGGGAGGCGTACAACGCGGCGAGGTGGGAACTCGACCAGGCACTGGAGCGCCTGGCCGGTGCCGAGCAGAAGGCCGAGGCGTCCCAGGCTGAACTGGCGACGTACGAAGATGCGTACTTCGACCTGATCGCCTCCACCTACGAAGCGGCCCCGGGGCTGACCAGCATCACCGCGATGACCGGTGACGGTGGCATCGAGGGCGTCCTGGAGAACGGGAACACCCTCTACAACCTGAACTCGTCGATGGGCGACGTGACCGCGAGCTATCAGGCGGCCAAGCAGGTCGCCGACCTCGCCGCAGGACAGGCCGAGGACGCCCGGGCCGCTGCCGCCCGCCTGGAGGAGGCCGCTGCGGGGGCCAAGGCCAGCGCTGACGCCCAGTCGCAGGCAGCACTCGACGAGGCGACCGCCGTCGCCAAGCGCAAGGACGAACTGATCGCCGAACTCGCCGAGCTGCAGAACATCTCGGTCGAGCTCGCCACCCGGCGCCAGGCCAACCTCGAGGCCGCGGCCCAGCGCCGCGCTGCCGAAGCGGCTGCTGCCGAGCGACGCGCCCAGGAGGCCGCGGACCGGAGCGCCCGTGAGGCCCGGGCGAAGAAGGAGCGCGAGGAACGCGAGCGCAAGGAGCGCGAGGAACGCGAGAACAACACTCCGAGCCCGACGCCCACGCCGACCCCCACGCCGGATCCCAAGCCCGACCCGAAGCCGGACCCCAAGCCCGACCCCACCCCGCCGCCGGCGAGTTCCGGCGCCCAGGGCGCGATCAGCTTCGCCCGGGCGCAGATCGGCGACCCCTACGTGTGGGCGGCCGCCGGGCCGAACGCCTGGGACTGCTCCGGGCTGACCATGATGGCCTGGCGCCAGGGCGGCAAGTCGCTGCCGCACTACTCGGTGGGGCAGTACCAGTCGACCACGCCGGTCTCGTCGAGCCAGTTGCAGCCCGGTGACCTCGTCTTCTGGGGCTCCTCCAGCAGCCCCAGTTCGATCTACCACGTGGCCATCTATGCCGGGAACGGCAAGATCATCCACGCCCCGCGCACCGGCCGCCCGGTGACCGAGGAGTCGATGTACTACTGGATCCCGCCGAACTTCTTCTCCCGGCCCTGAGCCAGGGCGTTCCCTGCCGTGATGCGCGGCGGGTAACGTTCCGACCATGGCCACTGAGACGTTCCCCGAGACCGAATCCACCGAGCCTGACGAGTCCGCAGCCGACGACGGCTATGTCCAGCCCGAGGTCGACGTCGCGGCGCTGGCCCAGTTGCTCGACGGTGATTACGCCGAGGTCCGCGACCTGGTCAGGCGCAACCTGGTCGAGAACGCCGACGTCCTGACCGACGCCGAGACGATGGGGCACGAGGAGTTCCGTGACCGGGTCCGTGACGTCGTCGTCGCTGTCGCCCAGACCGGCCAGACCGCCCTCGGCTTCCCGGCAGCCCAGGGTGGCAAGGAGAGCACCGGTGGCGCCGTCGCCGCCTTCGAGACAATGGCCTTCGGCGACCTCTCGGTGCTGATCAAGATGGGCGTCCAGTTCGGCCTCTTCGGCGGTGCGATCCAGAACCTCGGCAACGAGGAGCATCACGCGAAGTACCTGCCTGACGTGATCTCTGGCAAGCTGCTCGGCTGCTTCGCGATGACCGAGGCGGGGCACGGCTCGAACGTGCAGGCGCTGGAGACCGTGGCGACGTACGACGCGCAGGCCCAGGAGTTCGTGATCAACACGCCGACCGACTCCGCCCACAAGGACTACATCGGCAACGCGGGCCGTCACGGGGAGATGGCCGTGGTCTTCGCCCAGCTCGTGATCGACGGCAAGTCGGAGGGCGTGCACGCCTTCGTCGTGCCGATCCGGATCGATGGCGAGCCTGCTCCCGGCGTACGGATCGCGGACAGCGGCCTGAAGATGGGACTCAACGGAGTCGACAATGGCCGGCTCTGGTTCGACGACGTACGGGTGCCGCGCACCGCGTTGCTGAACAGGTTCGCCGACGTCAGCCCCGAGGGCGTCTACTCGTCGAGCATCGAGAGTCCTGGTCGCCGCTTCTTCACCATGCTCGGCACCCTGGTCCTGGGCCGGGTCTGCGTCGGCGCCGCCGGGACCAGCGCGGCCAAGGTCGCCCTGGCCATCGCGATCAAGTACGCCGACCGGCGCCGTCAGTTCGAGTCCGGCGACGGCCAGCCCGAGCAACTGCTCCTCGACTACGGCCAGCACCAGCGCCGCCTGCTGCCGCTGCTCGCGAAGACCTACGCGCTCCACTTCGCCCAGGAGGTCCTCACCTCGCGCACCCAGGAGGCCTTCTGGGGTGACGTGGACGAGGCGACCACCCGGGCGCTGGAATCACGCGCGGCCGGGACCAAGGCCATGGCCACCTGGCATGCCACCAGCACCATCCAGGAGTGCCGCGAGGCGTGCGGCGGTGCCGGCTACATGTCACGCAACCGGTTCACCGCGCTCAAGGCCGACACCGATGTCTTCACCACCTTCGAGGGCGACAACACGGTGATGATGCAGTTGGTCGCCAAGGGCCTGCTGACCGGCTATGCGAGCGATTTCTCCGACATGGACCAGTTCGGCATGGTGAAGTTCGTCGCCGGCCTGGCCGTGGAGACCGTGGTGGAGCGGACCAACGTGCACAAGTTGCTCGAGCGGGTGCGCGACCTGCTGCCCGGCGGCGACGAGTGGGACCAGGAGGCTGGCCTGCTCGACCCCAACTTCCAGGAGGCGATGTTCCGCTTCCGCGAGGAGCACCTGGTCAGTGGCGCGGCGCGTCGGCTGAAGCGGGGCGTGGACCTGGGCATGGAGCCCGGTGAGGTCTTCTCGCGGGTCCAGGACCACGTCATCGCCATTGGCCACGCCCACGTCGAGCGCCTGGTCCTGGACGCCTTCGTGGAGAAGGTCGCCGAGATGCCGGACTCCGATAACAAGGTCGCCCTCGGCCTGCTCGTCGACCTCTATGCGTTGAGCACGATCGAGGCGAACAGCGCCTGGTACATGGAGCACGGCCGCCTCACCACGCAGCGCTCGAAGGCGATCACCAGGGAGATCAACGACCTGTGCCGCAAGATCCGCCCGCTCGCGGTCGACCTGGTCGACGCATTCGGCATCCCGGCCGAGATGATGCGCGCCGACGAGTTGCTCACCTGGGGCACGGACGCCTGAGGAAAGACGAACGGTGTCGTCTGCAGTCACGTGATGACCGCAGACGACACCGTTGTGTCATGCGTTGTGTCGCAGGGGCTCAGTAGCCGCCGTTCTCCTTGAACCGGGCGAACGAGGCCTGGACCTCGGCCTCGGCAGCCGCGCGGTCCACCCAGTCGGCGCCTTCGACGGACTTGCCCGGCTCGAGGTCCTTGTAGACCTCGAAGAAGTGCTGGATCTCGAGGCGGTCGAAGCGCGACACGTCGCCGATGTCCTGCAGGTGCTCCTGGCGCGGGTCGCCGGCGGGCACGCAGAGGACCTTGTCGTCGCCGCCGGCCTCGTCGGTCATCCGGAACATCCCGATGGCGCGGCACTTGATCAGGCAGCCCGGGAAGGTCGGGGCCTGCAGCAGCACGAGCGCGTCGAGCGGGTCGCCGTCCTGGCCGAGGCTCTCCTCGATGTAGCCGTAGTCGGCGGGGTACTGGGTGGAGGTGAACAGCAGCCGGTCCAGGCGCAGGCGCCCGCTGTGGTGGTCCACCTCGTACTTGTTGCGCTCACCCTTGGGGATCTCCACCAGGACGTCGAACTCGAGCACTGTCATCCTCCGCTTCATCAGTTCACACACGACCGGGTTCGGGCCGCACAGGATCATGGCCCGAAGAACGGGCTCGGGACATCTTCGCGCACAATGGTCCAAAACGTGGACTTGGGGAGGGGCTTCGGTGCCAACACGACGCAGGGCTGCCCGCGACGCGGGGCGCCCGAGCCGCCTGGCGGCCTGGGGTCCGGTGGTGCTGGTGCTGGCCGTGATCGCGTCCGCCTTCGCCGCCTTCGAGTACGACGTGGCCGAGCGCCTGGGGTGGGCTGCGGCCGAGGCTGACCCTGCCGAGATCGCCCCGCCCGAGGGGCTGGAGTTGCCCCAGCTGACCACTCCTGAACCGGTCGCGCAGGGCGTGGACCTCGACAGCGGCATCAGTGACGAACGGGTTGCCGCAGCGCTCGCGCCGTACGCCGATCTCCCCGAGCTCGGTGAGCGCCGGATGCTGGTCGTCGCCGGCATGGACGGCGTGGTCCACTTCCAGCAGGGCGTGGCCAGCACGGTGCCGGCCTCCACGATGAAGATCGTCACCGGCGCTGCCGCCATCGAGTCGCTGGGCGCCGAGACCACCTTCACCACCGCCGTACGGGCCGGGGCAGCGCCGGACGAGATCGTCCTGGTCGGCGGCGGTGACCCCTACCTGATGCGGGTCGCGGACCCGGACGCCTATCCGGCCCAGGCCGACCTGGCCACGCTGGCCACGCAGACCGCCCTGGCGCTGCAGGGCGCCGGGACCACCGAGGTCCGCCTCGGCTTCGACGACTCGCTCTTCTCCGGTCCCCGGGTCAGCCCCGACTGGCCGGCCAACTACATCCCGGATGCAGTGGTCTCGCCGATCTCCCCGCTCTACGCCAACCAGGGGCGCAAGGAGGACGGCTGGGGCTTCGAGGCCGACCCGGCGCTCGGCGCGGCCCGGATCTTCGCCGACGAACTGGCCAAGCGGGGGATCACCGTGACCGGTTCGCCGCGCCGCACGATCGCCCCGGCGCGGGTTGCCCCCGCAGCCCCGACCCCGACGCCGACCCCGACGCAGGCCAGCGCTGATCCGTCCGTGCCGCCAGCCCCCGCCGACCTGGTGCCCGGGCAGGAACTCGCTGCCGTGCAGAGCGCCCCGGTCTGGCAGATCGTGGACCGCGTCCTGGCCGTCAGCGACAACGAGGGGGCCGAGATCCTCGCCCATCACGTGGCGATCGCCGAGGGGGCGGATCCCACCTTCGCCGGCGCCTCGATCGCGGTCCGCGCCGTGCTCAAGCGGCTGGGCGTGAACACCTCGGACGACCGGATCCTTGACGGAAGCGGGCTTTCCCGCAAGAACCTGCTCACCGCCACGACCCTGCTGGAGGTGATGGCGCTCGCCGGCTCCGCGGAGCACCCCGAACTGCGCCCGGTGCTCACCGGGTTGCCGATCGCCGGGTTCACCGGATCGCTGGCCCGCCGATACGTCGACTCGCCTGAGCCCGGTCTGGGCCGGGTGCGCGCCAAGACCGGAACGCTCACCGGCGTACACGGGCTGGCCGGCACCACCACCGACCTGGACGGCAACGTCTTCGTCTTCGTCTTCCTGGCCGACCGGGTGGAGGTCCCCGAGACGCTGGATGCCCGGGCGGCACTGGAGGACCTGACCGCCGCGCTGGCCGCCTGCCACTGCTCTGCCTGAGCGGACCGACTTCTGCTGCGCACGTAGGGTTCACCCATGACTGATGCGCCCTCGATGATCGACTGGGAACTCGCCATCCGCCTCGGTTCCCGCTTCGCCGGGGACGGGCCGCAGGTCCCGGCGGCGGCCGCCGATGAGGCCGTCCGCGAACTGCGCGCGGGCGCCGAGCGGTCCACCGCGCTGGTCCGCGACTTCACCGGCCTGGTCGCGGCGGAGCACACCGCGCCGGTCCTGGTCGTGGACCGGGCCGGCTGGATCCGTGCCAATGCCGACTCGTTCGAGAAGATCCTGGACCCGATCGTCACCAAGCTGGCGGAAAAGAAGGGCGCCCCGTCCGGGATCGGGAAGGCCGTCGGCTCGCGGGTCACCGGGGCCGAACTCGGCTTCGTCCTCGGGTTCATGGGGTCGAAGGTGCTCGGCCAGTTCGATCCGTTCTACGGTCTCAACGGAGCCGAGCGAGGCACGAGTGAGCGACCGAGGGGCCGCGCGGGTGCAGGGAGCGACGGAGCCGGGCCAGGCACCAGCGAGCACGGGCGCCTGCTGCTGGTGGCGCCCAACGTGGTCCAGGTGGAGCAGGAACTCGAGGTCGATCCGGGCGACTTCCGGCTCTGGGTCTGCCTCCACGAGGAGACCCACCGGGTCCAGTTCACCGCGGTGCCGTGGATGCGTGAGCACCTCTATGCCCAGATGACGTCGCTGGCCGATTCGATCGAGGTGGGCAAGACCCTGGAGGAGGGGCTCAAGCGGGTTGCCGGGTCGCTGCGCGGTGACGGGCCGAGCCTCCTCGACCTGATGTCGACCCCCGAGCAACGCGAGATCATCGACCGGGTGACCGGCGTGATGTCGCTGCTCGAGGGCCATGCCGACGTGGTGATGGACGGGGTCGGACCGACGGTGATCCCGTCGGTTGCCCGGATCCGGCGCAGGTTCAACCAGCGGCGCAAGGGCGTCGGCACCCTGGACCGGCTGCTGCGCCGGGTGCTCGGGCTCGACGCCAAGATGGCGCAATATCGCGACGGCGCGGCGTTCGTGCGCCACGTGGTCGACAAGGTCGGCATGGAGGACTTCAACGCAGTGTGGGCCACGGCGGAGAACCTGCCGTCCAAGGCCGAGATCCACGACCCGGACAGTTGGGTCGCCCGGGTCCACGCATGACCCTGCATCCGGCCACGGCGGCGATCCGCGGCGTGGTCCGACGCACCCTTGGCGGGCTCGGCCCCGGTGCGACGGTGCTCGTCGCCTGCTCGGGGGGAGCGGACTCGCTGGCCCTGGTCGCCGCCACCGTCTTCGAGGCCCGCCGGTCGTCGCTGCGGGTGATCGGGGCGACCGTCGACCACGGCCTCCAGGAGGGATCCGCCGACCGCGCCGCGGCGGTGGTCGAGCAGATGGCGGCCCTCGGCTGTGACGAGACCGTCTCGGCGCGGGTCGAGGTCCCGGCGCTGCCCGGTGGGCCCGGTCCCGAGGCGGCCGCCCGCCAGGCGCGCTACGCGGTCCTGGAGCAGATGGCCGACCACTTCTCCGCCGCGCTCGTCCTGCTCGGCCACACCCGCGATGACCAGGCCGAGACCGTCCTGCTCGGCCTGGCCCGTGGCTCGGGAGGCCGCTCGATCGCCGGGATGCGCCGCAGCTTCGACCGCTTCGCCCGCCCCCTGCTCGACGTCTCCCGCGCCGACACCGCTGCTTCGTGCCGCGCCGAGGGGATCGAGGCGTGGTCCGACCCGCACAACGACGACCCGCGGTTCACCCGGGTCCGGGTGCGGCACACCGTGCTGCCGGTGCTGGAGGCCGAACTGGGCCCCGGGGTGGCCGTTGCGCTGGCGCGCACGGCGGATCTGCTCCGCCCCGACATGGAGTTCCTCGACGACCTGGCCGCTACGGCGTACGGCGACGGGCCACCGCTCGCCGTCGAGGCGCTGGCCGACCTGGCCGCACCGATCCGGACCCGGGTGCTCCGCCTGGCCGCCTTGGCTGCCGGTGCGCTGCCCGATGAGCTCTTCCACGAGCACATCACCGAGCTCGACCGGCTGGTCACCGACTGGCACGGCCAGAAGTGGGTGGACCTGCCGGGCCACCTCCGGGGACGGCGTACCGGCGGGGAGATCGTCTTCGAGTCGTCGCAAGAGGCGTGAGCCCTGGGGGTGCCCGTGCGTTCCTGCCCGATCGACATGTTGTTTCGCGTCGAACGGGCAGTTTCACAGGCGAGCCTGTGATTTGGCCGGTGGCGAGCGTGTGGCAGGCTGGCGCGCATGGATGCCTCCGATGTCGAGAGCGACCTGGTCAACGTCCTCTTCACCGAGGAGCAGATCCAGGCGAAGTTGAAGGAAATGGCCCAGCAGATCGAGGCCGACTATGCGGGCAAGGAACTCCTCATGGTGGGGGTCCTGCGCGGCGCGGTGATGGTGATGGCCGACCTGGCCCGCTCGCTCAGTGGGCACGTGGAGATGGACTGGATGGCGGTCAGCTCCTATGGCTCGGGCACCAAGTCCAGTGGTGTGGTCCGGATCCTCAAGGACCTCGACACCGACATCTCCGGGCGCCACGTGCTGGTGGTCGACGAGATCATCGACACCGGGCTGACGCTGAGCTGGCTGATCTCCAACCTGTCCAGCCGCAACCCGGCCAGCGTCGAGATCGCCACCCTGCTCCGCAAGCCGGAGGCACTGGCGATGCCGGTCGAGCCGAAGTACGTCGGCTGGGACATCCCGAACGAGTTCGTGGTCGGCTATGGCCTCGACTTCAAGGAGCGCTACCGCAACCTGCGTGACATCGGCACGCTGGCGCCGCACGTCTACTCCTGAGCCCACGCTGGGCGCGGATGTGGGCGCCCGGCCGCTTTCTGGGACCATGTACCGTCAAACGTCACATGGTCACCGCCCCGGCACACGTCTGGGATGTCCCGAGAGAAGTCTGTGAAGCGCATATTCAAGGGTCCCTGGCTCTGGATCTTCCTTGCCGTCATTGCCGTCGTACTCGGCCTGCAGTTCCTCGCGCCCGATGGTGGGTACGACGAGGTGCCGACGTCGGAGATGGAGAAGTACATCACCACCGGCCAGGTCAAGGAGATCACCTTCCTGGACAACGACCAGGAGATCCGCGCCACGCTCGATGACGACGTCGAGCGCGAGGGCGGCAACAAGGTCGTCACCCACTGGGTGACCGACCAGCAGCACGACCTGATCGTGATGGTCCGCGAGCAGATCGAGGCGGGCACCATCGAGAAGTCCAACTCGGAGAACCCGCAGCCCAGCTTCTTCGGGCAACTGCTGGCCACGCTGCTGCCGTTCGCGCTGATCATCCTGATCTTCATCTTCCTGCTCAACAGCATGCAGGGCGGCGGCGGCCGGGTGATGCAGTTCGGCAAGTCCAAGGCCAAGCTGATCTCCAAGGACATGCCCAAGTCCACCTTCGCCGACGTGGCCGGCTGCGAGGAAGCGATCGAGGAACTCGGCGAGATCAAGGAGTTCCTCCAGGAGCCCGCCAAGTTCCAGGCCGTCGGCGCCAAGATCCCCAAGGGCGTGCTGCTCTACGGCCCGCCCGGCACCGGGAAGACGCTGCTGGCCCGTGCCGTGGCCGGTGAGGCCGGGGTGCCGTTCTACTCCATCTCCGGCTCCGACTTCGTGGAGATGTTCGTCGGTGTCGGTGCCTCCCGGGTCCGTGACCTCTTCGAGCAGGCCAAGGAGAACGCCCCGGCGATCGTCTTCATCGACGAGATCGACGCGGTCGGACGCCACCGCGGTGCCGGCATGGGCGGCGGCCACGACGAGCGCGAGCAGACCCTGAACCAGCTCCTCGTCGAGATGGACGGCTTCGACGTGCGCGGCGGGGTCATCCTGATCGCGGCCACCAACCGTCCCGACGTACTTGACCCGGCGCTGCTCCGCCCGGGCCGGTTCGACCGCCAGATCGGCGTCGACGCCCCCGACCTGGCCGGGCGCCATCAGATCCTCAAGGTGCACTCGCGCGGCAAGCCGATCGCCTCCGACGTCGACCTGATGAACGTGGCACGCCGTACGCCGGGGTTCACCGGCGCCGACCTGGCCAACGTGCTCAACGAGGCCGCCCTGCTCACCGCTCGCCTCAACGAGAAGGTGATCACCACGACCTCGCTCGACGAGGCCATCGACCGCGTCATCGCCGGGCCGCAGCGCCGGACCCGGTTGATGAACGAGAAGGAAAAGCTGATCACCGCCTATCACGAGGGCGGCCACGCCCTGGTCGCGGCGGCCCTGCCCGGCACCGACCCGGTGCACAAGGTGACGATCCTGCCGCGCGGTCGGGCGCTGGGCTACACGATGGTCCTGCCCGACGAGGACAAGTACTCCCAGACCCGCTCGGAGATGCTCGACAAGCTCGCCTACATGCTGGGCGGGCGGGCCGCCGAGGAGCTGATCTTCCACGACCCGACCACCGGCGCCGGCAACGACATCGAGAAGGCCACCAACCTGGCCCGGGCGATGGTCACGCAATACGGCATGACCGAGCGGCTCGGCGCGATCAAGCTCGGCGAGACCCAGGGCGAGCCGTTCCTGGGCCGCGACATGGGGCACACCCGCAACTACTCCGAGGACATCGCCGCGATCGTCGACGAGGAGACCAAGAAGTTCCTCAACGAGGCGCACCAGGAAGCGTTCGACATCCTCGAGGAGAACCGCGACGTCCTCGACGCCTTGGTGCTGGCGCTGATGGAGCGCGAGACGCTGGACAAGGCCGAGGTGGCCGAGGTCTTCGCGCCGCTGCGCCGTCGTCCGCCCCGCCCGGCCTGGACCGGTTCGCCCGACCGCCGTCCCTCGCCCACGCCGCCGGTGGAGATCCCGGGCAGCTCCGGGGAGGACGAGGAGGAGACCCGCACCGCCGACCCGGGCCTGGCCACGCCGCACGACCCAGCGCCACCTGCCGGTGGGACGCGATTCCCCTATCCCGGTGACCAGGCATGACCGACCCGATCTCTGCGGGGAGCCGGGCCGCTGCCGACGTACCGGCGTTCGACCACGCCCGGGCCGAGGCCGCCGTCCGCGAACTGCTCCACGCGATCGGTGAGGACCCCGACCGGGAGGGCCTGCGGGAGACCCCGGCCCGCGTCGCCCGTGCGTTCGCCGAGCTGACCCAGGGACTGCGCCAGGATCCCGAGGACGTCCTGACCACCACCTTCGACCTCGGCCATGACGAGATGGTCCTGGTCCGCGACATCGAGATGTGGTCGATGTGCGAGCACCACCTGGTGCCGTTCTTCGGCGTCGCGCACGTCGGCTACATCCCCGCCGAGAGCGGCAAGATCACCGGCCTGTCCAAGCTGGCCCGCCTGGTCGACGTCTATGCCAAGCGTCCGCAGGTGCAGGAGCGGCTGACCACCCAGGTCGCCGACGCCCTGGTCGAGATCCTCGAGGCGCGGGGCGTGATCGTGGTGATCGAGGCCGAGCACCTGTGCATGACGATGCGGGGGGTGCGCAAGACCGGTGCCCGCACGATCACCTCTGCCGTGCGCGGCATCATGCACAACGCCGCCACCCGTTCCGAGGCCATGGCCCTGATCCACAGCGCCCGGTGATTGGTGGCCGCGGCGTGACCAGGGTGATGGGGATCGTCAACGTCACCCCGGACAGCTTCTCCGACGGCGGGCGCTGGGCGACCACGGACGCCGCGATCGCGCACGGCCACGACCTGCTCGCCCAGGGTGCTGACATCCTCGACATCGGTGGCGAGTCGACCCGCCCGGGCGCCACCCGGCCCCTGGTCTCTGACGAACTCGACCGGGTGGTCCCGGTGATCGAGGCGCTGGCCGCCGAGGGCGCGCTGGTCTCGGTGGACACCATGCGCGCCGAGGTCGCCGCGGCCGCGATCGCGGCCGGCGCGCGGATCGTCAACGACGTCTCGGGTGGGCTTGCCGACCCCGCAATCCTGCGGGTGGTCGCCGACAGCGAGGCACAGTACGTCGCGATGCACTGGCGCGCGCACAGTGCCCGGATGCAGCAGTTGGCGACGTACGACGGGCACGGAGGGGTGGTGGCAGCCGTGGCCGACGAACTCGGTGCTCGTGTCGAGGACGCCGAGGCGGCCGGGATTCCCCGGGAGCGGATCATCCTCGACCCGGGCCTGGGGTTCGCCAAGACCGCGGACCACAACTGGGACCTGGTCACCGGCCTGGCCGCCCTGGAGGCGCTGGGCCTGCCGATCCTGGTCGGCTCGAGTCGCAAGTCGTTCCTGGGGCTGCTGCTGGCCGATGAGCAGGGGGAGCCCCGTCCGGTCGGCGAACGGGAGGCCGCCAACGTCGCCCTGGGGACTATCCTCGCCCTGCGCGGTGTCTGGGGGCTGCGCGTGCACGACGTACGGGCGACCGTGGATGCCTTGCGCGTCGTCGGACGGGTCCAGCAGTCGACGGGGGACGGATGGTGACCAGCGTGGAGTTCTCACAGGCCCTGGAGCCGGTGGGCGGGTCGGTCGAGGAGGTGCACCGCGCCTTCTACAGCGCCTGGGAGCAGGGTGACGCCGCTGCTGCGCTGGACCTGTGGGTCGACTCTGACGACGTCTCGGTGCTCTTCCCCGGCGGGGAGCCGGTCTGGGGCCGTGAGGCGGTCCGGGCCGAGGTGGCCGAGGGGATCCGGTTGACCCGGGGCATCCAGTTCTTCTTCGAACAGCTGCGGGTCGTGGAGCACGGGGAGGTGGCCCGGCTGACCTGTGTGGAGAACGTCGCCGGACCCGAGGCGTTCGTCGACGGGTTCGAGTTGCCGGCAGCCCGGATCGCGGTGAGCAGCACTTATCTGCACACCGACGCCGGGTGGCGGATCTGGAGCCACGCCTCCGGTCCGGTGCTCTTCGAGGTGGAGCGCTGATGAGCGACGAACTGGCCATCACCGGCCTCGAGTGCTTCGGGCACCACGGGGTCTTCGACTTCGAACGCCGCGACGGCCAGGTCTTCGTGATCGACCTGGTGCTCGGGCTCGACACCCGGCCCGCTGCGGCCAGCGACGACTTGCACGAGACGGTGCATTACGGAACGCTCGTGGAAGCGGTGAAGGCCGCTGTGGAGCGTGACCCGGTCGACCTGATCGAAACGCTGGCCCAGAGGGTGGCAAATGTCTGCCTCTTGGAGCATCGTGTTGAATGGGTGCGGGTTACGGTGCACAAGCCGGACGCCCCCATTGACGCGACTTTCTCGGATGTCGCGCTGACGATCACCCGGAAGAGGACGTTGCAGCCGTGACTGAAACCCCAAACCCGAACATCATCGACGCCGACACGTTGACCGGCGAGATGCACCCGATCCGCAGGGCAGTCCTCGCCCTCGGATCGAACCTGGGGGAGCGGCTGGCCGCCCTCCAGGGCGCTGTCGACACCCTGGCCGACACCCCCGAGGTGTGGGTCACCGGCGTGTCCGGCGTCTATGAGACCGAGCCGGTCGGGAGCCCGGTCGAGGCGGACAACTTCTTCAACGCAGTGGTGCTCATCGACACCACCCTCTCCGCGGCCACGCTGATGGACCGCTGTCTGGCCATCGAGGACGCCTTCCACCGGGAGCGCCCCGTGGAGCCGAACTCGCCGCGCACCCTGGACGTGGACCTGATCGTCGTCGGCGACCGCCGCTCGGACGAGGACTTCCTGCGCCTGCCGCACCCGCGCGCCAAGGAGCGCCCCTTCGTGCTGCGCCCGTGGGCCGACCTCGAGCCCGACGCCGTGCTGCTCGACTCCGGGCCGGTCCTGGAGATCCTCGCGGGCCTCGACGAGAGCGGCATCAAGTTGCGCGAGGACCTCGCCCTCAACCTGCAGTGACCCGACCCGAGCCCGGTCCGGGGCCGTCGGATCCCGAGGAGCCGCAGCCGCATGTCGGGCTGACTCCGGTCGGCGCATTGGTGACCTGTGCGTCGATCGGACTGATCGGGGGGTGGGCGCTGCGCCCGTTGTCGCAGCAGTATGCGACGTCGTCCCCGACGCCGGGCTGGATCCAGTTCGGCACGCTGGTCTTCGTGGCGGCCTTTCTGGCCGTAGCGGCCTGGCTCACCCGGCGTACCATCGCGCAGCGGCAGTGGCTGGAGCCGCGCCATGCGGTGAACCGGCTGGCCCTGGCCAAGGCATGCGCCTTGGTCGGCGCGGCGGTGGCCGGCGGTTATGCCGGCTATGCGATCGGCTGGATCGGGGAACCAGCGCAACTTGCCGGTGAGCGGATGACCTGGTCGGCCCTCGCCTCGGGTGCGGCGGTCGGCATGTGTGTCGCGGCGTTGTTCCTGGAGCGTGCCTGCCGGGTGCCGGATGCGGACGACCCCGATGCGGCAGGGCCAGGGGCGCCGGGGAACTGAAGCCAGGCGCGGTGTGCGACACAGGGATTTCGCGCGCGCCTTGCCGGGGAATGTGAAGGATGTCAACTACTGTGACTCGCATGGCTTCCCCGACTGCTTCACCCGCCTCGCGCCGCCGCCAGCGCAGCACGCGAGTCACGGTTGCCGTTGCCCTCATCATGGTCTCTGCCGTCCTGGTCCTGGGCGCCCTGATCGCCGGCTCGATGATCCTCGTCGCCCTCGCCGCCGTGGCTGCGACCGTGCTCGGGGCCGCCGCCACCAAGATCACCCACTCCGAACTCATCCAGTCGCGCCGCGATGCCGCCCGTGACCGGGCCCGCCAAGCGCAGGACTACCGCAAGCTCGACGAGCAGCGCAGTGCCGAGCACAAGGAGTTCGCCCGGAGCATGGCCGGCCGGATCGCCAGCCGCCAGCAGCTCATCCACGAACTCGAGGGTGAACTCTCCAACGCGCAGCGCAAGCTCGCCGAGACCAACCTCAAGCTGGGCGCAGAGGCGCGTCGCGCCGAGCAGGCCGAGCAGCGCCTGGCCAGCGAGTCGGCCCTCCTCGAAGACGCCGAGATGCGCGCCGCCGAGGCGATCGTGGTGGTTGCCGAACTCGAGCAGGAGATCACCGACCTCAAGGCCGAACTCGCTGCCTGGGAGCAGGTCACGCTCCGCAAGCACGCCTGAGGCGACAACGTCGCACTTGTGCGGTGCTGTTGACGGACTGCGGAACACGCGCGGCACTTGTGCGGTGCTGTTGACGAAAACGGGGCGCACAGCCCTACTCCAGCGACGATAACCCCGCGTTACAAGGGGGTTGGCGCGCGCATTCAAGAGGGGATTGGGCGCGCGCTTACAAGGGGGTTGGGCGCGCGTTACTGCGCGAGCAGGCGCTCGGCGACCAGCAGGTCGGTCGGGGTGGTCACCTTGAGGTTGCGCTCGTCGCCCTCCACGATCGCTACCGGCACCTGCGGCAAATAGCGGCGCACCACGGTGGCGTCGTCGGTCGGCGCGAACCCCGGGTCCGCCTCGGCCAGCGCATGCGCCCGGCGGATCACGCCGAGCCGGAAGCACTGCGGGGTCTGCACACGTCGCAGCGTGGACCGCTCGGGGGTCGAGGCCAGCAGCGGCTCGGGGCCGGCGATCTCGACGATCGTGTCGGCACTGGCAATGGCGGTGGTCAACGCGTCGTACGTCGCCAGTGCGGCCAGGCAGCGGTCGATCACCGCGGCACCCACCAGCGGGCGGGCGGCATCGTGGAGCACGACCTGCGTCTCCTCGCCGTGGCCGGCACCCTCGAGCGCTGCCAGCGCCGCGCGGGTGGTGGCGTGGCGGGAGTCGGCACCCGGCAGCACCCGGGACACCTTGGTGAAGCCCGCGGCGATCTCCTCGGCCCGCGCCAGGAAGTCCGGCGCCATCAGCACCAGCACCTCGTCGATGCCGTCATGCGCCTCAAAGGAAGCCAGCGTGTGCGCGAGCAGCGGCCGACCCGCCAGCTCCAGCAACTGCTTCGGCACCTCTGCGCCCATCCGGGTGCCGATCCCGCCAGCGAGGACCACCGCGACCGTGCTCACGGGTGGCTCTCGATCCGGGTCGGGCCGTCCCCGATGACCACCTCGGCGGAGCAGGCGGTGGCCAGGGCGTCCAGGGCGACGTCGGCGACCAGGTCGCGGGTGCCGTCGGGGATCGTCGGTCCGGTGGGGCTGCGCAGGGAACCGGCCGCTGGCCGATCGCCGAGCAGGTGCCCGTGCTCGATGGCGATCGCCTCGCCGTCGGCCATGGTGCGCAGCACGTCGCGCCAGGCGGCCTCGCGAGTGGTGCCGACCTCGGCCCGCGCGAAGTCGCCGGCCAGGGGCCAGTGCACCTCCAGCCAGGCAGCGATCGACGGGGGCACGCCGGCATCGGTGACGACGAGGCCGAGCGTCTCCTGCCCGGAGATCGGGTCGACGTGGACCACCCGCGGCCGGTCGTCGTCATCGGCCTGCACCACATGGGTGGGCACGTGGGCCAGCCAGTCCACCGCGACCACGATGCCGCGGAAGCCCGCCGGTACGTCGTGGCGCAGCGACGTACCGGGAGCGAGGGAGGCCAGGGTGGGAGCGAGCCGTCCCGCTGCGCCGAGCAGGACCGCGTGCTCGTGGCGGGTGAGCCTCGGGAGCAGGAAGTCGACCAGTTCCTCCGGATCGCGCTCCAGGTGCACCGGGTGATTGCGCAGGAAGCCGGAGGCGCCATAGAGCGCGGTGTCCCAGGCAACCTTCCAGGTCGGCGCCGCAGTCCGCGGAGGCAGTGCGGGCATGCCGAGGCTGGTGCTCATGTGCCCGAGGGTATCGGCCCGACTCCGGTGTGACGCAGCCCACCGGGCGCTCCGGTTTCCACCACCGCCGCACAGGCGTACCGTTGAACGTCGAAAGCACTCCAGAGCACACGTCTGGTACCCACACCGGCCACTCGCCCAGCGAGGCGGACAGCGGAGGGACTGGAACGAAAGGCCTGAGCATGACTGCAACACGCATCCGCACGCGGATCGGCGTCGTCGGCGCCGGTCGGGTCGGTGCCGTTCTGGCCGCTGCCCTGCGCGCCGCCGGGCACGAGATCACCGCGGTCGCCGGCGAGTCCGATGCCTCCCGCGGCCGGATCGAGGCGCTGCTGCCCGGCGTGGCCATCGCCAAGCCGAGCGCCGTGGCGCGCGAGTGCGACGTCCTCCTCCTCACCGTCCCCGACGACATGCTGGCCAACGTCGTCGACGTACTCGCTGCCAGTGGCGCGATCCGCCCCGGGCAGTACGTCGTCCACACCTCCGGTCGCCACGGCCTGGAGGTGCTCGCACCAGCCGCAGCCGTGGGCGCGCGCCCGATCGCGCTGCACCCGGCGATGACCTTCACCGGCACCGACCTCGACCTGGGCCGGCTCTCCGGCATCGTATTCGGCACCACCGCCGGCGAGGCCGAGCACGCCCTGGCCGAGTCCCTGGTCGCCGACCTCGGCGGCCGGATCATGTGGGTCTCCGAGGAGCGACGCACGCTCTACCAC
Organism: Nocardioides sp. AE5; assembly: GCF_031844485.1. Taxonomy (NCBI): domain Bacteria; kingdom Bacillati; phylum Actinomycetota; class Actinomycetes; order Propionibacteriales; family Nocardioidaceae; genus Nocardioides; species Nocardioides sp. AE5. The sequence continues at coordinate 325,860 of NZ_JAUZVI010000001.1, forward strand.
GCCGGCCTGGCCCACGGCGCCAACCACCTGGTCACCCTGGTCGCCGAGGCGATGGAGATGCTCCGTGCCGCCGGTGGCGACAACCCTGCCGACACCCTGCGCCCGCTGCTCGAAGCAGCCCTGGACAACGCACTCCACCAGGGTGACGCCGCCCTGACCGGTCCCATCGTCCGCGGCGACGCCAACACGGTCAGCGCCCACCTGGACGACCTGGCCGCGAACGCACCGCAGACGCTCGCGTCGTACGTCGCGATGGCCCGCGCCACCCTGTCCCGTGCGGTCTCCGACGGCAGGCTCCTGCCGATCCGCGCACTCAAGATCGCCCGCCTGCTCGACGAGGCCGAGCCCCGCGCCGTCAGCCTCCCGGGCACCGGCCACCCGGCCACGGGCACCGAGGTCGGCAACTGATGGCACCGCAGCCCCCGGTGCTGGCCAGCACCCGTGCGGAACTGGCCGCGCTGCTCTCCGAACGCCGCGCCTCCGGCCAGCGGGTCGCCCTGGTCCCCACGATGGGCGCCCTCCACGCCGGGCACGCCTCGCTGATGGACCGCGCCCGGTCCGAGGTCGGCGCTGGCCCGGTGGTGGTCTCGATCTTCGTCAACCCGCTCCAGTTCGGCGCCGGCGAGGACCTGGACCGCTATCCGCGGACCCTGGACGACGACCTGGTGCTGTGCGGCGAGCACGGTGTCGACATCGTCTTCGCCCCGGCGGTCGAGGAGGTCTACCCGACCGAGCCGAGCGTCACCATCGACCCGGGCCCGATCGCTGACCTGCTCGAGGGAGCCACCCGGCCGGGCCACTTCGCCGGGGTCGCGATCGTGGTCACGAAGCTCTTCGGACTGGTCCGCCCCGACGTTGCCGTCTTCGGCCAGAAGGACTACCAGCAGCTCGCCCTGATCCGGCAGATGTCCGCAGACCTGTGCCTGGGCGTCGAGGTGATCGGCGCCGAGACCGTCCGCGAGGACGACGGCCTGGCGATGAGCTCGCGCAACCGCTACCTCTCCGGGACCGAGCGCGACCAGGCCGTGGCGTTGAGCCGCACCCTGCTCCGGGCGCGGGAGAACGCGTCGTACGGCGCGGACTCGGCGCTGGCCGCGGCCCGCGCCGAACTGCGCGCCTCGCCCGGGGTGGACCTCGACTACCTGGTGATCACGGCGCCCGACCTCGGCCCCGCCCCGGCCGAAGGTGAGGCCCGGATCCTGATCGCCGCCCGGGTCGGGACCACGCGCCTGATCGACAACATGCCCCTCCACCTGGGCCCCCACGACCCGTCAACCAAGGGAGACAGCTGATGCTGCGCACCATGATGAAGTCCAAGATCCACCGCGCCACCGTGACGCAGGCGGACCTCCACTACGTGGGATCGGTGACGATCGACGAGGACCTCCTCGACGCCGCCGACCTCCTCTCCGGCGAACTGGTCCACATCGTCGACGTGACCAACGGCGCCCGGCTCGAGACCTACACCATCGCCGGTGAGCGTGGCTCCGGGATCATCGGCATCAACGGTGCCGCCGCCCGCCTGGTCCACCCCGGCGACGTGGTGATCCTGATCGGATATGGCCAGATGGACACCGCCGAGGCCCGCGAATACCAGCCGTCGGTGGTCTTCGTCGACGCCGGCAACAAGATCCTCGCCACCGGCTTCGACCCGGCCGAGGCGCCCGAGGGATCGGGCCTGCTCCGCGGCGACGTGACTGCCAGCCACTAGTCTCCAGCGATGACCTCCACCGCGCCCCCCGGGTTCCCGGGACGCCTCACCGCACCCGAACCCGGCTGGACCACGCGATCCGACGTGGTCGTCGTGGGCTCCGGCATTGCCGGGCTCACCGCTGCCCTGCGCATCCACGCCGCCCTGCGCGCGCGGCCCGGTGACGACGGATCCACCGTCCTGCTGGTCACCAAGGACGTCCTCAACGCCGGCTCCACCCAGTGGGCCCAGGGCGGGATCGCCGCAGCACTGGGCGAGGGGGACACCCCCGAGCAGCACGAGCGGGACACCCTGGTCGCGGGCGCCGGTGCATGCGACCTGGCGGCGGTGCGGCAACTGGTCACCGAGGGGCCCGAAGCGGTGCGCGAACTGATCGCGCTCGGCACCAACTTCGACCACCACGACGGCGTACTCTCGTTGACCCGGGAAGGCGGCCACCACCGCGACCGGATCGCGCACGCCGGCGGCGACGCGACCGGCGCCGAGATCCAGCGCGCCCTGGTCACCGCAGTCCAGGGCACCGACGGGATCGAGGTGATCCAGCACGCCCTGGCCCTCGACCTGTGCCTGGACGGGGACGGTGCCGTCGCCGGGGTCACCCTGCACGTGATCGGCGAGGGCCAGCGCGACGGCGTCGGCGCGGTCCGGTGCCGGGCCGTGGTCCTGGCCAGCGGCGGCCTCGGCCAGGTCTTCGCCCAGTCCACCAACCCCTCGGTCTCCACCGGCGACGGGATGGCGTTGGCCCTGCGCGCGGGTGCGCGGTTGCGTGACCTGGAATTCGTCCAGTTCCACCCGACGGTGATGTACCTGGGCCCCGACCGCCGCGGCCAGCAACCGCTGATCTCCGAGGCCGTGCGCGGGGAGGGGGCCTTCCTCGTCGACGGACTGCCCGAGGACGGCGGCACCCGCTTCATGCTCGGCCAGCACGAACTGGCCGACCTGGCCCCGCGCGACGTGGTGGCCAAGGCGATCACCCGCCGGATGCACGAGACCGGCCAGGCCCACATGTGGCTCGATGCCCGCCACCTCGGCGCCGACTTCTGGGCCCGCCGCTTCCCGACCATCCTGTCCGTGTGCCGCTCGTACGGCGTCGACCCGGTCACCGAACTGATCCCGGTCGCCCCGGCACACCACTTCGCCTCCGGCGGGATCGTCACCGACCTCGACGGACGCACCGACGTGCCGGGCCTCTACGCCACCGGCGAGGTGGCCTGCTCCGGGGTGCACGGCGCCAACCGGCTCGCCTCCAACTCGCTGCTGGAGGGCCTGGTCTTCTCGCGGCGCATCGCCGAAGTGCTTCCCACCGAGTTGCGCCCGTGGGCCGAGCCGGTGGCGGACCGACGTACGCCGGGACTGGCCGACGCCGCGGTCCGCTCCGGGATGCAGTCCCTGATGACCGACCACGTCGGCGTACTGCGCACCGAGCAGGGCATGGAACTGGCCCTGGCCGCGCTGCCCGGCCTGGGAACCACTGCCGGTGAACTCGGGGTCGAGGCATGGGAAACCACCAACCTGCTCGTCATCGCGGCCGCGCTCACCGAGGCCGCGCTGCGCCGCAAGGAGACCCGCGGGTCGCACTGGCGCGAGGACTACCCCGAGCGCGACGACGTGGCGATGGCCGGCCACTTCGACGCCCGCCTGGTCGACGGCAACCTCGAACTCGCGTTCCATCCCGCACCCAGCACGGACTCCGACACCGTGCCCGCAGCGGCAGGGGCACCGCGATGATGCGGGTCGAGCGGATCGTCGCGCTCGAACTCGACGCGATGCCCGCCGGGCTGGCCGCCGAACTGGGGGAAGCCGGTCTCAGCGCCCGCGCCGTGCACCGTGCCGTCGCCGATGCGCTGGCCGAGGACCTGCCCGAGGCCGACGTCACCAGTTGGGCGACGATCCCGGCCGACCAGGTCGAGACCGCTGACTTCGTGGCCCGCGAGGACGGCACCGTCGCCGGTCTGGGCATCGCCGAACTGGTCTTCCGCTATGTGATGGGCAACGAGATCACGGTGGCGCGTCCCGTGGCGGATGGCACCGCCGTCAGCAAGTGCGACGTGGTGCTCAGCGTCACCGGACCCACAGCCCTGCTGCTCACCGCCGAGCGGACCGCGCTCAATTTCGCCTGCCACCTCTCCGGCGTCGCCACCGGCACGGCAGCCTGGGTGCGGGCGCTGGACGGCACCGGCGCCCGGGTCCGCGACACCCGCAAGACGCTCCCGGGCTGGCGCGACCTGGAGAAGTACGCCGTGCGCTGCGGAGGCGGGGTGAACCACCGCCACTCCCTGTCCGACATGGGCTTGGTCAAGGACAACCACGTGCTTGCTGCCGGCGGCGTGGTGGCGGCGTACGAACTGGTCCGCACCCGCTTCCCGGGCGTCCCGGTGCAGGTGGAGGTGGACTCGCTGGACCAGTTGCGCGAACTCCTGGCAGTCGGCGTGGACCAGATCCTGCTCGACAACATGGACCCGGCGACGTTGCGGGAGGCGGTGGCGATCACCGCCGGCCGGGCCACCCTGGAGGCATCCGGAGGGCTGACCCTGGCCGACGCTGCCGCCGTCGGCGCGACCGGCGTCGACTTCATTGCGGTGGGTGCGTTGACCCACTCGGCCAAGGTCTTCGACATCGGGATGGACCTGCGCCCATGACCCTGCTCGCCGCCGACATCGGCAACAGCCACACCGTGATCGGCCTGGTCACTGACGGAGAGGTCACCGCGCACTGGCGGGTGGCCACCGACGAACGGCGTACGGCGGACGAGTGGGCCGTGCTGGTGCGCGGACTCTTCAGCGCGGTGATCGAGGAGGAGTGGCTCGACGGGATCTCGGTCTGCTCCACGGTGCCCGCGGTGCTGCACGAATGGCGCGAAATGCTGGCCCGGCACTTCTCCGGTGTGCCGGCTGTGGTGGTCGAACCCGGAATTCGCACCGGCGTCCCGGTATTGATGGACAATCCCCGTGAGGTCGGTGCCGACCGGATCATCAATGCCCTGGCCGCGGCCAGCCTCTTTCCCGGGCCGACGATCGTGGTCGATTTCGGCACCGCCACCACCTGTGACGTGATCAGTGCCCGTGGTGAATATGTCGGCGGTGCGATTGCGCCGGGCCTGGAGATATCGCTGGAAGCGCTCGGCCGCCGTGGCGCGCAATTGCGCAAGGTGGAATTGCTCCGACCCCGCAGTGTGATCGCGAAGAACACCGTCGAGGCACTGCAGTCGGGCATGCTCTTCGGCTATGCCTCGATGGTCGACGGCCTTGCCGGGCGGATGATTGCCGAACTGGGGGCGGACCCGGCCGACGTCACCGTGGTGGCCACCGGGCACCTGGCCGAGGCTGTGCTGGAGGAATGCACGGTCTTCACCGACCATTCCCCCTTCCTGACCCTTCTGGGGCTGGGCATGGTTTTCCAGAGGAATTCCGCCCGGTCAAAGTGATTTGACGCCCGGCTTTGGCTTTCCGATAGGGTTTGCTCCGGACAGTGAATTCCGGCAACCGAAAAGGTGTATCTCGTGGCGCAGAGGGTCAACATAATCTTGATCGACGACATTGATGAGTCCGAGGCAAGTGAAACCGTCACCTTCGGCCTTGACGGTGTGAATTACGAGATCGACCTCAATGACGCGCACGCGGCCGAACTGCGCGAGGCGCTGGCCCTCTATGTCGCGCACGGGCGTCGGGTCTCGGGCCGTCGCCGCAGCGGCGGTTCCAGCGGCGCGAGCGCCGGTGGCCCGTCCGCAGCCCAGATCCGCTCCTGGGCCCGGGAGAGCGGGATCGAGGTGCCCGAGCGCGGCCGGATCCCGGCCGAGGTGCGCGAGGCGTACGCCAAGGCCCACTGACGCCGAGTCGTCACAAGTTTGCGCCGACTCGAGGACTCCTGCTCCTCGAGTCGGCGCAAACTTGCATTCCACGCCCGGTCAGCCCGCAAGTTTGTGACGACTCGGTGATTGTGGTGTTCGCTGAGAGCGGATACGCCTCGCGGCGGGAACACGTAGGGTGGAGGCAGACGTTGGAACTGGTGTCCGCGCCCCCAACCCGAGGGCGTCCACGGGACACCGGTACCTGAAGTTTGAGGAGTCCTGCACATGTTCGAGCGGTTCACAGACCGAGCCCGCCGGGTGGTCGTGCTTGCCCAGGAAGAGGCACGCATGCTCTCCCACAACTACATCGGGACCGAGCACATCCTGCTCGGCCTGATCCACGAGGGCGAGGGCGTCGCGGCAAAGGCGCTCGAGTCACTGGACATCTCCCTGGAGGCCGTGCGCGAGCAGGTCGAGGAGATCATCGGCCAGGGCCAGCAGGCGCCCAGTGGCCACATTCCGTTCACCCCCCGCGCCAAGAAGGTGCTCGAGCTCTCCCTGCGCGAGGCGCTGCAGCTGGGCCACTCCTACATCGGCACCGAGCACATCCTGCTCGGCCTGATCCGTGAGGGCGAGGGCGTCGCTGCCCAGGTGCTGCAGAAGCTCGGCGCCGACCTCAACCGGGTCCGCCAGCAGGTCATCCAGCTGCTCTCCGGCTTCCAGGGCAAGGAGAGCTCCACCGCTGGAGCCCCGTCCGGTGGTGGCTCGGAGACCCCGTCCTCCTCGCTGGTCCTCGACCAGTTCGGCCGCAACCTGACCCAGGCCGCCCGCGAGGGCAAGCTGGACCCGGTGATCGGTCGCGAGCAGGAGATCGAGCGGGTCATGCAGATCCTGTCCCGGCGCACCAAGAACAACCCGGTGCTGATCGGTGAGCCCGGGGTCGGCAAGACCACCGTGGTCGAGGGCCTGGCCCAGGACATCGTCAAGGGCAACGTCCCCGAGACGCTCAAGGACAAGCACATCTACACCCTCGATCTGGGTGCACTGGTGGCCGGTTCCCGCTATCGCGGTGACTTCGAGGAGCGCTTGAAGAAGGTGCTCAAGGAGATCCGCACCCGCGGCGACATCGTGCTCTTCATCGACGAGATCCACACCCTGGTGGGCGCCGGTGCTGCCGAGGGCGCCATCGACGCCGCCTCGATCCTGAAGCCGATGCTGGCCCGCGGCGAGCTGCAGACCATCGGTGCCACCACGCTCGACGAATACCGCAAGCACCTGGAGAAGGACGCCGCGCTGGAGCGCCGCTTCCAGCCGATCCAGGTCAACGAGCCGTCGATCGCACACACCATCGAGATGCTCAAGGGCCTGCGCGACCGCTACGAGGCGCACCACCGGGTCACCATCACCGACGAGGCCCTGGTCTCCGCGGCCACCCTGGCCGACCGCTACATCTCCGACCGCTTCCTGCCGGACAAGGCGATCGACCTGATCGACGAGGCCGGCTCCCGGCTGCGGATCCGCCGGATGACCGCGCCGCCGGACCTGCGCGAGTACGACGAGAAGATCGCCGAGGTGCGCCAGCGCAAGGAAGCCGCGATCGACGGGCAGGACTTCGAGGCAGCCGCCTCCCTGCGCGACGAGGAGAAGCAACTGATCCTCAAGAAGGCCGAGCGCGAGAAGCAGTGGCGTGCCGGCGACATGGACGAGGTCGCCGAGGTCGACGAGGAGCTCATTGCCGAGGTCCTCGCCGTTGCCACCGGCATCCCGATCGTGAAGCTCAGCGAGGAGGAGTCCAGCCGTCTGCTCAAGATGGAGGACGAGCTGCACAAGCGCGTCATCGGTCAGGAAGAGGCCGTCAAGGCACTCTCCCGCGCCATCCGGCGTACCCGTGCCGGCCTGAAGGACCCGAAGCGTCCTGGCGGCTCGTTCATCTTCGCCGGCCCGTCCGGGGTCGGGAAGACCTGGCTGTCCAAGACACTGGCCGAGTTCCTCTTCGGTGATGAGGACGCACTGATCCAGCTCGACATGTCCGAGTTCGGTGAGAAGCACACGGCCTCGCGCCTCTTCGGTTCGCCCCCCGGCTACGTGGGTTACGAGGAGGGCGGCCAGCTGACCGAGAAGGTCCGCCGCAAGCCGTTCTCCGTGGTCCTCTTCGACGAGGTCGAGAAGGCGCACCCGGACATCTTCAACTCGCTGCTGCAGATCCTGGAGGAAGGTCGCCTGACCGACTCCCAGGGCCGGGTCGTGGACTTCAAGAACACGGTGATCATCATGACCACCAACCTGGGGTCGCGCGACATCAGCAAGGGCGTCAGCCTCGGGTTCGGCAACGCGTCCGATTCCCAGGGCACCTACGAGCGGATGAAGGGCAAGGTCCAGGAGGAGCTCAAGCAGCACTTCCGCCCCGAGTTCCTCAACCGTGTCGACGAGGTCATCGTCTTCCCGCCGCTCTCCCAGGAGCAGATCGTGGCGATGGTCGACAACATGATCGCCGCCGTCGAGTTGCGGATGAAGGACCGCGACATGTCCCTGGAACTGACCCCGGCCGCCAAGGCCGTGCTCGCCGAGCGCGGGTTCGATCCGGTGCTCGGTGCGCGTCCGCTGCGTCGCACCATCCAGCGTGAGATCGAGGACGTGCTCGCCGAGAAGATGCTCTATGGCGAGGTCGGCCCCGGGCAGATCGTGCTGGTCGACGTGGAGGGCGAGGGTCCGTCCGCGACCTTCACCTTCACCGGCCAGAAGGTCAGCGCGCTGCCGGACTCGCTGCCCCTGGAGACTGCCGATGTCGTCGGTGGCGAGGTGCTCGGTGAGTCCGTCGAGGGTCTTGACGACAGCGACGGCCCCAAGGACCTGCCCCGCGCCGAGGGCTGAGCCACACCACCGAGCCGGCGCGTGTTCGCGACAACCCGTCGTGAGCACGCGCCGGCTCCGCGCATTTCCGGACTCTGCGCACTCCTGGTCCCGTGCATCCCGGGACGCGCGCACCAGACCTCACCAGCATGTCGTCTGCGGGCACCAGGCGACTGCACACGACATCGCAAGCTGGCTGCCCCAGCGGTCGGTTGGCGACGTGCGCTGCGCCCGGCTCAGGGCAGCGCGTACCACTCCTCGTCGCCGGCCGGCACCCGCACCAGCAGCCCGTCGTCGAGCAGGCTGGCCAGCGCACGTTCGCGCTGCACGGGCTCGTCCCAGACGAGGTCGAGGTGCGCCTTCGGCACCGCATGCTCCGCATCGCGGACCACACCGAGCAGCCGGCCACGGACCTGCCGGTCGGTGCCGGCATAGCCCTGCACCTTGCGCGGAGGGCCGTCGTATGCCGGCTTCCCGGCAGCGAGCCAGGCGCACTGCGCGCTGATCGGACAGGCCGGGCAGCGCGGATCCTTCGCAGTGCAGACCAGGGCACCGAGTTCCATCACGGCCACCGCCCATGTGGCAGCGGTTGCCGCGTCGTCGGGCAACAGGGAGGTGGCCAGGTCACGCTCGGCCCGGGTCACCGAGTTCGCCGGGAACTCCACGCCGCCCACGGCGCGGGCGAAGACTCGGCGTACGTTCGTGTCGAGGACGACATGGCGCTGGCCGAACGCGAACGAGGCGATCGCGGCTGCCGTGTAGTCACCGACGCCCGGCAGGTCCAGCAGTGCTGCGTGATCGGTCGGTACGTCGCCGCCGTGGCGCTCGCAGATCGCAGTGGCCGCACCGTGCAGGCGCAGGGCGCGGCGCGGATAGCCCAGTCGTCCCCAGGCGCGCACTGCCTCGCCGGGTTCCTCGGCTGCCAGGGCGGCCGGGGTGGGCCACCGCTCCAGCCACGCCTCGTGGACCGGCAGCACGCGCGCCACCGGCGTCTGCTGCAGCATGAACTCGCTGACCATCACCGACCAGGCGCTCGCCTCGGTACGTCGCCACGGCAGGTCGCGGGCATGCTCGTCGTACCAGGCCAGGATTGGCTGGTGCAGGGAATCGGGCGAGGACGGCACCCGGGCATCCTAGGCACGGTGCCGGGCGACGTGGCCAGTGAGGCGTGTGTTGCTGCCGGGATCGGGGGCGCGGTCTCGATAGCGTGGTGCCATGTCCACTGTCGTGCGCCCGCAGGGTCGGCTCCCTGCCCGCGTCTACTGGACGCGGCGCGCCCTCGTGTTGGTCACCGCGCTGCTGCTCGTGGTCGGTTTCGCCCGCCTGTTCTCCAGTGGCAGCGACGGCGATGGGCCCAAGGCAACGGCAGAGATCGTTGCCGGCCAGGCGAGCCAGGACGCCTCGGCTGCTCCCTCGAACGACCCCAGCGCCTCCGCTGGCGACCCGAGCCCGAAGGCAAAGCAGTCGAGCGCCGCTCCCTCCGCCTCGCCCACCGAGAAGCCACTGGCGCAGCCGTCCGGGCCCTGCCGTCCCGCCGACATCACGGTGAAGCCGACGGTGAAGCGCCAGTACGCCGACGGCAAGATCGAGATCCCGTTCGAGATCACCGGCAAGGCAGCAGCCTGCACCTGGCAGGTCTCCAACAAGTCGATGGTCATCCGGATCACCTCCGGCAAGGACTCCATCTGGTCGAGCCAGGAGTGCGCCAAGATCGCCAGCCAGGACGTCGTGGTCCGCTCCGAGGCGCCGGTCGAGATCGTCTTCGTCTGGAACGGTCGCCGCTCGGACGACAACTGCAGCCGCACCGCCAAGTGGGCACTGCCCGGCTACTACCACGTGACCGCGGCCGCGCTCGGCGGTGAGCCGTCGGATCGACAGTTCGAACTGCTGGCCCCGAAGCCGAAGAAGGTCTACGAGACCGAGACGCCGAAGCCGGACGAGAAGGCTTCTGGCCAGGCTGGCTGAGGCCCGCCTCCGCCTCACTCCTCGCTCAGACGGTGCCCTTGACGTCTGGGGCTGCGGGGCTCGGTTCCATCGGACCTCCTCCGTCGGCCCGCTTCCGCCTCACTCCTCGCTCAGACGGTGCGTTTGTCGTCTGGGGCTGCGGGGCTCGGTTCCATCGGACCTCCTCCGTCGGCCCGCTTCCGCCTCACTCCTCGCTCAGACGTAGCGCTCGAGGATGCTCGATTCGGCGAGCCGGGAGAGTCCTTCACGCACGCTCTTGGCGCGGAGTTCCCCGACGCCGTCGACGGCCTGGAGGTCATCGATGCCGGCCGAGAGCAACTTCTGCAGGGTGCCGAAGTGGTCAACCAGGCGATCCACCACGGGCGCCGGCAACCGGGGTACCTTGGCCAGCAGGCGATAGCCACGAGGCGCCACGGCACCGTCGAGGTGTTCGGCCGTTCCCAGGCCCAGTGCCTTGGCGACCGAGGCGGGATCGACCAGGTCGGTGGGGGAGAGCTGCTCCAGGCGCTCCAGCAGTTCGGCCGGCTTCTTCGCCCGCCGCCCGGTCGGCAGGTAGTCGCGGATCACCAGCTCACGCTCGGTGTCGACCCCGGTGACCAGCTCCTCCAGCTGCAGGGAGAGCAGGCGACCATCCGTGCCCAGCTCGAGCACGTAATCCTCGATCTCCCGGGCGATCCGGGTGACCATCTCCAGCCGCTGGGCCACCACGGTCACGTCGCGCACGGTGACCAGGTCCTCGATCTCCAGCGCGGAGAGCGTGCTGGAGACCTCGTCGAGGCGGAGCTTGTAGCGCTCCAGCGTGGCCAGTGCCTGGTTGGCGCGCGAGAGGATCTGGGCCGAGTCCTCGAGCACGTGCCGGGTCTCCCCGACGTAGGCCGCGATGATCTGCATCGACTGGGAGACCGAGATCACCGGGAACCCGGTCTGGCGCGCCACCCGGTCCGCGGTGCGGTGCCGGGTGCCGGTCTCCTCCGAGGGGATCGTGTGGTCGGGCATCAGGTGGACCGCGGCCCGGTGGATCCGCGACACCTCGGCGTCGAGGATGATCGCCCCGTCCATCTTGGCCAGTTCGCGCAGGCCGGTGGCGGTGAACGGCACGTCCATCACGAAGCCGCCGGTGGAGATCGAATCGACCACCTTGTCGTGGCCCAGCACGATCAGGGCCCCGGTGCGACCCCGCAGGATGCGCTCCAGCCCGTCACGCAGCGCGGTGCCCGGTGCGATCGACGCCAGGGTCGCCCGCAGGCGCAGCATGTCGTCGGACCGTTCGATGTTGGCCACTTCTCCCCGATCTCCCTGGAACAGTGCCGCTCAGTCTAGGGGGCGCGGATGGGGATCGGCAGGACCGGTGAAGCCGAGCATGCTGACCGCCACCCCGATCGATGGCACCTCGATCACCTCCATCCCGTCGACCATCCGCTTGGCCGGCCCCGCCTGGCGCGAACCACGCTCACTCCGGTCGCTGGGCACCATGGCATAGGAGAAGCCCAGGCGGGCTGCTTCGGCCAGGCGCTGCGGCAGGTCACGGACCCGGCGCAGCTCGCCGGCAAGCCCCAGTTCACCCATCGCGACCATGCCGGACGGGGTGGGGCGGGAGTGGAGCGCGGAGGCGATGCTGATCGCCACCGCCAGGTCGGAGGCCGGTTCGTTGAGCCGGGCGCCACCCACGGTGGAGACGAAGACATCGCGCTGGTGGGTGCGGATCGCGGCATGCTGCTGCAGCACGGCCAGCACCATCGCCACCCGCGCGTTGTCCAGCCCCGAGGTGGCCCGGCGCGGCTTCTCCGCCATCGACATGGTGACCAGGGACTGCACCTCGGCCAGCATCGGCCGACGTCCCTCCATGGTCACCGCGACGCAGGTGCCGGGGACCTGCTGCAGGTGGTTCTCCACGAAGAGGCCGGTCGGGTCGGTGACCGCGGTGATGCCGTCGGCGCCGAGGTCGAAGCAGCCGACCTCGTCCACGGGACCGAACCGGTTCTTCATCGCGCGCAGCATCCGGAACCGCGAGTTGCGGTCACCCTCGAAGTGGAGCACCACGTCGACCACGTGCTCGAGCACCCGCGGCCCGGCGATCGAGCCGTCCTTGGTGACGTGGCCGACCAGGACGGTGGCGATGTTGCGGGTCTTGGCCACCCGGATCAGTGCGGCGGCGACCTCCTTGACCTGGCTGACCCCGCCCGGTACGCCGTCGACGTCGGAGGCGCTGATCGTCTGCACCGAGTCGATCACCAGCAACTCGGGCCGGACCTCCTCGATGTGGGTGAGCAGCGCGCCGAGGTCCGTCTCGGCGGCGAGGTAGAGCTCGTCGTGCACCGCGTGGGTGCGGTCGGCCCGCAGCCGCACCTGGGAGGCGGATTCTTCGCCGGTGATGTAGAGGGTGCGCCGCTTGGTCCGTGCCGTCTGCGCGGCCACCTCGAGCAGCAGCGTGGACTTGCCGACTCCGGGTTCGCCGGCGAGCAGGATGGCGGCACCGGGCACCAGGCCGCCGCCGAGCACCCGGTCCAGTTCGGGTACGCCGGTGGTGCGGCTGGCCGACTCGTCGACCGAGACCTGGCCGATCGGGACCGCGGCCGAGGTGACCGGCCCGGCCTTGGTGGCCCGGCTCGGCGTCGTACCGACCTCGACCACCGCACCCCAGGCCTGGCACTCGCCGCAGCGGCCCACCCACTTCGCGGTCTCCCAGCCACATTCGCTGCACCGGAACGTGGTGCGCTGCCTCTTCGAACTCATGACGACCAAACTAGGGCAGCCCTCCGACAGTTGGATGAGGTCCTCATCCGAGACCATCGCCGCACACTTCTGATCTTGCTGATGTGGGCCTCGCCGCTGACGTCCAGAAACACCATCCGCGCGCTCATTCGCGCGCCCGCGCTTCCTGTCGATGGTTCGACGTACACTTGGACGCATGGCTCCAGAGACCGCAACGTTGATCCGGGACGCGCTCGCGCTTGATGCCGATCAGCGCGCGGTCGTCGCCAATGCGCTGCTCGGAAGCCTTGAGGATGCAAGCGGCACGGGCGAGGTCGACATGGCTTGGCGAGCCGAGGCCGCTCGCAGGCTCGGTGAGGTACGTGACGGCGCAGTCGACCTGATCGATGCCGATGAGCACTACGACCGGTTGCGTGCCTCCTTCACAGCATGACCTTGGCCCAGCGCGAACATCCTGAGGCCGCCGCCGAGTTCGACGCAGCCGTGCGCTGGTATGAGGAACAGGAACCGGGGATCGGGCTCCGACTCATCGATCGTGCGCAGCAAGCACGCCAGGACATCACGTACTGGCCCAGCGCCGCTCCACCTTTCCTCGTCTCCGACGATGGAACCGTGATCCGCTGCAAGGCTGTTCGCGGATATCCCTACCGGATCGTGTACGTCGTTGAGGCAGAGGCGATCCTGATCCTCGCCTATGCGCATCAACTCCGCGAACCCGGTTACTGGCTTCACCGTCGGCCAGACTGAGCACATCCCTGGGACAACGGCGTCGGCGGACGCCCCGTGGTGAGCGAACGCTTCGCCTCACGCCCCGGCGAGCACCTCCAGCGCTTCGACGGTGGCGTCCCAACCCATGCAGGCGTCGGTGATCGACTGGCCGCGGACCAGGCCCGCGGCGCCGCGCGCCGGGTCGTGCGGCTGGTTGCCTGGCACCAGGAAGCTCTCCAGCATCACGCCGGCAATCTGGGAATTCGGGTCGGCTGCACTGATCTGCTCGGCGATCTCGACCACGACCTCCGACTGGCGCAGGTGCGACTTGCCCGAGTTGGCATGGCTGGCGTCGACGACCACCCGCGGGTTCACCCCGGCGGAGGTGAGCCGCTGCCGGGCCTCGGCGATGTGGGCAGGGGAGTAGTTCGGGCCGTCCGAGCCGCCGCGGAGCACCAGGTGGGTGTCCGGGTTGCCTTCGGTGCTGACCAGGGCTGCGCGCCCGTCGGAGTCGATGCCCAGGAAAGCCTGCGCCGCCGAGGCGGCACGGCACGCGTCGAGCGCGACCTGCAGGTCGCCGTTGGTGGCGTTCTTGAAGCCGATCGGCATGGAGAGCCCGGAGACCATCTGCCGGTGGATCTGGCTCTCGGTGGTCCGGGCCCCGATCGCACCCCAACTGACCAGGTCGGCGACGTATTGCGGACTGATCGGCTCGAGGAACTCGGTGGCCGTGGGCAGGCCCAGGTCGGTCACGTCGGCCAGGAACGTGCGCGCCACCCGCAGCCCCTCGGCGATGTCGTGGGAGCCGTTGAGGTGCGGGTCGTTGATCAGGCCCTTCCAGCCGATCGTGGTCCGCGGCTTCTCGAAGTAGGTCCGCATCACCACCAGCAGCCGGTCGTTGTGGCGCTTGGCCTCCTCGGCCAGCCGTGCTGCGTACTCCAGTGCGGCGTCAGGGTCGTGGATCGAGCAGGGCCCGACCACGACGAGCAGCCGGTCGTCGAACCCGTCCAGGATGGCGCGCACCTCGTCGCGGGCCCGGGCCACGGTGGTGGCGCGCTCGGGCGTGAGCGGCGTGGTGGCGACCAGGTCCGCCGGTGAGGGCAGCGGGTCGAAGGCGCGGACCCGCAGGTCGGTGGTGCGCTGCCCGGCTGGTGTGGTGGTGGTCATTGCTCTTCCTCTCTCGGCGGACCCCTTCGGCGAACCCGCCCTGAAATGGCGAAAGGACGGAGATCTCTCTCCGCCCTCGTGGCTCTGAAGGTGTTGGTGCGTGCCTACGTCGACGCGGGCCCCTCCAGAGCCAACGCAAAATAAGCAAACCAACGAGTCATGCCGATCACTCTACGACACCGGGACAAGCACGGACTGGGCGAGTCTCAGAAGTGGCGGAACCACAGGTTCACCGCGTAGTCGACCGAGGTGCCCAGGTGGCCGGCGATGATCCGCTCGGCTGTGGTCGGGTTGAACTCGATCCGCACGACGGCCTCGAAGTCCTCCCGGTTGGCGAACTCCCAGGCGATGTCGAGGCGGTGGCGCTGCCACCCGTGGCGCGACCAGAACCGCTCCACCACGTCCGGGTCGATGCCCGGATATCCCTCGCGGAACCAGCCGCCGAAGGTGGAGCGGGTGGGGTCGTTGTCGATCACGAAGGCGGTCCCGCCACGGCGTACGACGCGGTCCAGTTCGCGCAGGCCGGGCTCGCAGCCGGGGCCGAAGAAATAAGCCCACCGCGCCTGTACGACGTCCACCGAGGCATCCGGCAGCGGCAGGTCCTGGGCGGCTCCCTGCAACACGGTGACCCCCGGCAACGCCCGGGTACGCCGGGTGGCCAGACGGACCAGGTCGGGGTGCGGTTCGACGCCGATCACCCGGGCGGCACCGCCGTCTCCGTCGCGACCGGCCCAGCGCGGCAGGTGGAAGCCGGTGCCGCAACCAAGGTCGAGCAGCGTCCGCCCCGACCAGTCGGCGACACCACGCATCGTGGTCTCGATCAGTTGCCCGCGGTCCACAGCATGGTTCTCGACCTCATAGGTCGCCGTGTGCTTCCAGATGTTGGGGCTGGGGATCGCGCCCCTGCTGACCACCGTCGCGCCCGGCACCGGGGTCAG
The DNA here is from genome assembly GCF_031844485.1 of Nocardioides sp. AE5. Lineage (NCBI taxonomy): Bacteria > Bacillati > Actinomycetota > Actinomycetes > Propionibacteriales > Nocardioidaceae > Nocardioides > Nocardioides sp. AE5. The sequence goes on from NZ_JAUZVI010000001.1 coordinate 341,698, forward strand.
AGCCGGACGAGCCCATTCGGGGTCTGGAACTGGGCGGCGATGATGCCGGGCGTGCCGTGCGGGGCGACCCACTCCACCTTCACGTCCTCCAGCGGCGCCTCGACGGTCTCGCCGAGCCACTCGCTGACCCGGTGCGGGTCACCGGCGATCTCCAGGCACTCCAGGGAGAACTCGCCGCTGGCGCCGGCGCTGGGGTGGTCCTCGCGCCCGGAGAGCCACTGCACGAAGAACGGCAACTGCGGGTCGGCGATCAGGCCGTTGACCCCGATCTGCTTCCAGCGCAGTTCGCGGCCATCAGGAACATGGCGGCTGCCGTCCACGGCCATCCGGCCCAGGCGCGCCTCGACCGCAGCCAGGTCGTCGACCTCGACGACCCAGCCGAGCCAGCCACCGCCGAGCGCGGAGCGGGCCCGGACGGCCTGGCCGAACGGAGCCTTGTCGGAGGCGGGGTGGTCGAGCACCTCGACGACCTCGAGGTACATGTCGTCGGCCAGGGCCATGGTGCGGTTGCGCGTGCCGAAGCGCGGGTGGATGCCCCCGTCGACGAACTCACCCCCGAGCAGTTCACCGAGTCGCTGGGCGGTGGCGGCGAGGCCGTCGGGTCCGGCTGCATACGAGACATGGTCCAGGCGCATGCCAAGCATTGTGGTCCGACGAAGTTCGGGCCCGGACAGCGGGGGTCGGGTCTCTTGACGTCGAGAAGTTCCGGGCTGCGGACAGCAGTCCAGCCTGCGGTCAGCGGGGGTCCGCAGGGTGGATGGCGAGTGCGGAACGCGAGCGCAGGTGGGCCTCGCAATGCTCCGCCAGCGCGTCGTACCCGGCCTTGCCCATCAGCTCGGTCAGCTCGGCGGCGTTGGTCTCGTAGAACGGCACCATCGCCACGTGCGCCTCGGTGTTGCCGGTGCAATACCAGTCCAGGTCGTGGCCGCCGGGACCCCAGCCACGGCGGTCGTACTCGCTGATGCTGACCTCGGTGTACGTCGTACCGTCGGGCCGCTCCACCTCGCGGAAGGTACGCCGGATGGGCAGCTGCCAGCACACGTCCGGCTTGGTCTCCAGCGGGTTGCGTCCCTGCTGCAGAGCCAGCAGGTGCAGCGCGCAGCCGGCGCCGGCCGCGAAGTCGGTCCGGTTGGCGAAGACGCAGGAACTCTGCCCGTCCACCTCGACGGCCAGCGTCTTCCGCTCGCCGTCCTCGTCGACGTCGACCCAGTCCTTCTTCTTGGTCGCACGACCCGGGTGCAGTTGCCAGGTCTCCTCGTCGAGTTGGGCGACGAAGCCGGCCACCCGCTCCTCGTCGTCGGCGTCGGCGAAGTGCGCGCCCAAGGTGCAGCAGCCGACGTCGGGGGAGTCGCGGTAGATGCCGGAGCACCCGCCCCCGAAGATGCAGGTGTAGTTGGAGGTCAGCCAGGTCAGGTCGCAACGGAAGACCTGGTCCGCGTCGGCGGGGTCGGGGAACTCGACCCAGGCGCGGGGGAAATCGAGGGAGACTTCGGGCACCGGACAACCCTACGTCGCGCCCGCTCATGGCCTAACGTGGAACCCATGCGACTGGGAGTCCTCGACATCGGTTCCAACACCGGACACCTCCTGGTCGTCGATGCCCACGGCGGCGCCGCACCCTCCCCGGCGTACTCCTACAAGGAGCCGCTCCGGCTGGCCGAGCACCTCGACGCCGACGGCGCGGTGGGCCAGGACGGCATCGATGCCCTGGCCGCGTTCTGCCGAACCGCGATCCGACAGGCCGTGGACAAGGGGTGTGAGGAGACGCTCGCCTTCGCCACCTCCGCGGTCCGCGACGCGATCAACACCGACGCCGTGCTGGACCAGGTCCGCGTCGCCACCGGCGTCGACATCGAGGTGCTGCCCGGCGAGGACGAGGCCCGGTTGACCTTCCTCGCCGTACGCCGATGGTTCGGCTGGTCGGCCGGACGGCTGGCGGTCTTCGACATCGGCGGCGGATCGCTCGAGATCGCGGGCGGGCCCAACGAGGCGCCGGACGTGGCGTGGTCGCTGCCGCTGGGTGCCGCCCGGTTGGCGCGGGACTGGTTCGCCGGGGGCGCCCCGGACGAGGACCGGGTGCGTGAGTTGCGACGTTCGATCCGCACCGACATCGCCCGCGACGCCGGCAACCTGCTCCGGGCCGGTGCCCCCGACCGTGCAGCGGCGACGTCGAAGACCTTCCGCTCCCTGGCCCGGATCTGCGGCGCCGCACCGTCGGCCGACGGACCGCTGGTGCCGCGCCAACTCACCCTCGAGGCGCTGGGGCAGTGGCTGCCGAAGCTGATGGCGATGGACCCGGACGAACTCGGCTGCCTGCCCGGCGTCTCCACCAGCCGCACCCACCAGATCGTCCCCGGCGCACTGGTCGCCGAGGCGGTGATGGACATCTTCGAACTGCCCGCGCTGGAGATCTGCCCCTGGGCGCTGCGCGAGGGCGTGATCCTGGAACGGTTCGACCAGATCAGCATCCTGGACGGCATCGTCCCGGGACCGCCAGCCGGTGAAGGGGAACGCTGAGGTGGCTGCCCTGGTCGGCCTCTCCACGGCTTCGGTCTATCCGGAGTCGACCGCACATGCCTTCGGCTATGCCGCATCGCTGGGGTACGACGCCGTCGAGGTGATGGTCGGCATCGATGCGCTGAGCCAGCAGGTCGCTGCGGTGAAGCAGTTGAGCGTGCACCACGAGATTCCGATCTGCGCGATCCATGCGCCGTGCCTGCTGATCACCCAGCGGGTCTGGGGAACGGACCCCTGGGAGAAGTTGCGCCGCTCCGCCGAGATGGCGCACGAGGTCGGTGCCGACGTGGTCGTCGTACATCCGCCGTTCCGTTGGCAGAAGGAGTACGCACGCGACTTCGTCGCCGGCATCGCCGATCTCGAGGCGGAGACCGGGATCGCCTTCGCCGTGGAGAACATGTATCCGTGGCGGGCCAGCAAGAAGCGCGGGCTGGAGGTCTACCTGCCGGGCTGGGACCCGTCGGAGGAGACCTATGCCAACACCACCATCGACCTCTCCCACGCCGCCACCGCACAATCGGACCCGGTCGCGATGGCCAAGCGCCTAAGGGACCGGCTGCGCCACCTGCACCTGACCGACGGGATGGGCTCGGCCAAGGACGAGCACCTGGTCCCCGGGCGCGGCAACCAGCCGGTCGCGGAACTGCTGCACCACCTGGCCGACACCGGCTTCGCCGGCCACATCGTCCTGGAGATCAACACCCGCCGCTCCGGCTCCACGCAGGCACGCACCGACGACCTGGCCGCGTCGCTGGAGTTCGCGCGGCGCCACTTCGTCCCGGCCGAACAGCGCAACGACCGGGAGTAATGTGACGGCGCTCACGTGAACAGCCCGCGAACCGGCCAGGAGGAACCATGCGCAGCACGATGCAGGACGACCAGCTCACCATCGGCGCCCTGATGCAGCACGGCACGTCGATCCACCCGGACTCCGAGGTGCTCACGGCCACCCCCGACGGCTTCCGGCGCACGTCGTACGCCGAGCTGGGCAAGCGGGTCGCGCAACTGGCGAACGGGCTGCGCTCCCTGGGCATCGACGGTGACCAGAGGGTGGCGACCTTCCAGTGGAACAACGTCGAGCACCTCGAGGCCTACCTGGCAATCCCCTCGATGGGAGCCGTGCTGCACACGCTGAACATCCGCCTCTTCCCCGAGCAACTCGTCTACATCGCGAACCACGCCGAGGACCGGATCGTGATCGTCGACGACTCCCTGGTCGGGCTGCTCGCCCCGCACCTGCCGCAGATGGCGACTGTCGAGCGGGTCCTGGTCGCCGGGCCCGACGCGGCCAGCGCCGACCTCGATGCACTGCGCGCCTCCGGCAAGGAAGTGCTGCTCTATGAGGACGTCTTGGCCGGCCAGCCGGAGACCTTCGACTGGCCCGAGGTGGACGAGCGCGACGCCGCCGCGATGTGTTACACCTCGGGCACCACGGGCAATCCCAAGGGCGTCGTCTACAGCCACCGCTCCGCCTGGGTGCACTCGCAGGCGGTCTGCACCGGCAACGTCGCCTCGCTCAACTTCGCCGACCGGATCCTGCCGATCGTGCCGATGTTCCACGCCAACGCCTGGGGCCTGGCCTATGCCGGCCTGCTCAGCGGTGCATCACTGTGCATGCCGGACCGCTGGCTCACCGCCGAGCCGCTGGTCCGGTTCATCCAGGCAGCCCGACCGACCATCTCCGGTGCGGTGCCGACCGTGTGGAACGACGTGCTCCAGCACCTGGACAAGAACCCCGGCACCACGCTGGACTCGCTGCGCCTCATCCTCTGCGGCGGCTCTGCCGTGCCGGTCTCGCTGCAGCAGGCGTTGCAGGAGCGGCACGGGCTGGTGGTTCGCCAGGCCTGGGGAATGACCGAGACCTCCCCGGTCGCCTCGGCCGGCTTCCCACCGATCGGTGTCGAGGGCGACGACCAGTGGGCCTACCGCGGCACCCAGGGGCGGGTGCTGGGCGGCGTACGGGCCCGGATCGTCGACGACCAGGGCGCCACACTGCCCAACGACGGCACCTCCGTGGGCGAGCTCGAGGTCCGTGGCCCCTGGATCACGGCGAGCTACTACAACTCCGACGACCCCGAGGCTGCCACGAAGTTCGACGGCGACTGGCTGCGCACCGGCGACGTGGGCACGATCGACGAGCTCGGCTACATCACCCTCACCGACCGGGCCAAGGACGTGATCAAGTCCGGTGGCGAATGGATCTCCTCGGTCGAGCTGGAGAACGCGCTGATGGCGCACCCGGCCGTGCTGGAAGCCGCCGTCGTCGGCATCCCGGACGAGAAGTGGCAGGAGCGGCCGCTGGCCAGCGTGGTGCTGCAGGAAGGCGCCCAGGTGACGCCCGCCGAGCTGCGCGAACACCTCGCGGCCGACTTCGCCAAGTGGCAGTTGCCGGAGAAGTTCGCCTTCGTCGACCAGGTCCCGCGGACCTCGGTGGGCAAGTTCGACAAGAAGGTGCTGCGCAAGGCCTACGCGGATGGCGAGCTGGAGGCCCAGTCCGTCGAGTGAGGCGAATGACCCCGCAGCGGGTGACGGTGCTTAGTAGCCTGTGACCATGTCCTTGCTACGTCAGCCGCTCCTGGCCCTGTCCCGCAGCGAGCAGGTGAAGAAGCTCGTCAGCACCCTGCCCGTCTCCTCCGACATCGTCGCGGGTTATGTGCCCGGGGAGACCACCCGGGAGGCGATCGACGCCACCGCCGCGCTGGTCGACGCGGGGCTCGCGGTCACCCTGGACCACCTCGGTGAGGACATCGCGGACGCGGAGCAGGCCAGCGCCAACGTGGCGGCGTACGTCGAGGTGATCGGGCAACTGAGCAGCCGTGGCCTGGCCCGCAGGGTGGAGGTCTCGGTCAAGCTGAGTGCCATCGGCCAGGCGCTGCCGGACTCGGCCGGGCCCGGCGGCGGGGAGAAGATCGCCCTGGAGAACGCCCGCGAGATCTGTCGCGCGGCCCGCAATGCCGGCACCACGGTGACCCTCGACATGGAGGACCACACCACCACCGACTCCACCCTGGCCATCCTGGGCGAACTGCGCCAGGACTTCCCGGAGACGGGTGCGGTGCTGCAGGCAGCGCTGCGGCGCACCGAGGACGACTGCCGCCGCCTGGCGCACATGGGCTCGCGGGTCCGGCTGTGCAAGGGCGCCTACGAGGAGCCCGAGTCGGTCGCCTTCACCGAGAAGATCGACGTGGACACCTCCTACGTGCGTTGCCTGAAGGTGCTGCTGCACGGGGGCGGTTATCCGATGATCGCCACCCACGACCCGCGGCTGATCGCCATCGCCTCCACGATCGCTGCGGAGGTCGGGCGCGAGCAGGGCACCTATGAGTTCCAGATGCTCTATGGGGTCCGCCCCGAGGAGCAGAAGCGGCTGGCCGCCACCGGCGAGACGGTCCGGGTCTACGTGCCCTATGGCAAGGACTGGTACGGCTATCTCATGAGACGTCTCGCGGAGCGGCCGCAGAACCTGTCATTCTTCGTCAAGTCGCTCGTCTCGAAGAAGTAGGTGCAACCCGTGGCGCAGATTGCCATCATCGGTGCCGGCGTGATGGGGGAGACCCTGCTCTCCGGCCTGCTCCGTGCCGGTGCCGCACCGGACTCGCTGCTGGTCGGCGAGAAGCGTGAGGCGCGGGTGCGCGAACTCGAGGAGACGTACGCCGTCACGGTGGTCTCCAACGTCGAGGCGGCACAGGGGGCAGAGACTGTTGCCCTGGTGGTGAAGCCGCAGGACATGGCCACCGTGCTGGAGGAGATCTCGCCCCACCTGCGAGCCGGGCAGCTCGTGGTTTCGCTGGCCGCCGGCATCACCACCGCCTTCATCGAGGCACGGGTCCCGGACGCCGTCGCGGTGGTGCGGGTGATGCCGAACACCCCGGCCCTGGTCGACGAGGGGATGTTCGCGATCTCGGCAGGCTCGCACTGCGACGACGAGCACCTCGCCCGGGCCGAGGGCCTGCTCTCTGCCACCGGACAGGTGGTGCGGGTCCCGGAGAAGCAGCAGGACGCGGTCACCGCGATCTCCGGCTCCGGCCCGGCGTACATCTTCTATGTGGTCGAGTCGATGGTCGAGGCCGGCGTCCACCTCGGCCTGCCCCGCGCGACCGCCACCGAACTGGTCATCCAGACGCTCTTCGGCTCGGCCAAGATGCTCCGCGAGACCGGCACCCACCCGACGGTGCTCCGCGAGCAGGTGACCTCACCCGGCGGCACCACTGCCGCTGCGATCCGCGAACTCGAGGTGCACAAGGTGCGCGCCGCCTTCCTCTCCGCGATGGAGGCCGCCCGCAACCGCTCCCAGGCACTCGCCGAGGGTTCCTGACCCACGAACGCTCACTCGTTGCGCCCCGGGATCACGCCACCCGGTGGTCGCCGACCAGCGCCAGCGCCGCGTCCAGCAACGCACTGTCCGCCGGCACCTCCACCAGCCCGAACCGATCGTCGTACGCCGCGAGCACCGCGTCCTCGACGTCCTGCGGGCTGGCACCCTCCTCGGCAGTGGAGCCGACTGAAGCTGGATCGAACGGCATTTCCAGGGCGGCATAGACCTGCGCCAGCAGCGGCTGCAGGACGGCCGTGTCGTCGAGGATCAGCACGGAACTGAAGAGCCAGGCGTCGCGGACCATTCGCTGCGCGGTCCCGATCAGCTTCTGGGTGCCGCGGACGTTGATCGAGTGCGCGCCGGGGCAGTATTCCCCGGGCACCTCGCCGACGCGCGCCGCGATGCCCACGCCTCGCAGGGCGTCGGCGAGCAGGGCGCCGTAGTCAGTGAAGCGCTCCTCCATGCCGGCAAAGACGCCCGGCGCGTGCTGCACGTGCTCGACGACGAGCGCCTGGCTGGTGCAGGCCACCGCCCGCCCACCGGCCGGGCGCACCACGGGGGTGAAGCCGGCCTCGCGACAGGCACGGACCGCCTCGCCGAAGCCGGGCCGGTTCGCGTCGCGCCGTCCGAAGGCGACCATCGGAGTGGGGCGATGGATGCGCAGCACGCTCTCGACAGCGCCGCTGCTCGCGGCCCGCAGCAGCGCATGGGTTGCCGCCATCTCGAGCGCGGGATCGGCGCCGTCGGCGACACGTCCTCGGATCAGGTCCACGCCGAAAACCTATCGGGTGGCCGGTCGAGCGAGAGTGCACCGGAAAACGTGCACCAGCTGCACATTATCCCGGTGCGCTGTGGCGCGCGGGCCGCTCAGGTGAGCCCCATCGCGGTCCGCGCTGCCGCCAGCACCGGCATCGTCACCTGCCGGCACCGGGCAGCACCCTCCTCGAACACCATCGAGACCGACGCGTCGTCGAGATCGGCATACCGGGCCCGGATCGGCGCCAGGGTCTCCACCACGGCATCGGTGACCGCGGACTTGAGGGCGCCATAGGTGGTGATCCCCTCCGCGGATCCGCCGCACGCCCCGAGGATCTCCAGCAGGTTGGTCACCCCCGGCTTGGCCTCGCGATCGGCGCGGACCGCATCCGGGCCGACCTCGGAGTCGGTCACCGCGCGCGCCACCGTGGCGCGGATGGCATCAGGCGTGTCGAGGATCCGGATCACCCCGGCGTCCGAGGCGCTCGACTTGCCCATCTTGGTGGTGGGGTCCGCCAGGTCCATCACCCGCGCACCCGTCGGCGGCACCACGATCTCCGGCACGGTGAACACCTCGCCATAGGTGCGGTTGAAGCGCAGCGCCAGGTCGCGGGTCAGCTCCACGTGCTGGCGCTGGTCGGCGCCGACCGGCACCTGGGCGGTGCGATAGAGCAGGATGTCGGCGGCCATCAACGCCGGATAGGTGTAGAGCGAGACGCGCGTCGTCGGCTGGTCACGGCCCTTCTCCTTGAACTGGATCATCCGGTTCAGCTCCCCGGTGTACGCCGTGCACTCGAGCAGGAAGGCGAGTTCGCTGTGCGCCGGGACCCGGCTCTGCACGAAGAGGGTGCTCCGGTCCAGGCCGACGGCCAGCATCAGGCGGGCCAGCTGGCGGGTCGCGTCGCGCAGCCGGGCAGGGTCGTGGTGCACGGTCAGGGCATGCAGGTCCGCCACGCCATAGAAGCAGTCGGCAGAGTCCTGGCCCGCAGCCATCGGGGCGAGCGCCCCGAGCAGGTTGCCCAGGTGCGGGTCGCCGGTGGGCTTGAGCAGGGACAGCTTGTTCACGGGTTCCTCCTGGGGTGGGCCCAGGGCGACCGGCGGTGAGCCGAGGTGGAGTGCCGCGCGAAATCAACGACGGCCGCCCGTGGGCGGCCGATTCGATGTGGGTGTGCGTCGAGGGGTGGTCCGCCGGGTCAGGCGGGCCACCACTGGGACGAGTACGTCGTGAGCACGCCACCACTGTGCCACATCCGCGGCGCCGGCCGCGCGACGGCGTACCCTGCGGGGCATGCCAACGCCCCGGTGTGCCGACTCGTCGGTGGTCCTCGACCCCGGCTTCACGGCGTACGACTTCGGGCCCGAGCACCCGATGTCCCCGGTGCGGATCGACCTGACCATGCGGCTGGCCGAGGGGCTGGGCGTCACCGGGCCGGAGGGGCTGCGCGTGGTGGGTGCCGCCCCGGCGACCGACGCGCAGTTGCGCACCGTGCACGGGCAGGGCCTGATCGACGCGGTACGCCGTTTCGGTGCCGACCCGGTGGGCCAGGACCCGGAGCACGGCCTGGGCAGCGAGGACAATCCGGTCTTCGCCGGGATGCACGAGGCCGGGCAAATGGCGGTCGGCGCGACCCTGGAGGCGGTACGCCGGGTGTGGACCGGCCAGGACCTGCACAGCGCGAACATCATGGGCGGGTTGCACCATGCGATGCCGGACCGGGCGAGCGGGTTCTGCATCTACAACGACATCGCCGTGGGCATCCAGTGGCTGCTCGACAACGGTGCCGAGCGGGTCGCCTATGTCGACGTCGACGCCCACCACGGCGACGGCGTGGAGCGGATCTTCTGGGACGACCCCCGGGTGCTGACGATCTCCCTGCACGAGACCGGGGAGAGGCTCTTCCCCGGCACCGGCTTCGTCCAGGACCAGGGCGGGCCGCGGGCGCCCGGCAGTGCGGTCAACGTCGCCCTGCCCGCTGGGACCGGTGACGGCGGATGGCTGCGCGCGTTCCATGCCGTCGTGCCGCAGGTGCTGCGGGCCTGGCAACCGCAGGTCCTCGTCACGCAGCACGGCTGCGACTCGCACCTGCGCGACGAACTCTCCCACCTCGAGTTGAGCCTGGATGGCCAGCGCGCGGCCACCCTGGCGCTCCACGACCTGGCGCACGAACTGGCCGGGGGACGGTGGGTAGCGACCGGTGGCGGCGGCTATGCACTGGTCGACGTGGTGCCGCGCGCCTGGACGCACCTGCTCGCCGTCGTCGCCGGCCAACCGCTGGACCCGGCCCTGGCCACGCCGCCGGAGTGGCGTGACCATGTGCGCACGACGCTCGGCGTGGTTGCCCCGCACCGGATGGGGGATGGGAGGAATCCGGCCCATCGCGACTGGAGCTCGGGGATGAACCCGGACAATGCGCTCGACCGGGTCATCCGGGGGGTGCGGCAGGCGATCTTCCCGCTGCATGGCATCGATCCGTGGGCGGACGCCTGGTGAGTCGCGCAACGCGACACGCCGGGCAACATGAGTTTTTTCCTGTCCAGTCTTCCCCATTGGTCACATCAGGCTCTATTCTCACGAGAACGAGCACGTGAAGCACCGGTGGGGAAGCCGGTGGCGTGCGCGGGGAAAGTTGTGGTGTGACATGGCCGGTTCGGGAGACATTTCCGAAGTGAAGTTCCTGACGATCGCCGAAGTGGCGACGACGATGCGGGTCTCCAAGATGACTGTCTATCGCCTGGTGCACGGTGGCGACCTGCCCGCCGTCCGGGTCGGCCGGTCCTTCCGGGTCACCGAGAAGGACGTCAACGAATATCTGCAGCGGAGCTTCTTCGACGCCGGCTGATCCGAGGAGTGAGCCGGAGGTACGCCGAGGAACGAGGCGTGCCGGAGGCGAGCCCCGCAGGACGTCAGCCGTAATGGGCGCCGGCTGATCCGAGGAGTGAGCCGGAGGTACGCCGAGGAACGAGGCGTGCCGGAGGCGAGCCCCGCAGGACGTCAGCCGTAATGGGCGCCGGCTGATTGGCGAGCCCCGCAGGCCGTCAGCCGTGGCGGGGGCCGGCTGATCCAGCGGTACGCCGTGCGGTCGCATCGTGAGCATCCGACCGCGATTTTCAGGTGTCCACCCATTGACCGATAGGCTGTGCAGGTCGCCGCGGCCCCATGTCGTGGTCGACCCGTTGGCTCTGGAAGGAAAACAGTGGGTTCTGTCATCAAGAAGCGCCGCAAGCGCATGGCGAAGAAGAAGCACCGCAAGCTGCTCAAGAAGACGCGCGTCCAGCGTCGCAAGCTCGGCAAGTAAGGCCCGAGGGAGCTCGACGCCATGGGCAGGGTCGTGCTGGTCACCGGGGTCTCCCGGGACCTTGGCATGCGGCTTGCGCGGAATCTCGCGTCCGACCCGGCCGTTGAGCGCGTCATCGGTGTGGATGTCGTCCCGCCCCGTGGCAACACGGCGGGGGTCGACTTCATCCGCGCCGACATCCGCAATCCCGTGATCGCCAAGGTGATCGCCAAGGAGGACGTCGAGACCGTCGTCCACATGAGCGTCATCGCCACCCCCGGTGGCGTCGGCGGTCGCGGGACGATGAAGGACCTCAACGTCATCGGCACCATGCAGCTGATGGCGGCCTGCCAGCGCGCCGAGAGCCTGAAGCACCTGGTGGTGAAGTCGACCACCACGGTGTACGGCGCGAGCAGCCGCGACCCGGCGATGTTCACCGAGGAGATGAACCCGAAGCGCACCCCACGCTCCGGGTATTCACTCGACGCGTTCGAGGTCGAGGGCTATGTCCGCGGCTTCGCCCGCCGCCGCCCCGACGTCCGGGTCGCCACGCTGCGCGCGGCCAACGTGATCGGCCCCGACGTGACCAGCCCGATCACGCAATACTTCAAGCTCCCGGTGATCCCGAGGGTGCTCGGCTTCGATCCTCGCCTGCAGTTCCTGCACGTCGACGACCTGATCGCGGTGTTGCGCCATGCTGTCCTCGGTGACGCCTCGGGGACCTTCAACGTGGCCGGCGACGGCATCATCATGCTCTCCCAGGCGATCCGCCGGATGGGACGGGCATCGGTTGCCCTGCCCCCGTTCGCGGTCGGTGGACTCGGCTCGGCGCTGCGCCGGGCGGGACTGGCCGACTTCTCGCCGGAGCAGCTGGCCTTCCTCACCTATGGCCGCGGTGTCGACACCGTGCGGATGCGCACCGAACTGGGCTTCGAGCCGCGCTACACCACGGCGACGGCGTTCGCGGACTTCAGTTCCTCCCTGCCGGCCGGGATCCTTGCCCCGGGCCGTCCTGCGTCGCCCGACACCGTCCTGGCCGGGCTCTCCAACCAGTTAACCAAGGGAGGCGCTCGTGGGTGACGCGGAGATCATCCCGATCGGCACGCGTGGACGCCCCGGTCGGGGCAGCGGCAGCCAGCGCCCGTCCTCGGCGGCACGCCAACTCGCGGGCACGTCGCGCAAGGCGAAGTCGCCCGCCCCGAAGCCGTCGGATGAGCCGGTGATCGAGACCGCCCAGGCCGACCCGGACGCGGTCGAGCCCGTCATCGAGCACACCCGACCCCCGGCGGAAGCAGCAGCAGAGCCGTCGCCCCGGGACGGCATCCCGATCGGCGACTGGTTGGCTGCCCTCAACCAGGCGGCCCGCGAGGTCTTCGGCGCCGACTGGGAGCCCCGCCTGGCCGAGTTCCTGGCCTTCCTGCGTCGGCGCGTCACCGGCGAATACACGGTCGACGAATACGGCTTCGACGCCGAGATCACCAGCCGGTTCTTCATGGCCGTGCTGCGCCCGATCGCGCAGAAGTGGTTCCGGGTGGAGGTCCGTGGCCTGGAGAACATCCCCACCGATGGCGGCGCGCTCGTGGTCTCCAACCACTCCGGCACCATTCCGGTCGACGGCCTGATGACCATGGTCGCCCTGCACGACCACGCCGGCCGGTCCCTGCGCCCGCTCGGCGCCGACCTGGTCTTCCAACTCCCCATCGTGGCCGGGCTGGCCCGCAAGGGCGGCGCCACGCTGGCATGCAACGCGGACGCCGAGCGGATGCTGCGCCAGGGTGAACTGGTCGGCGTCTGGCCCGAGGGATTCAAGGGGATCGGGAAGCCGTTCTCCGAGCGCTACAAGCTGCAGCGCTTCGGGCGCGGTGGCTTCGTCAGCGCCGCGATGCGCACGGGTGTGCCGATCATCCCGCTCTCCGTGGTCGGAGCGGAGGAGATCTATCCGCTGGTCGGCAACGTGCCCTCGCTGGCCCGCCTTCTCGGCATCCCCTACATCCCGATCACGCCGTTCTTCCCGCTGCTCGGCCCGCTGGGCCTGGTGCCGCTGCCGTCCAAGTGGATCCTCGAGTTCGGTGAGCCGATCCGCACCGACGAATACGACGAGTCCTCGGCCGATGACCCGATGCTGGTCTTCAACGTGACCGACCAGGTCCGCGAGACCATCCAGCAGACGCTCTACCGCCTGCTGACGAACCGCCAGTCCGTCTTCTTCTGACGGCTGAGCTGCGATTCAGGGGGCGCTGACGTGTCGATCACAGTCACCTGGTGACTGCAGGCGACACGACAACGACACGTGTCAGTCGCCGGACGGGTCCTCGGTGTTGTTGCCGCCGCCGAGCAGGCCGGTGACCGGGCTGAGCAGCCCCTCGACCACCGGGGCCAGCGGCGTGATCACCGGGCCGAGCAGGCCGTCCTTGCCGAGGAGGGCCTCCCCGCCGGCGGTGAGCGCGTCCTGGAGGTCCTTGGCTGCCTTCTCCGCCCGCTCCCGGTTGGTCGGCTTGGGCGAGTCGGACGGCGTACCCGGGTCGACCTGGTTGAGCAACCGCTCGAGTTCGTCCACGTCGATCACGTCATTGCCGACCGGCTGCATCGGCTGGTCAGGCTCGGCGGACTCGGTCGGCTCCTGCGTCGGGGCGGCGCTGGGGCCGTCGGACTCGGTGCTGGGCAGGGCCTGCGGAGCGGTCTGGAAGCCGCTCATCCCCTTGAGCAGGCGCAGCGGGATGTCGAGCAGTTCGCCCTCGCACTCGGGGCAGGCGCTGGCGACCCGCGAGTCGATCCCGACCAGGGTCAGCACGGCGTTGTTGAGCGCATCGACCGCACTGGAAGGCAGCAGCGACTCAAGGGCGCTGAGGCGCGCCATCGACGAGGTGGCGAACTCGCGCAACTCGGCGAGCTGGGCCGTGTCACCGGACTCGGCGAAGTTGGCGAAGCTCAACTCGGCGGCCCGCGACGCGTCCTCGGAGAAGTCGTTGAGGGTGGAGCTGAACGGAGCAGTGTTGCTGGAGTCCAGGCGTCCGGCCATCTTCTCGATCTCGCCCAGGCGTCCGTCGGCGTTCTTCATCAACGCGTTCGCCTTGGCGCCGTCGTTGATGGTGAGCGTGGTCTGCGCTCCCTCGATGGCCCGCTTGATCGGGTAGAGCGTGTCGCCGGGCAGGGCGCCCTGCGAAGCGACGGCAACCGAGGAGGTGGCGCCGATGGCGACCACGGCACCGGCCAGGACGGCGATGCGGCGGTCGCGGCGCTGCGGTGTCCGCTTCTCGATGACGAGCTTGCGGCCGGTCTCGCTCAAAGCGGTCTCGGCCTCGACCAGCAACTGCTCGCGCAGGCTGGCGACGAACTCGGGGCGGGGAGTGGGAGCCTCCACCGAGCGCATGGCGCCGACGACCTCGAGCAGGTCAGCGTTGCGGCGCGCTGCATCCTGCGTGCCGGTCTCGCCGTCCACCAGGGCAGCGAACTCCTCGGCGCGACGCTGTGCCGCCATGAAGGAGATCATCGCTCGTCCTCGCTCGTCTCGTGGTCCATCAACCGGATCAACGACGGGCCGGAGCGGGAGGTTACGCGGTGAGATGCACGACTCACTGGTCCCTCATTCCCGCTGGCAACAGCTTGGCCAGGTTCCGTACGCCGCGCAGCTGGAGCTGCTTCACGGCGCCGTCGGAACGGTTCAGCACCTGGGCCGTCTCGGCGATGCTCATCCCCTGCAGGAACCGCATCACCAGGCACTCCTGCTGCTCCTTGGGGAGTTGCTGCATGGCCTCGAGCAGGAGTTCGTTGTTGAGCGCCGCGAGCACCGCGGTCTCGGGGCCCTCGGTCGCGTCGTCGTGGACGCCCATGTCCTCGGTGGTCAGCTCGAGGCGGGTCCGGCCGGCCTTGAAGTGGTCGGTGGTGAGGTTGCGGGCAATGGTCATCAGCCAGGCGCCGAAGTCCTTGCCCTGCCAGCGGAAGCTGTTCATCGAGCGCAGGGCCCGGAAGAAGGTCTCGGAGGCGAGGTCCTCGGCCAGGGTCTGCGAGCGGGTCCGATAGAAGAGGAACCGATAGACCGCCGGGTGGTAGTGGTCGAAGAGCATCCCGAAGGCTTCCTTGTCGCCCCCACGGGCGAGCTCGACCAGGGCGATCAGGCGCTCACGGTCGGCCTCGTTCTCCTCCGAGGAGGCGGCCAGCCCGGAGTCGCCGTACGACGTGTCGGGGCCCTTGTCGTTGTCGGCGGAGGGCCGGTTGTGGGCGGCCACGCTGGCCAGGACCTGCTCGTGGGCCGACGGCGCGTGCTGCAGCGGGAAGGCGTGGGCCAGGTGTGGCTCCGCGATGAGGAGATCGCGAATCGCCTGGCGCAGGGCGTCGAGCCCTCGAGCCAGTGGCGCGTCTCCTCGTTGCAGCTTGATGGCGTTCCCTCCCGCGGATCTCCCCTATCCGTCGACCCACAATAGGGGAGGTCGGCGGTTCTGGGAACCCGTCTCGGGCGGTGCGGCCGGTGCCCTGGCCCAGATGGGCCATGCCGGGATAGTCCTTTCGGGTCAGGAGCGGCTGCGGCGCAGCGCCGCTCCCGCGGCCAGTGCCCCGGAGACCGCTCCTGCTGCGGCGCCGACCAGGAGGGTGGCGCGGGCGGCCTTGCGCCCGGTGCGGTAGTCGCGGATCCGCCACCCGTTGGCCCGGGCGTGTGCGCGGAGCGCGGCGTCGGGATTGATGGCGACCGGGTCGCCGACGAGGCTGAGCATCGGCAGGTCGTTGGCCGAGTCGCTGTACGCCGAGCAGCGGCTGAGGTCGAGGCCCTCCCGCTCGGCCAGGGCCTTGATCGCCTCGGCCTTGGCCGGACCGTGCAGCATGTCGCCGACCAGTTGCCCGGTGTAGACGCCGTCCACGTGCTCGGCGACCGTGCCCATGGCTCCGGTGAGGCCGAGGCGGCGGGCGATGATCCGGGCGATCTCGATCGGCGCGGCGGTGACCAGCCAGACCCGTTGGCCCTCGTCCAGGTGGAGCTGGGCCAGGGCGCGGGTGCCGGGCCAGATCCGGTGCGCCATCGCCTCGTCGAAGATCTCTTCGCCCAGTTCCTCCAGTTCGGCGACGGTGTGCCCGGCGATGAAGCTCAGCGCGGAGTTGCGGGCCTCGGCCACGTGCTCGGGGTCCTCCACCCCGAAGAAGCGGAAGTAGGCCTGTTTGTACGCCGCCCCGGCAATGTCGCGGGTGGTGAAGAACTTGCGCCGATAGAGGCCGAGCGCGAAGTGGAAGATGCTCGCGCCCTGCATCACCGTGTTGTCCACGTCGAAGAAGGCGGCGGCCGTCGGGTCGGCCGGATGCTCCAGCGCAGTCTCCACCTCGGTGCTCGCCGCGGCCGCCTCCCCAGCAAGCTGGGAGCGGCGCTTCAGGTCGCGTCGGGCCGGGCGCGGTCGGGGTTTGTCCGTCACGGATTCAGCCTACCGAGCCGCAGGCGCTGACGCATGTCATCACGCTGTCCGGGGAGGCGCGCGATCTGGTCGACGTTCGCGGAGTCGGAGAAGGCTGTGAGGCGGTGCTTTCAGATCGTCGCCGGAAAGTCATTTGGGCTATGCCGCCGGGAAGGTGCAGGGTCTATGCTCCTGCTCAATTCTGTTGGTGTGGCGGGACGAAGCGGGCCCTGCGGGTCTTGTTCTGGGCGCCGTGCGTGGTCCTGAAGTTCGTTGTGCTGTCCCGGTGGTTGCTGGGGTGTCGTTGGTGGCGGGGTTGTCGGCGTTTCCGATGGTGGCCGGTAGCCAGAGAGGCAGGAATAGGCCATGGCAGTAGTAGGCAGTGGCCCCTCGCTTCCTATTCACATGCACTGGGCGGAGGAGCATGAGGTCTTCGACAATCTAGCGGAACTTGGTCAGACTCTGCAGTTCGTTATCGAGGGCGAGTTTAGAAATTCTGAGCCCATTCCTGATTTTAGAGATTCCAAGGGGCGCCGTTTCCGTGTGTTAGTCATGTCCCTAGAGGTTGTGCTGTGTGTTGAAGTTGACGAGAAGTATCATCCGTCGCAGCTGTCTCTCGCTTCAATAGAGGGTTCGGAGGGAGTCGTATTCGAGCACTTAGACGGCGCAATTCACCGAATATTGACCTTCAGTGAAGATTCAGAAGTGTTCACTGCGGCAATCCCTGATCAAGGTAACAGTTCCTTCCGGGCTTCCGAGTTCGACGCGGCTCCTCCGAGCCTTTCTTGGTCGGAATTTGACGCACTCTGGTTCAAGGCCGTAGATCCGGCTCCCCCGCTCAATTTAATAAAGGAATTTCGCTCCGCGATTATCGGGTTCGTTTCGCGCTATACGGGTCGTCGTCAATCCTGACCTGACTTCGGGATCCTTCTCGTCGACCTGCGCTCGAAGAGGACGAAGTTCCCCAGGACCCTGGGAGCTGGCTGGCAGGGTGGCGATCGAGGCAGGCCACCCGAACGCGCGGAGGGCTGAGGAGACTGCGGAATCGACCCTCTGATCCGGCCACGGCATGCGACACCGTGTGGAAGGATCGGTGCATGACGAACTCGGTTGCCCAACTCCTCGCCGACGCCGCCCGTGACCTGCCCGACGAGACCGCCCTGGTCGATGCCACCAGCGGACGACGCCTCACCTGGCGCGAACTGGACGCGGACGTCGACGCGGTCGCGGCCGGGCTGGGGGAGCAGGGCCTGGTCGCCGGTTATCGGGTCGTGGTCGCGATGGGCAACCGGATCGAGTTCGTCACGGCGTACCTGGGCACCTTGCGGGCGCAACTGGTGGCCGTTCCGATCAACCCGCGCTCCACCGGCGCCGAGATCGCACACGTGCTCACCGACTGCGGTGCGCGCGTGGTCCTCGCCGACGGCTCCTGCGTGGACGCGGTGCGTGACGCGATGACCGAGCGCGGCGACGTACCGGCACCGCGGGTCTTCGTCGTCGATGCCGACCCGGTCGGGGACGAGCGTCCGTGGGCCGACCTGCCTGTCGAGTCGGCCGGCGCGCTGCCTGCGCCGCTGGACCGCGAGGCGTTGGCCGCCCTGCTCTACACCAGCGGTGCCTCCGGTCGCCCCCGCGGCGCGATGCTCACCCACCGGGCGCTGCTGGCCAACATCGAGCAGATCGCTGCCGTCGAGCCGCCGATGCTGGCTCCCGGCGACGTCGTCCTGGGCTTGCTGCCGCTCTTCCACGTCTATGGCCTCAACGCCGTCCTGGGCGCCACGTTGCGGATGCGCGCCCGGCTCGTGCTCACCGACGGCTTCCACCCCACCGGCACCCTCGACCTGGTCGAGGACGAGGCGATCAGCGTGCTGCCGGTCGCCCCGCCGGTCTTCCCGTCCTGGCTGGCCCTCGACGACCTTGCCGAGCGGTTCGGCCCGGTCCGGGTGGTGCTCTCCGGGTCGGCGACCATGCCGGCCGAGACGGTCGAGGAGTTCCAGGCGAAGGCCAAGGTGCCCCTCCACCAGGGCTATGGCCTGACCGAGGCGGCCCCGGTGGTCACCTCCACCCTCTGCCAGCCCGAGCCCACCCTGGGCTCCCTCGGTGCGGTGCTGCCCGGGGTGGGGTTGCGACTCAAGGACGAGGACGGCCACCCGCCGGAGGGGTCCGACCCCGGCGATGTGGAGATCCGCGGGGACAACCTGTTCAGCGGCTATTGGCCCGACGGCGACGAGGCGCCCGACGAGGACGGCTGGTGGCCCACCGGCGACGTCGGCTTCCTTGAACCGGACGGAGCGCTGACCCTGGTCGACAGGCGCAAGAACCTGGTCGTCGTCTCCGGCTTCAACGTCTATCCCAGCGAGGTCGAGGAGGCCATCGGCGAGGTCGCCGGGGTCAGTGCCGCGGCCGTGGTCGGCGCCCCCGACGAGGCCACCGGCGAGGCCGTCGTCGCGTACGTCGTCTCCACCGGCGACCCGGCCCAGGTGGAGCAGGCGGTCCGCGAGCACGCCGCCACCAGGCTCGCCCGCTTCAAGCAGCCGACGACCATCCACGTGGTCGACGAGTTGCCGCTGACCGTCACCGGCAAGGTGCAGCGGGGACGGCTCCGTGCCGCCGCGCGCCGACTGGCCGCACCGCTGGTCGAGGAGCCCCGGTGAGCGTGCCCCGGGTGCGGCTCTATTCCCGGCCCGGTTGCCACCTGTGTGACGACGCCCGGGTGGTGATCGCCCGGGTCTGTGCGGACCTGGGCGAGGAGTTCGACGAGGTCGACATCGACAGCGACCCCGAACTCCTGGAGCGCTATGGCGAGGAGATCCCGGTGACCCTCGTCGACGGCGCCCAGCACGACTTCTGGCGCGTCGACGAAGGTCGCCTGCGGGCCGCGCTCGCCGGTTGACCCACCCCCGGGTGAGTGAGACATCTCACCTGTGGTAGCCGCCTCCCGCTCTCGTTTTGTTCTTCCGTTCACAAACTCCTAAAGTGAGCGGCGTCGCAGGGATCTGGGCCCACATTCCAGTGGGTCCATGAGGAGTGCCCGGCGGCCACTGGAGACGAGAAAATTGACCCCACGGACGTCCGCGACGAGCAGCCCTGAGCCGGTTGCGACCGCCGACGCGAGCGCGGGCCAGCGTCCGGGAGGCCGCGAGATCCCGGAGGCGACGATCTCCCGCCTCCCGATCTATCTGCGTGCCCTGACCGGACTCGTCGAGCGCGGCACCGACACCTGCTCCAGCGAGGAACTCGCCGCCGCGGCCGGCGTGAACAGCGCCAAGCTCCGCAAGGACCTCTCCTACCTGGGCTCCTACGGCACCCGTGGAGTCGGGTACGACGCGGCGTACCTGCACTACCAGATCGCCCGCGAGATCGGCCTCACCCATGACTGGCCCGTGGTGATCGTCGGCATCGGGAACCTGGGCCAGGCGCTGGCCAACTATTCCGGGTTCCGCTCCCGCGGCTTCCGCGTCGTCGGGCTGCTGGACGCGGCCCCCGAGCTCGCCGAGCACCAGGTCGCCGGCCTGCCCGTGCGCCCCTTCGCCGAACTCGCCGGCGTCGTCCGTGAGCAGGGCGTCGCGATCGGCGTCATCGCCACCCCGGCCGCCGCAGCCCAGGACGTCGCGGACCAGATGGTCGCCGCCGGGCTGACGAGCATCCTCAACTTCGCGCCCACCGTGCTGGCCGTGCCCGAGGGCGTCGATGTCCGCAAGGTCGACCTCTCCATGGAACTGCAGATCCTCGCGTACCACGAACACCGCAAGGCGGAGGCGCTGGCATGAGCACGAGGAGAGGAAGCGTAGGTATGGCGAGGTACGAGCTGTGCCGGAGCGAGGCACCGCAGTGCTCAGGCAAGGAGGGCACAGCATGAGCATCCTTGTCGTCGGCATCTCCCACCGCACCGCCTCGGTCGACGTGCTCGAGCAACTCACCCTCGACCACAACGGCGTCGAGAAGCTGATCGCCGACGTGGCGGCCTGCGAGCACGTCACCGAGGCCACCGTGATCGCCACCTGCAACCGCCTCGAGATCTATGCCGAGGTGGAGCGCTTCCACGGCAGCGTCGAGGAACTCTCCCGGCTGCTGTGCGAGCGGGGCGCACCGGTGCGACCGACCGAGGAACTGCTGCCGAACCTCTACGTGCACTACGGCGACGGCGCCGTCTCCCACCTCTTCCACGTCGCCTCCGGGCTGGACTCGATGGTCGTCGGCGAGGGCCAGATCCTCGGCCAGACCCGCGACGCCCTGCGCCAGGGGCAGGAGGCCGGCACCGTCGGCCCCGCACTCAACACGCTCTTCCAGCAGGCGCTGCGGGTCGGCAAGCGCTCCCACGCCGAGACCGAGATCGACCGCGCCGCGCCGTCGATGGTCACCGCCGCCCTGGACCTGGCCGTCGTCGAGGTCGGCGCGATCAGCGGCAAGCAGGTCGCCGTGGTCGGCGCCGGCACGATGGCCGGCCTGGCCACCGCCACCGTGGCCCGCCTCGGGGCTCGCACCACGGTGCTGAACCGGACCTTCGAGCACGCCGAACGGCTCGCCCACGACTACCAGGCCCGGGCACTGCCCCTGGCGGAACTGGACGCTGTGCTGGCCACCGCCGACGTGGTGATCTCCTGCACCGGCGCAGCCGGCACCGTGGTCACCGCCGACCAGGTCGCCGACGCCCGCGCCGGGAACGACGCCCCGCTGGCCTTCATCGACCTGGCCCTGCCCCGCGACATCGACGAGGCCGTCGAGGCGCTGCCGGGCGTCACCGTGATCGGCCTGCGCCGCCTCTCCGGCGAGCTCGCCGACAGCGACGGGGCCCGCGAGGTGGCCGGCGTACGGGCGATCGTGAGCGAGGAGATCGCCGCCTTCTCCCACGCGCGGCGCCAGGCCAGTGTCACCCCGACCGTGGTCGCGCTGCGCACCATGGCGACCGGTGTCGTCGACGCCGAGATCGAGCGCCTGCTGGGCCGCCTGCCCGACCTGGACCCGACCGCCCGCGCCGAGGTGGAGATGGCCGTACGCCGTGTCGCGGACAAGCTGCTGCACCAGCCGACCACCCGGGTCAAGGAACTGGTCAACGAGGCCGGGACCGTCTCCTATGCCACGGCCCTCGCCGAACTCTTCGCCCTCGCCCCGGAGGCCGTCGACGCGGTCACCAGTGTGGAGCGCCACCCATGACCACGACCGCCAAGACCCTGCGCATCGGCACCCGCGCCTCCCTGCTGGCCCGCACCCAGTCCGGCCAGGTCGCCGACATGATCGCCGAACGCCTCGGCGTACGGGTGGAACTCGTCGACGTCACCACCGAGGGCGACACCAGCCGGGCGCCCCTGCACACCCTGGGCGGCACCGGCGTCTTCGTCAGCGCACTGCGCGACGCCCTGCTCGACGGCACCGTCGACGTCGCGGTCCACTCACTCAAGGACATCCCGACCGCCCCGGCCGAGGGCATCGAACTCGCCGCGGTGCCGCCGCGCGAAGACCCCCGCGACGTGCTCGTCGCCCGCGACGGACTCACCCTGGGTGAGCTCCCCGCCGGCAGCGTCGTCGCCACCGGATCCCCGCGCCGCGCCTCGCAGTTGAACGCGCTGGGCCTCGGGCTCGAGGTGGTCGGGCTGCGCGGCAACATCGACACCCGGCTGGCCAAGGTCACCGACTGCCACGCCGACGGCGTGATCCTGGCCCGTGCCGGACTGGCCCGGATCGGCCGACTGGGACTGGTCACTGAGAGCATCGACCCGCTCCAGATGCTCCCCGCCCCGGGCCAGGGAGCACTCGCGATTGAATGCCGCAGCAACGACCCCGAGCTCGCCGCGCAACTGCGCGAGCACCTCGACGACCCGTGGACGCGGGCCGCGGTCACCGCCGAGCGCGCCGTGCTGCGCACCCTGGAGGCCGGTTGCTCGGCCCCGGTCGGTGCGCTGGCCGAGGTCGTCGACGACGAGGACGGCCCCGAGGTGTGGCTGCGGGCCGTCGCCCTGGCCCACGACGGCTCGGTGAGCATCCGTCGCTCGGCGAACGGCCCGTTCGCGGAAGCAGAAGAAGTGGGCACCCGGCTCGCGGCCGGGATGCTCGAAGAAGGCGCAGCAGAACTGATCGACCCACCAGGTAGAAGGCAGCAGGCATGACGACTGGATCGAAGACCAAGAGCATGGCGACCCTCCCGGCACAGGCGAAGGGGTGGGTGGCGTTCGTCGGCAGTGGCCCCGGCGACCCCGACCTCCTCACGCTGCGTGCAGCGAGCCTGATCCGTGAGGCCGACGTCGTGGTCACCGAGCTCCCCGAGCACGAGCAGATGGTGCGGGCGGTGCTCGGCCTCCCCGAGCCGACCCTGGTCACCGACGAGGACGGCAACGAGGTGCTCAGCGACGTCGGCGGACCGGAGTTCGTCGACGGCGGCTTCGGCCAGGACGGCCAGCCGCTGACCCACGCCAACCGCGCCAAGGTCGTGGTCAAGCAGGCCAAGCGCGGCCTGCGCGTGGTCCGCCTGATGAACGGCGACCCGTTCTTCTATGCCTCCGGCCCCGAAGAGGCCCAGGCCTGCACCAAGGCCGACATCGGCTTCGAGATCGTCCCGGGCGTCTCCTCGGCCACCGCCGTCGCGGCGTACGCCGGGGTCCCGCTGACCACCCGCAACAGCCGGGAGGTCTCCGTGGTCACCTGCGGCGACAACAAGGTCGACTGGGCCAAGTACGCCGACAACCGGACCCTGGTCCTGCTCTCCGCGGTCGGCTCCATCGGCGAGATCGCCAAGGAACTCGTCGCCGCCGGCCGCTCCGCGACCACCCCGGTCGCGATCACCCAGTCCGGGACCAGCACCCGGCAGAGCACCCTCACCTCGACCCTGGAGCGGGTCGCCGCTGACGCCCGCGCCGCCAAGGTGGCGCCGCCGGCGCTGATCGTGGTCGGCGACGTGGTCAACCTGCGCGAGACGCTCTCCTGGTTCGAGACCAAGCCGCTCTTCGGCTGGCGCACCCTGGTCCCGCGGACCAAGGAGCAGTCCGCCTCGCTGACCGCCGGCCTGCGTGCCTTCGGCGCGGTGCCCGAAGAGGTGCCCACCATCTCGGTCGAGCCGCCGCGCAACCCGCAGCAGATGGACAAGGCCGTCCGCGGCCTGGTCGAGGGCCGCTATGAGTGGATCGCCTTCACCTCGGTGAACGCGGTCAAGGCGGTCCGCGAGAAGTTCGAGGAGTACGGGCTCGACGCGCGGGCGTTCTCCGGGCTGAAGATCGCCGCGGTCGGCGACAAGACCGCCGGCGCGATCGCGGACTGGGGCCTGCGGGCCGACCTGGTGCCCTCCGGGGAGCAGTCGGCTGCCGGCCTGCTCGCCGACTGGCCGCCGTACGACGACGTGCTCGACCCGATCAACCGGGTCTTCCTGCCCCGCGCCGACATCGCCACCGAGAACCTGGTGGCCGGCCTGATCGACCTAGGCTGGGAGTGCGACGACGTGACGGCGTACCGGACGGTGCGCGCCACCCCGCCGCCGGCCCCGACCCGCGACGCGATCAAGACCGGCAAGTTCGACGCCGTCGTCTTCACCTCCTCCTCCACGGTCCGCAACCTGGTCGGCATCGCCGGCAAGCCGCACGCCTCCACGGTGATCGCGGTGATCGGCCCGGCCACGGCGAAGACCGCGGAGGAGCACGGCCTGCGGGTCGACGTGATGGCTGCCAAGCCGTCGGTCGAGGACCTGGTCGACGCCCTCGCGGCGTTTGGTGCCAGCCGCCGTGCAGACCTGATCGAGGCCGGACAGCCGGTGACCAAGCCGTCGGACCGGAAGCCGTCGGCCCGCCGGCGCGCGACCAGCAGCTGACCGATGGACCTGCCGATCCGCCCGCGGCGGCTGCGGGGCACCGCGGCCCTGCGGGCGATGGTCAGCGAGACCTCGCTCGAGCCGCGCCAGCTGGTGCTGCCGCTCTTCGTCCGCGAAGGGATCGATGCACCGGTCCCGATCGGCTCGATGCCCGGCGTCGTCCAGCACACCCGGTCCTCGCTGCGCCAGGCGGTCGCCGAGGCGGCCGGACTCGGGCTCGGCGGAGTGATGCTCTTCGGGGTGCCCGAGCGGAAGGACGCCATCGGGTCCGGGGCACTGGCCGAGGACGGGATCCTCAACGTCGCGATCACTGACGCAGTCGCCGAGGTGGGTGACGCGCTCACCGTGATGAGCGACCTGTGCCTGGACGAGTTCACCGACCACGGCCACTGCGGCGTCCTGGACGGCGAAGGGCGGGTCGACAACGACGCGACACTGGCGGTGTACGCCGAGATGGCGCGGGCGCACGCCGCTGCCGGGGCCCACATGGTCGGACCGTCCGGGATGATGGACGGCCAGGTCGGCGTGATCCGTGCTGCCCTCGACGGGGCCGGACACCACGACGTGGCGATCCTGGCCTATTCGGCGAAGTATGCCTCCGCCTTCTATGGCCCCTTCCGCGAGGCCGTGGACTCATCGTTGGTCGGGGACCGGCGGACCTATCAGCAGGACCCGGGCAACGGCCTGGAGGGCGTCCGTGAGGCGCTGCTCGACGTCGCCGAGGGCGCTGACATCGTGATGGTGAAGCCGGCAATGGGCTTCCTGGACGTGGTGCGCCGGGTCCGCGACGCCGTGGACGTCCCGGTGGCTGCCTACAACATCTCGGGGGAGTATTCGATGGTCGAAGCCGCCGCGGCCAACGGCTGGATCGACCGCGAGGCGGCGATCCTGGAGACGCTCACCTCGATCCGCCGGGCCGGTGCCGACGTGGTGCTGACCTATTGGGCGGCCGAGGCCGCTCGCTTGCTGCGCGGCTGACCCGGGCGCGACCTTTCGGCCTTCCCCGGGCGCGACCTTTCGACCTTCCCCGGGCGCGCATGGTGCACATGCACCAGTTCGGCCCCCGAATCGATGATCCGAGGGCCGAACGGGTGCATATGCGCGGCTTCAACGCCGCAACGGTCAGATCAGCGAGCCAGGCCGAGTGCCCGCAGGATGCCGGTGATCACGCCGGAGTCGTTCTTGGCGCCGGTCAGCATGGCCACGCAGTCAGCATGCTTGGGGCTAAGGCTGAACGGCAGGCACAGTGTCCTGGCCAGGGCCGAGGAGATCAGGTTGTCGACCGGCTTGATGACCTCTTCCACGATCGGCTCAAGGGCTTCCTCGACCGGCTCGGTGATCGGCTTGAGCGGCTCGGTGACCGGCTTCAACGCCTCCTTGACCGGCTCCAGCGGCCCGGTCGTGCTCTTGCCGGAGTCGGAATTGCCGTTGCCGCCGGTGTTGCCGGACTGGCCACCCGTGCCCGCATTGCCGCCGTTGCCCTCGGTCGAGGAGTCACCGGTGGACGTGCTCGGCGGGGTCACCTTCTCCGGAGCACCTAGGATGGCGCCGTTGGAGGGGCGGGTGAAGTTGTAGCTCGGCGGGATGTAGAGCGCCGAGGTGGTGTTGTTCGGCACCGTGGAGTAGTTGCCGGACTGGTAGGCCTTCATGATCGAGAGGACCAGGTCGACGTACTTCTCGGAGTGGTTGTAGCGGTAGACCGCCGCACGCTGGCCCGAGTCGGTGGACAGGTCGTCCTTGCCGGAGCAGAGGTAGACGGCCGCGGCCAGGGCGGCGTCGTCGATGTCCTGCGGGTTGCGCTGGCCGTCGCCGTCGGCGTCCACGCCCACGACCGACCAGGTCGACGGGATGAACTGCATCGGGCCGACCGCACGGTCGAACTCGGTGTCGCGGTCGTACTGGCCACCGTCGGTGTCGGTGATCCGCTGGGTGCCGTTGGTGCCGTCCAGCGGGATGCCGTAGATACCGGGACGGGAGACGCCGTCCTTGCCGAGGGTGTTGTTGCCGTAGCGACCATGGTCGGACTCGACCCGACCGATGGCGGCGAGCAACTGCCACGGCAGCTTGCAGCTGGCGTCGGCGGCGTTGATCACCGTCGCGGCCCGCTGGTAGGCGGCCAGTGCGGCGTCCGGTACGCCGTTGGTGGAGGCAGCAGCGACGATCCGCTCGGTGGAGCCCTGCGGGACGCCCAGGCCAATGGAGCCCGGGGTGGAGAAGCTGGCCGGGTCCTCGATGACCTGGGTCGGCACCGAGGTGCCGTCAGGCAGGACGCCCTGGTCGGAGGCGCTGGCCGCGGTGGTGCCGGCAACGCCGACGCCGAGCAGGCTCGCGGTCCACGCGGTCGAGAGCAGGGCCAACGGAACGAGGGCAGCGCCCCTCTGGAATCGTCCGAATGGTTTCTTCGTCATGCGAGTGTGTCTCCCCAATAGGTGTCTGTGCTGACCCGCTGCTCCCTCAAGCCCAGGTATTCAACCAACGAAGTCTCTCATGATGAGTTACGCCACACCACTTCCGTGTGACGCCGATCTCGTGGATTGATGCCCCGTGCCGCCGGCCTGTCGCAGATGGGACGGGCAGGGCGATGGGGTATGACGCGACAATCACCGACCAATTTGCGCCCGGGTGTGCGCGGCCTTGGGCCGGTCGGCGACAATGACCCGGTGACCCGCACAACCGCCTTGCCCACGACCGCCTCGGCCGAATTCTTCGACCGGGCCCGGGCGGTGACTCCCGGGGGCGTGAACTCACCGGTGCGCGCGTTCAGCGCCGTCGGCGGCACGCCCCGCTTCATCCGCTCCGCCGCCGGCGCCTGGCTCACCGACGTCGACGGCAACGAGTACGTCGACCTGATCTGCTCCTGGGGCCCGATGCTGCTGGGCCACGCCCACCCCGAGGTGCAGGCCGCGGTCGCCGAGGCAGTCGCGCGCGGTACGTCGTACGGGACCCCGACGGTGCCGGAGGTCGAACTGGCCGAGGAGATCGTGGCGCGTGCCCCGATCGAGGCGGTCCGCTTCGTCTCCTCGGGCACCGAGGCCACCATGTCCGCGATCCGCCTCGCCCGCGGCTTCACCGGCCGCGACATCATCGTGAAGTTCGCCGGCTGCTACCACGGCCACGTGGACTCGTTGCTCGCCCAGGCCGGCTCCGGGCTGGCCACCCACGCCGTGACCAGCACTCCGGGCGTCCCCGAGGCGTTCGTCGCCCAGACCCTGGTGATCGGCTACAACGACCCGGAGGCGTTGGCGGACGTCTTCGCCACCCACGGTGACCGGATCGCCGCGGTGATCACCGAGGCCGCCCCCGGCAACATGGGGGTGGTCCCGCCACGGCCGGGCTTCAATCGACTCCTGGCCGAGACCTGCCGCGAGCACGGCGCCCTGTTCATCTCCGACGAGGTGATGACCGGTTTCCGCGCCAGCAGGCAGGGCCAGTGGGGCCTCGACGGCGCCGTCGAGGGATGGCGACCCGATCTGGTCACCTTCGGCAAGGTGATGGGCGGTGGCTTTCCCGCCGCGGCCTTCGGCGGCCGCGCCGACGTGATGGCCCACCTCTCGCCCGAGGGACCGGTCTATCAGGCCGGCACGCTGAGCGGGAACCCGATCGCCACCACCGCCGGACTGGCCACGCTCCGGCTGGCCACCGACGAGGTCTATGACCACATCACCGCCGCCGGCGACGCGATCAAGGCCGCCACCGCCGAGGCGCTCACCGCCGCCGGGGTGCCGCACCGGATCCAGGCCACCGGCACCATGTTCTCGGTCTTCTTCCGCGGCGGCGAGGTCCACGACTTCGACGACGCGAACGACCAGTCGCTCCCGGCGTACGCCGCGTTCTTCCACGCCATGCTCGACGCGGGCGTCTACCTGCCGCCCTCGGCGTACGAGACGTGGTTCCTCTCCAGCGCCCACGACGACCGCGCGGTGCAGCACGTGATCGACGCCCTTCCCGACGCCGCCCGCGCGGCTGCCGCCGCCATGACAACGGAGTCCTGATGACCGAGAAGACGATCGTCCACCTGCTTCGCCACGGCGAGGTGCACAACCCCGAGGGCGTGCTCTATGGCCGGATGGATGGCTACCACCTCTCCGAACTGGGCAAGCAGATGGCGCAGACCGTCGCCGACGCGATCAGCGACCGCGACATCACCCTGCTGATCTCCTCGCCGCTGGAGCGGGCCCGGGAGACCAGCCAGCCGCTGGCCGAGGCGCGGGGCCTGGAGGTCCGCATCGACGAGCGGATCATCGAGTCTGGCAACGTCTTCGAGGGCGAGCGGTTCGGGGCCGGCGCCAACGCGCTGAAGAACCCCGCCAACTGGCGCCACCTGTGGAACCCGTTCAAGCCGTCGTGGGGCGAGCCGTTCACCGAGGTCGCGGCCCGGATGATGGCCGCGGTGTACGACGCCCGCGACGCCGCCCGGGGCCACGAGGCGGTCCTGGTCTCGCACCAGTTGCCGATCTGGACCACCCGGCTCCACGTCGAGAAGCGCTCCTTCCTGCACGACCCGCGCAAGCGCCAGTGCACGCTCTGCTCGCTGACCTCGCTCCACTTCACCGGCGACGAGCTCACCTCGCTCTCCTATTCGGAACCGGCCGGCCACCTGATCCCGGTCAAGGACAAGGCCGCGCCCTTCTCCGCCGGCAACGCCCCCGAGGAGAACCGGCCGACCGCATGAGCCGTACGACGCACCGCGCCCGGTCCTGGCGCGCCCTGGCGGCGCTGCTCGCCGTGGCCGCCCTCCTGTGGGCCAGCGCCTGTTCCAACCTGGAGGGGGCGGGGGAGAAGGGGTATGTCTCCGGCAACGGGCAGATCACCGAACTGCCGCCCGACGCCCGCAAGGCGCCGGTGGAGTTGACCGGCACCGACCTGGACGGGGAGGCGCTCTCGCTGGCGGACTACCGCGGCAAGGTGGTCGCCATCAACGTGTGGGGCAACTGGTGCTCGGAGTGCCACGAGGAGGCCGAGGACATCGTCGAGGCCGCCAACCGGGCCGACCCCGACCAGGTCGCCTTCCTCGGGATCAACACCCGTGACCCGTCCCGGGAGACCGCGCAGAGCTTCGTGCGGCGCTATGAGTTGCCGTTCCCGTCGTTCTTCGACGGCAGCACCGGCAGTTCTCTGCTCGCCTTCCACGGCAGCCTGACGCCGTACGCAACCCCCAGCACCGTGGTCCTGGACCGCCAGGGTCGGGTCGCGGCCGTCATCCTCGGCGAGATCCCCAGCGCCGCGGTGCTGACCACCGTCATCGAGCAAGTCGTGAACGAAGATGGGTGACTTCTTCCGCGAGTCGGCCATGTCCGGCTCACTGGCCATCGCGCTGCCGGTCGCCCTGGTCGCCGGACTGGTCTCGTTCTTCTCCCCGTGCGTGATCCCGCTGCTGCCGGCGTACCTCTCCTATGCCACCGGGCTCTCCGGCGCCGAACTGGAGAACGCCCACCGCGGCCGGATGCTGGCCGGATCGGTGCTCTTCGTGCTCGGGTTCGCGGTCGTCTTCGTCAGCCTGGGCGCCGTCTCCGGTGCGTTCGGCGAGGCGCTGTGGGAGCACCGGCGCACGGTGACCGTGGTGATGGGCGTGCTGGTGATCGGGCTGGGTCTCGCCTTCGCCGGACTGGTGCCTTTCCTGCAGCGCGACGTACGCGTGCATGCGGTGCCCGCCGTCGGGTTGGCGGCGGCCCCCTTCCTCGGCTTCCTCTTCGGCCTCGGCTGGGCGCCGTGCATCGGCCCCACCCTCGGTGCGATCCTCACCCTGGGCATCAACGAGGCGACCGTGGCGCGCAGTGCGGTGCTGGCCGGTGTCTATGCGCTCGGGCTCGGCGTCCCGTTCATCCTGGCCGGGCTGGCCTATCGCCGCGCGCTCGGTGCGTTCGCGGTGATCCGGCGCCACCAGGTGTGGGTGACCCGGGCCGGCGGGCTGATGCTCGTGGTGCTCGGCCTGCTGCTGGTCACCGGATGGTGGGACCACGCGGTGAACTGGGTCCAGGTCCACCTCGTCAACGACTTCCGGGTGGGTGTGTGATGGCTGCTCCCGAGCTCAACTTCGTCGAACTGATGCGCTGGACATGGCGCCAGCTCTGCTCCATGCGTACGGCGCTGGTGTTGCTGTTGCTGCTCGCCCTGGCGGCCGTGCCGGGCTCGGTGATCCCGCAGACCGACGTGGACGCCTTCGCCGTGGCACGGTGGAAGGAACAGCACCCGAACCTGACCCCGGTCTATGAGTGGCTGGGGCTCTTCGACGTCTTCTCCTCGGTCTGGTTCGCGGCGATCTACCTGCTCCTGGTCGTCTCCCTGATGGGCTGCATCCTGCCCCGGTGCAAGGTCTATTGGCAGGCGATGCGGGCCCGGCCGCCGCGCGCCCCGCGCAACCTGCTCCGGCTGCCCAACTCCACGACGTACGTCAGCGACGCGTCGGCCGACGAGGTGCTGGCCAAGGCCCACCAGGTGCTGCGCAAGCGGCGCTTCCGTGTCGACCCGGCCGGCGATGGCGACGCGGTGGCCGCCGAGCGCGGCTATCTGCGCGAGGCCGGCAACCTGCTCTTCCACGTCTCGATCTTGATCGTGATGGCCGGCTTCGCGGTCGGCTCGCTCTTCGGCTATCGCGGCGGCGTGATCATCGTCCAGGGGCAGGGCTTCTCCAACAACCTCTCCCAGTACGACGACTTCGCGCCCGGTGCGATGACCACCGTCGACGACCTGGAACCGTTCTCGCTGGTGCTCGACGACTTCGACCTGGACTGGATCCAGTCCGGGCCGCGCAAGGGCATGGCCCAGCGGTTCGTGGCGAGCCTCTCCTACACCGAGGAACCCGGCGCCGAGCCCCGGACCTATGACCTGCGGGTGAACCACCCGCTCTCGATCGGCGGCACCGACGTCTTCCTGATCGGACACGGCTATGCGCCCTCGGTGACCGTCCGCGACGCAGAAGGCGACATCACCTTCTCCGGGCCGGTGGTCTGCCTGCCCGAGGAGATGGCCACCTTCCGCTCGTTCTGCGTGATCAAGGCCCCCAACGCACAACCCGACGGGATCGGCCTGGAGGGCTATCTCTATCCGACGTTCGCGCTGATCGACGGCGACCCCCAGTCGATCTTCGGCGACGACCGGAACCCGCGCCTCTCCCTGCTCGCCTACACCGGTGACCTCGGCCTGGGCCAGGGCACCTCGCAGTCGGTCTATGTGCTGGACAAGTCGCAGATGACCCAGGTGACGAAGGACGACGGCTCCATGTTCCGCGTCGACCTCTTCCCCGGCGAGAGCGTCGAATTGCCCGGCGGTGCGGGTGAGGTCACCTTCGAGGGGATCCAGCCGTGGGTGCGGATCCAGTTGAGCAAGACGCCGGGGATGATGGTGGCGCTGGGTGGCGTCGTACTGGCGCTGCTGGGCCTGCTGGGATCGCTCTTCATCCGGCCCCGCCGGGCCTGGGTGCGGGCGCGCGAGGAGGACGGTGGGACCGTGGTCGAGGTGGCGGTGCTGGACCGCTCCGGCGCGGGCGAACCCGGAAGTGAGATCGTGGACCTGGTCGCCGCGTTGCGTGGCGACCTGCCGGAGAAGGAGAGCAAGACGTGACGAACACCGAGTGGGAGACCCTCAGCAACCAGGCGGTGACCATCTGCGGCATCGTCTACTTCCTGGCACTGCTCGCACACTCGGCCCAATGGGCCAGCCTGCGCAAGCTGCCCGCCGACGAGACCCCGACCACGGGCAGTGTGGCGACCTTCGGTCGCTTCGGGGTGTTGCTGACCGCGCTCGCGTGCGGCGTCCACCTCGTGGCGCTGGTGGGACGCGGGATGGCCGCGGACCCCAACCGGGTGCCCTGGGGGAACATGTATGAGTTCACCCTCTCGGCCACCTTTGTGGCGGTGCTGGGCTATCTGGTGCTCTATCGCCGGTTCGGGCTCGGCTGGCTGGCACCGTGGGTGCTCGGCTTCGTCTTCGTGGTGCTGATGATGGACGTGCTCTGGCTGCACGAGCCGGTGGCGCCGCTCACCGAGTCGCTGAACAGCTCGCCGTGGCTGGTGATCCATGTGGTCTCCGCAGTGTTGGCGACCGGGGTCTTCTCGCTCGGTGGGCTGATCTCGATCCTCTACCTGTTCAAGGCTCGGCAGGTGACCCGTGACGCCGCTCGCCAGCCGGAACTGGTCGGCGCCGGTGGCGGTCCCGCCGCTGACGACGTGGCGACCGGTGCCGGCTCGGCAGCCGCCGACGCGCCTGCCGCCGCCCGAGGCGTCCTGGCCCGGGTGCCGATGCCCGAGCAGCTGGACCGACTGGCCTACCGACTGCACGCGTTCGCGTTCCCGGTGTGGACCTTCGCCGTGCTCATCTCCGGTCCGATCTGGGCCCACCAGGCCTGGTCGCGTTATTGGGGCTGGGACCCCAAGGAGGTCTGGGCCTTCATCACCTGGGTCGTCTATGCGGCATACCTGCACGCCCGGGCGACGGCCGGTTGGAAGGGCCCCAAGGCGGCGGTGGTCGCGCTGGTCGGCTTCGCCACCCTGCTCTTCAACTTCGTCGGGATCAACTACTTCTTCGGGGGCAGCTCGCAGCACTCGTACGCCGCGCCGGCGCCGACGTCGGTGCACGGGCCGGCGCTGGCTGGCGACGTACTGCGTGCGTAGGGGCCAAGGGCGCCCTCGTCACGAGTAGCCGCTTGGCAAGTAACCTTGCGGCAAGCCGGAGACGGCCTGCCCGCAAGAAATACCTCAGGTGATGACGATGCGCCCTTCTCTCGAAGATCTGATCAAGAACGCTGACCGGCTTGCTGACGCGTTCGAAGGACATGAGCCCGACGAGGCAGATTTCG
The DNA here is from genome assembly GCF_031844485.1 of Nocardioides sp. AE5. Taxonomy (NCBI): domain Bacteria; kingdom Bacillati; phylum Actinomycetota; class Actinomycetes; order Propionibacteriales; family Nocardioidaceae; genus Nocardioides; species Nocardioides sp. AE5. Next base: position 374,522 of record NZ_JAUZVI010000001.1, read on the forward strand.
ACGCACCCCTGCCGCCCTTGATGGCAGTGAAGCTGGCAGCCTTCCGTCGTGCTGCCGCCGAGAAGGAACTTGCGGAGGCGATTGCCGCGGCCCGAGTGGCCCGCCTCTCCTGGCGCGAGCTGGGCGAAGCGATCGGGACCAGCGGCGAAGCCGTCAGGCAGCGCTACGCCGCCTCCTGAGGAAGCTCAGGAGTCCTTGCCGGGTTCGCGGCCCTGGTCCCTGCGCCTGGTGCGCCGGTTGAGGTCGCGCAGGAACTCCGGGTCGTCGTCGGGGCCGATCGGGCCCGACGGCCGCGTGGGGCCGGGACGGCGTACCGCTCCGGAACCGCCCGAGCCACCGAAGCCGCGCCGGAAGATGGCGCCACGGGTCTCGATCAGTCGGACCAGCAGGTAGACGACCAGTACGACGACCACGATGACCAGGATGAACTTGCCCACGCCCCAAGGGTAGTCCTCCGGGCCAACGCGTGGGTCTGTGTCCCGGCAACTAGAGTGGGGCAGGTGAAGGACTTCGCCATCTACACCCTGCTCCGCATCGGCCTCTTCCTCGGTGCATTCGGCATCACCATGGGGATCTGGAGCCTCTTCACCGACAACGCCGACCTGCTCTGGCTCGGCTCGCTGATCGTCGCCTTCCTGGTCTCCGGCATCGTCTCCTACGTCGTGCTGGATCCCTACCGGCGCCGTTTCGCGCACCGGATCGAGGAGCGCGCCTCCCGGGCAGCGAGCAAGTTCGACGAGCGCAAGGCCGCCGAGGACGACGACTCGCGATGACCCATCGGGCCGGGGACCGGAGCTGGCTCAACGAGGCCATCCGCAAGGTCGAGGCGGACGCCAACCGCTCGGCCGACACCCACCTGCACGCCTTCGGGCTCCCCGGTGACTGGGGCATCGACCTCTACCTCAAGGACGAGTCGGTCCACCCCACCGGCTCGCTGAAGCACCGGTTGGCCCGCTCGCTGTTCCTGCACGCGCTGTGCAACGGATGGATCCACGCCGACACCACGATCATCGAGGCATCCTCGGGGTCGACCGCGGTCTCGGAGGCCTACTTCGCCCGGCTGATCGGGCTGCCGTTCATCGCGGTGATGCCGGCCTCCACCTCGCCGGAGAAGATCGCGCTGATCGAGTTCCACGGCGGCCGCTGCCACCTGGTCGACGACCCGTCCACGATCTATGCCGAGTCGCGCCGCCTGGCCGTCGAGACCGGCGGCCACTACATGGATCAGTTCACCCACGCCGAGCGGGCCACCGACTGGCGCGGCAACAACAACATCGCCGAGTCGATCTTCGAGCAGATGTCCGCCGAGCGGCACCCGGTTCCGGCCTGGGTGGTGGTCGGCGCCGGCACCGGTGGCACGTCGGCGACGATCGGTCGCTATGTGCGCTACCGCCGGCTGGAGACGCAGGTCTGCGTGGTCGACCCGGAGAACTCCGCCTTCTATCCGGCGTACTCCTCGGGCGATCCGGACGCCGTCGGTGGTGCATCGCGGATCGAGGGGATCGGCCGCCCCCGGGTGGAGCCGTCGTTCCTGCCCGGGGTGGTGGACCACATGATGCAGGTGCCGGACGCCGCCTCGATCGCCGCGGCGCGCTGGTGCAGCGCGGTCTCCGGCCGCTCGGTCGGCGGGTCCACCGGGACGGCGCTGTGGGGTGCGCTGCGACTGATCGACGACATGCGCTCGATGGGGAAGACCGGCTCGGTGGTCACCCTGCTCTGCGATGGCGGTGACCGTTATGCGCGCACCTATTACGACGACGACTGGCTGGCGGCCCAGAGCATCGACATCACGCCGTACGCCGCGACGCTGGAGCAGTTCGCCACCACCGGTGAGTGGCGCGAACCAGCAGTTTGAGTCGGCCTACTTGCGCTGGTTGAGGCGCCGCTCGATGCGCGAGGTCGGTTGGCCGAGGATCTTGGCCAGGATCGGCGCCCGCAACTTGTAGACGACGAAGCCTGCGGCAAGGATCGCGAGGATGATCAGGAACGTGGTCATGGCTCCACTGTCTCAGACGCCGGGGGAGGTGGCGCGCTCGCCGTTGTCCAGGTAGCCGATCGACTCGAAGTCCACGGTCCGCTTCGCGTTGGCCAGGCCGGTGAGCACGGTGGTGCCGATCGGGCCGGAGCGGTCGAAGACGGTGGCGGTGCCGACCACCAGGCCGTCGTGCTCGACGCGGTCCAGGGCGGAGATGCCGACCTGGACGCCCTCGGGGAGGCGGGCCAGGTAGAGCGTGATGTCGGAGTTGATGAACTCCACGCCCTTGCTGCCCCAGTTGGCGACCATGCTGGTCGCGTCGGCAACGCTCGCGGCGGAGGTGAAGCGGCTGTTCGGCTCGCCGTCGATGATCGGTACGCCGGTCTGCCAGGTGGTCTTGCGGCTCGGGTTCTGGTGCTCGGTGAAGTCCTGGCTCCACCCGGCCTCGCTGTGGAAGAACGGCACGTGCGGCGCGTCACCGACCGGGGCGATCTCCAGTGGCGGCGGGCTCGGTCGCTCGGTGGGGCTCCATGCCTCGCCGTGGCTGACGCCGCCGGGCTTCAGGAAGGTGGCCGCGGCCCGCGCGACCGTCTCCCCGTCCTGGACCAGGAGGGCGTCGACGAGCAGGATCCGGCTGCCCTTGCGTACGACGCGCGCCTCGACGTTGGTCGGGCCCATCGCGGCGGGGCGGAACATGTCGACGGAGAACTTCGCCGGCACCAGGTCGGCCAGGCCGAGTTCGTGCTGCAGCCGCTCGGCGCCCCACGCCAGCAGGCCGGAGACGGCGACGCCGTGCATCTGCTTGTCACTCCACAGGCTCTGGGCGAGCTCGCGGGGCACGAAGGTCTCGCCGTCGCGGACGAAGAAGGCCAGGGGCATGGGTGGAGTCTCCTCGGTCGGTTGTCTGGGCCAATCATTGCAGCAGGAGGGGGGCGAAGAGACCCAGTCCCAGCAAGAGCTCGGCGACGCCGGTCCGCCCGAGCACCGGGACCAGCGCAGGGCCATTCGCCCGGTCCACGATCACGGCCCGGCAGGCGCCCACCATCGGTACGGCGTACACCAGGGCGACCAGCGCCCACCACGTCGTCGTCAGCGCGACGCCCACCACCGCGATCGCGGCAGCCACGGTGAGCAGGACGAAGAAGATGCGGGTCCGCTCGTCGCCCAGCACCACGGCCAGGGTCCGCTTGCCCACCTCACGGTCGGTCGGGATGTCACGCAGGTTGTTGGCGACCAGGATGGCGCAGGCAAGCGCACCGATCGCGCACCCGGCGTACAGCGCGGCCAGTTCGAACCCGTCCACCTGCACGTACGTCGTGCCGATCACCGCGACCAGGCCGAAGAAGACGAAGACCATCACCTCGCCCAGGCCGAGATAGCCGTACGGCTTCTCCCCGCCGGTGTAGAACCAGCCAGCCAGGATGCAGGCCACCCCGACGGCGACCAGCCACCAGGCAGTGGTCGCCGCCAGCACCAGGCCCGCCACCGCAGCCACCCCGAACGCGGCGAACGCGGCCATCTTGACCGCCCGCGGGGACGCCGCACCGGAGCCGACCAGGCGCATCGGACCGACCCGGTCCTCGTCGGTGCCACGGATGCCGTCGGAATAGTCATTGGCGTAGTTGACCGCCACCTGCAGCGCCAGCGCCACCACCATGGCCAGCGCGGCCTTGCCCCACACCACCTCGTCGACGTACGCCGCGACGCCGGTGCCGGCGAGCACCGGAGCAACGGCAGCAGGCAGGGTCCGCGGCCGGGCGCCGGCCAGCCAGTGCGCAGGAGTGGTCACGGGGAGTGATTCAAGCAGGCCCGGCGCCGGCACCGGCAGGCCGGACCATGTCGACGTGCGGGATGTCGTCCTCCAGGTAGGTCTCGCCGACCGGCGCGAACCCGTGCCGGCCGTAATAATCAGCCAGGTGCGCCTGCGCCGAGAGCAGCACCTCGGCGTCCGGCCACTCGCGGGTGCACACGGCGAGCGCCTCGCGCATCAGGGCGTGGCCCGAGCCGCCGCCACGGTGGTCGGGGTCGATCACCACCCGCCCGATCCGGGCCCGCGGGCCTGCCGTGCCCGGTGCCAGCACCCGGGCAGTGGCCACCACACGGCCATCGGGCTCCGGGGCGAGGCCGAGCACGTGGTGGGTCTCGCCGGTGACGTCGAGTCCGTCGATGTCGACATAGTCGGGACACTCCTGCTCGACGACGAAGACCTGGTGGCGCAACCGGAGCAGGTCATGCATCGCCCGGCCGTCGACGTCGCTGTGGTGGAGGCTGGTCCAGGTCAGGGTCACGCCACGATTCTCGCACCGACCGATAGCGTGACGGGTGTGAGTTCCCCTGCGACCGACCCGCTCCGACCCGTCACCGGCTCCCCGCACGAGGTGATCGAGGCAGTGCGCGGCTGGCTGCACGCCGAGACCGAGCCCGAGTCGCTGGTGGTGGAGACCTCGGGCTCCACCGGCGCACCCAAGCAGGTGCTGCTTTCGCGTGCCGCGATGCTCGCCTCGGCGCACGCCACCCACGAACGGCTCGGCGGCGCAGGGCAGTGGCTGCTGGCGCTGCCGCCGGCGTACGTCGCGGGGTTGCAGGTGATCGTCCGCTCGCTGGCCGCGGAGGCCGAACCGGTGGTCGTCGATGACCACCCGTCGCTGGCCGACGCGGTCGCCGCGATGGACGCCGGGCGCCGCTATGCGTCGCTGGTGCCGACCCAGCTGCACCGGATGTCCGATGGCGACCTGGCCGCACTCGCCACGCTGGACGCGGTGCTGCTCGGCGGCGGTCCGATCGACCCGGACCTGCGCCGGCGCGCCGCCGACCGGGGCATCACCATCGTGGCCACCTACGGATCGAGCGAGACCAGCGGCGGCTGCGTCTATGACGGACGGCCGCTGGACGGCGTACGGGTGGAGGTCGACGAGGACGAGCGGATCCGGATCGGTGGCCCGACCCTCTTCGACGGTTATCAGCACGACCCGGAGCTCACTGCCCAGGTGCTGGTCGACGGCTGGTTCCTCACCTCCGACATCGGCCGGATCGACGATGGTCTCGTGCAGGTGCTGGGTCGTCTCGACGACGTGGTGATCAGCGGCGGCACCAACATCCCGGCCACCGCTGTGGCGCGACGACTGGGCCGCCACGTGGCCATCGACGACGTCCAGGTGCTCGGCGTGGACGACGAGGAGTGGGGCCAGCGGGTGGTCGCCTTCGTGGTGCCCGCCGCCGGGCTCGACGGGGCGCTCACCCTGGACGCACTGCGCGACTGGGTCGCCACCGAGCACCCGCGCACGTGGGCACCGCGGCAACTGGTGGTGCTCGACGCGATCCCGCTGTTGGAGAACGGCAAGCCCGACCGCGGCCTGCTCCGTGCCCTGGCAGACCGGATCTGAGGGCGCGATGAGGACCTGGTCGATCCCGCTGCGGACCCGGTTCCGCGGCATCACTCACCGCGAGGGCGTGCTGCTCCGCGGTGACGCCGGATGGGGGGAGTGGAGCCCGTTCCTGGAGTACGACGCCGCCGTCGCCGAGCCGTGGCTGCGCTGCGCCGAGGAGAGCGCGCACGGCGACCTCCCCGCCCTCGTGCGTGACCGGGTGCCGGTCAACGTCACCGTGCCGGCCACCGACCCGGCCCGGGCGCAGGCGATCGTGGCCGGTGGCGGTTGCCGCACCGCGAAGGTGAAGGTGGCCGAGCCGGGCCAGGCGCTGGCCGATGACATTGCCCGGGTCGAGGCGGTCCGCGACGCGCTTGGACCCGATGGACTGATCCGGGTCGACGCGAACGGGGCCTGGTCCGTCGACGAGGCGGTGGCCGCGATCCGGGAACTGGACCGGGCTGCCGGTGGGCTGGAGTACGTCGAGCAGCCGTGCGCCTCCGTGGAGGACCTTGCCCGGGTACGCCGCCGGGTCGAGGTGGCGATCGCGGCGGACGAGTCGATCCGCCGCGCCGCCGACCCCTACCGGGTCCGTGACCTCGATGCCGCCGACATCGCCGTGCTCAAGGTGCAGCCCCTGGGCGGCGTACGGGCCTGCCTGCGGATCGCCGAGGACATCGGGCTGCCGGTGGTGGTCTCCAGCGCCATCGAGACGTCGGTGGGGATCGCCACCGGCCTCGCGCTGGCCGCGGCGCTGCCCGAGTTGCCGCATGCCTGTGGCCTGGCCACGGTGCAGATGCTCCGTGATGACGTGGTGGCCGAGCCGCTGCTCCCGGTCGACGGGATGCTGCCGGTGGGCCGTCCGACCGTGCTGGACGAGGCGCTGGACCGGGTGCAGGCGCCCCCGGACCGGGTGGCGCACTGGGCGGCCCGGCGAGCCGAGGTGGAGGCATGGCGGGCGGCGCGGCAGGATCTGCATCCATGAGCCCCCCGCGCGCGAACCCGTCGACGCTGCTGGCCCGCGCCTTGATCGACGCCGTGCTCGCCGCAGGGGTCCGCGAACTGGTGCTGGCTCCGGGGTCACGCAATGCGCCGCTGGCCTTTGCTGCCTGGGACGCCGCCTCGCTGGGACGGTGCCGGTTGCACACCCGCATCGACGAGCGGAGTGCCGGGTTCCTGGGGCTGGGCCTCGGGCTCGGCGCGTCCACCTCGCGCGCCGCGGTGATCTGTACGTCGGGCACGGCCGTGGCCAACCTGCATCCGGCGGTCCTGGAGGCAGCGCATGCCGGCGTACCGCTGGTGTTGCTCACGGCGGACCGGCCCGCGTCGCTGCGTGGCACCGGCTCCAGCCAGACCACCGACCAGGTGCGGATCTTCGGTGCCGCGGCGGAGTTCTTCGACGTCGCCGCCGAACCGGACCTGGAGCCGGTCCGGTCGGCGCTGGCTCGGGGCGGTGGGCCGACCCATGTCAACGTCCAGTTCGCGCCGCCGCTGGTGCCCGACCAACCCTGGCTGCAGTCCTCGGCGCTGCAGTCCTCGACGCCGGGCCCGGTCGTCACGCGGTCCGCCCCGGCGCCCGCACCTGTCGCCCTGGCACCGGGTCCGCGGACCGTGGTGGTGGCCGGGGATGGTGCTGGCCCGGCAGCACGCCGGCTGGCCGAGGCCGGGAACTGGCCGTTGCTGGCTGAGCCGACCAGCGGCGCCCGCACCGGCGACAATGCGATCCGCACCTACCGACTCCTGCTCGACGGGTCGCTGGGTGAGCGGATCGAACGGGTCGTGGTGGCTGGGCACCCCACCCTCTCCCGGCCGGTGACCGCGCTGCTGGGGCGCACGGACGTCGAGGTCTGCTCGGTGCGCGAACCCGGGTTCTGGGGCGCGCGGCCGTTCCCGGTCGCGACCGAGGCAGCGGCATTCAGCGCGGAACCTGATGACCCGGCCTGGCTGGAGGAGTGGCGCGCCGCTGACCGGGTCCTCGCGGCGGAGGTCGACCGCCTGCTCGCCGACGAGGGTGAGTTGACCCCGTGGCACGTCGCGGCCGCGGTGGGGCGCGCCGTACCTCCGGGTGGGCTGCTCTTCGTGGGCGCCTCCAGCCCGATCCGCGACCTGGACCTGATGGCCCGCCCCTGGCCCGTCGGCGAGCGGCGCAAGGTGGTCGCCAACCGGGGCCTGGCCGGCATCGACGGCACGGTCTCGTCGGCGATCGGCGCCGCGCTGGCGCGCCCGCCCGGTGCCCGCAACCTCGCGCTGATGGGGGACGTGACCTTCCTGCACGATGCGGGCGGCCTCGTCGCCGGCCCGCGCGAGGCGCGTCCGGACCTGAGCATCGTGGTGGTCAACGACGACGGCGGCTCGATCTTCACGGTGCTGGAACAAGGGGCCGCGCAGTACGCCGCGCAGTACGACGATCTCTTCGGCACTCCGCACGGCGTCGACCTCGCGGCCCTGTGCGCGGCGACCCGGACCCCGCACTGGCGGGTTGAATCCCTGCCCGAGTTGGAACAGGCGCTGACCTCGCCCAATGGCGGGGTCGAGGTGATCGAGGTGCGGGTACGTCGCGACAACCGGCGGGCGATCGACGCCCGGTTCAGGGCCCTGGCCGGCCCGCAGCTCAGCTGACCGGGCCGAGGATCTCCTGCGACTCCAGCAGGCCCTCGTCGCTCGGCCTGCCGCCGTTGCCGAAGACGCGCTCGGCCTGGCGAGCCCGGAACTCCAGATGAGCCTCGCGGGGCCGCTGGTAGCCGTAGCGCTCCCTTGCCTGGGCCGGAGTCAGCGTCTCCGGATTGCTCGGTTCGATGCCGAGCAGGATCGGAGCCACCACCGGGACCGTGGCCGGGGAGAGGTAGCCGAGGAGCGCGAGCTCGATGCGCGGATGCACCTGGGCGGACCAGAACGCGACGCGCATGATCGGGCGGACGGCGATGTCGACCAGCCGGGACTGCCGGCAGCCGCCCATCTCCCGCATCCAGCGCGGCATGGTGGAGATCGTGGCCGCCCGGAGCAACCTGCCGACTGCCCAGGATGCCGGGGTGAGCACCTTGGGCACCGGCGGCAGCATCACCCGGGCGTCGAGCAGGTGCGCCATCATGTCGGTGGCGATCTTCGAGCCGAGCAGTTGCGGGCGCATCTTCTCGTAGTAGGCGTGCAACTCCTCTCGCGAGGTCGGGATGTCGGCCTGGTCGCAGGTCTGCAGCTCGGCGGCGATCTTGCACTCGCGCCAGTACTGCGCCTCGTCGGCGGCGGAGAGCTTGCCGGGCCCGAACATCTCGTAGGCCTTCAGGATCGAGTGCCAGGCGGTCAGGTGGATCCACAGCTGCGAGTCGGGGTCGTTGGCGTCGTACCGGATGCCGGTGACCGGGTCGGTGCCGATCGCCTTGGAATGGATCCGGACCAGCACGTCGGCCGCCTTGGAGGTGCTGCGGGTGTCGCCGAAGGCGACCATCGCGAAATAGCGCAGGGTGCGGTCATAGCGGGTCCGCGGTCGATAGCGCACGTCGTTGGTGGTCTCCACAGCGGCGACCAGGGCCGGGTCGAGTTCCTCGATCACCACGGCTCGCTGGAAGCCCACGGTGAGTGAGGTCGGATAGCTCCACACCTTCCAGGTGACGGAGTCCGGGCCGAAGAAGCCGTGGTCCTCGTGTGGTTCGACGGCCTTGCCCTGCTTGAGCGCGATGGCCATGGGGCCTCCCTGTCTCGATGACTTTCCCTAATTACTACACAGATGTAGCAATTAGGGAAGGGGGCGATGTTCCCTGAGGTGAGTTTGGTGCCTTTCGGGCCATGCCCACTTCGCCGGCGCGTGAAGAGAAGTTCAGGTCCTCCACTGAAAATCGACAGTTGCTGGCCTTGGTTTGCGTCATGCCTGGACTGGATTGAGGGCACGCGGGTCAGTCGACGAGCCCGGACTCCGGGTCGGTTGGGTAGGTGTCGCACCAAAGCTCCTTGACGTGAACAATCCTTCAGGCCTCCCAGATCCCTCTTGAGCCACCGAAACCCCTTATTTCAAGGCTTTTTAGACCACTCTTGCCAAGAAGCAAAGCCCAATTTAGTGTATGACGCACGTCATGTTGCACGAATCACATTACTGAGAGGTTTGCCATGAATCGTCGTCTCGTTCACGCGCTGATTGCAGGATCCTTGGCCGCATTCGCCCTGGCGGGCTGTGGTTCCAGCCGCGATGCTGCCGAAGGGCTTGATGGATGTGATCCCGGATTCACCGACACCTCGATCAAGTTCGGATCCAGCACCATGCAGTCTGGCGCTGCTGCTGCCTACCGCGCGATGCCCCAGGCCTCGCTTGCCCTCTTCGATGAGATCAATGCGGACGGCGGTGTCCTGATGGGTGACGGGACAAAGCGCACGATCGAATTCGTCAGCATGGATGACGCCTATGACCCGGCCCGCACGGTGAAGAACACCCGAGAGCTCATCGAGAAGGACAATGTCTTCGCCATCTTCCAGGCTGCGGGGACCTCGCCCACCTTGGCCATCATCGACTACGCATCCGGAGCAGGGGTTCCGATCATGTTCGGCACCACGGGTTCTGACGAATTCCAAGCCAAGAGTGACGAGGGTGCGATGATCACCGCCTTCATGCTGCCGCAAGTCTCGTTCGAGAACGAGGTGATGGTCGCTGGGATCGAGGCGCTCGACGCGGATGCGAAGATCGCCGTCCTCTATCCGAATGACGGGCTGGGCAAGGGCAGCTTGGCCGGACTCAAGGAGTTGATCAAGGACACCGACATGGAGGTGGTCGGTGAGCAGTCCTACGAGCAGACCTCGACGACGGTCGACTCCCAGGTGGTCAACCTCAGCAACTCCGGAGCGGACGTCTTCGTCAACTTCGGTACCGGAACCTTCGTGACTCAAGCGCTGAAGAAGGCCCACGAACTCGACTGGGACGTGGAGAAGTTCGTGATCTCCGCGTCCACCGACGCCTCCACGGTGCTCGGTCCTGCCGGCCCGGGCGCGGCCGAGGGGGTCAGGTCGGTTGCTTGGACCTATGACGTGAGCAATGACGCGAACAACGCCGTCGAAGGCGTGACCAAGTGGCGCGAGTTCGCGGAGCGCAACAAGGACCGGGTTGACAGCCACAACGTGATCGCAGCGATGGGCTACACCAACGCCCAACTCCTCATCCAAGCGCTTCAGGAGTTCGACGGCTGCACGCGCAAGGAACTCTTCGAGACCGTCCGGGGCATGGAGGGGATGTCCGTGGACCTCGGCCTCGAGGGGATCACCTTTGGTAGCGGCGACCCGGACTACCCGTACGCGATCACCTCCATGGCGACGATGCAGTTCGTCGATGGGAAGTGGGTCTACGGCGATGTCATCAGCCGCGGGAACTGAATCCGTGAGCCACCTCGACACCGTGTCCGGGGGCGCCGCTGCGGCAGCCGCCCCCGGCTCGGTACCGGCGCTCCGCATCGATCAGGTCCGGGTCGAGTTCGGCGGCATCGTCGCCCTCGACTCTGCGGTGCTGACGGTGGAGCAGGACCAAGTGATGGGCTTGATCGGCCCGAACGGCGCCGGGAAGACGACCCTGTTCAATTGCGTCAGCCGGCTGTACCAGCCGAACGCAGGAAGCATTGAGGTCTTCGGGACGGAAGTCCTGGCCATGCGGCCGGACCAGATGGCTGGTCTGCGTGTCGCGCGAACGTTCCAGAACGTCGGCGTCTTCGGCAGCGAGACGGTGTTGGACAACGTGATGCTCGGCGCCCATGTCCGAACCCGGGCAGGCATGTGGGCCACCTCGCTGGGCTTGCCCTCGGTGCGTCGTACGGAGCATAGGGAGCGCGAGCGGGCCATGGGCTTCCTCGAGGAACTCGAGTTGGATCGCCACGCCGGTGAGTTGGCGGGCGACCTGCCCTTCGGGTCGCTCAAGCGGCTCGAACTGGCGCGCGCGCTGATGATGCAGCCTCGATTGCTGATGCTGGATGAGCCGGCCAATGGGCTGATCCACGAAGAGGTCATGGAGTTGGCCGAACTGGTCCGTCGACTGCGCGCCCAGCACGAACTCGCCGTGTTGCTGGTCGAACACAACATGGACATGGTCTCCAGCCTTTGCGACGCGGTGACAGTTCTTGATCTCGGACGCACGATCGCCGTGGGGACTGCGGATGAGGTGCGCAGTGATCCACGCGTGGTCGAGGCCTATCTCGGAGGTGCGGAATGACGTTCTTTGCGATAACAGGGCTGACTGCTGGCTACGGCCAAGGCACTGTGCTCCACGGCATCGACATTGCTGTCGAAGAAGGAGACATCGCTGTCATCCTTGGCGCCAACGGTGCAGGCAAGACCACCTTGATGAGGACGATCACCGGAATGTTGCGTCCACGTGGTTCGGTGCAGCTCGAAGGCGTCGAGATCGCAGGTCGCAAGCCTCATGTCATTGCTCGACTCGGAATCGCACACGTACCTCAGGGCCGCGGGACCTTCACGGATCTGACGGTCGAGGAGAACCTTCGGGTCGGTGGGAATCGGCTCGCCGAGAACGAACTACGGTCCTCCATCGCACGGTGGTACGACTTCTTCCCGCGCCTGGGCGACCGGGCTGATCAATTGGCCGGCGGGATGAGTGGGGGAGAGCAGCAGATGCTCGCCATTGCTCGAGCGTTGATATCGCAGCCGCGATTGCTCCTGCTTGATGAGCCATCGCTGGGTCTGGCTCCCAAGATCACCTCCGAGGTCTTCGGAGTACTGACTGAGATCAACGCCGAGACCGGAATCACGGTGCTGGTCGTGGAGCAGAACGCGAAGGTGGCACTGGCCGCCGCCAGCAAGGGTTTCGTCATGGAGTCCGGACGGATCATCCGCTCGGGCCCTGCCGCCTCGATGCGGGATGACGACGAGATCCGCCGCGCCTACTTGGGATGAGGAATTGACATGCAACTGCTCATGCAACAGATGGTCGACGGAATCGCTTGGGGATCACTCTACGGAGCATTGGCTCTCACGCTGGTTCTTGTTTATCGGGCCTCGGGCATCATCAACTTCGCCCAGGCCGAGTTCGCGATGGTGGGTGCTTTCGTGGCGTGGCAGTTCCACGACTGGGGAGCACCGATCCTCCTGGCGATCGGCGCAGCCATGGTCCTGTCCTTCTTCGGGGGCGCTGCCGCGGAACTCATCTTCGTCCGGCCACTGGGTCGCAACGCCTCACACTTCACGCTGATCATCATCACCTTGGGGTTGATGCTGGTCTTCAACAATGGGGCGGGCTGGGTGTGGGACTTCAGCACGCGTTCGTTCCCGGAGATCTGGTCCGGTCCAGTGCTCAACATCGGCCCGGCGGTGCTCTCCCGGCAAGCCTTTGCCATCATCGCCGCTGCGGGAATCATCGCCGTGATCCTCTACGTGATCTTCCAGCGGACCAGAGTTGGTCTGGCCATGCGAGCGGCTGTCGGAAACCCGGAGTCGGCAACCTTGTCGGGGATCGGTGTCGCGAACCTGACAACGATCACCTGGGGAATGGCTGCCGTCATTGGCACGCTGGTGGCTTCGCTCGCAGCTCCCCAGCTCTTCCTGCAACCCAACATGCTGTTCACCACGTTGATCTATGCCTTCGCGGCGATGATCCTCGGTGGCCTGAACAGTCCGCCGGGAGCGCTCGTCGCGGGAATCATCGTGGGGGTCGTCGAGAACCTCGCCGGCACGTACATCCCCGGCATCGGCAATGACTTCAAGCAGGCGATCGCTCTCGTCATCATCATCGGCGTCCTCGTGGTGCGTCCACAAGGGCTGTTCGGAAAGAAGGAGGTGGCTCGGGTATGAACATCTTTGCGAAGCTACGCACCCAGCAATTGCCAGTGCAGACGCCGCGGCCGCTGGCGGTCGTGGGCTTGGTAGCACTACTCGCTTGGTTCGCCTACCAGCCACTTGTCTCTGCCCCGTTCGTCAACTTCGAACGATCGATGGTGTTCGTCTATGTGGTGGTCGGGCTCGGCCTCAACCTCCTTACCGGTCTCACCGGCCAGATCTCACTCGGGCACGGCGCGTTCTTTGCCCTCGGCGCCTACTCGTCGGCGACGTTGGTCAACGAATACGGGTGGCAGTACTGGACCGTGGTTCCGTTCGCAGCTGTGGCTGCTTTTGCGCTCGGCTACCTGGTCGGTCGCCCAGTGCTCCGTCTCACAGGTCTGCAGTTGGCACTGGTGACGCTGTCGTTGGCCCTGATCACGCCGTCGATCATCAAAGCGTTCGACGACATCACCAAGGGCCAGGAGGGGATCATCCTCGACACGGCGCATGCACCGACGGCAGTCGGCCTGGAGCGCGACCAATGGGTCTACTACCTGTGCCTGCTGGCCGCGATCCTGACCCTGGTCGTCTGCCATCGACTCGCCCATGGGCGAGTCGGTCGGAGTCTGATCGCGATCCGCGACAACGAAACCGTCGCGACCACGCTCGGGGTCAGGCCCGCGGTGACCAAGACCTACATCTTTGCCTTCAGCGCGGCCCTGGCAGGGGTTGCCGGTGTGCTCTATACCTGGGTGGTTCAGTTCGTAGGGCCCGACGCCTTCGGTCTGCACCTCGCCATCACTTTCATCATCCTGATCATCGTCGGTGGTATCGGAACCACGGCCGGAGTCGTCTTCGGCGCGCTCTTCGTGGTCTACGTGCCCAGCATGACCGCTGACCTGGATCAGTCCATCGCCGGTCTGTCGTTCGGTGTGACCTTGCTGCTGTTCATGTTCCTGCTGCCGACCGGCGTCGTCGGCCTGCTCAGGGTGCTTGCCGGGTACCTGCCGGGGCACGGAAAGCGAGTTGCAGGTGTGGATGAGTCAGAGAGCGCCGACCTCGACCCCTTGACATTAAGTAAATGAGCAATAAGCATAGGGATTGGCGATGAGTTCGAGCTTCAGGGCGCGTGAGGTGCACTACTGAGCGCAGAAGCAAACTCAAGAAGTCTATAAGTGTATTGGAATTTACCAATTGGAAGGTCGATCATGGCTCCGCTGTACAAGTCTCGCTGGAAGGACGAATCGGTCGACGCAGTCCTCGCTACGGCGACGCGGTTCGTCGAGGACGAGGTCATGGCGCGACGCGAGAAGTGGGAAGAGCAGCGTCACGTCGACCGTGACGTGTGGCGCAAGGCCGGGGAACTGGGGCTCCTCTGCTGCTCCGTGCCCGAAGAGTACGGCGGCGGCGGGGGGACCTTCGCGCACGAGATGGCGATCTGCGAAGCGCAGGGGCACGCGGGGGAGACCTCGTGGGGCAACATGGTCCACAGTGGCATCGTCGCCCACTACCTGGTCGCCTATGGCACAGAGGAGCAGAAGCGGCAGTGGTTGCCGGTGATGGCCACCGGCGAAGTGGTGGCCGCGATCGCCATGACCGAGCCCGGGGCCGGTTCGGACTTGAAGGGGGTCCGGACCAAGGCAATCCTGGACGGTGACGACCTGGTCATCGATGGTGCCAAGACCTTCATCTCCAACGGACGCACGGCAGACCTGTTCTTGGTGGTGACGAAGAGCGATCCGGCAGCTGGCCACCGGGGCATCTCCATCGTCCTGGTGGATGCCCGCGACGCCGAGGGGTTCGAGCGAGGGCGAATCCTCGACAAGGTTGGCCAGCATGGCGCTGATACTTCCGAGCTCTCGTTCACTGGGGTCCGTGTCCCCAAAAAGAACATCTTGGGTGGGGTGGCCGGGCAGGGCTTTGGACAACTCATGCAGCAGTTGGTCCAGGAGCGTCTACTCGTGGCGGCGGTCGCGGTCACGTCGATGGAAGCAGCGGTGGAGCAGACGGTCGCCTACACGAAGCAACGCAAAGCTTTCGGCCAGACGATCTTCGACTTCCAGAACACCCAGATGCGACTGGCTGAAGCGGCGACCACGACTCATATCGCCAGGGTCTTCCTTGACAGCTGCGTCGAACGCCACCTGGAGGGCCGTCTGGACGCCTCGGCCGCGGCGATGGCGAAGTGGTGGCTCACCGAGCAACAGGGCTTGGTCGTGGATGCATGCGTGCAACTCCACGGCGGTTACGGCTACATGCGCGAGTACCCGATCGCGCGGATGTATCAGGACGCCCGTGTCCAGCGGATCTACGGCGGTGCAAACGAGGTCATGAAGACCATCATCGCCCGCAGCCTTGAGTGACGAAGCACCACCATCCAGCGGCACCCAACGAGAGGAAGAGGAAGATTCATGAACGCACCCTTCGTCCGATCCGGAGACCGGGTCAGGAGCATGGCAGAGGTCAAGGAGCGTGCTGCGCGATTTGCAGGGTCCCTGCAGACAATGGGCATGGCGCACGGTGACCGCTACGCAATCGTGATGCGGAACGAGATCGCCTACGTGGAGGTCAATCTCGCCGCAGCAGCCATCGGGGCGGTACCTGTCCCGGTGAACTGGCACTGGACCGGAGTGGACCTCGAGCACCTGTTGACCGACTCGGGGGCGAAGGTGGCCGTCGTTCACTCCGACCTGATCCCGGGTGTGGAGGCACAGCGCCCTGAGGGGATGCAGATCATCGAGGCGGCGGTCCCCGAGGAGATCCGTCAGGCCTACGGCCTCCCCGAGGTGCCGCTCACCGGACGCTACCCGGTTCTCGACGACCTGATCGACGCTGGAACGGTTCCTGACTCCGCCCCGGACGCCCCACCCCTGGCCGTGATCTACACGTCGGGGACCACGGGGCTCGCCAAGGGCATCCTTCGTGACCCGGTGGCGCCGGAGAATGCTCCGAAGTTGCTCAAGTTCATCTCCGAATTCCTGCGCATGGGGCCGGGCCTCACCACGGTGCTTCCCGCCCCGCTCTACCACACTGCCCCCAATGTGAACATGACCTTCGGTGCGGCCCTGGGAATGAACCTGGTGATCATGCCGAAGTTCGACCCCGAGGAGTTCCTGCGTCTGGTCCAGGAGTACCGCGTCGACACGGTCCAGATGGTGCCAACCATGTTCAATCGCTTGCTCCGTCTCGACCAGGCGACCCGGGACAAGTACGACCTCTCCTCCTTGGGCGCCGTCGTGCACGCCGCCGCCCCCTGCCCGGAGGAGACCAAGCGGGCAATGATCGACTGGTTCGGTCCGATCATCTACGAGTACTACGGCGGGTCCGAGGGCGGCGCCTGGGTCTACAGCACCTCCGAGGACTGGCTCTCCCACCCGGGAACCGTGGGCAAGGCCCTCGACGACACCGCGATCCGCATCCTCGACGAGAACCTGGAAGAGGTACCTGTCGGGCAGAGCGGCGTCATCTACGGCCGCTCGGACTCCTGGCCCGACTTCACCTACATCGGCAACGACGAGAAGCGCCGCGCGATCGAGGCCCCTGACGGCTTCATCACCGTGGGTGACATCGGTCGCGTCGATGAGGATGGATTCCTGTATCTCAACGACCGGGTCAATGACATGGTGATCGCCGGTGGCGTCAACATCTATCCGGCGGAGATCGAGTCCGCGCTCCATGGTCTGGAAGGAGTTGCGGACGTCGCGGTTTTCGGTATTCCCGACCCCGACCTGGGCGAAGTGCTTGCGGCGCACGTCCAGCTGCTTCCCGGGGCCTCTCTCACCGAGCAGCAGGTGAAGGATCACGTGACCACCACCCTGGCGAAGTACAAGACGCCGAAGGTCGTCGTCTTTGAGGACGAATTGCCCCGTGAGGACAGTGGGAAGTTGTTCAAGAGGCGTCTCAAGGAATCGTATTGGTCCATGGGGGCGAAGGCCTGAAATGTCCGTGTCCAACGAGACCCCCGAGAACCATGCCGTCCCCGTGGTCTCGGCCGACGCCCGGGGCTCGGTCGGCATCGTCACCATGAGACGGCCCGACCGTCTCAACGCCTTGACCGGCGAATCCATGGACCAGTTGCGCGACAGCCTGGTTGATCTGGGGCGCAGCGACGACATCGGAGTCATCGTGTTGCGGGGGGAGGGCCGTGCGTTCTGTGCCGGCCTGGATCTCAAGGACGGACGGGTCAACCCGCTCGCAGCGGACCCGGTCGAGGAGTTCCACGACATGCTCGTGGCGGGCGTCGAGGTGATCTGGGCGATCAGGTCGGTCCCTCAGCCGGTGATAGCGGTCATCCAAGGACACGCCGTCGGTGCCGGATTCGCACTTGCCGCGGCGGCAGACCTGCGGATGATCGCAGCAGATGCCAGGTTCTCCGCACCGTTCCTGAACCTGGGCATGACGGTAGGTGACCTGGGATTGTCATGGTTCCTCCCACGACTCATCGGCCATGGCCGGGCCACCCGAACGTTCCTCGATGCAGGGACCATCGATGCGGAGACGGCGGTGAAGTGGGGGCTTGCCCAAGAGGTCAGCGCGGATCCATTCGGCGATGCGCTGGACATGGCCCACCGCCTGTGCGGGCTCCCGCGCTACGGAGTGCGGTCCAGCAAGACCCTGATCAACGCGAGTGCAGGCGCATCCCTGCGTGATCACCTCGACTCCGAGGCGCGAGCCCAAGTCATCGGCGCCCTGACCAAGAACGCCGTGCAGGCGATGGACCGGGCATCCCAGCGATCCAAGGAGAAGAAATGACGAAGTCCCGTGGGGGGCCGCTCGCCGGTCTCCGGGTGGTGGAGCTCGCCGGCATCGGTCCTGGCCCCTTGGCTGCGATGATCCTTGCCGACCTCGGCGCTGATGTACTGCGTGTCGACCGGGTGGATGCGGGAAGTGACCCGCGGGCTCCAGTGGACTACTTGTTGCGAAGCCGTCGCATCGTTGGCGCCGACCTGAAGGATCCGGGGGACAGGGCTCGCGTACTCGACCTCATCGCGGACGCAGACGTGCTCATCGAAGGGTTCCGGCCCGGCGTCGTGGAACGATTGGGCATCGGTCCAGACACCTGCTTGGAACGGAACCCCAGGCTCATCTATGGCCGGATGACCGGATGGGGTCAGGAGGGACCGCTCTCTCGGTCTGCGGGTCACGACATCAACTACATCTCCCTGCTCGGGATCCTGGAGAACATCGGTCGCCCCAACGAGCGGCCGGTCCCGCCGCTGAACATGGTCGGCGACTACGGGGGCGGGACGATGTTCCTGCTCCTGGGCCTACTCGCCGCGCTGCACGAGCGACAAGTATCAGGGCGCGGCCAGGTGATCGATGCGGCGATGTGCGACGGCGCCAGCGTTCTGACCCAGATGCTCTGGTCGATGCGGAACACGGGCGCCTGGTCGGACGAGCGCGGCAAGAACCTCCTGGACGGAAGCAGGCCCTACTACGACACCTATGAATGCGCAGATGGTCGGAGCATGGCAGTGGGATGCATCGAGCCGCAGTTCTTCGCCACGATGATCGAATTGCTCGGCCTCAGCGCTGAAGATCTTCCACCGCAGTACGACGAGGAGCGCTCCGATGAGTTGCGCAAGGCACTGACGGAGAGGTTCCGGAGCCGGACGATGGCCGAATGGACCGACGTCTTCGCCGGGAGCGATGCCTGCGTCACCCCGGTGCTCACGTACTCCGAGGCGCTGGAGCACCCCCACCTGGTCGCGCGCAAGGCGTTCACCTCCCTTGGTGGCGTCGACCAGCCGCGCCCGGCGCCGCGCTTCTCCCGCACCCCATGGGAGGAACCGTCGGCACCTGAACACGTCGACGAGATGGCTTGGCTGACCTGAACAGGCAGTGGTACGGGCGCAGACACTGAGAAATGAACACTTGAGAAGGAGAGATGAACATGACGCAGCAGGTAGTAGTGGCAGGAGTGGGGATGATCCCCTTCTCCAAGCCCGGAAAGAGCGACAATTATGACGTGATGGGGGCGGAGGCCGCCCGACGCGCGCTGGCCGATGCCGGCATCTCCTATGACGCGGTGCAACAGGCGTATGTCGGCTACGTCTTCGGTGACTCGACTTCTGGGCAGAAGGCCCTCTATCACGTCGGGAAGCCGGGCATTCCTGTCGTCAACGTCAACAACAACTGCTCCACCGGCTCCTCAGCCCTCTTCCTGGCTCGGCAGGCAGTGGAGAGTGGTGTGGTCGATGTCGCCCTGGCCCTCGGCTTCGAGCAGATGGTGCCGGGTGCCATCGGCGAGATCTTCACCGACCGTCCCGGTGCACTCGAGAGTTTCTCCGAGGCACGTGACAGGGCCTTCGGGGCCCCCGATGCCTCCGTGCCCAACGCTGCTACGTACTTCGGCGCGGCCGGGCAGCAGTATGTCGATGAACATGGCATCGACCCCGCGACCTTCGCCCACATCACCGTCAAGTCGCGTAAGCACGCCGCCGCCAACCCCTACGCGGTCTTCCGCGACCCGCTCAGTCTGGATGAGGTGCTGGGCTCACCGCACATCTATGGCCCGTTGACGCGATTCCAGTGTTGTCCGCCGACCTGTGGCGCTGCTGCGGCGGTGGTGATGTCGAAGGAATATGCGAGGAAGCACGGTATTCGCTCCGACGTGGTCATCGCCGCGCAGGCGATGACCACCGATCAGCCATCGACGTTTGAGGGTGACATGAAGAAGCTCGTTGGTTGGGACATGGCGGTCAACGCCTCGAATCAGGTCTATGAGCGGTCGGGCATCGGGCCCGAGGATCTGAGGGTGGTGGAACTCCATGACTGCTTCACCACCAATGAGTTCATCACCTATGAGGCCCTTGGCCTCACTGCGGAAGGTACGGCAGAGAAGTTCGTCCTCTCGGGTGACAACACCTATGGCGGCCGTGTGGTGACGAACCCCTCGGGGGGCCTGATCTCCAAGGGCCATCCGCTCGGTGCGACTGGTCTCGCTCAGTGTGCCGAACTTGTCTGGCAGCTGCGCGGTGAGGCGCAAGGCCGTCAGGTCGCAGGCAAGCTCGATGCCGCGTTGCAGCACAACTTGGGGCTCGGTGGCGCTTGCGTGGTCACGATGTATCAGAAGGTGGACGGCTGAGATGGCTTTGTCGACCGACTTGATCGGGACCACGCGGGCAGGGGGGACCCTGCTGGTCAGCCGCAGCAGGCTGCGGCTCTTCGCAAAGGCCATCGGTCAGCATGACCCAGTGTTCATCGACCTGGAAGCGGCCAAGCAGGCAGGGCACCCGGACCTGCCGGTGCCGCCCACCTTCTTCTTCGCCGTCGATCTCGAAGTTCCGGACTCGTTCGCCTATCTGGAAGAGGCAGGGGTGGACCTGCGTGCCGTCCTGCACGGCGAACAGAAGTTCACCTACCACCGGACTGCCCATGCGGGTGACGAACTCACGTCCTCCTCGAAGGTGGTCGACGTCTATGACAAGAAGGGCGGGGCGTTGCAGTTCATGGTGACGGAGACACCAATCGTCAACCAGGGCGGGGACCTGGTGGTGACCATGCTCAACACGCTGGTCGTACGCAGGCTGGAAGGGGTTGCGGCATGACGAACTCCACGCTGGAGGTCGGCGACGCTCTCGCCGAGTTGGTTCTCGAGCCGATCAGTCGGACGACACTGGCACTCTTCGCCGGCGCCTCGGGAGACCACAATCCCATCCACATCGACCAGGACGTCGCTGAATCGGCTGGCCTCGACGACGTCTTCGCCCACGGCATGCTGTCGATGGCCTACCTGGGCCGCCTGCTGACGGACAACTTCGGGTTGGAGCCACTGCGGTCCTACAGCACCCGCTTCGCCTCGATCACACCGGTACACGGTCAACCGACCTGCCGAGCGACCGTCCGCGAGGTGGATGAATCCAGCGGCGAGCGTCTCGCCACGCTCGATCTGACCGTGATCCTCGCGGACGGCACGACGACCCTCATCGGCGAAGCGGTCGTCGCGCTGAACTGAGCCCGCTGCTGCCGATGGTGGGCCATCGGCACTACGAGACAACGAACTACCACATCGAGAAGATGGAGAAGGATCATGGGAAAGCTCGACGGAAAATCTGCACTTGTCACAGGTGCAGGACGTGGAATTGGACGCGCGATCGCCCTGCAGTTGTCGGCCGAGGGCGCACGGATCGTGCTCAATGACCTGGACGCGGAGCCGGCCAACGAGGTCGTCGAGGAGATCCAGAAGAACGGCGGTGAAGCCGTTGCCGTGGTCGGCAGCGTCACCGCGGACGGATTCGCAGATCGCTTCGTCCAGACTGCGGTCGACCAGTTCGGTGGCGTCGACATCATCATCAACAATGCTGGGTACACGTGGGACGCGGTCATCCAGAAGATGACGGACGAACAGTGGCACGCGATCGTGGACCTGCACCTCAAGGCTCCCTTCGACATCCTCCGAGCTGCCCAGCCGGTGATCAGTGCCGCAGCCAAGCAGGAGAAGGCCGAGGGTCGGATCGTCCACCGCAAGGTCGTCAACATCTCGTCGGTGGCCGGAGTCTTCGGCAACGTGGGTCAGGCGAACTACTCGGCGGCGAAGGCAGGCGTCGTGGGTCTGACCAAGTCATTGGCCAAGGAATGGGGCCGCTACAACGTCAACGTCAACTGCGTTGCCTTTGGGTTCATCTTGACCCGTTTGACGGAGGCACCTGCTGGAGAGGGCGCGACGGTCGAGGTCGAGGGCCGTGAGATCAAGGTCGGGGTAAACCCACAGGTCCTCGAGGCATTGAAGACGGCGATTCCCCTGGGGCGTCCGGGCACTCCCGAGGAGGCGGCCGGCTCGGTGGTCATGTTGACCTACCCAGAGGCCGACTACGTGTCAGGACAACTGCTGGTCACCGGCGGAGGTTTCGAGGGGTGAACACGGGGATCCGGCTCGAGCGCCCCCGCCCCGGGGTGGCCCGGGTCGTGCTGGCCAGATCCGAGCGACGCAACGCGCAGAACCCTGCCCTGCTCAAAGCACTGGACGCCGCCTTCCTCGAAGCCGTCGCCGACGAAGCGGTGAAGGTGATCATTCTTGCGGCGGAAGGACCGGACTTCTCATCTGGGCACGATCTCAAGGGGTCTTTCGATCTCGACGGCGATCCGATCGCCACGATGCACACACGTTCGGACCAAGGAGGTATCGAGGGTCATTTCAACTTCGAGTGCGAGTTCTACCTCGGTCTGTGCCTGAGATGGCGGGACATCCCCAAACCGACCGTTGCGCAGGTGCAGGGCCGTGTCATTGCCGGGGGATTGATGCTTGTCTGGCCAATGGACCTCGTCGTTGCTGGCGAGAACGCCAGCTTCTCCGACCCGGTGACGGCTTTCGGAGTCAATGGTGTGGAGTATTTCACCCACCTTTACGAGGTCGGGATCCGTAAGGCTCGAGAAATGCTCTACACCGGTGATGCGGTGGATGCCGCGGAGGCGCATCGCCTGGGCATGGTCAACCACGTGGTTCCCGAGGACCAGTTGGAGGACTTCACTCTCGATCTGGCCGAGCGCATTGCAGCACGTCCTCAGTTCGGCTTGCGACTGTCGAAACTCAGCATCAACCAGCAACTCGATGCGATGGGTCAGCGACAATCCCTGGAGTCAGCGCTCGCGGTGCACAACCTGGGTCACGCGAACAACCTGGTCAAGCACGGGACCTTCGTCGATCCGGATGGCGCTGACATGATCCGTGCTGCCGCGAGGCGTCCGGGACCAGGGGCGGGTTGAGAACGATGTGTCCCTCAAGTCAGGAGCGACGGCTCCCCCTAGGATGGCGGTCGTGACAACGGCGGCTGTGCAAGCGAATGGACCGCGCCGTCGTCCGCGCGATCGCAAGCAGCAGATCTTGGTTGCTGCGCGGGACCTGTTCGCGGAGCACGGCTACCCCAGCGTCACGATGGCGCAGATCGCCGAGCGGGTAGGGATCACCGCAGGAGCCCTCTATCGGCACTTCTCGAACAAGGCCGTGATGCTGGAGGAGGTCGTGAACGAAAACTTCGCTGTCCTCCACGAGCGGAACTCTTTCCTCGATTACACGATGGCCGTGGACAGCGCGATCGCGCGGCTCGCCGACCGCCCCTACTTGGCGGATTTCTGGGCACATGAGTTGCGTTATCTCGCCCCGGAACACGCGGCAGATATTCGCCGACGAATGTCTGCTTACAGCGAGTCGTTCCTGCCTGCTTTGCAACAACGTCGTTCGGACCTCGATCCCGGCCAACAGAGGATGGTGGTCTGGGCGATGCAGTCGCTCCTGTCGGGACTCGGTCGCCGTGCACTTCATTTGCCCGTGGCTACCCGGTTGCCTATCGTGCGCGCTGCGTTGCTTGCACTGCCGGAAGCCCGGTTGGCGCCCACCGGTCCGGAGGTCGTGCCGCGGCAGTCGTTCTTGCCTGTCGTCTCAATGCGTGAGCGGTTGCTGCAGGCGGCGATGGAACAGTTCGCCCAGCGCGGCTACCAGGAAGCGACGATGGCAAGTATCGCCGCGATGGCCGACGTCACCGGCCCGAATATCTATGGTTACTTCGCCAGCAAGGCCGATCTGCTCCGCGCGGTCACCGAGCGAGGGACCCACGGGCTCTGGCTCGGCCTGCATCAGATATTCGCCGAAGCCGCGTCGCCAGAGGAAGCGATGCGTTTGCTCGTGGTCAATTACTCCGAATTGGTGGGCCCCTGGGCCATCGTCCTGGAGGAGCCCTCGGACGAGGATGACGTTCAGCAAGCGCGGCGTTCGGTCCAGCGTGAGTATGTCGCTGAATGGGAAGCATTGCTCCAGCAGTGCCTGCCGGAGGTCGATGCACAGACGGTCCGGGTGCGAGTCCAGTTGGCACTGTTCCTGATCACCGACCTGCGTCGCATGCCCAGCCTTCGTCGGCGGGAGAACTTCGAGACGAACCTGGTCGAGGTCATCATGACGATTCTTCTCGATCCGGTCGCCCCCTCTGCCTGAACAGGCATGAACTGTCGAGGACGATTCCTCGACGAAAATTCTGTGAGTCGCCACGGCAAGAAGAGTCAATCACCGATCGCTGAGCACCTGATGGGCTCGGTGCCAGGGCTGAACGAGGAGAACCACCATGCAGATCACGCAATCGCTGCACACCGCAATGCAAACTGGACCGGGTCGTGTTTCTACGATCTTCGGTGACCGTGTCCGCACCATCGCCGATACGACTGATCGGGTCGCCCGTTTTGCCGGCGCTCTCCGCGACCTCGGTGTCTCAGACGGCGAACGTGTCGGCATATACGCGCTTAACAGTGACCGTTACCACGAGTTCCTCTATGCCGTGCCGTGGGCAGGGGGAGCGGTCAACCCGGTGAACAGCCGTTGGAGCGCGACTGAAGTGGCGTACTCGCTGGTCGATTGCGGCACGAACATCCTGTTGGTCGATGACGCCTTCGCCAGCACTGTGGCGGAGCTCCGGGCCAAGGCACCAAACCTGCACACGGTCATCTTCTGTGGTGAGGGGGATGCCCCTGAGGGGACCTTGCCCTACGAAGAACTCGTGGCTGCCAACGATCCTGTGGAGGACGCGCGGCGCAGCGACGACGATCTCTACGGCGTCTACTACACGGGCGGCACCACGGGTGACCCGAAGGGCGTGATGCTGGACCACCGGGCACTCCTCACCTCTGCGATGGGCAGCTTGGTCACCACGGACATCTTGTCGCGTGGCGGCGTACTCCTCCATGCCGCGCCGATGTTCCACCTCGCTGACGGAGCAGCCTGGAACATCGCGAACCTGACGGGGGCCACACACGTGATCGTGCCGTCGTTCACCGTTGCGGGCGTGGTGCGCGCGATAGAGGGACATCGCGTCACCGATGCGTTGCTCGTGCCCACGATGATCCAGGCCGTGGTGGATTCACCAGAGTCGGAGGGTGCAGATCTGTCAAGCATGCAGCACATCATGTACGGCGCCTCACCGATCTCGGAGAGCACGTTGGCGCGCGCGAGGGAAGTCTTCAGCAATGCCAGGTTCACCCAGGCATACGGCATGACGGAGCTCGCGCCGGTGGCGACCTTGCTAGGACCGGATGATCATGACAACCCGGCATTGGCTCGTTCCTGCGGACGGGCTGCCGCACACGCCGAGGTCCGCGTGGTCGACGCCGAGGATCGACTGTTGCCGCCAGGCGAGGTCGGAGAGATCGTCTCCCGGGGCGACCACATGATGCAGGGCTACTGGAACAAGCCCGAGGAGTCGGCCAAGGCCTTGGCAGGTGGGTGGATGCACACCGGAGATGCCGGGTACATGGACGAGAACGGATACTTCTTCGTCGTCGACCGGATCAAGGACATGATCATCACCGGTGGAGAGAACGTCTATTCCGTGGAGGTCGAGAACGTACTGGTCAAGGATGAGCGGATCCTGCAAGCCGCTGTTGTCGGCGTTCCCGACGATCAATGGGGAGAGCGAGTGCACGCCTTCCTGATCCTTGAGCCGGGTGCCGAGATCACCGTCGAGGACGTTCGAGACTGGTGTCGGCAGCACATCGCGAACTACAAGCTGCCTCGCAGTATCGATGTCGTCGATGCTTTCCCGCTCTCCGGCGCAGGCAAGGTGCTCAAACGAGAACTCCGCGCCGCATTCTGGGTCGGCGATCGGTTCGTCCAATGAGCACATCGGGTTTTGCCGAGCCGAAAGAGGCCACGTGAGATGAAGATTGCAGGATGCGCAGCGCTGGTCACCGGTGGCGCCTCAGGGCTGGGGGCCGCCACTGCTCAACGGTTGGCGGCGATGGGAGCATCAGTCGTCGTGGCGGACTTGCCGCAGGCATGGGAGCAGCGTCCTCCCGACTTCGACGGCAGCATCACCTACGTGCCGACCGACGTCACTCGTGAAGTCGATGTGGTTGCCGCCGTACAGGCGGCCCAAGGTCTGGCGCCTTTGCGCATTGTCGTGACCTGCGCGGGGGTCAGTCACCAGGGCCGGTTGCTGGGATCGCGAGGTCCGGTGGCGGCGGAGACAGTCAGCCGAGTCATGGACGTCAACTTCACCGGGACCGTCACCACCCTCGGTCAGGCCGCCTTCGCAATGGCGGAGAACGAACCGCAGGAGGGGGATCGGGGCGTGGTGGTGATGGTCGCTTCGGCCGCAGGGCTCGACAGTGCTTCGGTGGCCTACGGGGGCTCCAAAGCCGCGGTCGTCGGGATCACAGCTGCGGCGGCTCGCGAACTCGCCAGCCGCGCCATTCGGGTGATGACGATCGCACCCGGCATTTTCGAGACACCGATGGTGGCGGCCATGAGCGAGGGTGCTGTGGGTTCCGTCGGCGGACATGCCCACCCGAAGCGTCACGGTCAACCTGAGGAGTTGGCCAGTCTCGTGGTCCATGTCGTGGAGAACCCGATGCTCAACGGCGATGTGATTCGCCTCGACGCAGGTCTCCGAGCCCCGGCAGCGATCCAATGAGCGCCACGGGTCAAGGCGCTCGGGCGACCCGAGCGACGGGGCGCGATGGACGGGCAGCCCTTGAGGCGTTGGGGGTCCCCCCGGGGCCACCGGAGCTTGGTGCTGCCTACAGCGGCATGGTGACCGGCCTCCGTGAATTCTTGGACAGCGTTGCCGGGGCACGGTTGGACATCGCCGCAGCAGGACATCTGCAGGCCGAACTGGCACGGTTGACTGCCGGCCTCACGCCGCTGCAGGTCGATGAGGTGGACCGATCCTGGGGACGTTGGCTCGACGAGCCGGGCCGGGCCCAGGCGCTGGTTCCCTCATGGACCATGCGCGTGGAGGGGCATGAGATGCACGGGGCGGTGAAGTTCGGACGGTTCCATGTGGGGGAGAACCTGGTGGCTCACGGGGGTGCGGTGTGCGCGCTTTTTGATGACGTGCTGGGGCACTTCCTCGCGCGAACGGGCCTACCGCCGGCCAGGACCGCCTACCTGCACACCAATTTCCGCTCCGTCACACCGCTGGACGTGGACCTCGTCTTCCGTGCACAGGTGGACCGGGTCGAGGGCCGCAAACGCTTTCTGAGTGCGACCTTGCATCACGGCGACGTGCTCTGCGCCGATGCGGACGGTCTCTGGGTCGAGTTGAAGGACGGGCAGCCTTGACGAATCTCCCGCACCCGACGAGCTGCACGTGGCTGCCGGCCATGGCTGGTCACTGATCCCCATCTTTGAAAGGAATCCAGCAATGCGTGTCATCGACTTCTTCGATCAGGCCGCTCACGAGAACCCCGACCGGACACTGGTGGAGGAGCCTGGGACGGGCAAGGCCTTCAGCTTCGCCCAGGGCAAGGAAATCACCGAACAGGTGGCTCGTGGTTTGGTCGCGCTCGGCAACGAGCGCGGCGACCGGGTCGGCGTCTACACCCCCAACTGTGCCGAGGCGTTGCTGACCACGTTCTCCCTGTGGCGCATCGGTGGGGTGTGGGTGCCGTTGAACCCGCACAACGCCGTCGACTCGACCGCGGCGTTCGCGGCGGAGGTGGAGTTGCGGACCTTGTTCGTCCACTCGGTCTATGCCGATCGGATCCCCGCGCTGCGTGCTCAGGTGCCGTCATTGGAGTTGGTAGTGGTCATCGATGACCCGGCCGAGGAGATCCCGGACACGATCACCCTTGCGGCTCTGGTCACCAAGGGGGAGGGGATCATGCTCGAGGACTGGAATGACGCCCACGGCCGCCTTGAAGACCTCTGTGCGCTTGCCCCCACCGGCGGCACCACCGGCAGTTCCAAGCCAGTCATGCTCACCAACGCCACTTGGGCCGTGATGATGGACCTCACCTCGCGTCACTTCCCGCGGGTCGAGGTGCCGCGGATGCTGGTCTCGGCGCCGATGACGCACGCTGCCGGGATCCTCGCTTGCTTGCTCGCCGGGCAGGGCGCGACCACGGTGGTGCTGCCCGGGTTCAATGCCGCCGCCGTCCTGGATGCGATGGAGACCGAGAAGATCACCCACACCTTTATGCCGCCCACGGCCCTGTATGACCTGGTGGCCGCGCAGAGGGCGAACCCGCGGGACCTATCCACGATGGAACTGCTGTGGCTGGCCGCTGCGCCGGTCGCCACACACCGTCTCGCTGAAGCGGTCGAGGTGCTCGGGCCGTGGATCGGCCAGTCGTTCGGCCAAGCAGAGGCTCCCGGCTTCATCACCTGGATGACGCCGGAGAACCTCAGCGCCGCGGCCCGTGCCGGTGACTTGGACCGACTGGCCAGTTGTGGTCGACCGACGTGGGGCACGCAGGTCGGCATCATGGACGACGACGGCAACTTGCTGTCTACCGGTGAGACCGGGGAAATCGTGGTTCGTGGTCGGCTGGTGACTCCCGGTTATCACAACCTGCCGGAGAAGACCGCCGAGGTGCGCCAACACGGTTGGCACCACACCGGTGACATCGGCCGCATCGACGATGACGGATTCGTCTACATCCTCGACCGGCTCAAGGACATGATCATCTCGGGTGGTTTCAACGTCTATCCCTCCGAGGTCGAGACCGCGATGATGCAGCTCCCCGGCGTGGCCCAGTGCGCGGTGATCGGGGTCCCGCACGATCGGTGGGGCGAGGAGGTCACGGCCGTGGTCGTGCCAACCCTCGACAGCGACCGTGACGCCGACGCCCTGATCGCTGCATGCAAGCAGGCCATCGGCTCGGTCAAGTCACCCAAGCAGGTCCACTTCGTCGATGAGTTGCCACTCACCCCAGCTCGCAAGGTCGACAAGAAGGTGATCCGGGCCCAGTTCTGGCAGGGTCATCCGCGTGCCATCTGAAGTCTTGGCCCGAAACCTGAGGGGTCCGTGTGTCGCTCCTTGCCCTCTAGGCTGAGGATGTGAAGACTTCCTCTACTAGGGCACGTGCTCGGCGCCGGCCGTACGCCGCCCGGGTGCCGATCGAGGATCGCCGCGAGCAGCTGCTGGACGCGGCCCTGCGGGTGATGCTGCGCGACGGGTACGAGGCGATCACCATCGAGGCGATCGCCCGCGAGGCGGGGGTCACCCGCCCCGTCGTCTATGGCGCGTACGACGGACTCGGCGCGTTGCTGATGGCGCTGCTGGACCGGCAGCAGGTGCGTGCCTTCTCGCAACTGCTCGCGGCCCTGCCCGAGGAGTTGGACACCTCGGACCCGCTCGCGCTGATCTGTGGGGCCGTCGAGGCGATGGTGGCCACCCTGGCGGAGGATCCGGACACCTGGCGGCCGATCCTGCTCTCGCCACATCAGACGCCGGCGCTGGTGCGGGAACGGATCGACGCCGACCGGGAGCGGATCTCCGTCGCCGTGCAGGGACTGGTCCGCGAGGCGCTCGGTGCCGAGGTCGACGCGGAGGTGCTCGGCCATGCCGTGGTGGCGATCCTCGAGCACTTCGGCCGACTCGTTCTCGAGGCCCCGGAGCAGTTCGGCGCGGAGCGGTTGAACGCCTCGGTCCGACTCGTGGTGGGGGCACTGGTCCAGACCGGTTCGTCCGGATCGACGTCGCAGTGAGGCCCGATCGACGCGCGAAATCGCCACAATCGCGCAAGTGTGCCCAGTGTCACACCGTCGGCGCATTGTTACTCGGGAGTTCACCTTCCGTTCTTGCTGTTGATGCGTAAACTAATCACCGACGCCGCAACCGGGACCCGAGACCCGGTTGCGGCGTCTTTCGATTTCGCGCCATGCGTCGGCTGGCTAGGCTCAACGCATGCGGATCACCAAGTTCGGGCACGCCTGCGTCAGGATCGAGCACGAGGGCGCGGTCATCGTCATCGACCCGGGGTGCTTCACCGAGTTGGAGGCAGTGGACGGGGCCGGTGCCGTGCTGATCACCCATGAGCACGCGGACCACTATGACCTCGAACGGTTGCGTGCCACCGAGGCGCCGGTCTTCACCATCGACGCAGTTGCCCGCCAGATCACTGCCCAGTCGCCGGACGTTGCCGAGCGGGTCACCGTGGTCGCACCGGGGGATTCCTTCGATGCAGGACTGCCGGTGCGGGTGGTCGGCGAACTGCATGCGGTGATCCACCCCGAACTGCCCCGCTTCGACAACTCCGGGTACGTCGTGACGGCCGGGGCCGCGAAGATCTATCACCCGGGTGACGCGCTGACGCCTCCCGGCGAGGAGGTCGACGTACTCCTGGCGCCGTCCAGCGCGCCGTGGCTGAAGGCGGCCGAGGCAATTGACTTCGTCCGGGAGGTGGGCGCACCGCGCAACCTGGCGATCCATGACCGGATCTACACCGAGGCCGCGCACGGGATCCTGGCCAGCCAGATGCAGGGCTTCCTGGCGCCGCGTGAGCAGGAGTACCTGCGTCTGGCCGACGGGGAAGACCTCGCCTGAACCGCACGGCGTACTCGGCGTGGGCTGATCAGCCGAAGGTGTAGTCGTCGAGCGGGAAGGTCTCCTGCTCGCGGTGGTTGTGCCAGGTGGTCGTCGGCCGGGCCAGGGTGGCCGCTCCGGCCTGGTTGAAGTAATAGCTGCGTGAGGTCGCGCAGTCGCCGCGTGCCCAGACCGAGTCCGCGACCAGTTCCTCCATCCGGTCGGTGAACTCCTCGGCCGCCGACTCCTTCACCTCGAACCGGCTGGCGCCGCGACGACGCATCTCGGTGACCAGCCGGTCCAGGTGCTTCATCTGGGCCTCGATGGTGGTGAAGAAGGACAACCCGGAATAGGAGTAGGGCGACGCGGTGCCGATCAGGTTCGGGAAGCCGGACGCGGTGATCCCCTGATAGGAGGTGAACCGGGTCTCCCGCCAGTGCTTGCCGAGGTCCAGGCCGTCCCGGCCGAGGATCTCGAAGGCCGGGAAGTTCGTCTCCCAGAGGCTGAACCCGGTGGCCAGGACGAGGACGTCGATCTCGGTGCAGGTCCCGTCCACCGCGGTGATCGTGGTGCCCTCGACCCGCTCGATGCCGCTGGTCTCCAGGTGCACGTGCTCCCGGTTGAACGTGGGGTAGTAGGTGTTGGAGAAGGTCGGTCGCTTGCACCCGAAGTCATAGTCGGGGGTCAGCTTGCGGCGCAGCTCGGGATCCTTGACGCTGCGGGCCAGATGGTGCTTGGCCAGCGCCTCTGCCGCCTTCGCGCCCGGCTTGAGCACCTTGTAGTTGATCACCCCGGCCAGCAGCGCCTCGAGCACGCTCGAGTTCCAGATCCGGGCCGCGCGCTGGGTCAGCGGCACCCGGCGGAACGCCTTCTGCACCGGTCCCGGCATCGCGAAGTCGACCTTGGGGGTCACCCAGATCGCGGTCCGCTGATAGACGGTCAGCTCGGCCGCCATCCGGGCCACCTCCGGGACCAGCTGGACGCCGGTCGCGCCGGTCCCGATCAGCGCGGCGCGCTTGCCGGTGAAGTCATAGTCATGGTCCCAGTCGGTGCTGTGGATGACCTTGCCGGTGAAGGACTCGATCCCGGGGATGTCCGGCACCTTCGGCTGGGAGAGGAAGCCGGTGGCCGCGACCAGGTAGGTCGCCCGCTCCACGCTGCCGTCGGCCAGCGCCACGTGCCACTCGCCGGTCTCGTCGTCCCAGCGGGCGCCGGTGACCTCCACGCCGAATCGCATGTGTCGGCGTACGTCGTAGCTGTCGGCGACGTGCTCGCAGTATCTCTTCAGCTCGGCGCCCGGCGCATACCACCGGGACCAGTGCGGGTTCGGCTCGAAGGAGAACGAATAGGTCACCGACGGGATGTCGACGGCCAGGCCGGGGTAGTGGTTGACGTGCCAGGTGCCGCCCAGGTCGTCGTTGCGCTCGAGGATCTCGAAGTCCTCGATGCCCAGGCGCTTGAGCTGGATGGCGATCCCGATGCCACCCAGTCCGGCGCCGACGATGATGGCCTCGCGCGTGCGTGTCATGCCTCGAAGCCTGCCAGCAGGTCGTCGAGGTGGCTACGGAACTGGGGACATTTCGTGATGTCGTGCGCCTCGCAGTGGAAGGCGTGCTCAGCCATCGCGCGGGAGAGTTCCATCTCGGCAATGGTCCGGTCGATCGCGGCGATGTGCTCCTCGAGGAGTGCATGGCGCCCCGGCGACTCCGAGTCCAGCAGCACCGCGATCTGCTCCAGGCTCATCCCGGCGGCCTTGCTGCGCTGGATCACCGCGATCCGGACCACGTCGTCGGGGCCATAGCGCCGCCGGTCCGCTGCATCGCGCTGCGGCTCGAGCAGCCCCACCGACTCCCAGTGCCGCAGCACGTTCGTCGCCAGGCCGAACCGCTCCGCCACCTGCCCCACTGACCACTGGCTTGACTTCATCCTGACATGAAGTCACACGCTGGTTGCAGCGTCAAGGCAGATCGCTTCCGGCGCAGTGAACCGAAGGGGAAGACCCATGACCACCATCCACGACGTGATCATCGTCGGCGGCGGCCCTGCCGGCCTCCAGGCAGCCCTCACCCTGGGCCGGATGCACCGCGACGTCGTGCTCCTCGACTCCGGCACGTATCGCAACGACCGGGTCGAGCACATGCACAACTTCGTCACCCACGACGGCACGCCGCCGGCGGAGTTCCGGAAGCAGGCCCGCACCGAACTCGCGGCGTACGCCACGGTCGAGGTCCGCGACGTCGCAGCGACCCGGATCGAGCACGTCGACGACGTACACCGGGTGACGACGGAGGGCGGCGTGCTCGCGGCCCGTCTGCTCATCCTGGCCACGGGGGTGCGTGACGAACTGCCGGAGGTCCCCGGACTGGCCGCGTTGTGGGGCACGCACGCCTATACGTGTCCCTTCTGCCACGGCCACGAACTGGCCGGTCGCGACATCGGCATCCTGGCCACCGAGACGGGCCTCCACCTGGTCGCGTTGCTCGCACCGATCGGGCGCGCGGTGACGGTCTTCACCGACGGCGCGGACCTGGCCCCCGAAGCGCTTGCCGCCATCGAGCGTGCGGGTGCAACCGTCGACGACCGTGCCCTGCTGGGCTTCGAGGCCGCTGGCGATGGGGTGTGGGTCTCGCTGGCTGGGGGAGAGGTCACGGTGGCAGGGCTCTTCGTCGCCACCGGACGCTTCGTGCAGGCAGCGCCGTTCGCCGGGCAACTCGGCCTGGACCTGCAAGCGAGCGGGTGCATTGCGATCGACGACTTCGGACGTACGTCGCGCCCCGGCGTCTTCGCGGCCGGCGACCTGGCCCACCGTGCGGCGTACCCGATGCCGATGGCCTCGGTGCTGGCGGCTGCCGCGGCTGGTCAACTCGCTGCCAGCGCCTGCGTGCAGGAACTGATCGCGCACTGACCTGGATGCCACGGTGCTGGACGGTTCAAGCGGGTGGCGAGGTGGCGGCGTACGGCGGCACTTGTGCGGTGGTGTCGACGAATCGGCGCGTCGTAGCGCTACTCAAGCGACGGCAACCCCGCGTTACAAGGGGGAGAGGGGCGCGCTCAGGAGCCTGCGGTGAGGGCGTCGCGGACCGGGACGAACTTGGCCTGCGACTCGGCGAGTTCGGCCTCGGGGTCGGAGTCGCCGACGATGCCGCAGCCGGCGAAGAGGCGCACGGTCGCGCCGTCGATGTGGGCCGAGCGGAGCGCGATGCCCCATTCGCCGTCACCGGTGGCGTCCATCCAGCCGACGGGCCCGGCATAGCGGCCGCGATCCATCCCCTCGATCTCGGTGATCAGGGCGGTGGCGAGCTCGGTCGGGGTGCCGCCGACCGCGGCCGAGGGATGCAACGCGGCGGCCAGGTCGAGCGAGGAGACGGTCTCGGCGTCGTGGACCACCCCGGCCACGTCGGTGGCCAGGTGCATCACGTTGGGCAGGTGCAGGACGAAGGGCGCCTCGGGCACGTTCATCGACGAGCAGTGCGGCTCCAGGGCGTCGGCGACCGAGCGGACGGCGTACTCGTGCTCCTCGAGGTCCTTGGAACTGCGGGCCAAGGTGGCGGCCAGGGCCAGGTCACGCTCGTCGTTGCCGGTGCGCCGGATGGTGCCGGCCAGCACCCGTGAGGTGACCAGGCCGCGCTCGCGCCGCACCAGCATCTCCGGGGTGGCGCCGAGGAGGCCGTCGACGTGGAACGTCCAGCACGTCGGGTACGTCGCGGCGAGTTGGCGCAGTGGCCAGCGAGGGTCGACGACGGTGTCGGAGGTCGCCACCAGGTCGCGGGCCAGCACAACCTTGGACAGGTCGCCGCGGTTGATCCGTGCCACGGCGTCGGAGACGACGCCCATCCATTCCTCGCCGTTGCGGGCGCCGTCGGCAAAGGTGACCACCGGCGCCTGCGGCAGCGCGACCGGCGCCAGGTCGACGCGGGCGTCGTCCACGGTGGTGACCCAGGCCAGGTCGCCACGGCGCCCGATCACCACCCGCGGCAGCACCAGGACCGAGGTGCCGGGTTCGTCGGCGAAGGCGAAGCTGCCGAAGCAGAGCGGGCCGGTCCCGGGTTCGCCGACCTCGTCGACGACGTCCATCCGGGCCACCGTCTCCTTCCACCACTTGGCGGCGTCGGAGAAGCGGGTGTGCCCCGTGGTGCGCACGATCGCAGTGACCCCGTGGGCGACCAAGCCCTCGCCGTTACGGATCCAGCTCAGCGGCGCGTCGGCCGGCAGCAGGGCGAGCAGGTCCGGCACGTCGGCCGGATCGACGGGCGACGTGCGTACGACGTACCGCTCGCCGCTGCTCTGCTGGATCGTCACGAGGGGTCAGCCTACGCCCGTGGCGGCCAGCCCGTGCTTTCCGGGCGGACCGCCATGGGCAGGACCGTGGGTCGCGTCGCGCGTGGTGGGCTCAGGAGCGGTAGACGATGACCTTGTCGCCGACCTTCACCTGGTCGAAGAGGGCCTCGATGCCGGCCCGGTCGCGCACGTTCACGCAGCCGTGGGAGGCGCCGTTGTAGCCGCGGGCGGCGAAGTCCGGCGAGTAGTGGACGGCTTGGCCGCCGGAGAAGAACATCGCGAACGGCATCGACGTGTGATAGATCGACGACACGTGGTTGCGCGACTTCGAGTTGACCTTGAACGCTCCCTCGCGGGTCGGCATCTCGGCGCTGCCGAAGCGGACGTCGAAGGCGGTCAGCACCTGGCCGTCGACCACCCAGCGCAGCGAGTTGCTGGTCTTGTCGATGCAGAGCACCCGGCCGCTCAGGCACCGCTCGTCGAGCGGGGCGTCGGTGTTCTTGCCGGTCTTGGGGATGATGTTGTGCAGTTCGTTGTGGGTCGGCTTGCGGGTCATCGCGAGCAGGCGGTCCATGGTCCGCTGGTCGACCTCGCCGGTGGCCGGGATCTTCCGCTTCTCCTGGAAGCCCTTCACCGCGGCGGTGGTCTCGGGGCCGTAGGTGTCGGTGACGCTGCCGGAATACCAGGCGATCTGCTTCAGGCGGGCCTGCAGGTCGCGGACCTTGTCGCCGGTGTCGCCCTCGCCGAGCAGCTTCGGCCCCGGCTTGAGCACGTTGAACATCTGGTCGTGGGTGGGCGTCTCGGTCATCTCCACGAGCTTGTCCCAGGTCTGCTGGTCAACGATGCCGGTGGCCTCGAAGTCGCGCTTCTCCTGGAAGCCCTTCACCGCAGCGGTGGTCGCGTCGTCGTAGGTGCCGGTGGTGGTCTCGGGCAGCCACGCGGTCTGGAAGAGGCGGTGCTGCAACTCGCGGACCTGCTCACCGGTGTCGCCGGGGGACAGGACCGGCTCGGGCTCCGGCGCCTCGGTCTCGGTGGGCTCCTCGGAAGGGGCCGGGTCCTCGGTCGGCTCGGCGTCCGGGGTCGACTCGGAGGTGGGTGCATCGGAGGGCTCCGACGGCACATCCTGCGGGGAGGACGCCGGGACGGTGTCCTCCTCACCGAAGTGCTTGACTGCCACGCCGGTGCCGTAGGCCGCGGCGGACATGAGTGCCACGGTCAGCAGGGTGATGAAAAAGATCCGCACGGCGCGCATCCGTATGCCTCCAAGTCTTGCTGTGAACAACCAGTCTCACAGTGCTAGACGCGTCAATGCAGCATTTGGTTGCCCGGATCTTGGTCACAATTGTCGCTGGTTAGGGTTTGCTCCGTGACCCGAGCCGAGCTGGACAAGGATCCCCACGACGTACGACGCATGTTCGACGCGGTCGCGCGCCGCTATGACATCACCAACGACGTGCTCTCCCTCGGGCAGGACCGGCGCTGGCGCAAGGACGTGATCCGCGCCGTGGCGCCGCGCCCCGGGGAGCTGGTCCTGGACCTGGCGGCCGGCACCGGGACCTCCTCGCAGCCCTTCGCCGATGCGGGCGCCACCGTGGTGCCGTGCGACTTCTCGATCGGGATGCTCCGGGTCGGCAAGCAGTCGCTGCCGCACCTGCCGTTCACTGCCGGGGACGGCACCCAACTCCCGTTCGCCGACGACACCTTCGACGCGGCCACGATCTCCTTCGGCCTGCGCAACATCGTCGACACCGAGGCGGGCCTGCGCGAGATGCGCCGGGTGACCCGTCCGGGCGGACGCCTGGTGGTCTGCGAGTTCAGCCACCCGACCAACGCGGCGTTCCGTGCGGTCTACATCAACTACCTGATGCGCGCGCTGCCGTCGATCGCGCGGACGGTCTCCTCCTCGCCGGACGCCTACGTCTACCTGGCCGAGTCGATCCGCGCCTGGCCCGACCAGCAGGGCCTGGCCCGGCTGATCCACAAGGCCGGCTGGACGAACTGCGAGATCCGGAACCTGAGTGGCGGCATCGTCGCGCTCCACCGGGCCACCTCCTGACCCGAGGAGCGAGCCGGAGGGCGGCGATGACCGTGCGAACGGACATGCAGTGCGCACCGTTGTCGGCGGTGGCGCGCTCACGGATCGTCGAGCTCGGCTCGACTGCATGTCCTTCGGCACGCAGGGGCATTTTTCCGACCGCCGACACCGACGAATTACGACACGAGATTGTGACCTAAATCCGCAGGTCAGGCGGCGAATCGGGCAATCCGGATTGGTTCCCCACCCCGGTTCACATCCGTCATTCCGGAGTCCTAGACTGTGGCGCACGCCACCATGTGAAGTAGTTCACAAAGTCACATGCGTGACCGAGACTCCGACGGAATTGAGGACCCGATGACCGCTGCCGCCATGGCTCCCGGAGCGGAGCGAGTGGCACAGGTGATCGTGGTGGGTGCCGGTCCGGCCGGTGCCGCCACGGCCTATCACCTCGCCTCGGCAGGCATCGACGTCCTCCTCCTCGAGAAGACCGCATTCCCCCGCGACAAGGTCTGCGGCGACGGACTCACCCCGCGCGCGGTCAAGCAACTGCTCGGCATGGGCTTCGACCTCGACGCCCCGGGATGGCAGAAGAACAAGGGACTGCGCATCATCGGCGCCGGCCACCGCATCGAACTGCCCTGGCCCGACCTCACGACGTACCCCCCGTTCGGGATGGCCCGCGCCCGGATGGACCTCGACGAACTCCTCGCCCGCCACGCCCAGAAGGCAGGCGCGCGCCTGATGGAGCGGACCTCGGTCACCGGGCCGATCCTGGACCCGCGCACCGGCCGCGTCGTCGGCGTGACCGCCCGCCCGGTCGACGACAACGGACGTCGCAGCGGTGACGAGGTCGAGTTCCGTGCCCCGATCGTGATCGCCTGCGACGGCGTCAGCGCCCGGATGGCCACCGCGCTGGGCATCGAGCGGCGCGAGAACCGGCCGATGGCGGTGGCCTGCCGCGCCTATTACGAGACGCCGATGCACGACGACGACTACATGGAGTCGTGGCTGGAGCTGTGGGACGGCAAGCCGAACGAGTCCAACAAGCTCCCCGGCTATGGCTGGATCTTCCCGCTCGGCGACGGCACCGCCAACGTCGGACTCGGCATCCTCAACACCAGCCCGGCCTTCCAGAACATGGATTACAAGGACTCGATGCGGCGCTGGCTGGCCCAGACCCCGGCCGAGTTCGGCTTCCGCGACGAGAACCTGACCGCGCCGATCCGCTCGGCCGCGCTGCCGATGGGCTTCAACCGCAAGCCGCACTACCGCCGCGGGATGCTCCTGGTCGGTGACTCCGGCGGCATGGTCAACCCGTTCAACGGCGAGGGGATCGACTATGCCCTCGAGGCCGGCAAGACCGCAGCCGAGATCGTGGTGCAGGCGCTCGGCCGGCTGCCGGGACCGGGGCGTGAGCGGGTGCTGGAGGCCTACCCGGCGGCGATGGACGCGGCGTACGGCGGCTACTTCACCCTGGGTCGCGTCTTCGCGAAGATGGTCGGCAACCCGACCTTCATGAAGCAGGCCACCCGGCACGGACTGCCCCGCCCGGGCCTGATGCGGTTCACCCTCAAGCTGATGGCGAACCTGACCGACCCCCGCGACGGTGACTTCCATGACCGCGTGATCAACGTGCTCAGCAAGGCGGCGCCCAATGCCTGAACCGATGCCTGACCTGGAGGCGATCGACTGATGGAGCTCTACACCCCGGTCCTCTACCTGGGAGCGCTGGCCGCCGGCTTCGCGATCTTCTCGGTCGCGATCAGTTATTTCACCGGTCCCAAGCGCTACAACCGTGCCCGCCTCGACTCCTATGAGTGCGGCATCGACCCGACGCCGCAGCCGTACGGCGGTGGCCGGTTCCCGGTGAAGTACTACACGGTCGCGATGACGTTCATCATCTTCGACGTCGAGATCATGTTCCTGGTGCCGTGGGCGATCTACTTCGACGAGCTGGCCTGGTTCGGCCTCTTCGCCGTCTTCCTCTTCCTCTTCAACATCACCTTGGCCTACGTCTATGAGTGGCGACGTGGCGGATTGGACTGGGACTGACCCATGGGTATCGAGGAGAAGCTCCCCAGCGGTGTCCTGCTCACTTCGGTAGAGGGACTCGCCGGCTACATGCGCAAGGCGTCCTTCTGGCCGGCGACCTTCGGCCTGGCCTGCTGCGCCATCGAGATGATGACCTCCGGCGGCCCGAAGTATGACCTCGCCCGGTTCGGGATGGAGGTCTTCCGGGCCAGCCCGCGCCAGGCCGACCTGATGATCGTCGCCGGGCGGGTGAGCCAGAAGATGGCGCCGGTCCTGCGCCAGATCTATGACCAGATGGCCGAGCCCAAGTGGGTGCTCGCGATGGGTGTGTGTGCCAGCTCCGGCGGCATGTTCAACAACTACGCGATCGTCCAGGGCGTCGACCACGTGGTGCCGGTCGACATGTACCTGCCCGGTTGTCCGCCCCGCCCGGAGATGCTGATCGACGCGATCCTCAAGCTCCACGACCAGGTGCAGAACACCAAGCTCGGCAAGAACCGCGCCGCCCAGATCACCGAGCTCGAGAACGCGGGCCTCAACGCGCTGCCGACGTCCCGGATGAAGGGGCTCATGCGATGAGACGAGGAGTGAGCCGGAGGTACGCCGAGGCACGAGGTGTGCCGGAGGTGAGCCCCGCAGGGCTCATCGCACAGGGGGCACAGCGATGAGCGACGAGAAGCAGTCCCCGGAGAACCTGCCTGCCCCGACCGGGCCCGCCCAGCCGGACGTGGTCGGCGTACGGACCGGGATGTTCGGCGTGAAGGGGAGTGGTGACACCTCCGGCTACGGCGGCCTGGTCAAGCCGACCGTCTTCCCCGGCGCGGCGCAGCGCCCGTACGGCGGATGGTTCGACACCGTGGCCGACGGACTGGACGGCCTGGTGGACAAGGTGGTCATCCATCGCGGCGAGATCACCTTCCACATCGCCCCCGAGAACCTGGTGGAGGCGGCCGAGCGGCTGCGCAACCAGCCGGACCTGCGGTTCGAGTTCGCCTCCGGC
Organism: Nocardioides sp. AE5; assembly: GCF_031844485.1. Classification (NCBI taxonomy): domain Bacteria; kingdom Bacillati; phylum Actinomycetota; class Actinomycetes; order Propionibacteriales; family Nocardioidaceae; genus Nocardioides; species Nocardioides sp. AE5. The sequence goes on from NZ_JAUZVI010000001.1 coordinate 414,177, forward strand.
GTGAGCGGGGTGCACTACCCCGAGGACGCCGGACGCGAACTGCACGCGGTCTACCACCTGGCCTCGATGACCTGGAACCGCCGGATCCGCCTCGAGGTGGCGGTGCCGGACGCGAACCCGCACATCCCCAGCCTGGTCGCGACGTACCCGACCCTGGACTGGCACGAGCGCGAGACCTGGGACTTCTTCGGGATCATCTTCGACGGCCACCCGTCCCTGGCCCGGATCCAGATGCCTGATGACTGGCCCGGCCACCCGCAGCGCAAGGACTATCCGCTGGGTGGGATCGGCGTGGAATACAAGGGCGGCACCATCCCGCCGCCGGACCAGCGGAGGTCGTACTCGTGAGTGAAGCCACGCAGGACATGTACGCCGGCAGTGCGGAGACCAGCCAGGGCAAGGTCTTCACCGTCACCGGCCAGGACTGGGACTCGATCTCGGACAGCATCGCCGAGGGCGACCACGAGCGGATCGTGGTCAACATGGGTCCCCAGCACCCCTCCACCCACGGCGTGCTCCGCCTGATCCTCGAACTCGAGGGCGAGACCGTCACCGAGGCCCGGTGCGGCATCGGCTATCTGCACACCGGCATCGAGAAGAACATGGAGTTCCGCTCCTGGGTCCAAGGCGTCACCTTCTGCACCCGGATGGACTACCTCTCCCCGTTCCACAACGAGTTGACCTACTGCCTCGGCGTGGAGCGCTTGCTGGACATCGAGGACGACATCCCGGAGAAGGCCCAGGTGATGCGGGTCCTGCTCTCCGAGCTGAACCGGATCTCCTCGCACCTGGTCGCCATCGCCACCGGCGGCATGGAGATCGGCGCGCTGACCGTGATGACGATCGGCTTCCGCGAGCGCGAACTGGTCCTCGACCTCTTCGAACTGATCACCGGCCTGCGGATGAACCACGCCTTCATCCGCCCCGGCGGCGTCGCCCAGGACCTGCCCCCGGGCGCCCTGGACGAGATCCGCGACTTCATCAAGCTGATGAAGAAGCGCCTGCCGGAGTACGCCGACCTGTGCAACGCCAACCCGATCTTCAAGGCCCGCCTGGTCGACGTCGGCCACCTCGACCTCGAGGGGTGCCTGGCGCTCGGGCTGACCGGTCCGGTGCTCCGCTCCACCGGCTATGCCTGGGACCTGCGCAAGACCCAGCCCTATTCGGGCTATCAGGACTATGAGTTCGACGTGCAGACCTGGGACACCTGCGACTCCTATGGCCGCTTCCGGATCCGGCTCAACGAGATGTGGGAGTCGCTGCGGATCGTCGAGCAGTGCGCCGAGCGGCTGGCCGGCCTCGAGGGCGCCCCGGTGATGGTGGGCGACAAGAAGATCGCCTGGCCCTCCCAGCTCGCCATCGGCTCCGACGGCATGGGCAACAGCCTCGACCACATCCGCCACATCATGGGTGAGTCGATGGAGGCACTGATCCACCACTTCAAGCTGGTCACCGAGGGCTTCCGGGTCCCGCCCGGCCAGGCGTACGTCGCGGTCGAGTCGCCCCGCGGCGAACTCGGCGCGCACGTGGTCTCCGACGGCGGCACCCGACCGTTCCGGGCGCACTTCCGGGACCCGTCGTTCACCAACCTGCAGGCGACGAGCGTGATGAGCGAGGGCGGCATGGTCTCCGACGTGATCGTGGCGATCGCCAGCATCGACCCGGTGATGGGAGGGGTGGACCGGTGAGCGAGCAGGAGGGCACAGTGAGCGAGCGCCTCGACGACACGACGTACGCCGAGTTGCGCGAGATCGCGGCGCGCTATCCGCAGGCACGATCGGGCCTGCTGCCGATGCTGCACCTGGTGCAGAGCGCCCAGGGCAAGGTGACGCCCGCGGGGATCGAGGCATGCGCCGAGATCCTCGGCATCAGCGCCGCCGAGGTCTCCGGGGTGGCCACCTTCTACACGATGTACAAGCGCCGCCCGGTCGGCGACTACCACGTCGGCGTCTGCACCAACACGCTCTGTGCGGTGATGGGCGGCGACCTGATCTTCGAGCGGCTCAAGGACCACCTCGAGGTCGGCAACGACGAGACCGCACCCGCCCGCGAGGGCGACACCCACACCGTCTCCCTGGAACACGTCGAGTGCAACGCGGCCTGCGACTACGCGCCGGTGGTGATGGTCAACTGGGAGTTCATGGACAACCAGACCCCGGAGTCCGCGACGCAACTGGTCGACGACCTGCGTGCCGGCAACGAGGTCCACTCCACCCGCGGTCCCCGGCTGTGCACCTGGCGCGAGGCGGAGCGGGTGCTCGCCGGCTTCCCCGACGGCCGCGCCGACGACGGCCCCGCGGCCGGCCCGGCATCGCTGGCAGGCCTGGAGATCGCCCGCGAGCGTGGCTGGACCGCGGACAACGCCGACGAGGCCGCACCGCAGAGCGAGGAGGGCAAGGCATGAGTGACACGTTGACCCCGGTCCTCACCGACAACTGGGACGCCGAGCGCAGCTGGACGATCGACTCCTACCAGGCGCAGGGCGGGTACGCCGCGATCGACAAGGCGTTCGCGATGAGCCCCGACGACGTGATCACCGCAGTGAAGGACTCCGGCCTGCGTGGCCGCGGCGGTGCCGGTTTCCCGACCGGGATGAAGTGGTCCTTCATCCCGCAGGACAACCCGAACCCCAAGTACCTCGTGGTCAACGCGGACGAGTCCGAGCCGGGCACCTGCAAGGACATCCCGCTGATGATGGCCAGCCCGCACACCCTGGTCGAGGGCGTGATCATCTCCTCCTACGCGATCCGGGCCAACCGCGCCTTCATCTACGTGCGTGGCGAGGTGCTCCACGTCGTACGCCGGCTGCAGAACGCGGTCCGCGAGGCGTACGCCGCCGGCCACCTCGGCAAGGACATCCACGGCTCGGGCTATGACCTGGACCTGGTGATCCACGCCGGTGCCGGTGCCTACATCTGTGGTGAGGAGACCGCGCTGCTCGACTCCCTGGAAGGACGCCGCGGCCAGCCGCGCCTGCGCCCGCCGTTCCCCGCCGTGGCCGGCCTCTACGCCAGCCCGACGGTGATCAACAACGTCGAGTCGATCGCCTCGGTCCCGGCGATCATCGGCCGCGGCGCGGACTGGTTCTCCAGCCTCGGCACCGAGAAGTCCAAGGGGTTCGTGATCTATTCGCTCTCGGGCCACGTGAAGCGGCCGGGGCAGTACGAGGCGCCGCTGGGGATCACCCTGCGTGAGTTGCTCGAGCTCGGCGGCGGGATGCGCGAGGGCCACGAGCTGAAGTTCTGGACCCCCGGTGGATCGAGTACGCCGCTGCTCACCGCCGAACACCTCGACATGCCGCTGGACTACGAGGCCGTCGGGGCTGCCGGGTCGATGCTGGGCACCCGCGCGCTCCAGGTCTTCGACGAGACCACCTGCGTGGTGCGCGCGGTGCTCCGCTGGACCGAGTTCTACAAGCACGAGTCGTGCGGCAAGTGCACGCCGTGCCGCGAGGGCACCTACTGGCTGGCCCAGGTGCTGACCCGCCTGGAGCAGGGCAACGGCTCCGAGGCTGACCTGGAGTTGCTGCTCGACCAGTGCGACAACATCCTGGGTCGTGCCTTCTGCGCACTCGGTGACGGCGCCACCAGCCCGATCACCTCGTCGATCCAGTACTTCCGCGACGAATACCTCGCCCACCTCACCGGGGGCGGCTGCCCCTTCGACCCCGCACGGAGCGCCGTGTGGGCAGAGCAGGAGGTGACGGCGTGAGCACCACGCCCCAGCAGGGCCAGGTCGAGAAGACCGACCTCGTCACCCTGACCATCGACGGGGTCCAGGTCAGTGTCCCCAAGGACACCCTGGTGATCCGTGCCGCCGAGCAGATGGGCGTCCAGGTCCCGCGATTCTGCGACCACCCGTTGCTGGCCCCGGTCGGGGCCTGCCGCCAGTGCCTGGTCGAGGTCCCCGACGCCGGCAACGGCCGCGGGATGCCGAAGCCGCAGGCCTCGTGCACCCTGCCGGTCGCCGAGGGCATGGTCGTCGAGACCCAGGCCACCTCCGGGGTGGCGGACAAGGCGCAGCAGGGGATCATGGAGTTCCTGCTGATCAACCACCCGCTCGACTGCCCCGTGTGCGACAAGGGCGGCGAGTGCCCGCTGCAGAACCAGGCCATGTCGAACGGCCGTGGCGAGTCGCGCTTCTCCGGCCCCGAGGGCGGTGGCGTGAAGCGGACCTTCGCCAAGCCGATCAACCTCTCCCCGCAGATCCTGCTGGACCGGGAGCGCTGCATCGTGTGCCAGCGGTGCACCCGCTTCGCCGACGAGATCGCCGGTGACCCGTTCATCTCGCTGGTCGAGCGCGGCGCGCAGCAGCAGATCGGCATCGCCGAGGACGCGCCGTTCCTCTCCTACTTCGCCGGCAACACCATCCAGATCTGCCCGGTGGGGGCGTTGACCAGCGTCGACTACCGGTTCCGCTCCCGCCCCTTCGACCTGGTCTCCACGCCGGCCGTGGGCGAGCACGACGCCTGTGGCGCGGCGATCCGGGTGGACCACCGCCGCGGCAAGGTGATGCGCCGCCTCTCCGGCGACGATCCGGAGGTCAACGAGGAGTGGATCACCGACAAGGACCGGTTCGCCTTCGGCTATGCCCGTACGCCGGACCGGCTCACCCACCCGCTGGTCCGCGACCGGGTCGAGGACGGCGGCACCGGTGAACTCCGCGCCGCGTCGTGGCCCGAGGCGTTCACGGTGGCTGCCCGCGGCCTGGCCGCGGCCCGCGCCGCGGGGGGAGTGGGGGTCCTCACCGGCGGCCGGTTGAGCGCCGAGGACGCCTACGCCTACGCCAAGTTCGCCCGGGTGGTGCTCGGCACCAACGACATCGACTTCCGGGCCCGCCCGCACTCGGCCGAGGAGGCGGACTTCCTCGCCTCCGAGGTGGTGCTGCGGATGCCGGTCACCTATGCAGACCTGGAGCAGGCCAGCGTCGTGGTCCTGGCCGGGCTCGAGCCCGAGGACGAGGCCGGCACGATCTTCCTGCGCCTGCGCAAGGCCGCGCGCAAGGGCCTGTCGGTGGTCGCCCTGGCCCCCTTCACCACCCGTGGCCTGGCCAAGCTCGGCGCCCGGGTGGTGCCCACCTCCGCCGGTGACGAGGGCACTGCCCTGGCCGCACTGGCCGACGATGCCGAGGTGGCCCTCGACGGGCGTGCGGTGATCCTGGTCGGGGAGCGGCTCGCGACGGTGCCCGGTGCCCTGCGTGCTGCCGCCGAGCTGGCCCGCACCACCGGCGCCCGGCTGGCCTGGGTGCCGCGCCGGGCCGGTGACCGTGGGGCACTCGAGGCGGGCTGCCTGCCCAACCTGCTGCCCGGCGGACGCCCCGTCGCCGATGCCGCGGCCCGGGTGGACGCGGCCACGGCCTGGGGCGTCGACGCCCTGCCCGAGGTCCCGGGACGCGACGGCGACGCGATCGTCAAGGCGGCCGCTGCCGGTGAGCTCGGTGGGCTGGTCATCGGCGGTGTCGACCCCGACGACCTGGCCGACCCGGCCGCGGCCCGTGCCGCGATCGACGCGGCCGGCTTCGTGGTGGCCCTGGAGCAGCGCGCCACCGACGTCACCCGCGCCGCGGACGTGGTCTTCCCGGTGGCTCCGGTCAGCGACAAGGCCGGCACCTTCGTCACCTGGGAGGGGCGCCCGCGTCCCTTCGAGGCGGTCTTCACCAACCCCGGCTCCCTGCCCGACCTGCGGGTGCTGGCCGGGATCGCGGAGGAGTCCGGGCTCGCGCTCGGGTTCCGCACGGTGCCCGAGGTGCGCCGCCAGATGGAGGAGATGGGCCCGTGGGACGGTGACCGTGCCCCGGCCGGTCCGGAGCCGAAGGTGAAGGCGCGCCGCCTGGCCCGCAACAAGTTCTGGCTCTCCACCTGGAAGCACCTGCTGGACAACGGCACCCTCCAGATGGGCGACAGCGCGCTGGCCCGGACCGCCCGCCCGGCGGTGGTGGCGGTGCCGCAGGCGACGTACGACGTGCTGGCCGGCGCCACCCACGTCACCCTGACCGGTGACCGCGGCGAGGTGACGCTGCCGGTGGTGGCGGCCCCTGACCTGCCCGAGGACACGGTCTGGATGCCAGCCAACAGCCACGGCAACGGGGTCCTGGTCGACCTCGCCTCGCCCGGCTCCGCGGTCACGGTCAAGGCCGTCAAGCCCGGCACGCAGAAGGGAGCGGCGCGATGAACGGTCTCGCCATGTTCGGCAACGACCCGTGGTGGCTGCTCCTGGTCAAGGCCGTGCTGATCTTCGTCGTCCTGGTCCTGCTCACCCTGTTCAACATCTGGTGGGAGCGCCGGGTGGTGGCCCGGATGCAGCACCGGATCGGCCCCAACGTGCACGGCCCCTTCGGGCTGCTGCAGTCGCTGGCCGACGGGGTGAAGCTGGCGTTCAAGGAGGACATCATCCCCAAGGCGGCCGACAAGGTCGTCTATGTGATCGCCCCGGTGATCGCCGCGATCGCCGCCTTCATGACGTTCTCGGTGATCCCGTTCGGCCCCGAGGTCTCGATGTTCGGCGAGCGGACCCCGCTGCAGTTGACCGACATGCCGGTCGCGGTGCTCTTCGTGCTCGCGATCGCCTCGATGGGGATCTACGGCATCGTGCTCGGCGGGTGGTCGTCGGGATCGACGTACTCCCTGCTCGGCGGGTTGCGCTCGAGCGCCCAGATGATCTCCTACGAGGTCGCGATGGGCCTCGCCCTGGTCACCGTCTTCCTGTACGCCGGCTCGATGTCGACCTCCGAGATCGTCGCGGCGCAGGCCGACCGGTGGTTCGTGATCGCGCTGCTGCCCTCCTTCGTGATCTACGTGATCGCGATGGTGGGCGAGACCAACCGGGCGCCGTTCGACCTCCCGGAGGCCGAGGGTGAACTGGTCGGTGGCTTCCACACCGAGTATTCCTCGCTGAAGTTCGCCCTCTTCTTCCTCGCCGAATACATCAACATGGCGACCGTCTCCGCCCTGGCGACCACCCTCTTCCTCGGCGGCTGGCGCGCCCCGTGGGGCGTCACCCACCTCTGGGAGGGCGCCAACGAGGGCTACTGGCCGCTGTTGTGGTTCTTCGGCAAGGTCTTCTGCTTCATCTTCCTCTTCATCTGGCTGCGCGGTTCGTTGCCGCGGTTGCGTTATGACCAGTTCATGGCGTTCGGCTGGAAGGTGCTGATCCCGGTCGCCCTGGCCTGGGTCGCCATGGTCGCCGTGGTCCGGATGATCGACCTGCAGGGCGGCCTGGAGACCCAGCAGTGGCTGATCCTGGCCGGTGTCATGCTGGCGGTCTTCGTCGTGGTGATGTTCATCCCCGAGAAGCGGCCCGAGCCGCAGGAGCCCGTCGACGGCGGGGACGACGTACGTCCGGGCAGCTTCCCGGTGCCGCCGATGCCGGCCACCGGTGCCGTGCGCGGCAGTGCCGAACCACTCGTCTTCGAGGAGGAGAACCGATGACTGACGAGCCTCGTGGTCTGAAGGCCAGCCTGTGGGACCCGGTCGCCGGGTTCGGGGTGACCTTCCGGACCATGTTCCGCAAGGTGGTCACCGAGCAGTACCCCTTCGAGAAGCTGCCCACCGCGCCACGCTTCCACGGCCGCCACCAGCTCAACCGCTATCCGGACGGGCTGGAGAAGTGCATCGGCTGCGAGCTCTGTGCCTGGGCCTGCCCGGCGGATGCGATCTATGTCGAGGGTGCCTCCAACGTGGACGGCCCGGTCGTCGACGAGGACGGTGTCGAGCACGACTCGGGCCGGTTCTCGCCCGGGGAGCGCTATGGCCGCGTCTACCAGATCAACTACCTGCGCTGCATCCTGTGCGGGCTGTGCATCGAGGCCTGCCCGACCCGAGCGTTGACGATGACCAACGAATACGAACTCGCCGACGACAACCGGGCCGACCTGATCTATGAGAAGTCCGACCTGCTGGCGCCGCTGTTGCCCGGCATGGAGCAGCCGCCGCACGCGATGCTGATCGGCGACGACGACGGCGACTACTACCGCGGTGAGTTCAAGGCCCGCCCCAGCGAGCAGGGGGCCGGCCAGTGACCGCGTTCTGGATCCTGGCTCCGGTGATGGTGCTGGCCGCCCTCGGCGTCCTCTTCGTGCGCAAGGCCGTCCACGCGGCCCTGCTGCTGGCCGTGGTGATGATGTCGCTGGCCGTGCTGTACGCCGTGCTGGAGGCGCCGTTCCTCTTCGCGGTGCAGATCATCGTCTACACCGGCGCCATCCTGATGCTCTTCCTCTTCGTGGTGATGCTGGTCGGGGTCGACGCCTCCGACTCGGTGGTCGAGACCATCCGCGGGCAGCGGGTGATCGCGTGGGTCTTCGGTCTGCTCTTCGGCCTGACGATGGTGATCGCCCTCTCCCAGGTCTCGTTCAGCGCGATGGGCAATCTGGCCGACGACAACGCCGGCGGCAACGTCGAGGGCCTGGCCAGCCTGCTGTTCAGCAAGTACGTCCTCGCCTTCGAGGTGACCGCAGCCCTGCTGATCACCGCCGCACTCGGCGCGATGGTCCTCGCCCACCGCGAGCGCCTCACCCCCCGCGAGGGCCAGGCCGACATGGCCGCACGCCGGATGCGCGAGTACGCCGAGACCGGCAAGCACCCCGGTCCGCTGCCGGCACCCGGAGTCTTCGCCCGGCACAACGCCGTCGACACCCCCGCCCTGCTGCCCGACGGTAGTGCCTCGGAGGCCTCGATCTCCCGGGTCCTGGCAGTGCGTGGCGTGGGGCGCTCGGGACCGGCGATGGCCGGCGACATCGAGGAGATCCGCCGACAGCTCGGCATCGCCACGGAGGCCGACCCGGCCGCTGACGAGGAGACGCCCGGTGACACCCGGCAGGGCGCGGACGGGGAGGAGTCCTGATGGAGACCGAACCGTTCATCATCCTCTCGGCGATCCTGTTCACCATCGGCTGCGTCGGTGTCCTGGTCCGCCGCAACGCCCTGGTCGTCTTCATGTGCGTCGAGTTGATGCTCAACGCCTCGAACCTGGCCCTGGTCACTTTCGCCAAGGCCAACAGCAACCTGGACGGACAGGTGGCCGCCTTCTTCGTGATGGTGGTCGCTGCGGCCGAGGTCGTGGTGGGGCTGGCGATCATCATGACCATCTTCCGGACCCGCCGCTCGGCCTCGGTCGACGACGCGAGCCTGCTGAAGTACTGAGGTGACTGACGTGAGTTTCGAATCCATCACCCTGCTCGCAGCCGAGGTCCCGGTGATCACCCCGGCGGCCAGCGAGGGCATCTTCTCGCTGTCCTGGCTGCTGGTCGCGTTGCCGCTGGCCGGCGCCGCGATCCTGCTGCTGGGGGGACGGCGTACCGACCCTTGGGGCCACTGGCTCGGCACCGCGACCGCGCTCGGCTCCTTCGCGCTCGGACTGGCAACGTTCTTCGCCCTGATGGGCCGCGACGGTGACGACCGGCAGGTGCTGCAGCACCTCTTCACCTGGATCGACGTCGGTGGGTTCGAGGTCGGCATGGACCTGCTGGTCGACCAGCTCTCCATCCTCTTCGTGCTGCTGATCACCGGGGTCGGGTCGCTGATCCACATCTACTCGATCGGCTACATGGAGCACGACGAGCGGCGGCGCCGGTTCTTCGCCTACCTCAACCTCTTCATTGCCGCCATGCTCACCCTGGTCCTGGCCGGCAACTACCTGGTCGTCTTCCTCGGCTGGGAGGGCGTCGGCCTGGCGTCGTACCTGCTGATCGGGTTCTGGCAGCACAAGCCCAGCGCCGCGGCGGCCGCCAAGAAGGCGTTCGTGATCAACCGGGTCGGCGACATCGGGATGTCGCTGGCGATCATGCTGATCTTCGTCACCTTCGGCACCGTCTCCTTCGCCGGCGTCAGCGCCGCCGCCCAGGGCGCCAGCGAGTCCACGATGACCGCGATCGGCCTGCTCCTCCTGCTCGGCGCCTGCGGCAAGAGCGCCCAGGTCCCGCTGCAGGCCTGGCTGCTGGACGCGATGGAGGGCCCGACCCCGGTCTCGGCGCTGATCCACGCGGCCACCATGGTGACCGCCGGGGTCTACCTGATCACCCGGTCCAACTTCATCTACGAGTTCGCCCCGGTCGCCCAGACCGCCGTGGTCGTGGTCGCCGTGGTCACCCTGCTGTGGGGTGCGGTGATCGGTTGCGCCAAGGACGACATCAAGAAGGTGCTCGCTGGCTCCACGATGAGCCAGATCGGCTACATGATGCTCGGCGCCGGCCTCGGCCCGGCCGGCTATGCGTTCGCGATCTTCCACCTGATCACCCACGGCTTCTTCAAGGCCAACATGTTCCTCGGGGCCGGGTCAGTGATGCATGCGACCAACGACGACGTCGACATGCGCCACTACGGCGCCCTGCAGAAGGCCCTGCCGGTCACCTTCGGGACCTTCGCGATGGGCTATCTGGCGATCATCGGATTCCCGGGCTTCTCCGGGTTCTGGTCCAAGGACAAGATCATCGAGGCCGCCTTCGCGGAGAACATCCTGATCGGTGTCTGTGCCCTGATCGGTGCCGGTGTCACGGCGTTCTACATGACGCGGCTGATGCTGATGACGTTCTTCGGCGAGAAGCGCTGGGCCGACGACGTACACCCGCACGAGTCACCGAAGGTGATGACGGTCCCGCTGATCGTCCTGGCTGCCTTTTCCGTGCTCGGCGGCTTCCTGCTCCTCGGCAACTGGATCGTCGACTGGCTCACTCCGGTGGTCGGCGAGATGCACCACCACGACCTGCCGCTCCCGGTCATCGCGCTCACGCTCATCGTGGTCGCGGTGGTCGCCCTCGGAGTGGCCGTCGCCTGGCTCACGATCGGAAGGAACCCGGTGCCCCGCGTCGCACCCACGGACGTCTCCGTGTTCACCAGGGCAGCCCGTGCTGACCTCTACGGTGACGCCATCAACGACACCCTGGTGGTCCACCCCGGCCGCCAGTTGGTCGCCGGCCTGACCGCCGTCGACGACGGCCTGATCGACGGCGCCGTGATGGGCCAGGCAGACGCCGTCGGCGGCCTGGCCGGGGTCGCCCGCAAGCTGCAGAACGGGTTCGTCCGCTCCTATGCGGTCTGGGTGCTCGGCGGCGCCACGCTGCTGGTCGTGCTGCTGATGGGGGTGAGCGCGCTGTGAACGAGTTCCCCTGGCTCACCCTGATCGCCCTGGTGCCGCTGCTCGGCGCGATCGCCGCCCCGCTGGTCCCGGCCCGCCCCGGCTCGGAACTGCCCAAGCAGGTCGCCCTGGCCGCCTCCCTGGTCGCCCTGGCCCTCTCGGTCGTGGTGGCCGTCAAGTACGTCGCCGACGGCGGCATGCAGTTCGTCGAACTACACGAGTGGATCCCCGCCTTCGGTGCCCACTACGCCCTGGGCGTGGACGGGATCGGGCTCACCCTGGTCCTGCTCACCACGCTGCTGGTGCCGGTGGTCATCCTGGCGTCGTGGAACGACGCGGACGCCGAGGATGGGACATCGAGGGCCGGCTCCTTCTTCGGCTGGATGCTGGCGATGCAGGCGATGGCCCTGGTCGTCTTCATGGCCCAGGACGTCTTCCTCTTCTACGTCGCCTTCGAGGCCACGCTGATCCCGGCGTACTTCCTGATCGGCCACTACGGCCACGTGGAGCAGGCGCAGCGGGCCCGCGCGGCGGTGAAGTTCCTGCTCTACATGCTCGCTGGTGGCCTGGTCATGCTGGCCTCCGTGGTGGGGCTCTACGCCGTCTCCGCCGACGCCGGCCACCCGACGTACCTGATCGCGGAGCTGGCAACCCTGGACCTGGACCAGAACGTGGGGCGCTGGCTCTTCCTCGGCTTCTTCATCGCCTTCGCGATCAAGGCGCCGCTCTTCCCGGTGCACACCTGGCTGCCGGACACCACGGCCGCCGCGACGCCGGGCACCAGCGTGCTGCTGATCTGCGTGCTGGACAAGATCGGCACCTACGGCATGCTCCGGTTCTGCCTGGGCATGTTCCCCGAGGCATCGCAGTGGGCCACGCCAGTGGTGATCACGCTCGCGGTGATCAGCATCATCTACGGCGCCCTGCTCGCGATCGGCCAGGACGACATGCTCCGCCTGATCGGGCTCACCTCGCTGTCGCACTTCGGCTTCATCGTGCTGGGCATCTTCGTGATGAACTCCCAGGGCATGTCCGGGGCGACCTTCTACATGTTCAACCACGGCGTCGCCACCGCGATCCTCTTCCTGGTCGCCGGCTACCTGATCCGCCGGCGCGGTTCGGCGCTGATCAGCGACCACGGGGGAGTGGAGAAGAAGGCCCCGATCCTGGCCGGGCTCTTCCTGATCGGTGGCCTCGGCACGCTCGGCCTGCCCGGGTTGTCGCCCTTCGTCAGCGAGTTCCTGGTCCTGGTCGGCGGGTTCGCGCACCACTGGGTGGTCGGCGCCTTCGCGGTGACCGGCATCGTGCTGGCCGCGATCTACGTGCTGTGGATGTACCAGAAGGTGATGACCGGCCCGACGCACCCGCAGGTCGAGTCGTTCACCGACGTCGGCCCGAGGGAGATCGGCGCGATCGCTCCGCTGGTGCTGGTCATGGTGCTCCTCGGGTTCTATCCGCAGCCGATGCTCGACGTGATCAACCCGGCCGTGGAGTCGACCATGCAGTACGTCGGGGTGACCGACGCCCCGCCCACGGTGGGCCCCGTCGAGATGGAGGGTGAGCGCTGATGGAATTCACCAAGCCCGTCATCGAGTACGCCGAACTCTCACCGCTGCTGGTGGTCTTCGGTGTCGCCCTGCTCGGGATCGCCCTCGAGGCGTTCCTGCCCCGCTCCCTGCGCTACCCGGTCCAGGCCACCCTGGCCGGCCTCGGCACCCTGGCCGCCCTGGGCACCGTGATCTGGGTCGGCATCGGCCTGGACGACCACGGGGCCGGCCGCGGCCTGATCGGCGCCGAGGGTGCCGTCGCCGTGGACGGACCCGCGATCTTCCTGTGGGGCCTGCTGCTGGTGATCGGCTTCGCCGGGGTGCTGCTCTTCGCCGAGCGGCGCCTGGAGGGCGGGCTCTCCGCCTTCGCCGGCCAGGCCGCCGCCCTGCCCGGCACCGAGGCCGAGCGCGAGGCCGTGAACAAGCGACTGGACCACACCGAGGTCTATCCGCTGATGATGTTCGCCCTCGGCGGGATGATGCTCTTCTGCGCCGCGAACGACCTGCTCACCTTCTTCGTGGCCCTCGAGGTCCTCTCGCTGCCGCTCTACCTGCTCTCCGGCCTGGCCCGGCGCCGTCGCCTGCTGAGCCAGGAAGCCGCGCTGAAGTACTTCCTGCTTGGTGCGTTCTCCTCCGGGTTCGTGATCTATGGCATCGCGCTGGTCTACGGCTATGCCGGCACGTTCACCTATGCCGGGATCGCCGAGGGCATCACCAATGGCACCCAGTCGCGCAGCCTGCTGCTGATGGGCATGGGCCTGATCGCGGTCGGCCTGCTCTTCAAGGTCGGCGCGGTGCCGTTCCACTCCTGGACGCCCGACGTCTACCAGGGGGCCCCGACGCAGGTCACCGCGTTCATGGCGGCGGCCACCAAGATCGCAGCGTTCGGCGCACTGCTCCGCCTCTTCTACGTCGCCTTCGGTGCCGAGCGGTGGAGTTGGGAGCCGATGCTTGCGGTGATCGCGGTCGCCTCGATGGTGATCGGTGCCGTGCTGGCGATCGCGCAGAGCGACATCAAGCGCCTGCTCGCCTACTCCTCGATCACCCACACCGGGTTCCTGCTCACCGGCATGATCGGCGTACGGGCTTTGGACGAAGGGGCGAGCGGACAGATCACCGCCACCAGTTCGGTGCTGTTCTACCTGGTCACCTATGGGTTCATGACGGTCGGTGCGTTCGCCATCGTCTCCCTGGTCCGTGACGCCGGCGGCGAGACGACCCACCTGTCGCGCTGGGCCGGGCTGGGCAAGGAGTCGCCGCTGCTGGCCGGGGCGATGACGCTCTTCCTGCTCGGCTTCGCCGGGATCCCGCTGACTGCCGGATTCGCCGGCAAGTGGGCGGTCTTCGCCTCCGCGATGTCGGGTGGGGCGTGGCTGGTCGTGGTGATCGCCGTGCTGACCTCGGCGCTGGCCGCGTTCTTCTACATCCGGGTCATCGTGATCATGTACTTCGCCAAGCCCACCGGGGAAGGTCCCTCGGTCGCGTTGCCGAGCGTGCTGACCAGCGCCGCCATCGTGCTCGGCGTCCTGGTCACCGTCGTGTTGGGGATCATGCCCGGCCCGGTGCTGGATCTCGCGGCCCATGCGGGAGAATTCCTCAGGTGAGTGACCAGAACCCCGGCCCCGCGCTGGCGCTGCCCGTCCTCGACGAGGAGCTGGCGGCCCGTCTGAAGTCCCGCCTCGTCGAGGTCGAGGAGGCGCTGGGCGGGCACATCCGCAGCGAGACCGAGTACGTCACCACCGCGGCCCGGCACCTGATGCACGCCGGGGGCAAGCGGTTCCGTCCGCTCCTGGTGCTGCTCGCCGCGGAGACCGGGCCTCGTGCCGACTCCGAGGACGTCGTCACCGCGGCCTGCGTGGTGGAGTTGACCCACCTGGCCTCGCTGTACCACGACGACGTGATGGACGAGGCGGACCTGCGCCGTGGCGCGGACTCGGCCAACGCCCGCTGGGACAACCACGTGGCGATCCTGACCGGTGACTTCCTCTTCGCGAAGTCGTCGGAGTTGACCGCGGACCTGGGTGCTGCCGCGGTGAAGGTCCAGGCGCAGACGTTCACCCGCCTGGTCGAGGGCCAGATCCTGGAGACGGTACCGCCGCCGGAGGGGACCGATCCGGTCGAGCACCACCTGCGCGTGGTGGCCGGCAAGACCGGTTCCCTGATCGCCACCTCGGCGCTCTATGGCGCACGCTTCTCCGGCGCGAGCCAGGAGATCGAGGACGCGCTCGCGGCGTACGGCGAACTGGTCGGCACCGCCTTCCAGCTCTCCGACGACATCCTCGACATCGCCTCGGAGTCCGAGGAGTCCGGCAAGACTCCGGGCACCGACCTGCGTGAGGGCGTGCCGACCCTGCCGGTCCTGCTGGCCCGGGCCTCGGAGGACCCCGCGGACGCCCGGTTGAAGGAACTGCTCGGGCTGGACCTCACCGACGACGCCCTGCATGCCGAGGCACTCGACCTGCTCCGCAAGCACCCGGCCATGGATCAGGCGCGTGCCTATGTGGTGCAGCGGGCCGAGGAGGCCAAGCAGCTGCTCGGAGTACTCCCGCGGGGCCCGGTCCGCGAGGCGCTGGAGGCGTTCGCCGACGTGGTCGCCACCCGCACCTCCTGACCCCGGACACGCCCCACCCCGCCCGCCCCTGCGCCCCGCTCCCTCCGTGCCCGCCTCCTCCGCTGTAAAGCCCGGTCCATGCGGCTGTGCACCGCGCCGGCAGGGTGCAAACCCACCACAGGGGAGCGGTAGTGCCGTCCACGGATGGACCGATGAATGTGACTCGCGAGTAACGGAATAGCATCCCGCTCATGAGCGAATCCACCATTGACCTGACCGACCGCACCATCGCCGTGCTCGGCGGCACCGGCCCCCAGGGCCGTGGCCTGGCCCGCCGCTTCGCGCAGGCCGGACTCCGCGTCGTGATCGGCAGCCGCACCGAGGAGAAGGGCGCGGCAGCGGCCGCGGAACTCAGCGAGGCGATCGGCGCCACCGTGACCGGCAGTGACAACGCCGGTGCTGCGGCCCAGGGCGACATCGTCCTGGTCGTGGTGCCCTGGGACGGCCACGGCGAACTGCTGAAGAGCCTCGAGGGTGAACTGGCCGGCAAGATCGTCGTCGACTGCGTCAACCCGCTGGGCTTCGACAAGCAGGGCGCCTACGCGCTCCACGTCGAGGAGGGTTCCGCCACCCAGCAGGCGTTCGGCCTGCTGCCGCAGAGCCGCGTGGTGGGTGCGTTCCACAACGTCAGCGCCGTCCTGCTCGAGGACCCGGAGGTCGCCTCCATCGAGACCGACGTACTCGTCCTGGGTGACGACCGCGAGGCCACCGACACCGTCCAGGCGCTCGCCTCGGTGATCCCCGGCGTACGTGGAATCTACGGCGGCCGGGTGCGCAATGCCCACCAGGTCGAGGCGCTGACCGCCAACCTGATCAGCGCGAACCGCCGCTACAAGGCCCACGCCGGCATCCGCATCACCGACGTCTGACACGAACGCTCCATCGTTGTGTCGCGAACGCTCAATCATTGACGTGTGAGCGCTCATTCGTTGACGTCGTACGCCGCGATGACGCCAAGCCCCCGCGCCGAGCGTTGCCGGACCCGACGGGTGGATCCGTCAAAGGATCGACGGCCCACACATCAACGAGTGAGCTTTCGAGCATCAACGCTTGAGCGTTCGTGTGTTACAGGGTGGGTTACAGGGCGGCGGCTTCGGCGGTGAGCCGGAGTTGGCGCCGCCGGTGTCGGACCGCCTCGAAGGTGAAGACCATCAGGGCGGCCCAGACCATCGCGAAGCCGATCCAGCGCCCGGTCGGCATGTCCTCGTTGAAGAGGAAGACGCCAAGGGCGAACTGCAGGATCGGGGCGAGGTACTGCAACAGGCCCAGGGTCACCATCGGCAGCCTGATCGCCGCGGCGCCGAAGCAGATCAACGGTACGGCGGTGATCGCACCGCTGGAGGTGATCAGCAGCGCGTGCCCGGCCCCCTCGGTGCCGAAGCTGGATGACCCGGTGGCCACCAGCCAGGCGATGTATCCGATCGCGACCGGTGCGAGCACCACGGTCTCGAAGGCGAGGCTCTCCACGGCGCCGGTGTTGGCCTGCTTCTTGGCCAGGCCATAGGTGCCGAACGAGAACGCGAGGACCAGTGCCACCCACGGCAGGCGGCCGTAGTCCACGGTGATCACGACCACGGCTGCGGCGGCGACGCCCAGGGCAGCCCACTGCAGGGGACGCAGCCGCTCGCGCAGGATCAGCACGCCCATCAGCATGGTCACCAGCGGATTGATGAAGTAGCCCAGCGACGCCTCGACAACGTGGCCGTTGTTGACCCCCCAGATGTAGGTGCCCCAGTTGATCGCGATCACCACGGCACCGACGGTGAGCAGCGTGCGCACCCGGGGATTGCGCAGGATCGCCCGCAGGTGCGTGACTCGGCGCAGCGCGACGATCAGCACGCCGATCGTGACCAGCGACCAGAGCACCCGGTGCGCCAGGATCTCGACTGCACCGGCAGGCTCCAGCAGCGGCCAGTACAGCGGGAACAGGCCCCAGATCCCGTACGCCGCGACGCCGAGGGCGAAGCCTGTCTGGGACTCGGTGCGCGGTGGCCTGCTCTTCACAAGCGCACTGTAGTCCTCAGACCACGGTCCAGAGCCCTCAGACCACGGTCCAGGTGTCCCCGCCGTTGATCAGTGCTTCCAGGCGCTGGGTGGGGCTGGTGGTGGTGCTGGCCTGGGCGGTGGCGATCTGCTGGCGTGCTTCGTGGTCGTAGGAGGGGCGTTCGACCTGGCGGAAGATGCCGATGGGGGTCTGGTTGAGGTAGCCGGAGTCGGTGAGCCGGGAGATCGCGAAGGCGGTGGAGGGGTCGGGGTTGTGGGCGTCGTGGACGAGGATGTTCTCGATGCCTGCCGTGGCGGTCTGGGTGACC
The DNA here is from genome assembly GCF_031844485.1 of Nocardioides sp. AE5. Classification (NCBI taxonomy): domain Bacteria; kingdom Bacillati; phylum Actinomycetota; class Actinomycetes; order Propionibacteriales; family Nocardioidaceae; genus Nocardioides; species Nocardioides sp. AE5. Next base: position 431,713 of record NZ_JAUZVI010000001.1, read on the forward strand.
TCGACGCCGCCGTTGGCGGAGCGGACGAGGCCCAGGGCGCCGTGGCCGGTTTCCTCGTCGACGGCGCCGAAGGTGATCGGTTGGCCGTGGTCGAGGGTGATGATGGCCTCGGCCTTGGTGTCGGGGTTCTTGATGGCGTCGAAGGCGCCGTCGTTGAAGATCGGGCAGTTCTGGTAGATCTCCACGAAGCTGGTGCCGCGGTGAGCCGCGGCCGCGGTGAGCACGCTGGTGAGGTGCTTGCGGTCCGAATCGATGGTGCGGGCCACGAAGCTGCCTTCGGCGCCGAGTGCCAGGGAGACGGGGTTGAAGGGGTGGTCCAGGGACCCGACGGGGGTGGACTTGGTGACCTTTCCGATCTCGGAGGTCGGGGAGTACTGGCCCTTGGTGAGTCCGTAGATGCGGTTGTTGAACAGCAGGATCGTCATGTTGACGTTGCGGCGCAGGGCGTGGATGAGGTGGTTGCCGCCGATGGACAGGGCGTCGCCGTCGCCGGTGATGACGAAGACGGAGAGGTCTTCGCGGGCGGTGGCCAGACCGGTGGCGATCGAGGGTGCGCGGCCGTGGATGGAGTGCATCCCGTAGGTGTCGAGGTAGTACGGGAAACGGCTCGAGCAGCCGATGCCGGAGATGAAGACGGCGTTCTCGCGGCGGATGTTCAGGGTGGGCAGGAAGGACTGGACGGCCTTGAGGACGGCGTAGTCACCGCACCCGGGGCACCAGCGCACCTCCTGGTCGCTGGTGAAGTCCTTCCCGGTCAGCTTCTCGCCCTCGCCCAGCGTCGGTACGCCGGCAAGCCCGGGGAACGGCAGGTCTGCAGTCTGGTTGGTGGTCATGTCAGATCGCTTCCTGTGCGGCTGCTGCGGTGAGATCCACGGGGGTCCCCTCGGCCTCGGAGACGAGGTCGGCGATAGCGTCGGCGAGGGCGGCGGCCTTGAGGGGGAGGCCGCGGACCTGGTTGTAGCCGACGGCGTCGACGAGGTATCTGGCGCGGATCAGCATGGAGAGTTGGCCGAGGTTCATCTCGGGGATGAGGACCTTGTCGTAACGCTTCAGGATGTCGCCGAGGTCCTTGGGGAACGGGTTGAGGTGGCGCAGGTGGACCTGGGCGACGTTGTAGCCGGCCTTGCGCACGCGGCGGCATCCGGCGCCGATCGGTCCGTACGTCGATCCCCAGCCGAGGACCAGCACCTTCGCTGCTCCGGAGGGGTCGTCGACGACCAGGGGTGGCAGGGAGTCGGCGATGGCGTCGACCTTGGCCTGGCGGGTGCGGACCATCAGGTCGTGGTTGGCGGGGTCGTAGGAGATGTTGCCGTGCCCGTCGCCCTTCTCCAGCCCACCGATGCGGTGCTCCAGGCCGGGGGTGCCGGGGATCGCCCAGGGCCTGGCCAGGGTGGCTTCGTCGCGCTTGTAGGGGGAGAACACCTCTTCGCCGGTCTTGGCGTCGACGTCATTGGGTCCGGTGGCGAAGTTCGGTTCGATGACCGGGAGGTCGGCGATGTCGGGGATGGACCACGGTTCGGAGCCGTTGGCCAGGTAGCCGTCGGAGAGCAGCATGACGGGGGTGCGGTAGGTGATGGCGATCCGGGCGGCTTCCACGGCGGCGGTGAAGCAGTCACCGGGTGACTGGGGCGCCACGATCGGCACGGGTGCTTCGCCGTTGCGTCCGAACATGGCCTGGAGCAGGTCGGACTGCTCGGTCTTGGTCGGCAGGCCTGTGGAGGGGCCACCGCGTTGCACGTTGATCACCACCAGCGGCAGTTCGGTCATCACCGCCAGCCCGATCGCCTCTCCCTTGAGCGCGACACCGGGCCCGGAGGTGGTGGTGACGCCGAGGTGTCCGGCGAACGATGCGCCGATCGCCGAGCCGACGCCGGCGATCTCGTCCTCGGCCTGGAAGGTGGTCACACCGAACGACTTGTGCTTGGACAACTCGTGCAGGATGTCGGAGGCCGGGGTGATCGGGTAGGACCCCAGGAAGACCGGCAGGCCCGACTGCACCCCGGCGGCGACCAGGCCGTAGGACAGGGCCAGGTTGCCGGAGATGTTGCGGTAGGTGCCCGGTGCCATCGCTGCCGGTGCGACCTCGTACTGGACGATGAACGTCTCGGTGGTCTCGCCGAAGTTCCAGCCCGCCTTGAACGCGGTGATGTTGGCGTCGCGGATGTCGGGGACCTTCGCGAACTTCTTGGCCAGGAACTCGATCGTGGTCTCGGTGGGGCGCCCGTACATCCACGACAGCAACCCGAGCGCGAACATGTTCTTCGCCCGTGCCGCGTCCTTGCGGGAGAGGCCGTACTCCTTGACCGCTTCGACGGTCATTCCGGTCAGGTCCACCGGATGTACGTCGAAACCGGCCAGCTCGCCCTCGGTGGAGTCGTCATCGAGGGGGTTCTCCGCATAACCGGCCTTGGTCAGGTTGCGCGTGGTGAAGTCGTGGGTGTCCACGATGATCGACGCGCCCTTGGCCAGGTCACCCAGGTTCGCCTTCAACGCGGCCGGGTTCATCGCCACCAGCACGTCCGGCGCATCCCCAGCGGTCAGGATGTCGTGATCCGCGAAGTGCACCTGGAACGACGACACACCCGGGATCGTGCCCTGCGGTGCCCGGATCTCGGCAGGGAAGTTCGGCAACGTCACCAGGTCATTGCCGAACGCGGCCGATTCCACAGTGAACCGATCACCCGTCAGCTGCATCCCGTCCCCGGAGTCCCCAGCAAAACGGATGATGACGCGGTCCAACCGCCTGACCTGCTTGGCCACCGCTCCTACCTACTTCCTGCGTGAATGTCCGGAGTGTCCATACCGAGGGTATGGCAAAACTGAAACACGTTCCAGTCTTGTCCGGCGACAACTTCTGACTGGGCGTGCTGCGCCTTCCACCATAGTCCGCCATCGGTGGCGCGCCGGCGCGATCTCACGGGCGACCGGCGTACGCCCGATCACGCAAGCCAGCAGGCCCGACGGGCACCTGGTCCCAGATCGTGGACAAAAAAGTAGTAAATCAACAAAGACTCCTAATCTTCTCGACATTCACTACTACTAGAAACGCCCGGGTGCTCCGGGGTAGGGAAGCGAGAAACCGATGAAGCAGCAGCGAGGGTTCGGCAAGCGAGCGGTGGCGGTGCTCGCCGCGCTGGCGGCAGTGGCCGTGACGGGATGCTCCAGCAACGCGGGCGAGGGGGAGACGATCTCGATCGTCGGATTTGCCGTGCCCGAGGCGGCCAACAAGGCGATCGGCGACGAGTTCAAGAAGACCGACGCTGGCGAGGGCGTCCAGTTCCGCACGTCGTACGGCGCATCGGGCGACCAGAGCCGGGCCGTGGTCTCCGGGCTGAAGGCCGACTATGTGCACTTCTCCGTGGCCAGTGACGTGACCCGCCTGGTCGACGAAGGACTCGTCGACCCCAGTTGGGACCAGGGTGAGAACAAGGGCGTCGTGTCCAGCTCGATCGTGGTCTTCGGGGTCCGCGAGGGCAACCCGAAGAACATCCAGACCTGGGAAGACCTGATCAAGCCCGGCGTCGAGATCGTCACGCCCAACCCGGCCTCCTCGGGAGCCGCGCGCTGGAACGCGCTCGCGGCCTGGGGCTCCGTCATCACTGCCGGCGGGACCGAGGCCGAAGCCGCCGAATATCTTGAGAAGTTCTTCGCGAACGTGGTCTCGCTGCCCAATAGCGGCCGCGACGCCACCACGGGCTTCCTCGGTGGGACCGGCGACGTGCTGATGGCCTATGAGAACGAGGCCATCCTCGCGGCACAGAACGGCCAGGGCTTCGAATACATCATCCCCGAGACCACGCTGCTCATCGAGAACCCGGGTGCCGTGCTCAAGGACGCCCCCGAGTTGGCCCAGCAGTGGCTCGACTTCGTGCTCAGCGACGCGGGGCAGAAGCAGTTCGCCCTCAAGGGCTTCCGTCCGATCCGTGACGACGTCGACTTCGGTGGCGAGGTCCCGGGTGCGGCTGACCCGAAGAACCCGTTCCCCGCGGTGACGAACCTGCTCACCGTCGAGAAGGACTTCGTCTCCTGGAGTGACTTGTCCAAGAAGTTCTTCGACGAGCAGGACGGGATCGTCACCCAGGCCATCGCCAAGTCCGGCAAGGCGCAGTGAGCACGTCCACCATCACCAGCGATCGGCCGGCGGTCTCCCGCCGGCCGATCCTGTCGACCAATCTGAACCTCTCGTCGGGCATCGGGCTCGGCATCGCGATGATCTGGTTCAGCCTGCTGGTGCTGATCCCGCTCTGCGCCGTGGTGATCACGGCAAGCGAGGGCGGCTGGTCGAACTTCGTCACCACGGTCACCAATCCGCAGACGGCGCACGCAATCCGGTTGACCGTCTTCACGGCGGTCGCCGTCACCGTGGTCAACGTCTTCATGGGGACGTTGATCGCCTGGGTGCTGGTCCGCGACCGGTTCTGGGGACGCGGATTCCTCGAGGTGCTCATCGACATCCCGTTCGCCCTGCCCACCATCGTCGCCGGCCTGGTGCTGCTCTCCCTCTATGGCATCGACTCGCCCCTGGGCTTCGACGTGGCGAACCAGCCGTCGTCGGTCTTCCTGGCCTATCTCTTCGTGACGCTGCCGTTCGTGGTGCGGATGGTGCAGCCGGTCCTCGAAGAGCTCGAGCACGACGTCGAGGAGGCTGCCTTCTCCTTGGGCGCCAGTCGGTTCACCACGTTCCGCCGGATCATCCTGCCCAGCCTGGCCCCCGCGATCACTGCCGGCGCCGCGCTCTCCTTCGCCCGTGGGGTGAGTGAATACGGCTCCCTGGTGCTGCTCTCGGGGAACCTGCCCTACAGGACCGAGGTCACCTCGGTCCGCATCCTCGGCAGCATCGAGAACGACAACGCAGCCGGGGCTGCGAGCGTCGCCGTCGTGCTGCTGGCCATCTCGTTGGCCGTGATCGTCGTCCTGGACATCATCCAGAGAAGGGTGGCTCGTCGTGGCTGAAGTCATCGAAGAGGTCGCCCCGGCCTTCGCCGAGGACGGTGCCGACCAGGACGTCCCCAGCCGATCGCGCGCCGTCAGGTCCGGTCCGCGCAAGGGGCCGGTCACCTACCTGTTGCGGCTGGTCGTGACGGCGTACCTGTTCCTGCTGGTGGCTTGGCCGGTCTCGTTCGTGGTCACCCACACCTTCGAGGACGGCCTCACCGGGATCCGGTTGCTCTTCGAGGACCCGGACACCGTATCGGCGCTGCGCCTCACCGTGGTGGTGGCCGTGGTCGCCGTGGTGATCAACACGATCTTCGGCGTCGGGGTCTCCCTGCTGCTGGTGCGCTATGAGTTCCCGGGCAAGCGACTGCTCAGTGCGCTCATCGACCTGCCGCTCTCGGTCTCCCCGGTCGTGGTCGGCCTCGCGCTGGTGCTGGTCTACGGCGGACGTGACGGTTGGGTCGGGCCGACGCTGGAAGCCAACGGCTTGCAGATCATCTTTGCCACCCCGGGGCTGGTCCTGGCCACGGCGTTCGTCGCGCTGCCCCTGGTGATTCGTGAGGTGGTGCCGGTCCTCAAGGAGATCGGCACTGATCAGGAGCAGGCGGCACGCAGCCTGGGTGCCAACGGTCGGCAGACCTTCTGGCGGATCACGCTCCCGGCGATCAAGTGGGCGGTGGTCTATGGCGTGGTGCTGAGCCTGGCCCGCTCGCTGGGCGAGTTCGGCGCGGTCAAGGTCGTCTCCGGCAACGTGCTCGGGGAGACCCGCACGGCCACCTTGGTGGTGGAGGAGAAGTACCTCAACTTCGACCAGCAGGGCGCCTATGCCACCGCCTTCCTGCTCGCGATGGTCTCGGTGGCCTGCATCGTGGTCGTCGCCCTGATCCGCCCCAGGAGTGACCGGTGAGCGCCCCGGTCCGCGGCATCGCGCCAGCGCCGGCATCCCCTGGTCCCGTCCCCGAGAAAGGTCCCCTCAGATGAGCATCGAAGTTCGATCAGTGAGCAAGCGCTTCGGCGACTTCGTGGCACTCGACGACGTCAACGTCTCGATCCCCACCGGGCAACTGACTGCCCTGCTCGGCCCCAGCGGCGGTGGCAAGTCGACCCTGCTGCGGATCATCGCCGGACTCGACAGTGCAGATTCCGGAACGGTGCGCATCGAGGGCGCCGACGCCACCCGGCTGCCGCCGCAGAAGCGGAACGTCGGCTTCGTCTTCCAGCACTACGCGGTCTTCAAGCACCTGAGTGTGGCGAAGAACGTCGCCTTCGGCCTGGAGATCCGCAAGCGCCCGAAGAAGGAGGTCGCCGAGCGGGTCGCCGAGCTGCTCGACCTGGTCCACCTCTCCCAGTTCGCGCACCGGCTGCCCTCGCAGCTCTCCGGCGGGCAGCGGCAGCGGATGGCGCTGGCCCGGGCGCTGGCGGTCGAACCCAGCGTGCTGCTCCTCGACGAGCCCTTCGGAGCCCTGGATGCCAAGGTGCGCAAGGAACTGCGGGACTGGTTGCGCCGCCTCCACGACGAAGTCCACGTGACCACCGTCTTCGTCACCCATGACCAGGAGGAAGCACTCGAGGTGGCCGACGAGATCGTGGTGATCAACCAGGGCCGCGTCGAGCAGGTCGGCACGCCCGACCAGCTCTACGACGAGCCGGCCAACGAGTTCGTGATGGGCTTCCTCGGCGAGGTGACCAACCTCGGTGGGCGCCTGGTCCGCCCGCACGACATCGATCTGGCCACCCACGCCCAGCCGGGGTGGGTCGCCGGTGAGGTCGACCGGGTGCTCCGGGTCGGCTTCGAGGTGCGCGTCTCGGTGTGCACCGGGGACGCACCGGTCACCGTGGTGCTCTCCCGCACCCACGCCCGCTCCCTCGCCCTCAAGGCGGGCGCCCAGGTGTGGCTCCGCGCCACCACCGGAGCCCTCACCGTGCCGGTCGGCGGCGGTACGCCGTTCAGCCTGCCAGCGATTCAGCCCGTTCCTTGAGGGCGCGGGCGTGGCGGGCGAATCCCTCGGCGACCCGCCCCGGACCGGCCAGCTTGACCAGGGGCCCGGAGAACTCCTCGGCCGTCGTGTACGTCGTAGGGCCGCCGGGCTCCTGGACGAGGCGCTGGTAGCGGGTGCCGCGGACCAGGCCCAGCTTGGCCGGCAGCCCCTCATAGACATAGGCCAGCGTGGCCCGCGTCGTACCGGCCGCGTCGGTGACCGGACCGTCGACCTGCTTGATCCGCTCGGGCGAGGTGACGCCCTTGCCGTTGGCCCACACGACATGCAGCAGGATCGGGTCGCCGACCGCGGGCGGGGTGGGGCACTCGGCCTTGACGACGAACGGGTTCCACTCGCCGTAGGCGTCCACGTCGAGCATCACCTGCCACACGGTCTCCAGCGGGGCGTCGATCTCGGCCTGGGCCTCGGGGTTGCGGTGCCCCATCGGCTCAGTGACCCCCGCCGACGCAGAAGAGGTTGCCTTCGGGGTCGGCAAGCGTGACCCAGCGGAGTTCGCCCATGGTGTGTTCGGACTCGTGGGTGGCACCTGCGCTGACCAGTCGGGAGACCTCGGCGTCCACGTCGTCGGAGGTGACGTCAAGATGCATCCGGTTCTTGCCCGGAGTCGGATCGTCGACCCGCTGGAATCCCAACACAGGCTGGCCCTCCGCCATCTTCACCACGACGAACCACCCGTCGTTCTCCTCGACCACCCTGCCGCCGGTCTGCTCGGCCCACCAGGCGCCCAGCGCCTCGGCGTCGCGACAGTCCACGGTGATCATCTCGATGGATACAGGCATGCACGACACACTAGTCCGGGCCGATCTCAACCGGAACGACCCGAACTCCGTCCGTGATCGGTGCGACACGCCGTCAGTACGGCGTGTCGCAGCCGTTCAGGGGCCTGGAAGGGTCGTTCGTTGGCTCAGCGGTAGTTGGTGAACTGGACCGCGAAGTCGTAGTCCTGCTCCTTGACCAGGCGCTGGACGGCCTGCAAGTCGTCGCGCTTCTTGGACGAGACGCGCAGCTCGTCACCCTGGATCTGCGCCTTGACGCCCTTGGGGCCTTCGTCGCGGATCAGCTTGGAGATCTTCTTCGCATTCTCCGAGCTGATCCCTTCCTTGAGGGCGACGGAGATCTTCGAGACCTGCCCGGAGGGGCGCGGCTCGCTCGCGTCGAGGATCTTCAGGCTCTGCTTGCGCTTGACGAGCTTGTCCTTGAAGACGTCGAGCACTGCGCTGGCGCGGTCGTCGGCGGAAGCGCTGATCTCGATCGCGTGCTCGCCCTGCCACTCGATGCTGGCGCCGGTGCCCTTGAAGTCGAAACGGGTGGCAACCTCGCGTGCCGCCTGTCCGAGGGCGTTGTCGACCTCCTGGCGGTCGATCTTGCTGACGATGTCGAACGACGAGTCGGCCATGGCTTCTCCTCTGCTCGCCCGGGGCCGGGCCCCGTGGCAGTTTTTGTCTGTGGGTCTGCTGCGCTATTCTTTCGTCTTGCTGTCGCCCCGCCAACCCGGGGTGTGATGCACGGCAGATTGCCCGAGCGGCCAATGGGAGCGGACTGTAAATCCGTCGCGAAAGCTTCGAAGGTTCGAATCCTTCATCTGCCACGCAACAGCACCGAAGGGCCCGGGAGACCGGGCCCTTCGGCATTCCCCGGTCCCGGGCATGCCGGTGTTGAGCGCCCTTGACCGGGCGGGTCGAGCGGATCTTGCACCGAGGGAGGACGATGTCTCCATGACCACTGCCCGCGCCCAGTTGCACGACATCGGCGGACGTCGGGCATGGGTGATCTGGGTGGTCGCGGTCACCGTCTACATGTTGGCGGTCTTCCACCGCAGTTCGCTGGGCGTGGCTGGCCTGATCGCGCTGGACCGGTTCTCCATCACCGGCACCGAGCTTGCATTCTTCACGGTGCTGCAACTGGTCGTCTATGCGGGGATGCAGGTGCCGGTCGGGGTGCTCCTGGACCGCTACGGCTCCCGGGCCCTGCTCATCTCCGGGTTGGTCATGATGACGCTGGCCCAGCTTGCCTTCGCCTTCACCACCAGCTTCGGCGCGGCCGTGGTTGCGCGGGCGCTGGTGGGTGCCGGGGACGCGATGGTCTTCGTCAGCGTCCTGCGCTTGGTCTCGGCCTGGTTCCTGGTCCGGCAGGGCTCGATGCTGGCCCAGGTCACCGGGCTGGTCGGACAGATGGGCGCGATCATCGCCGCGGCGCCCCTGTCGCTGGTGCTCCACGAGTTCGGCTGGACGAAGGCGTTCGCCGGGGTCTCGATGATCGGCGTACCGCTCCTGGTCGCCACCGCCTGCCTGGTCAAGGATTCGCCGTACGAGCGGAGCGAGGTGGTCCGGGTCAAGGTGCGCGCCCTGGCCAACTCGGTCCGGCTGGTGTGGGGCAACCCGGGCACCCGGCTGGGCATGTGGTCGCACTTCACCAGCCAGTTCTCGATGACCGTCTTCGCGTTGCTGTGGGGCTATCCGTTCCTGGTCGCCGGCCAGGGCCTGACCTCGCGCGAGGCAGGTGTGTTGCTGACCGTGATGACGGCCTGGGTGATGGTGAGCGGGGTGGTGCTGGGCCGGCTGGTCTCGGTGGTCCCGTTCTATCGGTCGTGGATCGTGGTCGGCATCGTGCTGGCCATTGCCACCACCTGGTCGGTGGTCCTGCTCTGGCCCGGTCCGGCGCCGATGTGGTTGCTCGTGGTCCTGGTCTGCGTCACGGGTTCGGGCGGGCCTGCCTCGATGGTCGGCTTCGACCTGGCCCGCTCGTTCACCCCGGCCGAGTCGTTGGGGCGCGCCAACGGGCTGGTGAACATCGGCGGGTTCGTTGCCTCGCTGGCCACGATGGCTGCGATCGGCGTGATCCTGGACCTGCTCGAGCCCCGCGGCGCGGACTTCTACACGCTGGCGGACTTCCGGGTCGCGCTCTGTGCCCAGTACGCCTTCTGGGCGCTCGGCGTGGTCCAGATCCTGCGCTACCGGCGCAGCGCGGTCGCCCACCTGGAGCGCCTGCACCCGGGCGCGGTCGAGGCGATGAAGCGCGGCGAGCCGTTCGTGCATCCCGGCTTCAACGATCGGGAAGGAGTCTGAGCGGTCCCGCGTGCGATGATGGCCGCGCCATGGAGACCCCTGACGAGCCCGCCCGATCGGCTGGCGGACTGATCCTGCGCGGCGTCGTCGGCTCGCTCCTGGTCCTGCTCGGTGGATTGGTCGTCTCCCCGCTGCCCCGCAGCGCCAGGATCCTGGACCTGGCGTGGCTGGTCGACCTGCGTGATGCCAATCCGGGCAGGTACGCCGCGACCTTCGCGGTGATGCTCGGGGTAGCGCTGCTGGCCCACTCCTGGTTGATGCTGTGCCGCCACGTCAGCGCGGTCGGTCGGGCCACCGGGGAGGCTGTGGGCCTGGTCCAGCGGGCGACGCTGATCTGGTCGGCGCCGCTGATGCTGGCGCCGCCGCTCTTCTCCCGCGACGGGTGGAGCTATGCCGCGCAGGGGATGATGACCTCGGTGGGGTTGTCGCCCTACGACTCGGGTCCTGCCGTGCTGCATGGCCCGATCGTGGAGACCGTGGATCCGCTCTGGTTGGCCACGCCGACGCCGTACGGGCCGTTGCCGTTGATCTTCGGCGATCTCGCTGCCCGCATCACCACTGATCCGTGGGCGCTGGTGATGCTGCACCGGTGTGCCGCGGTGGTGGGCCTGGTGCTGCTGGCCTGGGCGGTGCCGCGGATGGCCCGGTGGAGTGGGGTCAACCCGGCGCTGTCGGCGGGGATCGTCATCGCCTCGCCGCTGATGCTGACCACGGGTGTCGGGGGACTGCACAACGACCTGCTGATGGTCGGGCTGATGTCCGCCGCGCTCGTCGTTGCCGCGGAGCGGAACTGGTGTGCCGCGGCCGTGCTGGGTGGGCTGGCTGCTGCGGTGAAGGTGCCCGGTGGGTTGATCTGCATCGCGGTGGCACTGGTGTCGCTGCCGGTGGCGGCTTCGCTCTGGGAACGGGTACGCCGCCTGGTCGCGGTGGGCGCGATCTCGCTGGCCACGCTGGCCGGGCTGGGCCTGGTCTGGGGCCTGGGCATCGGTTGGCTCGAGGCGCTGACCGTGCCCGGCACGGTGAACACGCCGCTCTCGGCCGCGACTGTCCTGGGCAAGGCCCTGGACAGTGCTGCAGCGGCGGTCGGGCTGGACCTGGCGCCGGAACTCTTCATCGGCGTGGTCCGTGACCTGGCCACGGTGGCCACGGTGGTGGTGATGGCCTGGGTCGCGTTGCGCTGGCGCACGGGCGATCGGTACGACGCGATCCGTGCGGCGGTGGTCATCGTGGCGACGCTGCTGCTGCTCAGCCCGGTCGTCCATTTGTGGTACTTCCTGTGGCTGGTGCCCTTCGTGGCGGTGCTGCGGATGACCCGGTTCGGCATCGTCCTGCTCCTGGTGCTCACCGGGCTGGCCGGCTTGATCGCGCCGTTCGACCCAACCATGCGCAGCCTGCTCGGCACCACCACGATCGCGGTCGGCTGCCTGGCCTTGACCCTGCTCAACTTCCTGCGTCCCGGCCCCCGCGAGGTCTTCGTGGAGATCGCCGAGTCGGAGGAAGTGCCGGCGTGAGGGCGACGCATCAGCCCGGCGCGGTCGGACGGGATCGAGGAGCCTGGCTGCTGGCGGCCGTGGCTATGTGCGCTGGCCTGGTGGCGATGGTCGCCGTACAGCGGGGTCGCGACTTCCTGGACCTGCAGGTCTACCGCTGGGGCGGCGATGCCGTGCTCTCGGGCGCGGATCTCTACGGGGCGACCACTGCCGAGATCATCTGGCTGCCCTTCACCTATCCGCCCTTCGCCGGGCTGCTGATGGCGGGCCTCGTCTGGATCCCGTTCACCCTCGCGGTGGGTGCGTGGACCGCGGCCAGCACCTGGGCGCTGGGGCGCACCTTGCGGATCCTGTTGACCGATTGGCGCAACCTGCCCGAGTCCTGGACGACGTACGCCGTACCGATGCTGGCACTTGCCTGCTTTGCGATCCAGCCGGTCTGGTCGAACACCCTCTATGCCCAGGTGAACCTGCTGCTGATGTGGGCGATCGTGGCCGATCTGCTGGGCCGCGATCGCCGGTGGCGCGGCGCGTTGATCGGTGTCGCTGCCGGCATCAAGTTGACCCCGTTGATCTTCATCGCCCTGCTGGTCTTCACCGGGCGGATCCGCGAAGCCATCAATGCCCTGCTGGGTTTCATGGCCACAGTGGCGGTCGGTGTCATGCTGCTGCCGTCGGAGTCGAAGGCCTACTGGACCGAGGTGCTGTGGTCCTCCGACCGGATCGGCGGCGTGGAGTATGCGTCCAACCAGTCGGTGAACGGGGTGCTTGCCCGGCTGCTGGGGGAGCCCGCGCCCACGATCCTGTGGTTCCTGGTCGCCGGCGCCATCGCTCTGGGCGTGGTGGTGTTGGCGGCGTACCACTGGCGGATCGGGGACCGAGACCTCGCCGTCGCGCTGACCGGGCTGGCGATGCTGCTCGCATCGCCGATCTCGTGGTGGCACCACTGGGTGTGGGTGATCCCGGTGGCGGTGGCGCTGGTCCGGATGGGCGCGAGCCGTATCGGTGCGAACCGGCTCGGCCCGGGCCTGTGGTGGCTCGCCGCGGTCTGGGTGGCGGTCTTCGTGGCGCGGAGCCCGATGTGGCCCCCGCGGCAGGAGGGCCGGGAGTTCGCCTGGTCACCGGTCGAGCAGGCCGTCGGCAACGCCTACGTGTGGGCCGCCCTGGTGCTGGTCGTCGGCCTGGCAGTGCGGGCGTGGCTCACTCGCAGCCGATGCCGTCCCCGTCCCGATCCAGATGCTTGCCATAACCCGGATCCCCGCGATACACCGGAGCCGCGCCGGCAGCTCGAGCCTCCGTACAGTTCTTGAAGACCTTCGGCACCGTCGGGGTGGGTGTCGGCTTCGGCTTGGGTTTGGGCTTGGGCGTCGGCGTTGCCTTCGGCTTGGGCTTCGGGCTCGCCTTCGAAGTTGCCTTGGGCTTCGGGGCCTGGGTCGCCTTCGGCTTGGGGCTCGCCTTGGCTGTCGCCTTGGGTTGCGGGGTCGAGGTCGCCACGGGCTTGAGGTTGTGGTCGACCTCGGTCGGCGCCCGGGTCGCATCTGCCGGCAACTGGTGCCCCGGGCAGGCGGTCAGCACGCGCACGATCGCGTCGTACTCCGGCTGGGTCACCCACAGGCCGTACTTCGCCTTCACCGCGACTTGGGTGGCCACGTAGTCGCAGCGGTATGCCTTGTTCGGCGGGAGCCAGGTCGCCGCATCGCCGTCGCCCTTGGAGCGGTTCGCGCCGGCATCGGTCGCGGTCAGGTTGAGCGGATCGTTGGCGAACGCGGCCCGCTTGGCCAGGGACCACTGGCTGGCCCCTGTCTGCCACGCGTTGGAGAGGGCCACCCGGTGATCGATGTCGATCTTGCTGTTGCCGCGCACGTGGTCGATCCGCTTGCCGGTGTAGTCGTCGTCCAGTACGCCGGTGAGCACCACGCATCCGTTGGTGCCGGACTTGACGGTGATCTGGGCAAGGTCGCGGCGCAGCATGTCGTTGCGGGTGTCGCAGCCGTTGCGGTCGGCATCGAGCCAGGCCGGGCCGAACTGGTCGCGCGAATAGCCGGTCTTCGCCGAGCGTCCCTTGATCGCCAGGGTGGACAGGACGGCGAGGGTGCTGGTTCGGTCCGGGGTGGCGTCACTCTTCTTGCCCGCCGAGGATCCCGCCCCTCCACCGTTGGAGTTCGAGCTGTCCACGGACGATGCATCCGCGTGCGCTCCGCCCGCTGTGCCAGTGGCGGGGGAATCGTCGTCGGCGGTTGCGGTGGCGTCATCGGCCGCGGTACTGACTCCTGCCGAAAAGGCATCGCCCGTAGCGGCACCGGAGGGTGCGGTGGCCAGGACCGTTCCGCCCTGCTCGGCCTCCTCGCAGCCAGTGATGGCCAGGACGGCAGCAACCAGGAGGGCAACCAGGCCGCCCGCATCGCGACGTCGTCTGCTCATGGTGGTGAGTCTGGGCTGGATCCACCGCCCGCGCGGTCGTTTCAGCCCAAGATGGCCCGAAAGGACCATGCGAACCAACTTGTCGGGCACAGAGCCGCGCCCTGGTTCCACTCAGGGTCCGGGAAAGAATTCCTTGAACCGGCGAGCCGGACCCGGATCGCCGTCGACGTGCAGGTCGTCGGCACCAATCCGGCCACAGGCGAAGAGAGTGATCTGGTGGGCCGTGCCGCGGATCGTGGTGGTCGCCGGATTGCTGTCCGGCGTACTCCGGCGCCAGGCTCGACCGGTCGCGCTCAGCCGGATCGGGTCCCCGAGGCCGATCAGGTCGATAACGGTCGGCTCGGCGGGGGAGCCGGTAGCGAGCAGGTCAAGCATCGGGCCGACCACCACGGCACAGGCCGCGAGCTCCGCGGCACCCAGGGTGTCGTCCTCGCCGAGGGCATGGGCAAGGTCGCTGGCGTGCAGCGCGGCCTCGAAGGCGAAGAGGGGAGCGGCGTAGGCCATCGGGACGGTGCCGGCAGGCAGCGCCACCGGCGACTCCGGGTCGAGGTTGGCCCCGGCCACCCGCGCGGCGACGTCGGCGAAGGCAGCGACGGCACCGGGCAGGTCGGGTGCTGGGGCAGGACCCGGCGCCTCACCGAGGGCCGCCCCGAGTGCGTCGGCCTCCATCGCCGCTCCCCAGGTGACGTGCTCGACGAGATCATCGACCCTCCACCCGGCCAGCCGGGTGTCCACGGTGGGGTCCGCCGAAGAGGCGTGCGCGGCGAACCGGCGGTACGCCGTGATGGCCGTCGTCAGGTGCCCAGTCACAGCAGGTCCCCGGGATCGCATGCGGCCTGCAACCGGTTCAGCACATCGGCCGGGTCGGCGAGCATGGCAGCGCCCGCGCCGAGCACCGGACGCTGCCCGGCGGCCGGTGCCACCACCTCGGCCAGGCGCGACTGGGTGGCCGCGTCGCCCAGATGGAGGACCGCGTCGGCGACCAAGCACGCGCAGAAGGTCCGTACGCCGGCGAACGGCCGGGACAGGGTGAAGCGCCGGGCGGCCCACGGGACCAGTAGTTCCCGTGCCTCGCCATGGTCGCCCGTGGCGTACGCCACCGCGAGTCGGGCCGCGAGCCACGGCTCGAAGGCGGCGTCGTGGTCGAACTCGTGCAGGATCGAGGAGGCCTCATCGAGCTTGCCGCGGCCCAGGGCGAGCAGGATCGACTGGAAGGCGTGGATCCGCGGTGCGTCGTCGTAGCCATCCGCGGCCGCGGCGAGCCGGAAGTCCTCGATGAGCACCTCGGCCTCGTCGTGGCGACCCGCTGCCAGCGCCAGCGTCGCCCGCCACATGGGCACCTTCCAGTGATGCAGGACGTTCGCCTGGAGATCGGCCAGATGCTCCACGCGCGTGATCACCGCCTCCGCGGTGGTCAGGTCGTCCTCGCGCATTGCCTCGGGCACCAGGGCCGCCAGCGCCTCGAGTTCCAACTCGTCCGCCTGGGCTTCGCGCGCCAGCGTCGCGGCCTCGTCGGCCAGGGCGAAGCGTTCGTGAGCGCCCGCATCCGGGACATGGGTTGCCATCGCCCGCAGCAACGTGGCGGCCAGAAGAGTCGGCTCGGCGACCCGACGGGCGGCGGCCACCGCATCCTCGGCCGCACCCGACGCCCGCTCGGCTGCTCCGCTGAAGGAGAGCGCCTGCGCGAGCGAGGCGCGCACCCGGACGCTGGTCGGCCCTTCGGGGGCCAGCGCCAGGGCTCGTTCGAGCAGTTCCACCGAGGGGTCGTGGACTCCGGTGCGATGGCGTCGCGCATGCAGCGAGCACTCCTCGTGGGCGAGTGCGCTGTCGATGATGATCCCGGCGGGGGCGCTCGGCAGTGCAGCGGCGGTGCGGTAGTGATCCATGGCCTCGTCGAGCAGGCCGGCGCGATGGGTGACCTGCGCCAGGGAGAACCACAGCTCGGCATGTGCGACCTCATCGGTGCTCATCTGTTGGGCGCAATCCACCGCGCGCCGGGCATGGCGTACGGCGTCGTCGTGCCGCCCTTGGGAGAGTGCGATCGTGGTGAGCCGGCGGTCGGTCTCGATGGCCAGTCGCGCCGAATGGGAGTCGCCCGGCGCGGCCTTGGCGAGGTGATCGGCGGCCCGCCGCAGCAACTCCGTCCGTCCGGCTCGGGACAGCAGGCTCTCACCCAGGCGACGGTGCAGGTCCAATGCTTGACCGGCTCCGACGAGCCCGGCGACGTGTTCACGCAACTTGGGCGGAAAACGGATGCCGTCTTCGGATCGGATCAGCAGACCTGCGGCCAGCGCCGGCGAGAGGGCGTCGGCCAGGCCGGGGCCATTCATCTCCAGCGCGGCCCTGAGTTGCGCCGTGTCCACGGCGTCGCCGGACAGGGAGGCGGCGAGGAGGACCTGACGCGTCCGCGGTCCGAGTTGGTCGATCCGCTCGGTCAGGCGGCGCGTCGTCAGACCCTGCTCGCCGGCTGCGTCCGGGCGGACGTCGAGGGCGGGCTCCTGACGGAGGATCTGCCCGCGCAGCAACTGCGTAGGCACGCCGAGGTCGAGTCCGAGGTCGTCACGGAGCCGGCGCTCCAACTCCGCCAACACCTCGAGCGCCGCCACCTGGTCGCCGCGACCGTAGTGCGCGCGGGCAAGTGCTCGATGGACGGGCTCGTTCCAGGGCTCGTCACGAGCCAGGTGTCCTCCGTCCTCGAGCACCTGGTCGTGGGCGCCGCTCTGGCACCAGGTCTCGATCCGGGCCAGGCGGACATTGGTGCGCTGCGCCTCGAGTTCCAGCGCCCGGTTCCGGACACAATCGTCATCGGCCATCTCCTGGAACGCAGGACCGCGCCACAACACCAGCGCCTCGTCGTACGTCGCCAGGGCACGGTCCAGGTTGCCGCGCTCGCGCTGGTGGGTCGCGGCGGCGACGAGTTCCTCGAAGGCCAGCGCATCGAGTTCGTCGGAGGTCAGGCGGAGCGTGTAGCCGGCAGGACCGTAGCCGATCCGGTGGGCGCCCAGGACCCTGCGCCACCGGGACACGTGCGCCTGCAGGCTGTTGCTTGCCGGCCGGTTCGCGTGCGGCCAGACCAGGTCGGCCAGGCGGCTCGGGTGCACCGGGCGGTTGGCCTCGGCGGCAAGGACGGACAGCACCCGCCGGGCCACCTCCCCGCTGGGCACGGGCGCCGAGGCGTCAACGACACTCAGGGGGCCGAGAACCTGAACACGCACCCGTCAAGTATGGCGTCACGGGCGCGGTGATGCAGCACCCAGGCGGCGAGGGGCGTTCAGGGCCGGGCCGGCAGCACCGTCCCGGTCACCTCGCCGATCGCCAGCCGCCCGCCGCCGGTCGCCGGCGCGGTGTAGCGCAACACCACCTCGTCGCCGTCCTCCAGGGCAACGCGCTCCTCGCCCCCGACGGAGAACGGTTCGCGCCAGCCCCAGCTCAACTCCAGGAAGGAGCCACGCTCCTCGCGGACGGGGCCGGAGACGGTGCCCGAGGCCCACAGGTCCCCGGTGCGCACCGAGGCACCGTTGACGCTCATGTGGGCCAGCATCTGGGCCGGTGACCAATACATCGTCCGGTACGGCGGACGACTGACCACGTGCCCGTTGAGCACCACCTCGATGTCGATGTCCAGACCGGCAGGACCGTCGACGGCGAGGTAGGGCAGCGGCGCCGGATCCTGGCCGGGCAGGTCGACCCAGGCCGCGTCGAGTGCGGCCAGGGGCGTCACCCAGGTCGAGATCGAGGTGGCGAACGACTTGCCCAGGAACGGACCGAGCGGGACATACTCCCACCCCTGGATGTCACGCGCGGACCAGTCATTGAGCCCGACCACGCCGAAGCAGTGGTCGGCGAAGTCGCCGACCGCGATCCGCTCCCCGAGACCACTCGGCGTACCGGCCAGGAAGCCCAGTTCCGCCTCGATGTCCAGGCGCCCGCTCGGCCCGAAGACGGGGGCGGCGTCGGAGGGGTTCTTCCGCTGCCCCATCGGGCGGACGATGCCGGTGCCGCTGGGCACCACCGTGCCAGCGCGGCCGTGGTAGCCGACCGGCAGGTGCTTCCAGTTCGGCAACAGCGGCTCCTGGTCGGGGCGGAAGATGGTGCCGACGGCCGATGCGTGGTGCTCGGAGGCGTAGAAGTCCACGTAGTCGCCGACCTCGACCGGCATCTGCATCGCCACCTCGTCGATGGCAAGCAGGTGCGGCTCCACGTCGCTGCGCTCCTCGGCGACGGTGAGCAGGTCGGTGATCCAGCGGCGCAGTTCCGCATGGACGGTGCGTCCCTGCCCCATCAGCGGGTTGAGCGTGGCGGCCTCGAAGAGGGCGGCCTCGGGGCGCATGTCGGCCGCTGCCACCGGGGCCAGGTCGAGCACGTGGTCCCCGATCCGTACGCCGACCCGCGCGGTGTCGTCGCCATGGGTGAAGACGCCCCAGGGCAGGTGGTCCACGTCGTACGCCGATCCGGCGGCGCCGGGCACCCAGGTCGCCGCGCTCACGAGGACCACCCGTTGCCATCGGCAGTGAGCAGGCCCAGCGCATGCAGGTCGTCGAGCGGTTCGGTGAAGCTGCACGAGCCGAACGAGGTGAACCAGCGTCGGGTCCGGGCCAGGGTGTCGGCGCCGTGCTCCCGAGCCAGGGCGGCCAGCGCGTCGGCGGACTCCTCGGCAAGCACCTGGACCGGGTCATTGCCGTCCAGGCTGGCCCGGGTGGCGAGCAGGACGTTGAGGAACCCGTGGTGGGTGATGCCGGTCTCCGGGTCGGTGTGCCGGACCGCCTCGTGCAGCCCGGCGGTGCACTTGAACGGTGACTCGCGGTCCAGCGCGGCGGTGATCCAGGCACTGAGTTGGTCGCAGTCGGGGAAGAGGTCGGCCTCCACCCCGCCGGTGCGGAACTTCAACGGCAACTCCCGGGCGGCCAGTTCGTCGACGGCGGCGAGCCAGTCAGCGGTCGGGGCGATCTGCGGCAGTTCCACGAAGATCGGCACCTCGTCGTCGACCAGTCCCAGGTCGAGTGCCTGGTCCAGGCCGGCGATCACGCGCCGGGCGTTGCCGACCAGGTCCGCCGGGTCGCGCAGCGCCACTTCCAGGCCGGCCAGGGTGACCTCGTCGAGGTGGCGCGCGGTGCTCGCGGCGGGCGCGATGCCCCCAGCCCCGGCGCCGATCACGATACTGACCGCGATCGGTTCGGCTCCTTCGGGGAGCAGGCCGCGGAGTTCGGCCAGGCGGTGGTCGCTGACCACGAAGGGGCCGGCCAGTGCGGCATGCGGCTCGTCGCGGCGGGCCAGGTGGGCGGCGACGGCCTGGTCGAGGGGGGTGTTGCCCGGCGGGAAGATCGCGGCGTCGTCGACGATCCCGGCAAAGGCTGGACTGATGGGGGTTGCGGTCGAGTCGGACACGGTGGGAGGGTAGCGCAGAGCAACCTGAGCGGACAATAATGTCCGATGATCGAACGGTTCAAGGAGGGTGGCGATGGCGCACTACCGACGGATGGGCTCGGTCCCGGGCAAGCGGCACACCCAGCACCGCGACGCGGACGGGCGCCTCTTCCGCGAGGAACTGATGGGGGAGGAGGGGTTCTCCTCCGACTCCTCGCTGCTCTACCACCGCGGCGTACCGTCGGCGTTGCGGGACGCCGAGGTGTGGGAGTTGCCCGACCAGGCGCGTACGCCGAACCATCCGCTCAAGGCGCGCCACCTCAGGCTGCACGACCTCGACTTCGACCCGGCGACCACAGACGCGGTGCAGGGGCGACGGCTGGTGCTGGGCAACAACGACGTCCGCATCTCGTACGCCGTCGCTGCCGCCACCTCCCCGCTCTATCGCAACGCGATCGGCGACGAGTGCACCTTCGTGGAGAGCGGATCGGGGGCCGTGGAGACGGTCTTCGGCCGCCTCGACTACCGCGCCGGTGACTACGTGCTGATCCCGCGGGCGACCACCCACCGCTGGCTGCCGGCGGAGCCCAGCCGCCTCTACGTGATCGAGGCGAACAGCCACATCACCCCGCCGCGGCGCTACCTGTCCCGCTTCGGGCAGTTCCTCGAGCACGCGCCGTACTGCGAGCGCGACCTGCACGGGCCGACCGAATTGGTGGAGGGCGCCGGCACCGACGTCGAGGTGCTGGTCAAGCACCGGGTGCCCGGGCTGCCCGGTGGGATCGGTGGCACCCGGATGACCTGCCCGACGCATCCCTTCGACGTGGTCGGCTGGGACGGCTGCCTCTATCCGTGGACGTTCAACATCGAGGACTACATGCCGATCACCGGCAAGGTGCACCAACCGCCGCCGGTGCACCAGGTCTTCGAGGGCCACAACTTCGTGATCTGCAACTTCCTGCCGCGCAAGGTGGACTACCACCCGCTGGCGATCCCGGTGCCCTACTACCACTCCAACGTCGACTCCGACGAGGTGATGTTCTACGTCGCCGGCGACTACGAGGCGCGCAAGGGCTCCGGGATCGGGATCGGCTCGGTCTCGCTCCACCCGGGCGGCCACGCCCACGGCCCGCAGCCGTCCGCGATCGAGGCCTCGCTGGGAGCCGAAGCGTTCGACGAATCCGCGGTCATGGTCGACACCTTCGCCCCGCTCGAGATCGGTGAGGGCGGACGCGCCTGCGAGGACGACGCCTATGCCTGGACCTGGGCCGAGGACACCCCACCCGGGTGAGGAGCGGGTTTGGCCCGGGGGCTTCCCAGCGATGATGGCCCCCAAGCGACGACACCTCATCCTCCTGCTGTTGCTCCCCCTGCTCGGACTCGCGGCCTGCTCCGGCAGCGACGACGAGACGCCGGATGGCTGGGAGCGGGTCGAGGCCGGTCCGCTCAGCATCGCCATCCCGCCGGACTGGACCGAGGCGGAGCCCGACACCGAGGGCGGCTACCTGTGGCGCTCGGAGGAGATCGACGGCGCCGCCATGGGCGGGCTGGAAGTGCTCGTCGCGGAGACGTCGGGTCAGTCAGCAGAGAAGAACGCCAAGTCAGTCGCGATCAGCGCCATGGCCACGATGCAGACCGGCAAGGTCGAGCCCGAGCAGTTCGAACTCGACGGCGCGGTCGACGCATGGCTCGTCGAGTTCGAGGCGACGATGGCTGGCCCCGACGGGGTCGAGGCCGAGCGCAGCCTACGGGTTCTGGTGGCCGAGTTCGACGACGGCAGCCAGGCGCGGGTGACAGCGATCGGCGAGCCCGGATCGGATGTCGCCGACCAGGTGATCGACTCGGTGGAGGTCAGCACCGACTGATCCGAGGAGTGCGGTGGAGGTGCGTCGCGCTCAGCCGTCGTACGCCGGGTAGTCGGTGTAGCCGCGAGCGCCACCGCCATAGAAGGTGGTCTTGTCCGGCTCCGCCAGCGGCAGGCCGTTGGCCAGGCGGTGCGGCAGGTCCGGGTTGGCGATGAAGGGCCGCCCGAACGCAGCCGCATCGATGAGCCCGTCGGCCAGCAGGCGCTCCGCCTTCGCGACGTCGTACGCACCGGCGCCCACGATCACCCCGTCGTACGCCGCCCGCAGTTGCTTGCGGAAGTCGTCGTCGAGCGCGGGAGCCCCGGTCCAGTCCGGCTCGGAGAGGTGCAGGAACGCCAGGCCACGGCTGGACAGTGCGTTGGCGGCGTACAGGCCGGACTCGCCGTCATCGGCCGGGTCCAGGCCGTTGAAGGTGCCGAACGGGGAGAGGCGCACGCCGACCCGGTCCGCCCCCACTTCGGCCGCGATCGCGTCGACAACCTCGAGCAGCAACCGGGCCCGGTTCTCCAGCGAGCCGCCATAGGCATCGGTGCGCTGGTTGCTCGGTGCGGCCAGGAACTGGTGCAGCAGGTAGCCGTGCGCGCCGTGCACCTCGACCAGGTCGAAACCGGCGTCCATCGCATTGCGGGCAGCACGGCGGTAGTCCTCGACCAGGCGCGGGATCTCCTCGGTGTCGAGGGCACGTGGGGTCGGGCAGTTGGCGCGCACCACGGTGCCGTCCGCGTCCTTGAGCGAGGTGCGGCACCGGAACTCCATCGCGCTCGCCGAGACCGGCAGTTCACCGCCGTGCAGGGACTCGTGGTTGACCCGGCCGGTGTGCCACAACTGGGCGGCCATCAGGCCACCGTTGGCGTGGACCGCGTCGGTGACTGCCCGCCATCCGGCCACCTGGTCGGCGCTGTGGATGCCGGGGGTGTCGGCGTACCCCTTGCCCTCCGGCGAGACCTGGGTGCCCTCGCTGATCACCAGGCCGGCGCCGGCGCGCTGGGCGTAGTGGTCGCGCATGATCTCGTTCGGCACGTCGCCGGGCTGGCTGGCCCGCATCCGGGTGAGCGGCGCCATCAGCACACGGTGGGGCAGGCGCACGGCGCCGAGGTCGAGGGGATCGAAGAGTCCAGGGGTCACGCCGTTGCCAACCCCGCGTGTCCGGTCGCTATTCCCGTAGCGACGCGTCGGAGGGTGCCGTTGACGTGTCGTCCACCGTCACCCCATGCCAGCAACCGACACGACAACCCCGGGCGCGGACTCAGCCCCGTTCGCGCAGGCGCACGTTCGGCATCGGCGGGGCCGGGATCGGAGTCGTGTGGTCGTCGATGACGGTGCCGAAGCGTCCCGGGGCGACGTCCTGGCTGTCGACGACGACAGCGCCGTCGCGGGTGATCTGGTCCTGCCACTCCTGGCGGTAGCCGACGATCTCCTCGTGGCTGCGGCCGATGAAGTTCCACCACATCACGATCGACTCGCCGAACGGGGGTCCGCCGAGCAGCACGATGCGTACGTCGTCATGCGCGGTGAGCGCGAGCGTGGCGCAGCCGGGTGCGACGTACGCAAGTTCTCCCTGCTTGACCTCTTCGCCAGCCACCGTCAGCGATCCGGTGTCGACCAGCACGCCGTGCTCGAAGGTGGCGTCGACGTCCAGGTCCAGGGTGGTGCCGGCGTCGAGATGGAGTTCCGCGCCGAGCAGGGGAGTGTGGGTCACCACGGGTGAGGTGTCGCCGAGCAGGGAGCCGAGGAAGACCCGACCGTGCCACCCATCGCCGGTGAGCTCCCCGGGGGCGTAGTGCTCGAAGGTGGGCTCGGTGTGGCGGGCGTGCTCGGGCAGCGCCACCCAGAGCTGCACCCCGTGCAGGATGTCGGTTTCCGGGGTGGAGATCTCGGAGTGGCTGATCCCGCGGCCGCCGGTCATCAGGTTGACCTCGCCGGGCAGCACCAGTGCGTTGCTGCCGACGCTGTCCTTGTGGCGGATGGCGCCGGTGAAGAGCCAGCTCACCGTCTGCAGGCCGGTGTGCGGGTGCGGGGTCACCGTCATCCCGCCGCTGTCGGCCACGTGGTCGGGGCCGTAGTGGTCCACGAAGCACCAGGCGCCGATCAGGGTGCGCTGCCGCTGCGGGAGGGTACGACGCACCAGCATCGCGCGGGGGCCGCCCAGCGGTACGTCGCGTGGGGTGAGCACCTCGACCGCTGCTCCGCCGTCATGGCTGGTGCAGATCACTTCCTGGGGATCCGGCTCCGGGTTGGTCATGGGGACAGTGTGCCCCGGCACAGACAATGACGCAGCATGTCTCAATGGCGAGGAAAGAAGTCATTGTGTTGTATCAATCGGGAGACCTAGCCTGCGCAGGCAACCAGACGTGAGCCAGGTCATGGAGAACCGATGAAGATCAGCCGGATCGAGGCGATTCCCTTCGCCATCCCGTACTGCAAGCCGCTGCGCTTCGCCAGCGGTGAGGTCCGCGTCGCCGAGCACATCCTCGCCCAACTGGAACAGGTCAACGCCACCAGTGCGACGTACCCGGCCGACGTCGACGAGGCCCAGGCCCTGGAGATCGCCACCGAGCCGAGTGAACGGGTCGCCGTCAGGCGGTGGCCGACGCGCCCGCCTCCATCGAGTGCGTCCTGCACTCCACGATCGAGGTCGGCGACAGCACCCTGGTCCTGGGCCGTGTCGTGGCGATCACCGTGCGTGCGGAGGCCTTCGTGGAGGGGCGGCCACGCATCGACCGGCTGGCTCCGTTGACCCGGCTCGGCGGCAGCCAGTGGGGCCTGCCGCCCGAGGCGATCTCGGTGAAGCGCCCCTCCTGAACCCGGCATATTAGGGTTGCCGCCGTGCTCAACGGGATCCTGTGGCTGGTCGGCTGCCAACTGGTCGGCGAGGTGATCGCCCGCGGGCTGGAGCTGCCGGTGCCCGGCCCGGTGATCGGGATGGTCCTCCTCTTCATCGCGCTCTCCATCGTCAAGCCGCCGGAGTCGGCGAACGTCTTCCGGGTCTCCGACGCGCTGCTGCGCCACCTGCAACTCCTCTTCGTCCCGGCCGGCGTCGGCGTGGTGACCTATCTCGCTGTGCTCCGCTCGGACGCCCTGCCGATCATCGGCGGACTCTTCCTCTCCTGGCTGGCCGGACTGGCCGTGGTCGGCTGGACCGTGGTGCTGTTCACCCGGCGCAAGGGGACGGTGCGATGAGCGAGGTCCTCGACTACCTGCGCACCTCGCCACTGACCGGCGTCTTCCTGACCCTGCTCGGCTACCGGATCGGACGCGAACTCAAACGGCTCAGCGGTGACCATCCCCTGGTGCAGCCGGTCCTGGTGGCGATCCTGCTGATCGGCCCTGCCCTGTGGCTGCTCGACATCGACTACGAGCAGTACCTGATCGGTGGGTCGGTCATCGCGTTCTTCCTCGGCCCGGCCACGGTCGCACTGGCCGTCCCGCTACACCGACAGGCACATCACCTCAAGGAACTGGTGGTGCCGATGCTGGTCGCGATCCCGCTCGGTGCCTTCGTCTCGATCAGTGCCGGCGTACTCCTGGTCCGCGCGCTCGGCGGGGACCGTGACCTGGAACTGACCATGGCGCCCAAGTCGGCCACCACCCCCATCGCCATCGCCATCACCGAGCAGGTCGGCGGTGTCGCTGCGCTGGTCGCGGTCTTCACCATCGTGGCCGGCATCATCGGAGCCGTCGCCGGCCCCTCGATCCTGAACCTGCTCCGGATCCGCGACCGCCGTGCCCGCGGGCTGGCGATCGGCGCGGTCTCGCACGGGATCGGCACCTCGCGGGCGCTGGCCGAGCATCCGGTGGAGGGGGCCTTCTCCGGGCTCTCGATGGGGCTCAGCGCGCTGGCCACCAGCCTGCTGGTGCCGCTGGTGATCCACCTGCTCGGCTGAGCGAGGAGTGAGCTGGAGGTACGCCGAGGGACGAGGTGTGCCGGAGACGAGCCCCGCAGGCTCGGCCGCGGTGGTGCGGACTGAGCGAGGAGTGAGCTGGAGGTACGCCGAGGAACGAGGTGTGCCGGGCTAGGGACGGACACCCTGCCGCAGCCGGCGACCTGCCTGTAATTTGGCCCGCATGACACGTGTGCACTCCTTCGCCGACGACGCCCTGGGCGACCACGACACCGTCGGACTGGTCGAACAACTCCGGGCAGGCAATATCTCGCCGGCCGAGGTGGTCGAGGCCGCCATCACCCGGATCGAGGCGGTCAACCCCGCGGTGAATGCGGTGGCCCACCCGGCGTACGACGCGGCCCGCGCGGAGGCCGCGGCACCCCGCGGCGGCTTCTTCTCCGGCATCCCGACCCTGGTCAAGGACAACGCCGACGTCGCCGCGATGCCGACCCAGCACGGCAGTGACGCCTTCGTCGCGAAGCCGCCGAAGGCTGATGGGGACTTTGCCCGGATGTATCGCGCCACCGGCCTGGTCGTGCTCGGCAAGTCGCAACTGTCCGAATGGGGGTTCAGTGCCTCGGCGGAGCACGCCCGCCTCGGCGCAGTGCGCAACCCGTGGGACACCGACTTCACTGCGGGGGCCTCCTCGGCCGGTTCCGCAGCGCTGGTCGCGGCTGGTGCGCTGCCGATCGCGCACGCCAACGACGGAGGTGGATCGATCCGGATCCCGGCTGCCTCCACCGGCCTGGTCGGGCTCAAGCCGACCCGCAACCGCCTCGCCCAGGACAAGTTGATGCGCGACATGCCGGTGCGCATCGTCGCCGACGGCGTACTGACCCGGTCGGTGCGTGACACCGCGGCGTTCTACCGCGAGGCGGAGAAGGTCTATCGCAACCTCAAGCTGGCCCCGATCGGTGACATCACCCGCCCCGGCAAGAAGCGGCTGAAGATCGCCTTCACCACCGAATCGGTGGGGCGGGTGGCCAGCCCCGAGATGGCCGGGGCGACCCGGGCGACGGCCGCGCTGCTCGAGGAACTCGGCCACCAGGTCGAGGAGATCACCCCGCCCGTGCCCGACTACTTCGCCGACGACTTCCTGCTCTACTGGTCGCTGCTGGCCTTCTTCATCGTCCGCACCGGACGGCGTACCCACGGCAAGACCTGGGACAAGGCCCAGCTGGACAACCTCACCCGCGGCCTGGACCGCCACTGCGCGCGCAACCTGTACCGGTTGCCGCTGGCGATCGCCCGCGTCGCCGCCTCGGGGAAGGTCTCGGCACGCTTCCACAAGCAGTACGACGTGGTGCTCACCCCGACCGTCGCGCACACCACCCCGCAGGTCGGCCACCTCGACCCGACCAACTCCTATGAGGAGATCATCGAGCGGCTGATGGACTGGGTCGCGTTCACGCCGCTGCAGAACGCCACCGGCGACCCGGCGATCTCGCTGCCGCTGGCGATCACGTCGACCGGCATGCCGATCGGGATGATGTTCGGGGCTGGTCGGGGCCGTGAGGCGACCCTGCTGGAACTGGCCCTGGAACTGGAGGAAGCACGTCCGTTCGCCCGGATCCAGGGGGCCTGATCGCGGCTGCGTCAGGCGCCTGGCGGTGGTGTGAGGAAGACCCCGTGGACCCGATTTCTGTTTCCTGCGGGGTGCTGTGTATTCTTCACTGTCGCTGCGCCCCTTTAGCTCAGTCGGCAGAGCGTCTCCATGGTAAGGAGAAGGTCTACGGTTCGATTCCGTAAAGGGGCTCTGGGTTTGAGGACCGTCGGTCGCAAGACCGGCGGGCACTCCCTCCCGAGG
Source organism: Nocardioides sp. AE5 (assembly GCF_031844485.1). Classification (NCBI taxonomy): domain Bacteria; kingdom Bacillati; phylum Actinomycetota; class Actinomycetes; order Propionibacteriales; family Nocardioidaceae; genus Nocardioides; species Nocardioides sp. AE5. Next base: position 458,544 of record NZ_JAUZVI010000001.1, read on the forward strand.
CGGGGTAGCTCAGCTGGTTAGAGCGCACGACTCATAATCGTGAGGTCGCGGGATCGAGTCCCGCCCCCGCTACTCTGATCGACGCACCAACCACCAAAGAAGGACTAGCCGTGGCCAGCAAGAGCTCTGACGTTCGCCCGAAGATCACGCTTGCGTGCGTCGACTGCAAGGAACGCAACTACATCACCAAGAAGAACCGGCGCAACGACCCGGACCGCCTGGAGATGAAGAAGTTCTGCCCGCGTTGCCGCAAGCACACCGAGCACAAGGAAACCCGCTGATCCCAGCGCGGTACCTCGCCTGAGGGCGGCCTCCCTGACGGGGGCCGCCCTCAGCGCTTTCCCAGCGCCCCGTTCCAGCTGCAATGCGGGGTTATCGTCACTGGAGTAGTGCTGTGCGCCCCATTCCCGTCAACACCACCGCACGAGTCCCGGGCTGGGGCGGCGCTGCTAGCGTTCGACCATGCCTGTTGACCCGTCGCTGGTGGGGCGCGAGTTTCCCCCGACCCGGCCCTACACCGTCACCACGGAGAAGGTGCGCGAGTTCGCCGCCGCCGCGGGGACGTCGTACGACGGGGGGCCGGTGCCGACCACCTTCCCGATCGTGCTCGCCTTCGAGGCGATGAACGCCTTCCTGGCAGCCGAGCAGGTCGAACTGCACCGCATCGTCCACGGCGAGCAGCGCTTCGCCTACGAGCGGCCGATCGTGCCCGGCGATGTGCTCACCGCCACCCTCACCGTCGCGTCGCTGCGCCAGATCGGCGGCAACGACATCATCGGCACCCGCAGCGAGGTCACCGACGCCGAGGGCCACCTGGTCTGCTCTACGACGGCCACGCTGGTCCACCGCGGCGAGGAGGCGACAGCATGAGCCTCCTCGAGGCAGGCGCGGAACTGGACCCCCAGGCCTTCACGATCACCCGCGCCGACCTGGTCCGCTATGCGGGCGCCAGTGGTGACTTCAACCCGATCCACTGGTCCGACCGGGTCGCCACCGCCGTCGGCCTGCCCGGAGTGATCGCCCACGGCATGTTCACCATGGCCCTGGTCGCCCGGGCTGTGGACACGTGGACCGGCCCGGGGCGCACCGTCGAGCTCGGTGGCAAGTTCACCAACCCGGTCGTGGTTCCCGACGATGACCAGGGCACCCGGCTGGAGGTCGCCGGCACCGTCAAGGAGGTCGCCGACGGGCTCGCCACGATCGCGCTCACCGTCACGTGCGAGGGGACCAAGGTGCTCGGCCTGCCCAAGGCGATCGTCCGTGTCTGAGCCGGTGCTGCTCGCCGACCACACCACGTTGCGCCTGGGCGGGCCCGCGGGCCGCTTCGTCATGGCCACCTCCGAGCAACAACTCATCGATGCCGTCACCGCTGCTGATGCCGCCGGCGAATCGCTGCTCCTGGTCGCGGGCGGGAGCAACCTGGTCGTCGGTGACGCGGGGTTCTCCGGCACCGTGGTCAAGGTCGCCACCCGTGGCATCGGCCTGGAACAGCACGACGACCACGTCCTGGTCACCGCAGCGGCGGGAGAGGCCTGGGACGACTTCGTCAACCACTGCGTCGAGTCTGGCTGGGTCGGGGTCGAGGCACTCTCCGGCATCCCCGGAGCCGTCGGCTCGACGCCGATCCAGAACGTCGGCGCCTACGGCCAGGAAGTGGCCACCACGATCAGCCACGTGCGCGTCTGGGACCGCAAGCTCAAGGGGGTGCGGGTCTTCCCGACCGCCGAGTGCTCGTTCGGCTACCGCCACAGCCGGTTCAAGGCCGACCCGGGCCGCCACCTGGTCCTCGACGTCACCTTCCGGCTGCCGCGGGGGCGCCACGGAGCCCCGATCGGGTACGCCGAACTGGCCCGGGCGCTCGGCGTCGAGGTCGGCCAGCAGGCCTTGCTCGGCGACGTACGACGTGAGGTGCTGCGCCTGCGCCGCGGCAAGGGGATGGTCCTCGACCCGGCAGACCACGACACCTGGAGTGCCGGCTCGTTCTTCACCAACCCCATCCTCGACCCCGCAGCAGCACGCGCGCTGCCGGAGGACGCCCCGCGCTGGGAACATCCGGACGGCCGGGTGAAGACCAGCGCCGCCTGGTTGATCGAGCACGCCGGCTTCGCCAAGGGACACGGCAACGAGCGGGTCAGCCTCTCCACCAAGCACACCCTGGCCCTGACCAATCGCGGCGGGGCGAGCACCGCCGACCTGTTGGCCCTGGCGCTCGAGGTGCGCGACGGGGTGGAACTCGCCTTCGGCGTCCGGTTGGTCAACGAGCCGGTCCTGGTGGGCTGCTCGCTCTGACGGTCACTCCTCGAAGAGTTCCGGCATCGTGATGGCCAGCACGATCACGGCGATCACCGCCAGCACGGCCAGGAGCAGCAGCACGGTGCCGACGATCCCCATCACCATCCCGGCATGGGCCGAGTCGCGCCCCGACCAACGACCGGGCTCGGCGTCGATCTCGCGGACCACCCTGGCGCCGGTCGCCCAGGCGAAGGGGGCCACCACGAACAGGAATCCGCAGAGCATGCCACCGACCAGGCCGGTCAGGCCCAGTCCCATAGCGGTCCCTGCGGACGGGTGTGCGGGTGGCGGCAGGTAGGCGTAGCCGGTGTAGCCGTAGCCCGGGTAGAAGCCTTGGGGTGCGCCGTACGGCGGAGCGCCCGGACCGTATCCCGGCTGGTGCTGGCGGGTGGGTTCGTCGTGGCTCATGCGTCCATCACCACCAGCAGGGTCACCACGCCCACGGTGACCAGGATGCCGAGGGCGAGGATGACGGTGCCGATGATCCCCAGGATGTAGCCGGCGCTGGCGCTCTCGCGCCCCGACCAGCGCCCCGGCTCGGCGTCGATCTCGCGGACCGTCCGCCGCCCGTGGATCAGCGCATAGGGGGCCATCAGGATCGGCACGTAGCAGAGCATCCCGCCGATCAGGCTGATCAGGCCGAGCGTCAGCGACGTGGAGGCGGCCGGGTGCGGCGGGGGCGGCGGCACGTACTGGTACGGCGCGTAGCCGGGCTGGTGCGGGACGCCCCAGCCCGGTGGGGGTGGCGGGGGCCAGGCGGCGGCCGGCGGCTCGAATGCGCCCTGCTCGTCCGGATCGTTCGGGGTGCTCATGGCTCCATCGTGTCAGGTGATGTCGACTCCCAGCGCGAGATATCCACAAGCGCCCGGTCCAGCACGTCCGACGGGGCGCGTGAGGCGCGGAACGACATCCGGGCCAGTTCGGCCAACTGGGCATCGCTGAGGTCGTGGGCCGCGCGCATCGTGGCGTACTGGCCCTCCAGCCGGGAACCGAAGAGCAACGGGTCGTCCGCGCCGAGCGCGATCGTGGCCCCCGCCGCCATCAGCTGGGGCAGCGGCACCGAGGAGAGGTCGCTGTAGACGCCCAGTGCCACGTTCGAGACGGGGCAGACCTCCAGGGCCACGCCGTCGGCAGCGACCCGGTCGAGCAGGGCAGGGTCTTCCACCACCCGTACGCCGTGGCCCAGGCGCCCCGCGTGGAGTTGGTCCAGGCAGAGGCGGATGTTGGACGGCCCGGCCAGTTCGCCGCCGTGCGGGACCAGGAGCAGGCCGGCGCGTTCGGCGATCGCGAAGGCGGGTGCGAAGTCGGCGGTGTCGCCTCGGCGCTCGTCGTTGGAGAGCCCGAATCCGCTCACCCCGCGGCCGGCGTACTGCGCTGCCAGGCGGGCCAGGGTGCGGGCATCGAGCGGATGGCGGGTGCGGTTGGCCGCGATCACCAGTGAGATGCCCAGGCCGGTGCGCTCGCTGGCGTCGCGCACGCAGTCCAGGACCAGGTCGGTGAAGGCGGTGATCCCGCCGAAGCGCGCGGCGTACCCACTGGGGTCGACCTGGATCTCCAGCCACCGTCCGCCGTCGCGCACGTCGTCCTCGGCAGCCTCGAGGACCAGCCGGCGTACGTCGTCGGGGGTGCGCAGCACGGAGCGGGCCACGTCATAGAGCCGCTGGAAGCGGAACCACCCCTTTTCGTCCGCCGCGGAGAGCTGCGGTGGCCACTGGGTGACCAGCGAGTCGGGCAGGGCGATCCCGTCGCGCTCGGCCAGTTCCAGCAACGTGCCGTGGCGCATCGATCCGGTGAAGTGCAGGTGCAGGTGCGCCTTGGGCAGGCTGGTCAGGTCGCGCCGTTGGTCTCGCACAGGGTGCAGGCTAGCGCCGGTGCGGTGCTGGCGGCGTACGCATGCCCGCTCGCCGTGCCCGGGCCGCGCCCGCGCCGCGCCCCCGCGGGCTCAGCCCAGGAGCGACTCGGCCGCGGCGACGAGCACGCAGGTGGCGACGCCGTCCATGGCGGTGCTGACGTCCTGGAGGCTCGGGAAGGTGGGCGCGAGGCGGATGTTGCGGTCCCGGGGGTCCTCGCCGTGCGGGAAGGACGAGCCCGCCGGGGTGAGCGCGATCCCGGCCTCCCGGGCCAGTTCCACGACCCGCGAGGCGGTGCCGTCGAGCACGTCCAGGCTGACGAAATAACCACCCGTGGGCCGGGTCCAGGTCGCCACCTCGAGCCCGTCGAGCCGGGCGGTGAGCGCCTCGTCCACGGCGGCGAACTTGGGGGCGATGATCTCGCGGTGACGTCCCATGTGGTTGCGCACGCCCTGGGGGGTGCCGAAGAACTCGAGGTGGCGCAACTGGTTGAGCTTGTCCGGGCCGATCGCGCCCTTGCCCAGGTGGGAGGTGTACCACTTCACGTTCTCGGTCGAGGCGGCCAGGAAGGCGACCCCGGCGCCGGCGTAGGTGATCTTGGAGGTGGAGGCGAACATGATCGGCCGGTGCGGGTGCCCGGCAGCGGAGGCGAGGGAGAGGACGTCGGCGCTCTTCGCCTCGTCCTCGGTCAGGTGGTGGAACGCATAGGCGTTGTCCCAGAAGATCTTGAAGTCCGGCGCCGCGGTCGGCATCGAGGCGAGCCGCTCGGCGACCTCCTGGCTGACGATGGAGCCGCTCGGGTTGGCGTACGTCGGGACGATCCAGATGCCCTTGATGCTCGGGTCCTCGGCGGCCAGGCGGGCCACCGCCTCCACGTCGGGCCCGTCTTCGTGCATCGGCACGGTGACCATGCCTATGCCGAACCACTCGAGCAGGGTGAAGTGGCGGTCATAACCGGGGACCGGGCAGATGAAGGTGACCTTCTCCTCCTGGCTCCAGGGACGCTCGCCGTCGACCGCGCCCTTGAGCCACAGGTCGACGAGCACCTCGCGCATCATCACCAGCGACGAGTTGCCGCCGGCGACGACCTGCTCGGGCTCGACCCAGAGCAGGTCGGCGAACATCTCCCGCAACTCGGTGATGCCCTCCAGCCCGCCGTAGTTGCGGGTGTCCACGCCCGAGGCCGTGATCGGGTCGGCGGGCAGGGACAGGAGCCGGTCGGAGAGATCGAGCTGGGCCGGGGCGGGCTTACCGCGAGTCAGGTCCAGCTTCAGCCCGGCCTCCTTCAACTGCTCGTACGCCGTGCGCTGGGCAGTCAGGAAATCGGCGATCTCCTCGGGCGTACGCGCGGCCAGGGGGGTGGAGGGCTGGTTCGTCTCGGTCACGCGCACAGTGTTCCATGCCGGCTCCGCGCGAGCGCCCGGGTTCCGGGTGCCGGGCAGGGGTGGCACTGCCCGTTTGGACGATGGGTTGTCCTTCCGCGTAGACTCCTCGTTTGGTGGATCCCACCCATGCTCAGCCATGCCCTCGCGGAAGTTTCGCGGACCGGCGCCGGCTGTCACGGGCCACCGGAGGGCACTAGCTCAACTGGCAGAGCATCGGTCTCCAAAACCGAAGGTTGGGGGTTCAAGTCCCTCGTGCCCTGCACGATGATCAATGGCAACACCGAGCACGATGAAGAACTGATGCACGACGAAGGGTGATGAGCGTGTCGGACAGTGACGCAGCGCGCGGCTCCAGCGACAAGCGGGAGCGGGCGGGTGTCCTGACCTTCCTCAAGCAAGTCGTCGCCGAGTTGCGCAAGGTGGTCTGGCCGACCCAGCAGGAGTTGGTCACCTACTTCATCGTGGTCCTGGTCTTCGTGTGCGCCGTGATGGCGTTGGTGTCGTTGCTGGACCTGGGCTTCGGTGAACTCGTGTTCAGGATCTTCGCAAGGAACACCACCCAATAGCACGACGCACCACCCGGTGGGTCATGCTGCAGGCCGCGGCCCGCAGCATCGCCCCGCCGAAGACCGGGTGGGCGGGTCCGCAAGCACTACGAAAATGACGGAGCATCACGTGTCGGAGCAGTACGACGAAGCAGCAGCTGAGGCTGTCGAGCAGGTCGACCCAGTCGTCGGCCCCACGGACGAGTCGGACCAGGTAGTCGACCAAGCCGTCGACGGTGACGCTGCGGTCGAGACGGACGAGCCGGCCGGGGACGCCGAGACCGAGGACGATCCGCTGGAGGAGTTCCGTCGCGCGCTCTGGGCCAAGCCGGGCGAGTGGTACGTCGTACACACCTACTCCGGCATGGAGAACCGGGTGAAGGCCAATCTGGAGAACCGGATCATCTCCCTCAACATGGAGGACTACATCCACGAGATCGTGGTCCCCATCGAAGAGGTCGCAGAGATCAAGAACGGGCAGCGCAAGCTGGTCAAGCGCACCGTCCTCCCCGGCTATGTCCTGGTCCGGATGGACCTGACCGACGAGTCCTGGTCCACCGTGCGCCACACCCCGTCGGTGACCGGGTTCGTCGGCCACAGCCACCAACCGGTGCCGTTGAGCATGACCGAGGTGGAGAACATGCTGGCCCCCGCCGTGATCGCCGCGGCCGAGGCCCAGGCTGCTGCTTCCGAGTCGGGTGCACCGGCCACTGGTGGTGCGGCCCCGGCCCGCAAGACCGTCGAGGTCGTGGACTTCGCGGTCCAGGACTCGGTGATGGTCGTCGATGGTCCGTTCGCCACGCTGCACGCCACGATCACCGAGATCAACGGCGAGTCGCAGCGGGTCAAGGCCCTGGTCGAGATTTTCGGCCGGGAGACCCCGGTCGAGCTGAGCTTCAACCAGATCCAGAAGGTTTGAGCCCGACCCCGGGAGTCCGGGGACGGGAAATCCGGTGCCAGTGCGGGCCGGGTGACAACAGGTAAGAGTGGCAGGGGGTCCAACCCCCGTCATGACCACACGAAGAAAGAGAAGAGCAATGCCTCCCAAGAAGAAGATCGCTGCGCTGGTCAAGGTGCAGCTGCAGGCTGGCGCAGCAACTCCGGCTCCGCCGGTGGGTACCGCACTCGGTCCCCACGGTGTGAACATCATGGACTTCTGCAAGGCCTACAACGCGCAGACCGAGTCGATGCGCGGCAACGTCATCCCCGTCGAGATCACCATCTACGAGGACCGCACGTTCACCTTCATCACCAAGACCCCTCCGGCTGCCGAGCTGATCAAGAAGGCCGCTGGCCTGAAGAAGGGTTCCGGGTCCCCGCTCAAGGAGAAGGTCGGCAAGCTGACCGCCGACCAGGTCCGTGAGATCGCGCAGACCAAGCTGCCCGACCTCAACGCGAACGACATCGACGCCGCGATGAAGATCGTCGCCGGCACCGCCCGCTCGATGGGCGTCGAGACTCCCTGATCCGGCCCCTCCCGGGCATCGGTGAGACCAGCACTTCGAGTGGCAGGGCCGCGCTGGCCCGATCACCACGACTTCGCACAGAAACGAGAAGCACATGCAGCGCAGCAAGACCTACCGCGCGGCGGCGGAGAAGTTCGACAAGGACGAACTCCACGCCCCGCTGGCCGCGATCAAGATCGCCAAGGACACCAGCAAGAAGAAGTTCGACGAGACCCTGGACGTCGTCATGCGCCTGGGTGTCGACCCGCGCAAGGCGGACCAGATGGTCCGTGGCACGGTCAACCTCCCGCACGGCACCGGAAAGACCGCCAAGGTCCTGGTCTTCGCGAACGCCGACAAGGCCGAGGCCGCCCGTGAGGCCGGCGCCGACATCGTCGGTGGCGACGAGCTCATCGAGAAGGTCAACGGTGGCTGGACCGACTTCGACGCCGTCGTCGCGACGCCGGACATGATGGGCAAGGTCGGCCGCCTCGGTCGCGTGCTCGGTCCCCGTGGCCTGATGCCGAACCCGAAGACCGGCACCGTCACCCCCGACGTGGCCAAGGCCGTTGCCGACATCAAGGGCGGAAAGATCGAGTTCCGGGTCGACCGGCACGCGAACCTGCACTTCATCATCGGCAAGGCCTCCTTCACCGAGGTCCAGCTTGCGGAGAACTACGCCGCGGCGCTCGACGAGGTGCTCCGGTTGAAGCCGGCCAGCTCCAAGGGCCGCTACATCAAGAAGGTCACCGTCTCCACCACGATGGGCCCCGGCATCCAGGTTGACCCCAACCGGACCCGGAACGTGGCCGTCGAGGACGAGGCCTGATCCGTTCCTCCTGACAGGGGCGGGACCCGCGAGGGTTCCGCCCCTGTCGGCATTTGTGTGCGGGGGACCGCGCGCCGAAGGCAGTTCGGCCGGCCCGTGCTGAGCAGGTGAGCACCCGTCGCACGTCGGAACGGCATGTCGTTCGGCGCCCGCACCCCAGTGGAGAACCACCGCGCCGGCCGCCGCGACCGACCAGACTCGAACGATGGACCCCCGCGACGTACTGCTCCACCTCGGCGGCTGTGCCAGCACCGCCGAACTGCTGGCCACTGCTCACGCCCGGACCCGGACCGGGCGGTGGCACGTGGCGCGATCGTCCGTTGCGGGGGCGGCAGGTACGCCGTCCCGGGCCTGGCCGGGGGATGGCAGGAGGCCCATCGGCTCAGCGGGGTGGTGCCGAGGCGCAGCGCTGCGCTCTTCTGGGAGCTCAGCCTGCGACTGCTGCGACCCGGACCTGCGGATGGTGGTCGAGGTCGAGTCCTCCACCTCCAGGCTCCGAAGCAGATGTTCCGCTCCGACACCCGGCGCTGCGCCTGGCTGACGAGCGGGGATGGCTGGTGCTGCGCTTCGTCTGGGAGGACGTGATGTTCGCCCCGGAGGAGGTCATCGAGGCGCTGGCCCGCGGGGTGGCGTACCGAAAGACATGCAGTTCGCCACGCGCCGGCCCGCGCTGAGCGGGGGAGCAGGCATCGTACGTCGGAACTGCATGTCGCTCGGTGTGTGGGGCGCATGCTTCACTTACCCGCATGCCAGCACGCCCACGCCAGTCCGCCCTCCCGCGCTCGACGGCCCTGCAAGCCGCGGCCGCCGCTGTCCTGGTGCTCGGTGTCCTGCTGCTCCTGGTCCTCCAGGGTGGCTCCGGCGACGACGCCGGCAACGAGGAGGGCGGCCCGGTCTCCGTCCCGGCCCGCGAGCTCGAGCAGGGGATGACCTCGATCGCCTCGGACGAGTTCTTCGAGACCGTCATCGCGGCGCAACGTGCGGCCGGCACCTGGAACGTCCTCTCGGTCTCCACGGTGGATGGCCGTTCGATGCAGCCCTCGGTGCAACAGGTCTCCCTGGCTGGCGACGATCCCGCGATCCGGACGGTCTTCGACTCGGGTGTCGGCACGGTCGAGGCGCTCTACATCGGTGGTGACTTCTATGTGAAGGGCTTCAGCGGCACCGAGACGCCGTGGTGGAAGGTCGAGCCGGACGGCGAGGCCGGGCAACTGGTCACCTGGCTGGCCCAAGCCGCCGACCCGACCCGGTTTCTCTCCTCCCTGAAGGAGTTCCGCTCCTTCGAGGTGGTGGGTGTCGAGGATGTCGCCACGGCGGAGGAGGGGACCACCGTCACCGCGGTCCACTATCGGCTCACGCTCGACCCGCCCGGGGAAAACGTGGCTGGCACGGAGGCCACGCCGATGGAGATGGACATGTGGGTCGACGCCGATGACCGGCCGGTCCGGGTGGAGACCGCCGTGGAGGGTGGGGGACAGCGGCTGGAGACGACGCTCTTCTATGTTCTGTACGGCGAGAAGGTGGACATCGAGGCACCTCCGGCCGACCAGGTGACCACCGAGACGCCGCCGGAACTGGCCGGCAGGCAGTGAGAGCGGCGGCCGATTTGCCCGCGTCCACGGCGCGGGCCTAGACTCCTGCACCGTAACCAGAGACCGCCGGTGGTCGACGAGCCCGACAACAGTCGGAGGAGTCGTCCGAAGGTCCGCGACAGCGGGCGGCCTGCGCAGGTGACAGAGCATCAGCCGGATCCCGGCCCCGCCCTGGCAGCCTGTGCCGGGGCGTTCGTCGTTTCCGGGCCCGGTGTCCGCCGAACCGGTGGTCTCGCTGACGTAGTTCGGAAGGAGACCACATGGCGCGGCCAGACAAGGCAGCAGCCGTCGCGGAGGTCGTTGACTCGTTCAACAACGCCGCCGGTGCTGTGCTGACCGATTACCGCGGTCTCACCGTGAGTGAGTTGCAGCAACTGCGGCGCTCCCTCGGCGAGAACGCCAACTACGCCGTGGTCAAGAACACGCTGGCCAAGATCGCCGCCCGTGAGGCCGGCATCGAAGGCTTCGACGACCTGCTGACCGGCCCGACCGCCATCGCCTTCATCGAGGGCGACGTGGTCGAGGCGGCCAAGGGTCTGCGTGACTTTGCCAAGGCGAACCCCGCCCTGATCATCAAGGGCGGCGTGCTCGACGGTGCGTTCCTCGACGCGAAGGAGGTCGCCAAGCTGGCCGACCTCGAGTCGCGCGAGGTGCTCCTGGGCAAGCTGGCCGGCGCAATGCTGGCTTCGCTCTCCCAGGCCGTCTACCTGCTCAACGCCCCGCTCTCGCAGGCTGCCCGGCTCGCCGGCGCCCTGCAGGCGAAGGCCGAGAGCGACCCCTCGATCCTCGCAGGTGGTGCCGGTGAGCCGGCCGCCGCTGAGGAAGCACCGGCAGCAGCCGAGGAAGCCCCCGCTTCCGAGGACGCCGCCGAGGCACCGGCATCGGCCGAAGACGCCGAGACTCCGGCAACCACCGAGGCCTGATCCCGGCACCTGCCGGAACAGACCGACGTACACCACCTGAAACCCGGTCCCCTCAGCACCCGAGGACGGACCAGAACTGAAAGGAAGCGCCACCATGGCGAAGCTCAGCACTGACGAGCTGCTCGACGCGTTCAAGGAAATGACCCTCATCGAGCTCTCCGAGTTCGTGAAGCAGTTCGAGGAGACCTTCGGCGTCACCGCCGCTGCCCCCGTTGCCGTTGCCGCTGCCGGTGCGCCGGCCGCTGGCGGTGCCGGTGGCGACGACGCTGCGGCCCAGGACGAGTTCGACGTGATCCTCGACGCCGCCGGCGACAAGAAGATCAACGTCATCAAGGAGGTCCGGGCGCTGACCTCCCTCGGTCTGAAGGAGGCCAAGGACCTCGTCGAGTCCGCCCCCAAGGCGATCCTCGAGAAGGTCGACAAGGCCACCGCTGACAAGGCGAAGGAAGCCCTCGAGGGCGCCGGCGCCTCCGTCACCCTCAAGTGATGCCGACCCCGGCGTCGCGCTGAGCGCGGCGCCGGGGTCACTCGACTGGCGGTCTCCCCGACACGGGAGGCCGCCAGTCGTGCATTTCGCCGAGGCGGCACGTGTTGACGCCGTACGCCGTCGAGTGGGCGTCAACTGACGCCGACTCGACGAGGGGTGGGTCGCCAGCAGGCCTACTCGAGAGTAGAAATCCCTGGTCGCCCCTCGGTCGCCACGTGACGGCGGTCGCAAAACGCCGTAACTTATCCCGCACGCATCCGTTGTGCCTGCGAGGTTGGCGCAAAGACGTGTGCGCCGGGCCCGGCGACACACGTCCCGAACGCGCGAGAGGGAGAAACGAACACCATGGGCGTTGAGATCAACATCAACGATTTGACCAAGTCCTTCGGCAAGCAACTGATCTGGGGCGGCGTCACGCTGACCATCCCCGCAGGTGAGGTCTCGGTCATGCTCGGGCCGTCCGGAACCGGAAAGTCGGTCTTCCTCAAGGCGCTGATCGGGCTGATCAAGCCCGACTCCGGCTCGATCCTGATCGAGGGCACCGACATCGCCTCCTGCTCGGAGAAGGACCTCTACGAGATCCGCAAGCTCTTCGGCGTCCTCTTCCAGGATGGCGCCATGTTCGGCTCGATGAACCTCTTCGACAACGTCGCGTTCCCGCTGCGTGAGCACACGAAGAAGAACGAGACCGAGATCCGCAACATCGTCATGGAGAAGATGGACCTGGTCGGTCTCCTGGGCGCCGAGGACAAGCTGCCCGGCGAGATCTCGGGTGGTATGCGCAAGCGTGCCGGCCTGGCCCGCGCGCTGGTCCTCGACCCCGAGATCCTGCTGATCGACGAGCCGGACTCCGGCCTGGACCCGGTCCGTACGTCGTTCATCAACCAGCTCTTCATCGACCTGAACGCGCAGATCGACGCGACGTTCCTGATCGTGACCCACGACATCAACTCGACCCGGACGGTGCCGGACAACATCGGCCTGCTCTACCACAAGCACCTGGCCATGTTCGGTCCCCGCGAGATGCTCCTCTCCTCCGAGGAGCCGGTGGTCCGCCAGTTCCTCAACGCGCAGACGGTCGGCCCGATCGGCATGTCCGAGGAAAAGGACGCCGACGAACTGGCTGCGGAGAAGGACATCGAGATGCCGCCGCTGCCGCCGATCCCGCTCCAGCTCGAGCCGTCCAACGGCATCCCGCGCCGCAGCCAGCGTGCGCCCGGTGAGTGGTGCCGCGCCAACGGCATCACCCCTCCTCCCGGCTCCTTCCAGACCACCAACGCCGGCCTGGCTCCGGGTTCCTGACCTGAGCTCCACCATGTCCTCACTGACCAGCTCCCGGGTGTTCGCGCCCATCGGGACCGCGGGCAAGCTCTTTGCCTTCGCCCTCGATGTCGTGCGCGCGCTCTTCCGGCGACCCTTCCAGCTGCGGGAGTTCCTGCAGCAGGCCTGGTTCATCGCGTCAGTGACGATCATCCCGACCGCCCTGGTCGCGATCCCGTTCGGCGCGGTGATCGCGCTGCAGGTCGGCGGCCTGATCAAGCAGTTCGGTGCACAGTCCTTCACCGGGTCCGCCTCGGTCCTGGCCGTGGTCCGCGAGGCGGGCCCGATCGCCACCTCGCTGCTGATCGCCGGCGCTGCCGGATCCGCCATCGCCGCGGACCTGGGGGCGCGCAAGATCCGCGAGGAACTCGACGCGATGATGGTGCTGGGCATCGACCCGATCCAGCGCCTGGTCGTGCCGCGGGTGCTGGCCTGCATGCTGGTCGCGCTCTTCCTCAACGGACTGGTCTCGGTGGTCGGCGTGATGGGCGGCTACTTCTTCAACGTGGTGCTCCAGGACGGGACCCCAGGCGCCTATCTGGCGAGCTTCACCGCGCTCGCACAACTTCCAGACCTGTGGCAGGGGATGGCCAAGGCGCTGGTCTTCGGGCTGATCGCCGCCATCGTCGCCTGTTACAAGGGGATGAACGCCGGAGGCGGCCCGAAGGGCGTCGGCGACGCGGTCAACGAGTCCGTGGTCATCTCCTTCCTGCTCCTGTTCGTCGTCAACTTCGTGATGAGCGCGATCTACCTGCAGCTCGTCCCCCCGAAGACAGGTTGACGCCGTGGCCAACCTGAAAGCCGCCTACGAGCGGCCCGCACAGTTCCTGGACACCCTCGGTGACCAGCTGAGCTTCTACCTCAAGGCGCTCGCCTGGACGCCGCGCACGCTGGCGCGCTACAAGAAGGAGATCCTGCGGATCCTGGCCGAGGTCACCCTCGGCTCGGGCTCGCTGGCCGTGATCGGTGGCACCGTCGGCGTCATCTTGGCGATGTGCTTCTTCACCGGCACCGAGGTCGGCCTGCAGGGCTATGCGGCGCTGAACCAGATCGGCACCGCGGCCTTCTCCGGCTTCCTGTCGGCCTACTTCAACACCCGCGAGATCGCACCGCTGGTGGCCGGCATCGCCCTGGCCGCGACAGTCGGCTGCGGGTTCACCGCACAACTGGGCGCAATGCGGATCTCGGAGGAGATCGACGCGCTCGAGGTGATGGCGATCCCGTCGCTGCCCTTCCTGGTCACCACCCGGATCATCGGCGGCCTGATCGCGGTGGTCCCTCTGTACGTCGTCGGCTTGCTGTCGTCGTACTTCGCGACCCGGCTGACGCTCACCCAGTTCTTCGGCCAGAGCGCCGGCACCTATGACCACTACTTCACCCTCTTCCTGCCACCCGGCGACGTGCTGTGGTCGTTCGGCAAGGTGATGGTCTTCGCGGTCACGGTGATCCTGATCCACTGCTACCACGGCTACAACGCCAGTGGCGGCCCGGCCGGGGTGGGCGTGGCGGTCGGTCGCGCCGTACGGACCTCGATCGTGGCGATCAGCGTGGTCGACCTCTTCCTCTCGATGGCGATCTGGGGCACCACGACCACGGTCAGGTTGGCGGGCTGACATGTCGGTGTTGCGGAACAAGAAGCTGATCGGCCTGGTCTTCCTGGCCATGCTGGCCGGTGGTGTCTGGCTCACCGCCGCGATCTACAACAAGACCTTCGTCTCCTATGACCGGGTCACCATGGATGCTTCCCGGGTGGGCCTGCAGCTCCCGGCTCGCGCCGACGTGAAGATCCGCGGCGTACAGGTAGGGGAGGTGCTCGAGGTCCGGGCCGATGCGGACGGGGCCAGGCTGGTGCTCGGGATCTATCCCGACCAGCGCGACACCATCCCGCGCAACGTCACCGCCCGGATCGAGCCGAAGACGCTCTTCGGTGAGAAGTACGTCGCCCTCCAGGTGCCCGACTCGGCGTCGACCGAGGCGCTGCAGGTCGGTGACAACATCGAGAAGTCGGTGCTGGCCACCGAGGTCGAGGAGACACTCAATGACCTCTACCCGCTGCTGCGCGCCGTACAGCCGGCCGACCTGAGCCAGACGCTGACCGCGATCGCGACCGCACTCGAGGGGCGCGGCGATGCGCTCGGCGACAACCTGGAGCGGCTCGACAGCTACCTCACCCGGATCAACCCGGAGATCCCCGGCCTGATCGAGGACCTGCGGCTGACCGCCGAGGTCTCCGACCTGTACGCCGACGTGCTCCCCGAGATCGCCAGCACCCTGCGCAACACGGTCACCACCGGCGAGACCCTGGTCTCGCGCGAGGCGCGGCTCAACCAGCTCTTCTCCGACGTCTCCAGCTTCTCCGACGTCGCGGGCCGGTTCCTCGACGAGAACGAGCAGAACCTGGTCCGTGTCGGCGAGCTCGGCGCCGAGCAGCTCGAACTCCTGGCCGAGTATGCGCCGCAGTTCCCCTGCCTCCTGGGCGGCATCGTCAAGGCGGGCTCCCTGCAGGCCGAGGCGTTCCGCGGCTTCACGCTGCACATCAACCTGGAGTTGCTGCCCAACATCCCGCGCGAGTACGACGAGGGCGACCGCCCCATCACCCAGGACAAGCGCGGCCCCTACTGCGGCACGCTGCCCGACCCGCCGTTCACCCAGGAGGACCCCTTCCGTACGCCGCCTGACTTCAACGACGGCGTCACCCGCGACACCGGCAAGGGCACCCGGCGTACCGTTCCGGGCGACTACGAGTTCGGCGCCGAGGCAGGAAGTCGCGCCGAGGCCGACCTGGTCCGGGGGTTGCTCGCCTCGTCGGGCCACACCGGCTCCGATCTGAGCGTGCTGCTGGTGGCACCGCTGATGCGTGGGGCGGAGGTGACGATGGAATGAAGTTCCTCGACGCAAAGACCCTCTCCGCCACCTGGAAGCTCGTCCTTTTCATGGTGGTGACGGCGCTGGCCACCGGTCTGCTCGCCGCGGTGATCGGCAACTGGTCGTTCGCGTCCAGCCGTGAATACAAGGCGGAGTTCACCAACGCCACGGGTGTGGTCAAGGGAGACGACATCCGCATCGCCGGGGTCAAGGTCGGCACCGTCAGCGACGTCGAGATCAAGGACCGCACCCGTGCCCTGGTCACCTTCTCGGTGGCCGACGAGGCCACCGTGACCACGGCGACGCACGCCACGATCCGTTATCGCAACCTGGTCGGCCAGCGCTACATCACGCTGACCCAGGAAGGGGAGGGTTCCACCCTGCCCGCGGGCGAGACCATCCCGGTCGCCCGGACCCACCCGGCGCTCGACCTGACCGTCCTCTTCAACGGCTTCAAGCCCCTCTTCGAGGCGCTCTCGCCCCAAGACCTCAACAAGCTCTCCGCCTCCATCGTGGAGGTCTTCCAGGGGGAGGCCGGGACGCTGGAGGGCCTGCTCTCCCACACCGCATCGGTGACCCAGACCCTGGCCGATCGTGACCAGGTGATCGGGGACCTGATCGACAACCTCACCGACGTGTTGGTCACCGTCGGGGACCGCGACCAGGAGCTCAGCGCCCTGATCGTGAACCTGAAGACCTTGGTCAATGGCCTGGCCGAGGACAGGGACGCCCTGCTCGGTCCGCTGGACCAGATCTCCGACCTTGCCGTGACCACGGCCGACCTGGTGGAGGGCCTGCGGGAACCGCTGGTGGCCGACATCAAGGAGCTCAACACGGTGGCCGGCAACCTGACCCGCAACCGGGCCGAGCTGGACCGGGCGATGCAGGTGCTGCCGATCAAGCTGAACAAGATCGGCCGCACCGCGACGTACGGGTCGTGGTTCAACTTCTACCTGTGCAGCTTCGAGGGCTCGGTCAAGATTGGTGACCTGCCCGCCCTGCCGGTGCTGTACGACACCAAGAACGCGAGGTGCTCGCTGCCATGAGCAAGCCCTTCCGCGAGCGCAACCCGGTCATCATCGGCGCCGTCAGCCTGGCCGTGATTGCGGCACTGATCCTGGCTGCCTTCCGCGCCGACTCGCTGCCCCTGATCGGTGGCGGTGACACCTATTACGCCCACTTCTCCGAGGCAGGTGGCCTCAAGGCGAACGACGAGGTCCGCATCGCTGGCGTCCGAGTGGGCAAGGTCAAGGACCTCGAACTGGACGACGGCAAGGTCAAGGTGACCTTCCAGCTCCAGGAGGCCGCCGACTTCGGCCCCCAGACCCGGGCAGAGATCAAGGTGAAGACCCTGCTGGGTGCCATGTATCTCGAGCTCGTGCCGGCGGGGAGTGGACAGCTGGAGGCCGACTCGACGATCCCGATCGAGCGGACCAGTTCGCCCTTCGACGTGGTGGACGCCTTCGAGGGCCTGGCCGAGACGGTCGACGACGTCGAACTGGACGACCTGCGCGGTGCACTGACCACGCTGGCCGACCTGACCGAGAACACCCCCGAGGAGTTCCGGGCCGCGTTGACGGGTGTCTCGGAGCTGTCGGAGAACCTGGCCGCCCGTGACGAGCAGATCAACACCCTGCTGGTCAACCTGCGCAAGGTCTCCGGTGTCCTCGGGGATCGTGACCAGGACATCATCGCGCTGATGCGGGACGCGGAGGTGCTCTTCACGGCACTGGTGGCCCGCCGTGATGCGATCCACAACCTGCTGGTGGCCTCGTCCACGATGTCGACCGAGTTGACCGCGCTGGTCGACGAGACCCGGGCTGACCTGGCGCCGGCGCTGCAGAACCTCGACGGTGTGGTCAAGGTGTTGTTGAAGAACCAGGAGAACCTGGACGAGAGCCTGCGGTTGATGGCCCCGTTCTACCGCTACTTCGCCAGCACGTTGGGCAACGGTCCTTGGTTCGACACGACGATCACCAACATGCCCCCGATCTGCAATCCGGCCGAGCTGCCGAACTGCCTGGAGGTGGGCTGATCATGAAGAGGCTGATCGTCCCCGCCCTCGTGGTGGCCCTGCTGGTCGTCGCGGCACTGACCATGTTCACCGCGGATGAGCGCAAGACCCTGACTGCCGAGTTCCCGCGCACCGTCTCGATCTATGAAGGATCCGACGTACGGGTGCTGGGGATCCCGGTCGGCACCGTCGACCGGATCGAGCCGAACGGGACGTCGGTCAAGGTGACCATCTCCTATGACGCCGACGTCGACCTGCCGGCGGACGTGTCTGCCCTGATCGTCTCGCCGAGCGTGGTGGGAGACCGCTACATCCAGCTGCACCCGGTCTATACCGGGGGCGAGAAATTGCCGGACAATGCGAACCTGGGGCTGGACGAGACCCAGACCCCGTTGGAGCTGGACGAGATCTATGCCAGCCTCGATGAGCTCGCGGTGACCCTGGGGCCGGATGGCGCCAACAGCAACGGTGCGCTGACCGAGCTCCTGGCCACCGCCGCCGACAACTTCGAGGGGCAGGGCGAGCAGTTCAACCAGACGATCCAGGACCTGGGCAAGTTGACCGGCACGCTGGCCAACAACAAGGACGAGCTCTTCGAGAGCGCCGCCGAACTCGAGGGTTTCATCAACACCCTGGCCACCAATGACCAGGTGGTCCGCGACTTCAACCAGGCGATGGCCTCGGTCTCGGAGTTGCTCGCCGGTGAGCGTGACGAACTGGCCAGCACCTTGTCGAACCTGAGCACCGCGCTCGGCGCGGTGCAGACCTTCGTGAAGGAGAACAAGACGCTCCTGGCCACGAACATCGACGGCCTCGAGCGGATTTCGCAGACGCTGGTGAAGCGTCGCGGGGAGCTCGACGAGATCCTGCGGGTGGCTCCGGTGGCGCTGAACAACCTGGCGCTGACCTACAACCCAGTTTCGGGGACCCTGGACACCTCGGCCAACCTGGAGAATGCCGCCCACGAACTCACCAACAACCCGGCGCTCTTCCTGTGCTCCATCGTGGGTCAGGCGGACCCGACCGGCCAGCTGTGCACCGTCATCGACACCTTGCTCGGTTCCCTGCCGCTGCCCCGGACCGGAACCTTCGGCGCTGCCGCGGTCACCGACCCGACCTTCCAGGCGTTGCTGGAGGTGGCCCGATGAACGCGAGGAGTCGCGGACTGGTCCTGGTGGCGACCCTGGTCGCCCTGTTGCTCAGTGGCTGCGGCTTCTCGGTGGACAAGATGCCGCTGCCCGGCGGTCCCGACCTGGGGGATGACCCGATCGAGTTGACGGTGATGGTGCCCGACGCGCTCGACCTGGTGCCTCAGTCGACGGTGAAACTGGCCGATGTCAACGTTGGCAAGGTGACCGACATCGAGCTGGTCGACCAGGAGGCCCGGATCACGATCCGGGTGCGCCGTGATGCGAAGCTGCCCGCCAACTCCACTGCCGAGATCCGGCAGACGAGCCTGCTCGGGGAGAAGTTCCTCTCCCTGAACCTGCCCGCCCAGCCGTCGGGAGAACTGCTCGCCGACGGGGACACGATCGCAACGGCCAGTGACAACCGCAACCCCGAGGTCGAGGAAGTGCTGGGTGCACTCAGCCTGGTCCTCAACGGTGGTGGCGTGGCCCAGTTGAAGACGATCACGGTCGAGCTGGACAAGGTGCTGGGCGGCGACGACCCCGACTTGCGGTCCTCCCGGTCCGCCAACGTGAAGTCGGTGCTCACCCAGCTCGAGTCGTTCATGGGCGACTTGGATGAGAGCAAGGGTGACATCGTCAACGCGATCGAGGCGCTGAACCAGCTCTCGATCACCGCCAACAACCAGATGGCCGACATCACCCTGGCCCTCGACAAGCTTCCCGAAGCGGTGGCCTCGCTCGACTCCCAGCGCGAGGACCTGGTCAAGATGCTGGCTTCCCTGGAGGAGCTCAGCGACGTCGGGGTCCGGGTGATCGACGCCTCGAAGGACGTCACCATCGAGGCACTGACCCAGTTGCAACCGGTCCTCACCGAGCTGGCCAAGAGCGGCGACGACTTCGCCAACGCCTTCAGCGTCTTCCTCACCTATCCATTCGTGGACGAGAGCATCGGTCGTGACCCGCAGGTGGCGCGCAACCTGCACATGGGTGACTACGTCAACCTGGCCATCAAGCTCGACATCCACACCAACGACCTGCTCACTCCGTTCCTGGGCTTCCCGGACGGGACCGACCCGGTGGCGGCCGTCGGCGACCTACTGGCCTGCATCACAAGCGCCGGTGAGAACAGCGACGCGTGCGAGGGCATCCTGAACTACCCCGGCAACCTGCTGGCGATCGGGGACCTGTGTGACGACGACCTCTACCGCAACCAGCCGGTGTGCCAGGTGGTCAGCGGCCTGTTCGGTGGCCTGGGCCTGAGCGACGGACTGCCGGGCACGTCATCCGGACAGTCCGGGGCGCAACCGCCGGCCTCCGGTCAGGCCACGCCGAAGCCGAGCGCCCCGACGAACCCGATCGAGAAGCTCGTCGAGGACCTGGGCCTGCTCGGCCTGCCCGGTCTGAAACTGAACCGGACCGCACCGGGGGGACCTGCCATCCAGGGCACCGCGTCGGTGGCGGAGTTGGCGAAGGTCTACAACCCGAGCCTCGTCTACCTGCTCGTCCCGGGGGTGGCCCAGTGATCACACGTCGTACGAAGGTCCAGTTGGTCGTCTTCCTGGTGATCACCCTGGTCGGGGTTTCGTTCGTCGGAGCACGCTATGCGCGCCTCGATCGGGTCTTCCTGGACACCGACTACACCGTGGTTGCGCACTTCGCGGACTCCGGCGGCATCTTCGCGGGCGCGGAGGTGACCTACCGCGGCACCACGATCGGCCGGGTGGGCAAGATGGTTCTCACCTCGGACGGGGTGGACGTCCACCTGGACATCGACAAGGAGTGGGACTCGATTCCTGCTGACACCAAGGCGCTGGTCGGCAACCGCTCGGCGGTCGGTGAGCAGTACGTCGAGCTCCAGCCCAAGGTCGATGACGGTCCCTTCCTCAAGGAGGGGTCCGAGATCGTGCGGACCAACACCGAACTCCCGGTGCCCACCTCCCAGTTGTTGGAGAGCATCTCCACCACCGTGGCCAGCGTGGACACCGACGACCTGGTCACGGTGATCAAGGAACTCGGTCTGGCGTTCAACGGCACCGGCGAGGACCTGGCCCAGATCATCGACACCGCGAACGCGTTCATCGAGACCGCCGATGCCAACTTCACCACCACGCGCGACCTGATCCGGGGAGCCAACACGGTGCTCAGTGGCCAACTGGCCGAGGCGTCCTCGATCCGCACCTTCGCCACCAACCTCGATCTCTTCGCCACCACGCTGGCCGGCGCCGACGCGGACCTGCGCGGCGTGATCGACCAGGGCTCAGGAGCGGTCAACGAGTTGCGCGAGTTCATCGAGACCAACGAGGTCGACCTGGCCTCCCTGCTCAACAACCTGGTCACCGTCAGCGAGGTCGTGGTCAAGAACCTCGACGGCGTCGAGCACCTGCTCTCGATCTACCCAGTCGTGGTCGAGGCAGGCTTCACCGTCGTGGCCAAGGACCCGGAGACCGGCAACTACGACGCGCACTTCGGCCTGGTGGTCACGCCGCACTCGCTGTGCCACGCGGGCTATGAGGAGACCGACCGGCGCAACCCGTTCGACGGGGAGACGCGGCCATTGAAGACCGACATCACGTGCGAGGACTCTGCCAGGGACTCGAATGCCCGTGGTGCGCAGAACATCCTGAACCGCACCGGCCTGGGCGGCGCCACCTCGCCGATCGTCGCGGAGATCAACACCGAGACCGGCGAGATCACTTGGCTCGATGACCCGACCACGCTGGCTGCTCCGTCGGGCGACGCGACCCCGGCAACGGGTTCCACCCCGGCGGGTACAGTGACCACTCCCGCCGTCGGAGAGGAGTCGTGGAAGTGGTTGCTGGTCCGTCCACTGCTGCTCGACGCCCAGCAGACGACCCCGTAGTGGGGCCGGACGCTTCCACCACGGGCGACCGGGCGCGCACGCTGCGCGCGGTGCTGCTCGGCGTACTGGTGGTGGCGCTGCTCGCGTCCGTGGCCTGGCTGGTGATCGAGGTCCGGGACCGAGTCGGGGAGGAGAATTCGGCCCAGTCCGAGCGCGACGCGGTGATGCTCCGGGCGCGCGAGTGGATGGTCGAGGCCTGGAACTATGGGCCTGACGACCTGGGCGATGACGGCACCCTGAGTGCGTACGCCGACCGGGTCTACCCACTGATCTCCACCAGTTTCCGCGCGGACTTCGACAACACCCTCGCCCTGCTCGAGGCAAACATGGCCGAATCCGAGATCTCGATGGCGGCCACGGTCGACCGGGTGGGCGTCGAGTCGATCGACGCGGACCGGGCGACGGTGATCATTGGCGGCCAGTTGACGCCCACGGTTGCCGGGGCATCGCAGGGGGCCTCCGGCTATCTGTGGCGAGCCGATCTGGTGAAGGTCAACGGCCAGTGGCGCGTCGATGACTTCAACAGCTTCGGGAGCGCCGAGTGAGCGCCAGCAACTACGACATCCTGGGCGTGGCCTCCGATGCCAGCGCGGAGGAGATCCGCGCAGCCTGGCGCTCCTCGATCGAGGACCTCGACCCCAGTGACCGGCGCTTCGCCTTCTTCAATGACGCCGCAGCGGTGCTGCTGGACGACGAGAAGCGGGCGGCGTACGACGCGGAACTCGCTGCCGGCGATGCCACGGGCGTCCCGACCACGACGCACGTCGATGGTGACGCTGCAGACCTCGTCGGCGCGGCGGAGGTGGACGACCCCGACGGCGACGCGGACAGCCCGCCGGAGCCCAGTGACATGTCCGGCAACGAGCCGGAGGGCGGGGCGGACGCCGACGCCCTGCCCGCCGACGCTGCTGGTCCGGCGTACGCCGCGGAGCGGGGCGCGGCCCGATGGGTCCTGCTGGCGCTGGCGCTGGCCACCCTGCTGATAGCCGCGGTCGCGGCCGGGCTCCACTTCACCAAGACCGACGAGGAAGCCGTCGAGACGGCGATGGCCCAGGCCCGCACTGCAGCCGAGGACAACGTCGCCAAGCTCTTCACCTATGACCACGTCGAGCCGGAGAAGTACCACACCCAGGCGATGCAGGTGATCACCGGCGACCTCAAGGCCGAGTACGACGAGTTGTGGCGGACGGTCATTGAGCCAAACCTGGCGGCGACCGAGGGGAGTGCGGCCTCCGAGGTGCTGTCGACCGGGCTGATCCGGGCCTCTGATGACGGCAAGCGGGTCGAGATCCTGGTCGTCCTGGCGAGCACGGCGGGCAATGCCAACGTGTCCGTCCCGGTCACGCTGCCGCTGACGGTGACCATGGTGGAGGTCGACGGCCAGTGGCTGATCGAGAAGTCGGACCTCTGGGAGCCCGACGCAGCCGAGCCGACTGATCCGACCGACCCAGCCGAGCCGGCTGCCCCGACGCCAACTTCACCGTCCGAGTCCCCCTCCTGAGCCCATCCTGAGTCCCACGAGACAACGATTGAGCGTTCGTGGCTTGACCTGCGAGCCGCACAGGTTCATGATCTAGGCGTCGAAGTTCCCCGTCGGGGAACGAGGGCTTGTGACGCGAGCCATTTGGCGCTAGGCTCACTCTTTGCGCCTGCCCTCAAATGCTTCCTGCCTGTCCGGTGGCCGGTTTGTGGTGGGTTGGCGCCATCTCCCAGAGCGAACCTGTAGAAGGACACCCTCTTGGCCGCGCGCAGCAACGCAGCAAGCAACAACCACCGTCGCATCTCCTTCGCAAAGATCTCCGAGCCGCTGGAAGTTCCCCAGCTCCTGGCGCTCCAGACCGACAGTTTTGACTGGCTGGTCGGCAACGAGAAGTGGCGTGCCCGAGTCGAAGCTCGGAAGGAGGCCGGCGAGGACGTCTCGACCAAGTCGGGCCTGACCGAGATCTTCGAGGAGATCTCCCCGATCGAGGACTTCTCCGAGACGATGTCGCTCTCGTTCGAGAACCCCGAGTTCGTCGACCCGAAGTACACCGTCGACGAGGCGAAGGAGAAGGACTTCACCTACTCCGCGCCGCTCTATGTCTCGGCCGAGTTCACCAACAACGACACCGGTGAGATCAAGGGCCAGACGGTCTTCATGGGCGAGTTCCCGCTGATGACCGACAAGGGCACCTTCGTCATCAACGGCACCGAGCGCGTCGTCGTCTCCCAGCTGGTCCGTTCGCCGGGCGTCTACTTCGAGCGCTCGGCCGACAAGACGTCCGACAAGGACATCTACTCGGCCAAGGTCATCCCGTCGCGGGGTGCCTGGCTCGAGTTCGAGATCGACAAGCGCGACCTGGTCGGCGTACGTCTGGACCGCAAGCGCAAGCAGAACGTCACGGTGCTGCTCAAGGCGCTGGTCGCCGTCGCCGAGGAGATCGGCGAGGAGTACGACTACGAGGCCGTGATGGCCGAGTTGTCGCAGTACGAGTCGATCCAGCTCACCCTGGAGAAGGACAACACCCAGGGCCCCGACGACGCGCTGCTCGACATCTACCGCAAGCTGCGCCCGGGCGAACCGCCCACGCGTGAGGCCGCGCTGACCCTGTTGAAGAACTACTACTTCAACCCGAAGCGCTATGACCTGGCCAAGGTCGGTCGCTACAAGATCAACAAGAAGCTCGGCCAGGCCGAGGCCTTCGACCAGCAGACGCTGACCCTGGCCGACGTGGTCGCCGCGATCCGCTACCTGGTCCGCCTGCACAACGGCGACGAGGTCCTCACCGACGCCGAGGGCACCGTCCTGGTCGACGCCGACAACAAGGACCTGCAGGTCCAGCCGGATGACATCGACCACTTCGGCAACCGCCGGATCCGCACCGTCGGAGAGTTGATCCAGAACCAGCTCCGCACCGGCCTGGCGCGGATGGAGCGCGTGGTCCGCGAGCGGATGACGACCCAGGACGTCGAGGCGATCACGCCGCAGTCCCTGATCAACATCCGCCCCGTGGTCGCGGCGCTGAAGGAGTTCTTCGGCACCTCGCAGCTCTCGCAGTTCATGGACCAGACCAACCCGATCGCCGGTCTGACCCACAAGCGGCGCCTCAACGCGCTCGGCCCGGGTGGTCTCTCCCGTGACCGTGCCGGCATGGAGGTCCGTGACGTCCACACCTCGCACTACGGCCGGATGTGCCCGATCGAGACCCCCGAAGGTCCCAACATCGGTCTGATCGGCTCGCTCGCCTCCTTCGCCCGGATCAACCCGTTCGGCTTCGTCGAGACGCCGTACCGCCGGGTCGAGAAGGGCAAGGTCACCGACCGCGTCGACTACCTGACCGCCGATGACGAGGACAAGTACGTCATCGCCCAGGCCAACGCCAAGCTCGACGACAAGATGCGCTTCGCCGAGGAGCGCGTCCTGGTCCGCCAGCGCGACGGCGAGGTCTCCGAGGTCCTGGCCGACGAGGTCGACTACATGGACGTCTCCCCGCGCCAGATGGTGTCGGTGGCGACGGCGCTGATCCCGTTCCTCGAGCACGACGACGCGAACCGCGCCCTGATGGGTGCGAACATGCAGCGCCAGGCCGTGCCGCTGATCAAGAGCGACTCCCCGATCGTCGGCACCGGCATGGAACTGCGTGCCGCCGTCGACGCCGGTGACGTCGTCACCGCCCTCAAGGGTGGCGTGGTCAAGGAGGTCACCGCCGACCTGATCGAGGTCATGAACGACGACGGCACCTACTCGTCGTACCGGCTCTCCAAGTTCAAGCGCTCCAACCAGGGCACCTGCATCAACCAGCGCCCGCTGGTCGACGAGGGTGACCGGGTCGAGGGCCCGGACCACGAGAAGGGCCTGGCCGGTACGCCGATCGCTGACGGGCCGTGCACCGACGACGCCGAGATGGCGCTGGGCACCAACCTGCTGGTCGCGTTCATGCCGTGGCAGGGCCACAACTACGAGGACGCCATCATCCTCAGCCAGCGGCTGGTGACCGACGACGTGCTCACCTCGATCCACATCGAGGAGCACGAGGTCGACGCCCGCGACACCAAGCTGGGTCCGGAGGAGATCACCCGGGACATCCCGAACGTCTCCGACGAGATGCTGGCCGACCTCGACGAGCGCGGCATCATCCGGATCGGGGCCGAGGTCACCAACGGTGACATCCTCGTCGGGAAGGTCACCCCCAAGGGCGAGACCGAGCTGACCCCCGAGGAGCGCCTGCTCCGCGCGATCTTCGGCGAGAAGGCGCGCGAGGTCCGCGACACCTCGATGAAGGTGCCGCACGGCGAGTCCGGGACCGTCATCGGCGTCCGGGTCTTCGACCGCGAGGAGGGCGACGAGCTGCCCCCGGGCGTGAACCAGCTGGTCCGCGTCTACGTTGCCCAGAAGCGGAAGATCTCGGTCGGTGACAAGCTCGCCGGTCGTCACGGCAACAAGGGCGTCATCGCCAAGATCCTGCCGGTCGAAGACATGCCGTTCATGGAGGACGGCACCCCGGTCGACGTGATCCTGAACCCGCTGGGCGTGCCGCGACGGATGAACATCGGCCAGATCCTGGAGCTCCACCTGGGCTGGCTCGGCAAGCAGGGTTGGCACATCGATGCCGACCTCAAGGACACCGAGTGGGCCCAGCGCCTGACCAAGATCGGTGCCGAGTCCGCCGAGCCGGACAGCAAGGTGGCCACCCCGGTCTTCGACGGTGCCCGCGAGGACGAGATCACCGGCCTGCTCGGTTCGACCCGCCCCAACCGGGACGGCGTACGGATGATCAAGGAGAACGGCAAGGCGTCGCTCTTCGACGGTCGCTCGGGTGAGCCGTTCCCGGACCCGGTCTCGGTCGGCTACATGTACATCCTCAAGCTGCACCACCTGGTCGACGACAAGATCCACGCGCGCAGCACCGGCCCCTACTCGATGATCACGCAGCAGCCGCTGGGCGGTAAGGCCCAGTTCGGTGGCCAGCGGTTCGGTGAGATGGAGGTCTGGGCGATGGAGGCGTACGGCGCCGCCTATGCCCTGCAGGAGCTGCTCACGATCAAGTCCGACGACGTGCCCGGTCGCGTCAAGGTCTACGAGGCGATCGTCAAGGGCGAGAACATCCCTGACTCCGGCATCCCGGAGTCGTTCAAGGTGCTCGTCAAGGAGATGCAGTCGCTCTGCCTCAACGTGGAGGTCCTGTCCCAGGACGGCTCCTCGATCGAGCTCCGTGACGCGGAGGAAGACGTCTTCCGCGCCGCCGAGGAGCTGGGCATCGACCTGTCCCGGCGCGAGCCCAGCTCAGTCGAAGAAGTCTGACGGCGAGGCGGTACGCCGTGCCCCATGGCGTACCGCCCCTCCCGACGTCAACAGCCTCCACCCACAGACTTAACGAAACGAAGGAATTGAAGCCAACGTGCTCGACGTGAACTTCTTCGACCAGCTTCAGATCGGCCTGGCCACCGCGGAGGACATCCGCGGGTGGAGCCACGGCGAGGTCAAGAAGCCGGAGACCATCAACTACCGCACCCTCAAGCCGGAAAAGGACGGGCTCTTCTGCGAGAAGATCTTCGGCCCCACCCGGGACTGGGAGTGCAACTGCGGCAAGTACAAGCGAGTCCGGTTCAAGGGCATCATCTGCGAGCGCTGCGGCGTCGAGGTGACCCGGTCCAAGGTCCGCCGTGAGCGGATGGGCCACATCGAGCTCGCCGCCCCGGTGACCCACATCTGGTACTTCAAGGGTGTGCCGTCCCGCCTGGGTTATCTGCTCGACCTGGCGCCGAAGGACCTGGAGAAGGTCATCTACTTCGCGGCGTACATGATCACCTCCGTCGACGAGGAGGCCCGCCACCGCGACCTCTCCTCGCTGGAGGGCAAGGTCCAGCTGGAGCGCCAGCGCCTGGAGAACCGTCGCGACACGGCCCTGGAGGACCGCACCAAGCGGCTCGCCGACGACCTGGAGGCCCTCGAGGCCGAGGGCGCCAAGGCCGACGCGAAGCGGAAGGTGAAGAACGAGGCGGAGAAGGAGATGAACCAGCTCCGCAAGCGATCCGACACCGAGATCGACCGCCTCGACCAGGTCTGGGACACGTTCAAGAACCTGAAGGTCCAGGACCTGATGGGTGACGAGCTGCTCTACCGCGAGATGAAGATGTGGTTCGGCAAGTACTTCGAGGGCTTCATGGGCGCCGCGGCGATCCAGAAGCGCCTGGAGGATTTCGACATCGCCGCCGAGGTGGAGAGCCTGCGCGAGACCATCGCCACCGGCAAGGGCCAGCGCAAGGTCCGTGCCCTGAAGCGGCTCAAGGTCGTCGACGCGTTCCGCAAGACCGGCAACCAGCCGATCGGCATGGTCCTCGACGCCGTTCCGGTGATCCCGCCGGACCTGCGCCCGATGGTTCAGCTCGACGGTGGCCGCTTCGCCACCTCTGACCTGAACGACCTCTACCGCCGGGTGATCAACCGGAACAACCGGCTCAAGCGCCTGCTCGACCTCGGTGCGCCGGAGATCATCGTCAACAACGAGAAGCGGATGCTGCAGGAGGCCGTCGACTCGCTCTTTGACAACGGCCGCCGTGGCCGTCCGGTGACCGGCCCGGGCAACCGCCCGCTCAAGTCGCTCTCCGACATGCTCAAGGGCAAGCAGGGCCGCTTCCGCCAGAACCTGCTCGGCAAGCGCGTCGACTACTCGGGTCGTTCGGTCATCGTCTCGGGTCCGCAGTTGAACCTGCACCAGTGCGGCCTGCCCAAGCAGATGGCGCTGGAGCTCTTCAAGCCGTTCGTGATGAAGCGCCTGGTCGACCTCTCGCACGCGCAGAACATCAAGTCCGCCAAGCGGATGGTGGAGCGCGCGCGTCCGGTCGTGTGGGACGTCCTCGAAGAGGTCATCACCGAGCACCCGGTGCTGCTCAACCGGGCACCCACGCTGCACCGCCTCGGCATCCAGGCCTTCGAGCCGAAGCTGATCGAGGGCAAGGCCATCCAGATCCACCCGCTCGTCTGCTCGGCCTTCAACGCCGACTTCGACGGTGACCAGATGGCCGTCCACCTGCCGCTCTCCGCGGAGGCGCAGGCCGAGGCCCGGATCCTGATGCTGTCGACCAACAACATCCTCAAGCCGTCCGACGGACGTCCGGTCACCATGCCCACCCAGGACATGATCATCGGTCTGTTCTTCCTGACCACCGAGCGTCCCGACCAGCCCGGTGCCGGTCGCGCCTTCACCTCGCAGGGCGAGGCGATCATGGCGTTCGACCGCGGCGAGATCACGTTGCAGTCGCCGATCCAGCTGCGCATCGACGGCGAGTCCGTCGAGACCACGCTGGGCCGCTCGCTCTTCAACGACACGCTTCCGGCCGACTACGCCTACGTGAACTACGAGGTGGGCAAGAAGCAGCTCGGCGCGATCGTCAACGACCTGGCCGAGCGCTACACCAAGGTCGAGGTCGCGGCGTCCCTGGACGCCCTGATGGACGCCGGTTTCCACTGGGCCACCCGTTCGGGTGTCACCGTGTCGATCGACGACGTCACCACCCCGAAGGACAAGCCCGAGATCCTGGCCTCCTTCGAGGAGCGTGCCGCCAAGATCCAGACCCAGTTCGAGCGTGGTCTGATCACCGACGAGGAGCGCCGCCAGGAGCTCATCGAGATCTGGACCCACGCGGCGACCGAGGTCGGGAAGGCCATGGAGGCCAACTTCGACAAGGCCAACCCGATCTACATGATGGTCGACTCGGGTGCGTCCGGAAACATGAACCAGATCCGGCAGGTTGCGGCCATGCGTGGTCTGGTGGCCAACCCCAAGGGCGAGATCATCCCGCGGCCGATCAAGTCCAACTTCCGTGAGGGCCTCACGGTGCTGGAGTACTTCATCGCCACCCACGGTGCTCGCAAGGGCCTGGCGGACACCGCGCTGCGGACCGCCGACTCGGGTTACCTGACCCGACGCCTGGTGGACGTGTCGCAGGACGTCATCATCCGTGAGGACGACTGCGGCACCGAGCGTGGCCTGCCCAAGGTCATCGGCGAGAAGCTGGAGAGCGGCGCGGTGGTCAAGCACGAGAACGCCGAAACCGCGGCGTACGCGCGCACCGCTGCCTCCGACGTCGAGCACCCGGAGACCGGTGAGGTCCTGGCTGCTGCTGGCGAGGACCTGGGTGACGTGAAGATCGCCGAGCTGATCGCGGCCGGCATCACCGAGGTGAAGGTCCGCTCCGTGCTGACCTGCGAGGCCCGCACCGGCACCTGCGCCAAGTGCTACGGCCGTTCGCTGGCCACCGGCAAGCTGGTCGACATCGGTGAGGCGGTTGGCATCATCGCCGCCCAGTCCATCGGTGAGCCCGGCACGCAGCTGACCATGCGTACCTTCCACACCGGTGGTGTGGCCTCGGCCGACGACATCACCCAGGGCCTGCCCCGCGTGGTGGAGCTCTTCGAGGCGCGCACCCCCAAGGGTGTCGCCGCGATCTCCGAGGTCGCCGGTCGGGTCGAGATCCAGGACGGTGACAAGGCACGGGTTGTCGTGGTCACCCCGGACGACGGCTCCGAGGTCATCGAATACCAGGTCAGCCGGCGTTCGCGCCTGCTGGTGGGCGACGGTGACCACGTCGAGGTCGGTGACCGGTTCACCCAGGGCACCGAGGACCCCAAGGAGGTCCTGCGGATCCTCGGTGTACGCCGTGCCCAGCAGCACCTCGTGGACGAGGTCCAGGACGTGTACCGCAGCCAGGGCGTGTCGATCCACGACAAGCACATCGAGATCATCGTGCGGCAGATGCTGCGCCGGGTCACCGTGCTCGAGTCGGGCGACACCAACCTGCTGCCCTCCGACCTGGTCGACCGCGTCCACTTCGAGGAGGAGAACCGCCGGGTGCTCTCCGAGGGTGGCAAGCCGGCCTCCGGTCGTCCCGAGCTGATGGGGATCACCAAGGCCTCGCTCGCCACGGAGTCGTGGCTCTCGGCGGCCTCCTTCCAGGAGACCACCCGGGTGCTCACCGACGCCGCGATCAACGGTCGCAGTGACTCCCTGCGTGGCCTGAAGGAGAACGTGATCATCGGAAAGCTGATCCCGGCGGGCACCGGCCTCGAGCGGTACCGCAACATCCGGGTGGAGCCGACCGAGGAGGCCCGCGCCGCGGCGTACTCCGTGACCGGTTACGACAACTACGACTACGAGTTCGGTGGCACCGGCGGCCAGGCCGTCGCGCTGGACGACTTCGACTTCGGTACCTACCAGAACTGAGTCAGTCGCCGAGGCGGCGCGAGTTGACGCGAAGGAGCGTCGATTCGCGCCGCCTCCGGCATTTCAGGGCGTCGTATGGCGTCAGCTCGTGCCGACTGGGCGTCGTACGGCGTCAACACGTGCCGACTCGACGCAGGAACGCGTCGACTCGTGCCGACCCGGCGTGTTACTTGGCGTAGGCGTCGACGAGGGGCACCCGGGCGCCCTTGCGCTCCAGGGAGCGCTGCACGCGGCGTACCTGCGCCCGGTTGGGCAGCACGTGGAGAAGCACCAGCACCATGGTGATGCCAGCCCCGGCGGCGAGGGCGAGCAGGCCGCCGTACGGCGCGAGGAAGGCCATCGCGATGCCCACCAGGAACGGGACCTCGGCCAGTGCCGTTCGCCGTACCGTCATCGAGACGAAGTCGCGCGCCCCGCGCTCGACCGCGACCCGCCGCGGGATCCCCTCGCGGTAGGCGCGGCAGCGGTAGCCGACCAGCCAGATCAGCGCCAGCCCGGCCAGGCCGGTCGCGGCGACGAGGAGCAGGGTCTCCCGATGGGGCGTGGTGGCCGCGTCATCGGAGGGGAGGGCGAGCCACAACACCCCGAGGACAACGAGAGGGGTCGCGAGGATTGCCAGCGCCAGGACGCGCAAGTTGGTCAAACCGGACATCAGTGGTGAACTCTCCCAGACTCGCCACCCTGTTCGTGCGGCGGGTTCTCCTCGTGAAACGACCAGAAGCATGCATAGGTCACGTTCTTCACAAGACGTTTCATGGTACGCCCGTTGGCCGCTCCGCGCTCGCCGGGGCGTCGGTGCCCGGTCGGAGGGGCACGACACTAGAGTGGGTCTTCATGGGTCGACTACCGAAGCGGCAGCGGGTCGCGGCGTACGCCGTGATCGAACGGGGCGACTCCATCCTGCTCTCGCGGCTCGCCCCGCGGATCTCCCGTACGCCGCTGTGGACCCTGCCCGGCGGTGGGCTGGACCACGGCGAGGATCCGCGCACGGCGGTGGTCCGCGAAGTGCACGAGGAGACCGGACTGGACGCCACCGTCTCCGAACAGGCCCGCGTCTATTCGTTGCACAACCCGCATGCCACCCACGGCGAACGACTCGCTGACTACCACGCACTGCGCATCGTCTTCGAGGGATGGGTGCCCGTCGACTCGCCGCCCCCGCGGGTGGTCGAGGTGGACGGCTCCACCAGCGAGGCCGCGTGGATCCCGCTGGCCGACGTGGCAGACGGCACCGTCTCGGTCACCACCCTGGTCCGCGAGGCGCTCGCCGACCACACCGCCTTCCAGCGGCAGCGCCTCGCGGCGTACGGGCTGATCCGTCGCGACGACACCGTGCTGCTCACCCGGATCTCGCCGCTCGGCCACCATGCCGGTTCGTGGACGCTGCCCGGCGGTGGCGTCGAGCACGGCGAACCGCCGGCGCAGGCACTGGTGCGCGAGGTGCGTGAGGAGTGCGGGATCGAGTGCACCGTGGGCGGGTTGCTCGACGTCCACGACGTCCACTTCACCGGCACCGCACCGCACGGGCGCCAGGAAGACTTCCACGGCGTACACCTGGTCTTCGCCGCCACCGTGGCCGCTGATGCGGAACCCCGGGTGGCCGAGACCGACGGCACCACGGATGAGGTGGCCTGGGTGCCGGTGGCCGACATCGAGGCCGGTCGCATCGAGGTGCTCGACGTGGTCCGCCACGCGCTGTCGACACAACCATGAGACCGGGGGCTAGGTTGGATCCATGAGCGAGACGATCTTCACCTATGGCGCACCGGGGCTGAAGTTCGGATCCGGCGCCTCAGCCGAGATCGGGCACGACCTGGCCCAGTTCGACTGCCGCCGGGTGCTGCTGGTCACCGACCCCGGGGTCGCCGCGACCGGGCACCCCGACCGGATCGCCGAACAGATCGCCGCGACCGGCGTCGAGGTCGTCGTCTTCGCCGATGCGCACGTGGAGCCGACCGACGAGAGCCTGGCCAACGCGGTCGAGTTCGGCCGCAGCGAGGGGCCGTTCGATGCGTACGTCGCGGTGGGCGGCGGCTCCGCGATCGACACCGCCAAGGCGGTCAACCTGCTCGGCACCAACGAGGGTGAGTTGATGGACTACATCAACGCCCCGGTAGGCCGCGCGCTCGCCCCGGCGCACCCGCTCAAGCCGCTGATCGCGGTGCCGACCACCACCGGCACCGGCAGCGAGTCCACCACGATCTGCGTCCTCGACGTCCTCTCCCTCCAGGTCAAGACCGGGATCAGCCACCCGCGCCTGCGCCCCACGCTGGCGGTCATCGACCCGGCGCTCACCCTCACCCAGCCGCCGATGGTCACCGCGGCCGCGGGCATGGACATCCTGTGCCACGCGCTGGAGAGCTACACCGCCCGCTGGTACGCCGACTTCCCGGCCAAGCAGGCCGCCGAGCGGGTGCCCTACTGCGGGGCCAACCCGATCGCCGACATGTGGTCGGAGAAGGCGCTCTCGCTGCTGGCCGGCTCGTTCCGCACCGCAGTGGCCGACGGGTCCCACGTGGCGGCGCGCGAGCAGATGGCCCTGGCCGCGACGTTCGCCGGGATGGGGTTCGGCAACGCCGGGGTGCACATCCCGCATGCGAACGCCTATCCGATCGCCGGCCGGGTCCGCGACTATCGCCCCGCCGGATATCCCGACGCCGAGCCGATGGTGCCGCACGGGATGGCGGTCTCGCTGACCGCGCCCGAGGCGTTCCGGTTCACCTTCGACGCCGCTCCCGAGCGGCACCTGCGCGCCGCCCGGTTGCTCGACCCGCGCCACGGGGGAACCGACGGGGCCGGCCTGCTCCCCGACGTACTCAGCGCGCTGATGCGCGACATCGGCCTGCCCAACGGCCTGGCCGAGGTGGGCTATGGCGACGGCGACGTCGACGACCTGGTCGACGGATCCCTGAAGCAGCAGCGGCTGCTGGCCACCGCGCCCCGGGAGGTGACCGGCGACGACCTGGCCGGGGTCTTCCGGGCGTCGATGGAACACTGGTGATCGGCCTCTACCGGACCTGCATCGTGGCCTACCTGGCGGCCCTGGCCTGGGCGTGGTGGAGGCTCCCGGAGCAGATCCCGGTCCGCTTCGATGACGACGGGGAGCCGACCCAGTGGCGGTCGCTGGCGTTTGTCGTGACCGTCTTCGTCGTGATCGGGCTCCTGGCCGTCGCGGCCGTGGAGGTGTTGTTGCGCAAATTGCCGGCCCGGGCCGACCGCCTCGGCCTGCCCCACCACGGATACTGGACCCGGGCCGAGAACCTGCCCGGCTTCCGGTCCAAGGTCCGCGACGACGTCGCCTTCGTCGGCGCCGCGATGCTGCTGTTGCTGGTCGCCCTGGTCCACCAGGGGGTGCGCGCCGTCGAGGCGACGCGGGTGACCCTCGGCTCCGGCGGGACGATCGCCGTGCTGGCCTTCGCGATGGCGGTGCTGATCCGGCTCACCTGGATGTTCACCAGCCGCTACCGTCCCCCGCGGAGGTCGTGATGGCCCGGCTCGTCTTCTGGCTCTCGGTGCTCGCCTATGCCGGGCTGTGGGGCGTTGCTGCCGCAACGCTGCCGGAGCGGGTGCCGCTCCACTTCGGGGCCATCGGGGAGGTGGACCGCTGGGGGTCGCGCACCGAGGCGCTGGTCACGATGGGCATCCTCGGCGCTGCCATGGCGCTGCTCTTCGCCGCCCTGGCGCACTGGACACCGCGGGTCCCCGAGACGCTGCTCAACATCAACGCCCGCGACAAGCGGTGGTGGCTGGCCACGCCCGAGCGCGAGGCCGAACTGCGCCGCCGCCTCGAGGTCGACCTCCATGTCATCGCCGCCGCCACGATGGTGCTCCTGATTGCCGTCGAGGCGGTGATGATCCACACCGCCCACGACGCCGAACCATCCTTGCCGTGGTGGTTCTTCCTCACCTTCGGTGCCTACCTGGCCTTCACCATCGCCTGGTGCGCCTTCCTGGTGCTGCGCCGCTATCGCACCCCGAGGGACGCGTGATGGGCCCGGACACCCAGGACCTGCTGGCCGCGCTCCGCCGCGCCGGTGTCACCGACGCCTCCGCGGCGACCCTGGACCGGGCGCTCTACTCCTCCGATGCCTCGCTCTATCGGGTGGTGCCCACGGCCGTGGCCCGCCCGCGCTCCCGCGACGAACTCCTGGCCTGCGTCGCCGTTGCCCGCGGGACCGGGACCCCGGTGACCATGCGCGGCGCCGGTACGTCGATCGCCGGCAACGCGGTCGGTGCCGGCCTGGTCATCGACACCGCACGCCACCTGGGCCAGGTGCTCCACCTGGACCCCGAGGCGCGGACCGCCGTCGTCCAACCCGGCACCGTCCATGCCACCGTGCAACGGCAGGCGCTCGCTGCCGGACTCCGCTTCGGCCCGGACCCGTCCACGCACACCCGCTGCACCATCGGCGGGATGATCGGCAACAACGCCTGCGGATCCCGCGCGCTCGGCTTCGGGCGCACCGTCGACAACGTCGCCGGGATGGACGTGGTGCTCGGCACCGGCGAGGAAGTGCGGCTCGGGCCGGGGAGCACCTCGCGTGCGGGCACGGACCTGGCCGCCCTGGTCGACGCGGACCTGGGGCACGTGCGGACCCACTTCGGGCGCTTCTCCCGCCAGGTCAGCGGCTATGGGCTGGAACACCTGCTGCCCGAGAACGGACGCCGGCTGGACCGGTTCCTGGTGGGCTCGGAAGGGACCCTGGGTGTGGTCCTGGAGGCGACCGTCGACCTGGTCGTCGACCCGCCGGCCACCGTGCTCGCGGTGCTCGGCTATCGGGACATGGCCAGCGCCGCGGACGCCGTACCGGCGGTGCTGGCGGCCGGATCCACGGGTGAGTTGATCGCCTGCGAGGGGCTGGACGCCCGGATCGTCGACGTACTCCGGGGTGCCGGTCGCAGCGTCCCCGACCTGCCGCGGGGAGCCGGGTGGCTCTTCGTCGAGGTGGCCGCCGACAACCTGGCCGAGGCCGAGGCATCGGCCGCGCGGCTGGTGGCAGCGGCCGGTCCGCTGGAGGCGCGGATCGTGACCGCACGCGCCGAGCAGGCCGCGCTGTGGAGGATCCGGGAGGACGGTGCCGGCCTCGCCGCCCGGAGCCTGGCCCGTCCGGCGTACTCGGGATGGGAGGACGCCGCGGTGCCACCGGAACACCTCGGCGCCTGGCTGCGCGACTTCGAGCAACTGCTCGGCGAACACGGCCTGGACGGCGTGCCCTACGGCCACTTCGGCGACGGGTGCGTCCACGTCCGGATCGACTTCGACTTCGACGACGGGGGTGCGCGGTTCCGCAGGTTCCTGACCGATGCGGCCACCCAGGTGGCGGCGTACGGCGGGTCGTTGTCGGGAGAGCACGGCGACGGCCGGGCCCGCTCGGAACTGCTGCCGCTGATGTACGACGAGCGATCCCTGGCCCTCTTCGGCGCCATCAAGCAGGTGTGCGACCCCGACAACCTGCTCAACCCGGGAGTCCTCGTCGACCCGGCGCCGCTGGATGCCGACCTGCGCCCGGCGCGCCCGGTGGCGCCGGTCCGGTCCCTGCTGGCGCTGGCCCACGACGGCGGCTTCCTCGGCGCGGCCGTGCACCGCTGCACCGGGGTGGGCAAGTGCGTCGCCGACAACGCGCCGTCCGGTGGCGTGATGTGCCCGTCGTACGCCGCGACCCGCGACGAGAAGGACTCCACCCGGGGACGGGCCCGGGTGCTCCAGGAAGCGCTCGACGGATCGCTGGTGGCAGGGCTCGCCTCCCCCGAGGTAGCCGAGGCGCTCGACCTGTGCCTCTCCTGCAAGGGGTGCGCCCGCGACTGCCCCACCGGCGTCGACATGGCGACGTACAAGTCGGAGGTGCTGCACCAGACGTACGCCGGCAAGCGGCGCCCGCGCAGCCACTACGCGCTGGGGCAACTGCCGCGGTGGGCCCGGATGACCGCGCGCCTGGCGCCGGCGGCCAATGCGGCCCTGCGGGTGGGGCCACTGGCCCGGCTGGCCAAGGCGGTCGCCGGGATCGACCAGCGGCGCGGGCTGCCGCAGTTCGCCCGCCGGACCCTGCGCCGCTCCACACCCACGAACGCTCACTCGTTGATGTCCGAAAGCTCACTCGTTGATGTCGATGTGTGGCTGTGGGCCGACTCGTTCACCGACCACTTCGTCCCGGAGACCGGGCGGGCCGCGATCGAGGTGCTGGAGGCGGCCGGGTTGCGGGTCGGGGTGATCGACGAGCGCGCCTGCTGCGGCCTGACCTGGATCACCACCGGGCAACTGACCGCGGCGCGGAAGATCGTCACCCGGGCAGTGGCCACGCTGACGCCGTACGTCGAATCGGGGGTGCCGGTGATCGGGCTGGAGCCCTCCTGCCTTGCCTCGCTGCGCAGCGACGCGGCCGAACTGGTGCCCGGCGCCGGCGCCGTGGGGGAGCGGATGCTGACCCTGGCCGAGTTCCTGGCCACGCTGGGCGAGTGGAGCCCGCCGGACCTGACCGGTGTCGAGATCGTCGCGCAACCGCACTGCCACCACGCTTCCGTGCTCGGCTGGGAGGCCGACGAGGCGCTGCTGCGGCGCGCCGGGGCGACGGTGAAGAAGGTCGGCGGATGCTGCGGGCTGGCCGGCAACTTCGGGGTGGAGAAGGGGCACTACGAGACCTCCGTGGCGATCGCCGAGCATGCCCTGTTGCCGGCAGTGCGGACCGCCTCGCCGGGGGCAGTGGTCCTGGCCGACGGGATGTCGTGCCGGATCCAGCTCGATGACCTGGCCGGGGTGCCGGCACTGCACCTGGCGCAACTCCTCGCCTCCCGGCTGCCGTGACCGTTTCCCCGCGCGTCTACCGCGCTCTTCCGGAGGGTTTGCACCCTGCCGGCGGGGTGCGAACCACCACGGACTCCGCGTTACATGGGCGGATAGAGTCGGGGGCATGAATCCTCGCTACCGCCGACCGATCATCCCGCTGGCGTTGGTGGCGCTCCTCCTCGTGGTCGTCGTCGCCGCCATCATCCGATGAGCGATGCCGACCTGACCGCGGCGCTCACCGCGGCCTTCGGGACCCGGATCCGGGATGCGCTCGCCGAGGAGTTCCGCGGCCGAGACCGACGTGGACGCCCGCTACCTGTGCTGGTTCCCCGACGAGTGGACCAGCCCAACGCCACCGCCGCTGCCCGTGGTGGAGAAGCTGCTGGCGGACCTGAAGGCCTGGCTGGACGACGAGCAGAACCTCCCCGACGACCAGTGGCACGCGGGACGCGCCGCGGTCGTGGAGCTGATCATCCAGACCCTGGACTCGGCCGAGATCCGGGAGGTCTTCGCCGATGCCGGCGCCGTGCCGGTGCTGGTGGTCCATGAGACGGACGGTGGAACCGAGGGCGCCGTCGCCAGCCTGGACCGGCTCAACGTCGACCATCCGGACCGGGGCCTGGTCGCGGACGCGCGGGCCTTCTGGCTCGATGAGGGCTGATCACCCACCTCAGTGGCGTGGATAGGATCGACGCCATGACTCCCCAACACCTGCGATCGCGCTGATGACCGCCGAACCACTGCTCCGGGCGCTGTCGCGGATGCGGGCGATCATCCTCGACGACGAGACGCTCGTGCGGGCCGTCGCGTCGGGTCGCCAGCGCGGGGAGACGCCGCGATGGAAGCGGGTCGAGTTGCGCTACGTCGACCTCAAGGCCGGTCGCCACCTGCAGGTCACGGCGTACGACGAGACGCAGGCGCACACCTCCAACCACGCAGCCGGGGACGCGGCCCGCGACGCGGTGGACGACCTGCTCGACATGCCGTTTGGCAACTGGCACGTGGAGACCACCACTGAACAGCACCAGGTGCGGGTGACCAAGAAGCTTGAGGCGATGGTGCACACCACCGCCCGCGCCGCCGAGGTCGAGGTCTCCCGCGACCACGACCAGGCCAAGCAGCGGCTGCTGCCCGAGGACGACCCCGTCCTGGTCGCGCTCGGGATCTCGGACGCACAAGGCCGGATCAAGCCGACCCGCCAGGCGAAGTATCGCCAGGTCGAGGAGTTCCTGCGCCTGCTCGACACCTCGATCACCGACGCGCTGACCAGCGGTGCCCTGCCGAAGCCGACGGCGAGCGAACCGCTGCGGATCGTCGACCTGGGCTGCGGCAACGCCTACCTGACCTTTGCCGCGCACCGCTACCTCTCCCACGTGCGCGGGCTCCCGGTCCACGTCACCGGCGTCGACGTCAAGCAACAGTCGGCCGATCACAACACCGGCGTCGCGGCCGGGCTCGGGGTGGCGAACTCGACCGACTTCGTGGTCGGCACCATCGCCGCGGCCGCCCTGGACCAGCCACCCCACGTCGTACTCGCGCTGCACGCGTGCGACACCGCCACCGACGAGGCGCTGGCCCGCGGACTGGCCTGGCAGGCGCCGCTGGTGCTGGCCGCCCCGTGCTGCCACCACGACATCTCCGCACAGCTGCGCAAGAACCCGACCCCGACGCCGTACTCGATGCTCACCCGGCACGGCATCCTGCGCGAGCGGTTCGCCGACACGCTCACCGACGCGTTGCGGGCATCGATCCTGCGGATCAGCGGCTACAAGGTGGACGTGGTGGAGTTCGTCGGCAGCGAGCACACCCCACGCAACACCCTGCTCCGTGCGGTCCGCGCCGGTGGGCGGGTCAAGGGCGGCAGCGTGCGCAAGGAGTACGACGAGCTCACCGCGATGTGGGGCGTCGCGCCGAAGCTCGCCGAGCTCGTGGACCTGTGATGCAACGGCTCGTCGTCGGGGCGCTGATTGCGGCACCGTTCGCCGTGGGGGTCGCGATGGCCGCCACCGCGCCGGCCGGCGAGACCGTCTTCACCTTCGCCGACCGCGAGATCAACGAGTCCAGTGGGCTGGTCGCCCTCGACGACTTCGCCGTCACGGTCAACGACTCGGGCGATGCGGCACGCGTCTTCGTCGTCTCACCCGAGACCGGCGAGACCCTCGGCGTGGTCTCCTACGACGGACCCGCGGTCGATGTGGAGGCCCTGGCCCCGGCGGCCGGGGGCGAGGCCGCGGTCTGGGTCGGTGACATCGGCGACAACCTGCGCCGCCGCGACGACCTGGCGGTGACCAAGGTGCCGGTCTCCGCGACGACGACCACGGTGCCCGGCGAGCGGTACGAGGTGGCCTGGGAGGGCGGGGCCGACGACGCCGAGGCATTGCTCGTGCACCCGGTGAGCGGCCAGATGTACGCCGTGACCAAGGCAGTCGTTGGCGGCGAGATCCTCCGCGCCCCGGCGGAGTTGTCCGCGACCCAGCCCAATGTGTTCACGCCCGTCGCCGAGGCGCCGGCACTGGTCACCGACGGCGCGTTCTTCCCCGATGGGGCGCACTTCGTGTTGCGCAACTATGGACGGGTCTTCATCTTCGAGACCGCGACCATGCGACAGGTCGGTGATGTGGACCTGCCCTCCCAGCAGCAGGGGGAGGGGATCGCGGTGACCCCCGATGGCGAGATGTGGATCAGCACCGAGGGGATCAACACCGACGTGGTCCGGGTCGAGTTGCCGCCGGACCTGGCTGCGGTGGTGGCCGGGACGGTCGAGGAGCCTGACTCCCCGGAGGCGGGAACGTCGGATGACCCGGCCGGTGACCTGCCGGGGGTCGAGGACACCACCGCCGGTGCTGACGACCCGGCGGTGATGCCGTGGGTGATTGGTGGGCTGGCCGGCCTGGTGCTCGTCGTGGTCCTGGTCCGCTCCCTCCGGCCGCGCTGAGGAGTCGCCGCTCCGGTGTGGAGTGCACACTGGGGCCATGGAGATCACCGTCGTCACCGGAGACATCACCACCCAGGACGTCGATGCGGTGGTCAACGCCGCCAACCGCCGGATGCGTGGCGGGGGAGGCGTCGACGGGGCGATCCACACCGCCGGTGGGCCGGACGTGCTGGAGGACTGCAAGCGGCGCTTCCCTGATGGGCTCGCAACCGGGGATGCGGGTTGGACCACGGCTGGTGCGATGCCGGCTCGCTGGGTGATCCACGTGGTCGGCCCAAACTTCACCGCCGGTGAGCGCGACCGCGGACTGCTGGTCTCCTGCTATGCCCGGGCGCTGGCGGTCGCCGATGAACTCGGCGCGCGGAGCGTCGCCTTTCCGCTGGTCAGCGCGGGGGTCTATGGCTGGCCGCGCGAGGATGCCGCGGCTGCCGCGATCGAGACGCTTCGCGCCACGCCGACGCAGGTCACCGCGGCGCGGATGGTCGCCTTCAACCGTTCGGCGTACGAGCTGATCGCTCAGGCGCTCCGTTCCTGAACGATCAGGGTCGCGACGTCAACGAGTGAGCGTTCGTGGGTCAGTCAATCGGGGTCCATAACCGGTCGATGGGCATGACGTAGAGCCGGTCCTCGTAGTTGAACGACCGCTGGCCAGCGGACAAAGCCACTCCGGCGATGAAGCGGTCTCCGAGTGCATTGCGGAGCTTGCGGAGTCCGGCGAAGTCTTTCCCTGGAATGCGCTCAGCGGCCTTGACCTCGAAAGCCAGCACAGTCCCGTCGTCGAACTCGACGACAAAGTCGACCTCGTCGCCGTCGTGTGTGCGCCAGTGGCCCACGGTGACCTGCTCCTCAAGCCACGAGACCTGCTTGCGCAACTCGCCGACCACGAACGTTTCTAGCAGGTTGCCGAACTCGGTGAGTGCGGTCGGGTCCAGGCTGGCCATTTTTTCTGGGGTTAGCCGCAGCAATCGTGCCGCAAGGCCAGAGTCGACTACGTGAACCTTGGGACTGGACGTTGCCCGTGCTCGTAGCGTCTTGCCCCATGCCGGGAGCCGAGCGATCAGGAACAGGTCTTCAAGGAGTTTGGTGTACTCATCGGCGGTCTTGCGCTCCACCCCGAGACCGTCCACGGCGTTGCTCAGGTTCAAGACCTGACCGGTCCGACCGGCCAAGCGGTTCAATAGTTCACGCAAGACCTGTCGTTGCCGGATGCGCACCAGTTCCAGAGCGTCACGCTCGACGGACTGGGTCACATAGTCGTCGAACCACCGGTTCCGTGCTGCCGGGGTCCGACTGACCGCCAACGGGAAACCGCCCGCGCAGACTCGACTGATGTAGTCGCTGCGGGTCGTGGACGACGAAGGGTGGGCCAGCACCGTGGCCTCGGGATCCTCGCGAAATGCTGGGAGTAGGTTCTCGACCACCCCGGCCATTTCGCCCTGGGACAGCGGCCAAATCTTCATCGAGTGCAGCCGCCCAGTCAACGCCTGCGCCGTTCGAGGAAGGGCGTCCTGGCGGGTGGAGCCAGTCAGCACTGCGGTGCCTGGCCGGGAACCCTCCCGGTTCAGGCGCGCCTTGAGCGCGTCGAGGAGGTCGGGCGCATGTTGGTACTCGTCCAGGCACAGCGGGGTGTGCTGTCCCACAGCGGCGGCCGGGCTGGCCAGCACCGCTTCGCGCACTGCCGGGTCGTCAAGATCAACTACCGGAACGCCGCGGGTCTTAGCGAAGGTGTGCAGGATCGTCGACTTTCCGACCGCCCGAGGGCCGTGCAGCGCGATGACGGGCTCCTCGGCGCTCAGGGTGTTGAGGAGCGGTGTGATTCGGCGGGCAACTATGCCAGCCAATGGCGCGGACACAGATAGATGCTACCACAATTCGAGGGCATCAAATTACCAAAATTCGAGGACTATGAAGGACCAAGAATCGATGTTGGTGAGCGGTTCGCCTTTCCGCTGGTCAGCGCGGGGGTCTATGGCTGGCCGCGCGAGGATGCCGCGGCTGCCGCGATCGAGACGCTTCGCGCCACGCCGACGCAGGTCACCGCGGCGCGGATGGTCGCCTTCAACCGTTCGGCGTACGAGCTGATCGCTCAGGCGCTCCGTTCCTGAACGATCAGGGTCGCAACGTCAACGAGTGAGCGTTCGCGACGCAACGAGTAAGCGTTCGTGGGTCAGAGGGCGCCGACGACGTGGTCGATGCAGCGGGTGAGCTGCTCGATGTCGCTCGGGTCGATCGCCGGGTACATCGCGATCCGCAGCTGGTTGCGGCCGAGCTTGCGGTACGGCTCGGTGTCCACCACGCCGTTGGCGCGCAGCACCTTGGCGATCTGCGCGGCGTCGATCGAGTCGTCGAAGTCGATGGTGCCGATCACCAGGGAGCGGTGCTCGGGGTTGGCGACGTACGGCGCGGTGTACGACGTCTTCTCGGCCCAGCCATAGAGCGCGTTCGACGATGCCGTGGTCCGCTCGACCATGCCGGCCAGGCCACCGTTCGCGTTCATCCAGTCGAGCTGCTCGGCCATCAGGAAGAGCGTCGCAACACCGGGGGTGTTGTAGGTCTGGTTCTTCGCGGAGTTGTCGATCGCGGTCGGCAGGTCGAAGAACGGCGGCACGTAGCGGTCGGTCGCGGCGATCTCCTCGACCCGGGCCAGGGCCCGCGGCGACATGATCGAAATCCACAGGCCACCGTCGGAGGCGAAGCACTTCTGCGGCGCGAAGTAGTAGACGTCGACCTCGTTCAGGTCCACCGGCAGGCCACCGGCACCCGAGGTCGCGTCCACCAGCACCAGCGCGTCATCGGCGGCACCGACCGGGCGGACGACGGGGGCCATCACGGCGGTGGAGGTCTCGTTGTGCGCCCACGCATAGGCGTCGATGTCGTCCTCGGCGACCGCGTCCGGGCGCGAGCCCGGGTCGGAGGCGACCACGCTGGGCTCGGCGAGCCAGGGCGCCTTCTTCACCGAGGTGGCGAACTTGGAGGAGAACTCACCGAAGGTGAGGTGCTGCGACTTGTTCCGGATCAGGCCGAACGCGGCGATGTCCCAGAACGCCGTGGCCCCACCGTTGCCGAGCACGACCTGGTAGCCCTCCGGCAGGCCGAAGAGCGCGGCCAGGCCCTCGCGGACCCGACCCACGGTGTCCTTGACCGGGGCCTGGCGGTGCGACGTACCGAGCAGCTTGTCGCCGGTCGCGGCGAGCGCGTCGAGGTGGGAGGTCTGGATCTTCGACGGTCCGGCGCCGAAGCGACCATCAGCGGGCAACAGGTCTGCGGGGATCTTGATGTCGGTCACACCGGCATTCTCTCACTTGGGCCCAGGGTGGCTCCGGCAACCCCATATCCTGAGCCGGTGCCAGAACACACGCCGGTCGATGGGCCGGCCCGCCCGGTGATCCGCATCGAGCGGGTGCCCTACGGCCATCCCGATGCGCTGCGGCTGGTCGCCGAGGTGCAGGCCGAGTACGTCGCCCGCTACGGCGGCCCGGACGACACCCCGCTGACCCCCGAGATGTTCGAGAAGCCGTCGGGGTCGTTCTTCGTCGGGTACGTCGACGGCGTGGCCGCGGCAACGGGCGCCTGGCGCCGACGCAACGACGTACGGGCGCTCGGCTCCACT
The DNA here is from genome assembly GCF_031844485.1 of Nocardioides sp. AE5. Lineage (NCBI taxonomy): Bacteria > Bacillati > Actinomycetota > Actinomycetes > Propionibacteriales > Nocardioidaceae > Nocardioides > Nocardioides sp. AE5. Next base: position 502,610 of record NZ_JAUZVI010000001.1, read on the forward strand.
GACACCGCCGAGATCAAGCGGATGTACGTCGCCGCCATCGTGCGGCGCACCGGCCTGGCGCGCAGGATGCTCGCCCACCTCGAAGCGACGGCGTACGCGGCTGGCGCCCGCGTGGCAATCCTGGAGACCGGGGTGAAGCAGCCGGAAGCGATCGCGCTCTATGAGTCGTTCGGCTATCAGCGCATCGACGGGTTCGGGCACTACCGCGACTCGCCGCTCTCGCGCTGCTTCGCCAAGGACCTGGCGGCCCCTGGCGCCCAGGATCAGGCGAACTTGTCCTCGAGGTTGCGGTCGGGGCGGGCCATCCAGTAGCCACCGATGAGCATCTGGGCCGGTCACCGCATGGGCCAGCAGGGGGACGGTCCACCCGTCGGTGGCGGAGAACAGTGCGCCACCCATCAGGGTCCGAGGGCCGAAGAGGTAGCCGACGTCCATCGCGAACCCGGAGAGGGCCGCGGTGCCGGCCGTGGTCCGGGTGCGCATGCTGAACATGGTGATCGCCAGCGGGAAGGAGCCGCCGCCCAGTCCGGCGATGAATGCCCAGACCAGGGCGAGGTCGGTGTTGACGACGATCCCCAGGTAGCCGATCGGGGCGACGGCGCTGAGCAGCACCACCAGCGGCAGTGGGTCGCGCATCTTGCTGGCGATCATCGGCGTCAGGAAGGCCATCGGCAGGGTCATGAAGGTGAAGACGGAGAAGGCGGCCGCGGCGCTGTCCTTGGTCAGGGCGGAGTCCTGCAGCAGCGTCGGCATCCACGCCAGCATGCCGTAGGTGTTGAGCGATGCCATCGCATAGAACAGCGGTGCCGACGGCGATCTGGCTGGTCACCAGTTGGGCCACGCCCAGCTCGGGGCCGGTCGCGGCCCGGACTGCTTCCTCGTTGATGTCGGCGATGTGCACGCGGGCACCGTCGGCAACGAAGGCCTTGGCGATGGCCAGGCCAATCCCGCCGGCGCCTGCTGTGATCAGAACTCGCTGCGCCGTCTCACTTCTCTTCATGGTCGATGTGAATAGGTTCAGCCCCAACCTCAGGCAGAATAATTGAAAGATCAACGAAATGATCTGGCGGGGAATGCAGGACGTCCCGCATCCTGGTTGCCGGAGCAGCGAGGACGCGGGACGCCTGTGCGCAGTGGGGAGGTGCCGGTCACTCGGCCCAGGCAGCGTTCCAGCCCTCGACCGAGTCGGCCGGACGGGAGTCGGGGCCGACGTAGAGCGCGGACGGCCGGATCAGGCGACCGGTCCGCTTCTGCTCCAGGATGTGTGCCGACCAGCCGCCGGTGCGGGCGCAGGTGAACATCGAGGTGAACATCGGCGCCGGGACCTCGGCGAAGTCCAGCACGATCGCGGCCCAGAACTCGACGTTGGTCTCCAGCACGCGGTCCGGGCGGCGCTCGCGCAACTCGGCCAGGGCGGCCTTCTCCAGGGCCTCGGCGACCTCGTAGCGGGGCGCGTCCAGTTCCCGCGCGGTACGCCGCAGCACGCGGGCGCGCGGGTCCTCGGCGCGGTAGACCCGGTGGCCGAAGCCCATCAGGCGCTCGCCGTTGTCCAGCAACTGCTTGACGTAGGAGGCGGCGTCCCCGTCGCGCTTCTCGACCTCCTCGATCATCCCGAGCACGCGGGACGGGGCGCCGCCGTGCAGCGGGCCGGACATCGCGCCGATGGCGCCGGAGAAGGCGGCGGCCACGTCGGCACCGGTGGAGGTGATCACCCGGGCGGTGAAGGTGGAGGCGTTCATCCCGTGCTCGGCGGCAGAGGACCAGTAGGCGTCGATCGCCTTGACGTGCTTGGGGTCGGCCTCGCCCTTCCAGCGAATCAGGAACTTCTCGGCCAGCGTCCTGCCCTCGTCGACGGTCTTCTGCGGCACCACCGGCAGGTGCAGTCCGCGCGCCGACTGCGCGGCGTACGAGAGCACCATGACGGCCACCCGGGCGAGGTCTTCGCGGGCCTGCTCATCGGAGATGTCATAGGTCTGGCCGAAGCCGAACGACTTGGCCAGCATGGCCACCGCAGCCTGCACGTCGACCCGGACGTCGCCGGTGTGGACGGGGAGGTTGTAGGGCTCGGCGGCCGGAAGACCGGGGGTGTAGGCGCCGTCGATCAGCAGGCCCCACACGTTCTCGAAGGGCACCCGCCCGACGATGTCCTCGATGTCGACGCCGCGATAACGCAGTGCAGAGCCCTCCTTGTCCGGTTCGGCGATCTCGGACTCGAATGCGATGACGCCCTCAAGGCCGTGGTGAACCTCGGTCATGGACAAGCTCCTCTTGCTCTCGACAGCTGCGCTGGATGTTTTCCAATCTCGCATTCTGCCCCTCGTCGCGCCCGGGCGCACACCCGCCTCGGCAAGACGAGTGCTGGAGCGGTGTCCCGAGTGCCCCGGAACGGTCCCACTCAGCTGGAGTGACGTGGCTCACGGGACGCGACAGTGGTGGGCTGGATCCGATGAGCGCCGAGACACCCCCGATGGTCGCGACCACGGCCGAACTGTTGCTGGCCCGCGCCGAGGACGACAACACCGCCCTGCTCTTCGAGGAGAAGCGCTGGAGTTGGCGCGAGTTCGTCGCCGAGTCCGAGACCCGGGCGCGCCTGGTCGAGGCGGAGTTCGGGGCAGCGGCCCGGCCTGAGGGCCAGCCGCTGCACATCGGCGTGATGATGGAGAACACCGACGAATACATGTTCTGGCTGGGCGCCTCGATCCTGGCCGGCGCCACCCTGGTCGGGGTGAACCGCACCCGCCGTGGCGCGGAACTCGCCGGCGACATCGCCGGCACCGACCTGAGGGTGATGGTCTGCGAAGAGCAGGACCGCGAGGTGCTTGCCGCGGCAGTCCCCGACGGGCTCCCGGTCTGGACGGTGGGCACCACGGCGTACGACGGGTTGCTGGCGGCCCACGCCGGTGGCGCGCCGTCGATCCGCCCGGCCGCGCTGGACCCGACCGCCCGGATGCTGCTGCTCTTCACCTCCGGATCCACCGGTGCGCCCAAGGCGGTGATCTGCTCCAGCGGTCGGTTCGCGGCGCTGTGCCAGCTGAACCCGATCGAGTTCACCCCCGACGACGTCGCCTACAACGCGATGCCGCTCTTCCACGGCAATGCGCTGATGGCGGCCTGGGGCCCGTGCCTGGCCAACGGGGCAGCGTACGCGATCCGGCGCAAGTTCTCCGCCTCCAACTTCCGCGGTGATCTGCAGAGGTTCGGCGCCACCTTCTTCAACTACGTCGGCCGCTCACTGGCCTATGTGCTGGCCCAGCCGGAGCATCCCAGTGAGGCCGACAACCGGCTCCGCTTCGCGTTCGGCACCGAAGCGTCGGCCGCGGATCGGGCCGAGTTCGAGCGCCGCTTCGGATGCATGCTCTTCGAGTCCTACGGATCCTCCGAGGGCGCGATCCACATCGTGCGTACGCCGGACACCCCCGAGGCCGCGCTGGGCAAGCCACAGATCGGGTACGACGCGGACGTCGTCGACGAGGACGGCAACGTGTGCCCGCCGGCCGAGCTCGACGAGCACGGCAACGTGCTCAACCCTGCGGAGGCGATCGGCGAGATCCGTGCCCTGGGCGGCGCCGCCCGGTTCGAGGGCTACTACCGCAATCCGACTGCGACCGCAGAACGGCTGCGCGACGGCAACTTCCACACCGGCGACCTTGCCTATCGCGATGCTGACGGATTCTTCTACTTCGCCGGCCGGACTGCGGACCGGTTGCGGGTGGACTCGGAGAACCTCGCTGCCCGCCCGATCGAGGTGATCCTGGAACGGTTCACCGGTGTCCACGCTGCCGCGGTCTATCCGGTGCCCGACCCGCACACCGGGGATGCGGTGATGGCGGCACTGGACGTGGACGGCGACTTCTCGCTCAAGACGTTCGCCGCCGACCTGGCGGCCGAGCCCGACCTGAGTGCGAAGGCGGTGCCGCGGTTCGTCCGGCTCTGCGACCCGATCCCGGTCACAGCCACCCGCAAGACCGACAAGGCGACGCTGCGCCGCGCCGGGTGGCACGGCGTCGATGTCTTCGAGTGCATCGACGGCGCCTACCAGTCCGTCGGCGCTGAGCGTGCCGCCGTACTGGACGAGGAGGCGGCCCGGCACCGCAACCCCGCAGCACGCTGAGCGGATCGAGCTGCTGGTCCGGCACGCGGATACGGTGGGGCCATGGTCGACGAGTTCGCTGCGCTGCGCGCCGAATACACCGCTGCCGGGCTGTCCGAGGACGAGGCCGGCGCCGATCCGATCGCCCTCTTCCGCGACTGGTTCGACCAGGCGCGGGTGTTGCCCGAGCCGAACGCGATGGTGCTGGCCACCACCGGGGACGACGACCAGCCCTCGGCCCGGATGGTGCTTCTGAAGGGACTCGACGAGCGCGGGTTCAGCTTCTTCACCAACCTCGATTCCGCCAAGGGTGAGGACCTGGCTGCGAACCCACGCTGCGCACTGCTCTTCCCGTGGCATCCGTTGCAGCGGCAGGTGCGGGTCACCGGCCGCGCGGAACTTCTCGAGCGCGACGAGGTGGCGGCGTACTTCGCGACCCGGCCCCGGGGCGCCCAACTCGGCGCCTGGGCCTCACCGCAGTCGCGCGTGACCACCAGTGCCGGGCTGGATGAGCGCTTCGCCGAGGCTGATGCCCGGATGCCCGATGCGGTCGAGGTGCCGCCGCACTGGGGCGGGTACGTCGTGGTGCCCGACGCGATCGAGTTCTGGCAGGGACGCGGCAACCGGATGCACGACCGGATCCGGTTCCGTCGGGCGACACCTGGCTGGGAGCGCGAGCGGCTGGCGCCGTGAGGCGTTTGCGTCGGCCGAGTCGACTAGAATCGATCAACCAGGAGGTGCGACCCATGACCCAGCAGGTCGAGCTCAGCGGTGACCAGCAGGCGCTCATCAGTTCCCTCATCGCGGAGGGTGTCTACAGGAGCGCGGCAGAGGCGGTTGCCGACGGACTGCGGAGGATCGAAAAGGAGCGGCGGGACCACGCCGATCAGCACGCAGCGCTACAGGAGGCTGTGAGAGCCGGGTTCGATGATGTTGATGCAGGAAACTACCTCGACATCAGTACTCCGCACGCGCGCGAAGAATTCTGGGATGCTGTGCGCACCGAACTGGACGCTCGTGCTGCCAAGCGAGGTCATGGAACCCAAGCGTCACGCTGCTCCCGAGGCCGGTTGGGTGTGACAACCTTGGGTGCAGCCAGCACGTGCGAAAGCCGCATCGCCGGCCTCCATGGGCACTAGCCTGAGCGGGTGAACCCGCGCCGCCCCGAGGACCAGGCCGGCGAGCGTCGGCGCCTGGCGCTGGAGGCGATCGTCGCGCTCACCGCACGCCTGCACGACCCGGCCAATGCCGAGGACGTCGTCGAAGAGATCGCCCGCGGTGCACGCACCCTGGTCGGCGGGGAGGTGGCGGCACTGCTGTGGGTGCGCGACCAGGTGCCCACGATCGTCGCGGTTGACGGACCGGGGGAGCGGGACCTGCCAGCGATGCTGGCTGCGGTGGAGGACGAGGTGGTCTCCCTGCTCACGGACGGCCGCGAGATGAGCGTCGTCCAGGGTGCCGGCCGTGTGCTGGTGCTGGCCCCGCTGCATGCGGTGCTGGCCGAGCCCAGGCTGATCGTGGCCTCCCTGCCGGAGCATGCTGGCGCCGATCCTGCGCCCGGTGTCGATGAGGAGATCGCGGAACTGCTGGGGATGTTCGTGGAGCAGGCAGGCCTGGCCATCGACCGCACCGTCGCCCTGGCCGAGCGCCAGGAACTGATGCTGGTCGCCGAGCGCGACCGGATCGCGCGCGACCTGCACGACGTGGTGATCCAGCGGCTCTTCGCCACCGGCCTCCAGTTGCAGGGGGTGCGGGGCAAGGTCGACGACCCGGCAGTGACCGAACTGCTGGCCAGTGCGGTCAAGGACCTGGACACCACGATCCGCGACATCCGGACCACCATCTTCGAGTTGCAGTATCGCGGCCGGGTCTCGTTGCGCGCCGATGTACGCAAGCTGGTGCGCGAATATGTCCCGGTGCTCGGGTTCACGCCGCTGGTGCGGATCACGGGTGCGGTCGACGCGCTGGTGCCCGACCCGGTGGCAGCCCAGTTGTTGGCCGTGCTGCGCGAAGCGCTCTCCAACGTGGCCCGCCATGCCGGCGCCACGACCTGCCGCGTCGAGGTCGACGTACGCCGTGACGAGGCGCCCGGGCGGGTCCGGCTCGCCGTCATCGACAACGGCACCGGCATCGACGGCGAGGTGGTCGAGTCGGGCCTGCGCAACGCGCGCCGTCGCGCCCAGGACCTCGGCGGCACCTTGACCCATGCCGGCGAGGAGGCAGGTGGGACACGCCTGGTCTGGCAGGTCCCACTGGCGCCCTGAGCGCCTAGTTCTTGATGATTGGAAGACCTATTTTTGCCCAGTAGGAAGTCCGAGATCTGTTGGATTGAAGGCATGGATGATCGACGTCGAGTGATCGACTCCGTTCTGGACAGCAGTGGCGAACAGCGACGTTCGGCACCTGAACTGGCTCGGTGAAGCGCTTGGCGGCCGGCTCGCGGACAAGGTGATGATCACCACTGGACCCCACGCATACCGACGCCCAGACGGCGTCGCCGTCGTAGCACGTGCGCTCTTGGGTCCCTGAGGGCGCCGTCATCCCCGGGGCAAGCATGCGACAGCGGTCCTCTGTCGTTTCAGGACGTGGTCGGACCACCCGGGTTGACGGGCACCGGCGTCGGCTCGGCGGCTGAGTCCTTCTCCCGGTGCGCAGGCTTCCGTTCCGGCAGCAGCGAGATCGCAACCGAGAGCACTACCCAACTGGCGACCACGGCGAGCAGAAACCGCGTCAGAGCCGTGCCCATCGGCAGGTCGCCCACGACGAAGGCCTGCCACAGGGCGGGCGAGACGACCAGGGCCGCAGCGAGCAGCACCGGGGGAGAGGCAGGGTTCACTTCGTTCATGCGGTCACCGCCAGGGTCTGGTCAGCGCCGCTCCGCGAGGCGGAGACGACACCGACGGATCGGACACTTGCCGTCGAGATGAGTTCGGAATAGGAGAGAACCGGGAGCCGCTCGATGGTTGGCTGCACCATCCGGCGTACGCCCGCGCGCACCTGCGGCGAGCAGACCAGCACCGGACGCAGGTCCTGGTTCTCCGCCTCGGTGGTCAGCCGGAGCAGTTCGGTGACGACGTGCTGGCCCAGGTCGGCGTCGAGCGCGATCACCGCGCCACCCTCGGTCATCCGCAGCGCCTCGAGCATCTTCTGCTCCAGCAGCGGCTCGAAGCTGATCACGTGGACGGTGCCCCCGACGGCGTACGGCGCGACGATGGCCGGGCCCAACGCCGTACGGGCGGCCTCGATCAACGCCTCCGGCTCCTTGGTGGCCTGCGCCTTGAGCGAGAGCGCCTCATAGATCCGGGCCAGGTCGCGGACCGCGATGCCCTCGTCGAGCAGGCCCTGCAGCACTCGCTGCACCTCGCCCAGGCTGAGCTGGCTGGGGGTGAGCTCCTCGACCACGACCGGGTGGGTGCCCTTGAGTACGTCGGTGAGCATCCGGACGTCCTCGCGCCCGAGCAGGCGTGCCGCGTGCTGGGTGACGACCTCGGCCAGATGGGTGGTGATCACCGAGGCCCGGTCGACCACGGTGGCCCCGGAGAGCTCCGCCTGGTGCCGCAGCCCGGCCGGGATCCACTTCGCGTCGAGGCCGAAGACCGGCTCCTTGGTGGCTTCGCCGGGCATGGAGGCGAGCACGTCGCCGATGGCCAGCACGGTGCCCGACGGTGCGGTGCCGCGGGCCACCTCAACGCCGAAGAGCCTGATCGCGTACGTCGCCGAGGGGAGTTCCAGGTTGTCGCGGGTGCGGACTGGGGGGATCACGATGCCCAGGTCGCCGGCGACCTTGCGGCGCAGCGCCTTGACCCGGTCCAGCAGGTCCCCGCCAGCGCTCGCGTCGACCAGGTCGATCATGTCGGCCGACAGTTCGAGTCCGAGCGGATCGACCTGGATCTCGGCGACCAGTTGCTCCGGCGTTTCCGCGGGCGCCGGTGCGGCAGCGGCCAGTTCGGGCAGCGACTCGTCCTCGGCAGACTCCTTCTCCAGGCGGGCGGAGAAGACCAGCATCAGGCCCCCGGCGATCAGGAAGGGGAGCTTCGGCAGGCCCGGGATCAGGCAGAGCGCGATCGCGGCGCCGCCAGCGACCTGCAGCGGCATCCGACGCCGACCGATCTGCTTGAGGATGTCCGAGCCCATGTCCTCGTCCGCGGTGGAGCGGGTGACGATCAGGCCGGTCGCCACCGACAGCAGCAGGGCGGGGATCTGGGAGACGAGACCGTCCCCGACGGTGAGCAGGCTGTAGGTCTCCACCGCGTCGCCCATCGGCATCCCGAGCTGGGCAACGCCGACGGCGAAGCCGCCGATCAGGTTGATCAGGGTGATCACGATCGCGGCGATCGCATCGCCCTTGACGAACTTGGAGGCGCCGTCCATCGCGCCGTAGAAATCGGCCTCCGCGTGCACCTCGGCGCGTCGCCGCCGGGCCTCCTCCTCGTCAATGAGTCCGGAGTTGAGGTCGGCGTCGATGGCCATCTGCTTGCCGGGCATGGCGTCGAGGGTGAAGCGTGCCCCGACCTCGGCGACCCGGCCGGCACCGTTGGTGATCACGACGAACTGGATGACCAGCAGGATGACGAAGATGATCATGCCGACGATCAGCGAGCCGCCGACCACGAAGTGGCCGAAGGTGTCGATCACCTTGCCGGCATAACCGTCCAGGAGCACCAGCCGGGTGGCGCTCACGTTCAGCGCGAGCCGGAAGAGCGTCATCACCAGGATCACCGCGGGGAACGCGGCGAACTCGAGCGGCTTGTTGACGAACATCGCGGTCAGCAGGATGAGCAGGGCGCCGGTGATGTTCAGCGCGATCAGCAGGTCCAGGACCATGGGCGGCAGCGGGACCACCAGCATCACCACGATGAACACGATGCCTACCGGCACCGCGAGCTGGGTGATCCGCTTCATGGATGCTGCCTTCCGGACGGGTCGATGCGACTCGATCGAGTCGTGCCGTCCGTGGCACCTGCGGGTGACGCCGTCCTGGCGTCACCCGGTCCATCGGCCGGGTCGCGGCGTATCTGAGGGATTTGCGTCGAGGCGGCACGTGTTGACGTGGCGGGCGGGGGCGGAAGTGGTGCATGTGCGCCCGAGGCGCCCCGGATTCCGGGGATTCGGGGCCGGAACGGTGCATGTGCGCCGAAGCGTGCCGTCGCGGCGTCGTACGGCGGCAGCTCGTCGCGGCTGCGGGCAGAAGTGGTGCATGTGCGCCCGAGGCGCCCCGGAATCTGGCGATTCGGGGCCGAAAGGGTGCATGTGCGCCGGGCGGGCCCTTGAGACGCGGCGTTAACTCGTGCCGCCTCGGCGTCGTACGGCGTCAACTCGTGCCGCCTCGGCGGGTCAGGCAGGCGCGGGGGCTGGGTTCGCGCGGGTGGGCGTACGCCGTCGGCGGCCGATCGCAGGCACGGCCGGGAGTTCCGACTCAGAGCGGGGGCTGCGGTGGGCCCCGCCGAGCTGGCCCCGCGAACGGCGGCTGATCACGAAGGCGAGCACCTGGGCCACCGCGGCGAAGAGCTCCGCGGGGATCTCCTGGCCGACCTCGGTCGAGGAGTGCAGGGCGCGGGCGAGCGGGATGTCGCGGACCAGGGGTACGTCGGACTCGGCAGCGCGTTCGCGGATCTTCGCCGCGATCACGCCGGCACCGCGGGCCACCACCCGGGGGGCGCCCTTCTCGGCGTCATAGGAGAGCGCCACCGCGACGTGGGTCGGGTTGACCAGGACCACGTCGGCGTTGGAGACGTCGGCGAGCATCCGGTTGCGCGAGACGGCCAGTTGCCGCGAGCGGCGGGCGCCCTTGAGCATCGGGTCACCCTCGGACTGCTTGTGCTCCTGCTTGACCTCGGTCTTGGTCATCCGGGTCTGCTTGCCGATCCGACGCCGGGTGATCAGATAGTCCACCCCGCCCATCACCAGGCCGGCCAGCGCGATGTTGCGGATCATCGACAGCGCGTTCTGCCCGACGATCTCCAGCATCGACGGGATCGGGATGAACCCACCCAGCATCGGCATCAGGGCACGCATCGCGGCATAGACCAGGATCGCGACCAGGGCTGACTTGATCAGCATCTTGCCGCCCTCCCACCAGGCCTGCGGCCCGAAGATCCGCTTGGCGCCCTTGATCGGGTCGAGCTTGGAGAGCTTCGGCTTCATCGCCTTGGTGGCCAGGTAGAAACCACCCTGGGAGAGCGCCGCCCCGACCCCGAGCAGCATCACCGCGGCACCGAGCACGACCAGCACCAGGAACGCATGCCACATGCCCTGGCCGAGCACCTTCAACGCGATCGCGACGTCGGCATGCTCACCGGCACGCAACGACGTGACGAAGAGCCCGTGCAGCGCCTCGAACTCCCGCTTCAGCAACGCCGGCAGCGCCAGCGCGACCACCATCATGCTGGCCCAGCCACCGATCTCCTGGGTGCGCGGGACCTGGCCCTCCTTGCGGTTCTCCTTGTTCTTCTTCGGAGTGGGCTTCTCGGTCTTCTCCTCACCACTGCTCGCGCTCACCGGATCACCCCCCGCCGCCGGAGATCTCGAACATCGCCTCGTTGGCGAGGTCGACCAGCATCGCCATCGCGTGCGGCAACACCGGGAAGCTGAGCCCGATCAGCAGCAGCGTCAGGCCGATCTTGGCCGGGAACATCACGTTGATCGCGTTCAGTTGCGGCGCCACCTTGGTCAGCAGCGCCAGGCCCAGGTCGGCAATGAAGAGGACCGCGATCATCGGCAGCGCGATCTGCACCGCGACGGTGAAGAAGAGGCTGAACGCTGTGGTGATCACGTCGGTGATCGTCGAACTCTCGGGCGCCGACCCCAGCGGCAGGAAGCGGAACGTGCTGAGCAGCCCGCCGATCACCAGCAGGTGCCCACCGGTGGCGAAGAGCAGCATCGTGGCCAGCATCTGGTGGAACTTGCCGAAGACGGTGTTCATGTTCATCGTCATCGGGTCGAAGGCGGCCGCCATCGCGAAGCCGCCGAACATGTCCACCAGCGACCCCGCCATCGTCACCGCCATGAAGAGCAGATAGGTGACGAACCCCATTGCTGCCCCGATCAGCACCTGGGTGAGCACGTTCATCACCAAGGCAGCCGTGCCCATGTCGACCCGCTGCGTGCCCAGCACCGGGGCCATCGCCAGGGCCAGGCCGAGGGCCAGCACCACCTTCGCCATCGCCGGGATGGCCCGGGTGGAGAACGGCGGCACGATCGCGATCCAGGTGATGATCCGCACCGAGGCCAGCAGGAACGTGACCAGGGCGTCGCCGGCGAGGGTGATGGCCATGGCTCAGGCCAGCAATCCGGGGATGCGCTCGAAGAGCTGCTGGGTGAAGGAGATCAGCGTGTGCAGCATCCAGTTGCCCGAGACCAGCAGCGCGACGCCGACCCCGACCAGCTTCGGCACGAAGGCCAGGGTGAACTCCTGGATCTGGGTCATCGACTGGAAGAGCGAGATCGTGAAGCCGATGACCAGGGCGGTGACCAGGATGGGTGCGCTCAGCTTCAGCGCGACCAGCATGGTCTGCAGGGCGATCTCGATGACGGTGGTATCAGTCATGGCAGCTATCCGTAACTTCCGACCGTCGACTGGATCACCAGGGCCCAGCCGTTGACCATCACGAAGAGCAGCAGCTTGAACGGCAGCGAGACCATCACCGGCGGCATCATCATCATGCCGAGCGCCATCAGCGCCCCGGAGACGACGATGTCGATCACCAGGAACGGGATGAAGATGATGAACCCGATGATGAACGCTTCCTTCAGCTCGCTGAGCACGAAGGCCGGGATCAGGGTCGTCATCGGGACATCCGCGCGGGTGGCGGGCTGCTCACGCTTGGCGACGGTGGTGAGCAACTGGATCTCGTCGTCGCCGGCGTTGGCGAGCATGAACTCGCGCAGCGGCTCGATGCCGTCGTCGTACGCCGCAGAGAGGGACTTCTCGCCGTTCATGTAGGGCTGCACCCCGGCGTCGTTCATCTGTCCCAGCACCGGGCCCATGATGAAGAGGCTCAGGAAGAGCGCCAGCCCGGTCAGCACCTGGTTGGGCGGGGTCTGCTGCAAGCCGAGCGCGTTGCGGGTCAGGCCCAGCACGACCAGGATCTTGGTGAAGCTGGTGCAGGTGAGCAGGATGGCGGGGGCCAGTGAGAGCAGGGTGATGGTCAGGATGACGCTGACCGAACTGGTCGGCTTGTCGACCAGGCCGTCCAGGTTGACCGTGATGGTGCCGTCGTTGCCCGGCCCGCCGGGGCCGCTGGGGCCGACCGGGTCCGCGTGGGCGGTGCCGCCGAGGGTGAGCCAGAAGGTGATCGCCAGGGCACCGAGCACCAGGGCGCGGGCCACGATCCGTCCGGTGCGCCGCGGCGCGGGAGCCGTCCCGCTCGCCGGGCTGGTCATGATGCCCGTCGCAGGGCCGCCATTGCCTGGCGCCATGTGTCCGGGGACAGGATCGAGCCGGCCAGCGGGGTCGCCGACGAGGCGGTCGGGTGGGTACGCCGGGTCGCCTTGCGCGCTCCGGGGGCGCGGTGTGCGCCACGGCGTACGACGGTGGCGTCCGCGGTTGCCGCGGCCTCGGCAGCCCGGGCGACTCGTGCGCTCAGGTCGGGGACCGGCACGGTGCGCGGGGACTCGAGGATGTCCAGGCCCAGCGGCTGCAGGACCTCGTCGACGGAGGTGTCCTCGGACGCCTCGTGCTCGGCCGGGTCCGCCTCGGGCAGGTCCAGTTCGTCCGGGTCGAGTTCGGCCAGCAGGTTCACCTGCTGGTCGGTGCTGCCCAGCACCAGCACTCGCTCACCGACCTTGATCACCGAGACCGCCGAGGAGCGGGTCAGCGCCTGCCGCTGGACCACCGTGATGGTGGCCCCGGACTGGCTGCGGAATCGTCGCGCGCTCAGGCGGGCGATCATCAGCAACAGGCCGACGACCACCGCGAGCGAGAAGACGAGGCGGACGGTGAGCTCGAGCACGGGTCAGCTCGCGGCCGCTTCGTCGAGCACCTCGGTGATCCGCAGGCCGAAGTCCTCATCGACCACGACGACCTCGCCGCGGGCGATCAGGCGGCCGTTGACCAGCAGGTCCGCCGGGCTGCCGGCGGCGCGGTCGAGTTCCAGGACGGCGCCCGGGGAGAGGGCGAGCAGGTCGCGCACCGTCATCCGGGTGCGGCCCAGCTCGACGGTCACCTCCATCACCACGCCGTGCAGCATCTCGATGCCACGCCGGCCCGCTGCCGGGACTGCCTGCTCCGGCTGGGGAGTGGGGACGGCGTGCACGGGCGCCGGCTGGGCGTGCGCCTGCCCCGGGACGGTGCCGACGGACGGCGACCCGGCCGAAGTGGGCTGGGCGGGAGCGGGCGGGACGGGGGTTGCGCCGGCGGTGAACTCAGGCCCGCGCACCTGCTCCAGGAGGCGGTCCTGGACCAGGACAGCCGCGTCGATGCCGGCACCGATCAGCGGGACCACGGTGAACGGACCGGCCATGGTGGCGACGACGGTGTCGATCTCCACCTGGGCGGCCGCGCCGGCGGCCAGGGAGAGGCTGCGGGCGAGCGTGTCGATGGCCGGCTGGGTGGCGGCAGCCAGGTCCAGCCCGCCGAGCGGCGAGTTGGCCATCGCCTCGACCAGGTCGTTGCCGACCAGGATCGCGGCGACGCCGGAGCGGGCGCCGTTCACCTCGGCCACGACGGCGCCGGCGAAGGCGGCCGTGACGTGCTCGTTGCCGGGCTGTGCCACCGACGCGGTGAGCGGGAGCGCGGCCGGGAGCACCGCGGCGACCTCCGCCGCGACCGCCTGGGCGAGCTCGTTGCCGGTCAGGTCGCTGGTCATGATTCCTCCTGGGGGATGCCGACGATCAGTGCCGCCAGGCGGGGCCCGCGGGCCCCGATCGTGGCGTGGGCGAAGACGGTGCCGTCGACGGTGACGTCGATCGGGGCCGAGGACGGGTGGGCCAGGCGTACGACGTCACCCACGGTGAGCGCGGAGAGCACGTCGGGCCCCAGTTCGGTGGGGCGAAGGCGGGCGTGGACGTCGACCGGGACGGTGTCGAAGCTGGCCCGCAGCAGCTCGGCGGCGCGCACCCGCTGGGCCCGCTCGCGATCCGAGGCTGGCGCCGGGGCAGCGGCCTGGGCCAGGTGCGGCAGCAACCCGGTGAAGGGCAGGCACAGCGTCATCCGGTGTGCCTGGTCGCCGATGCGCAGGGCGAACTCGGTCACCACCATCACCTCGGACGCGGCAGCCATCTGGGCGAACTGGGGGCTGTATTCCTTGCCGGTGACGCGCGGCTCGAGGGCCACGATCTGGGCCATCGCGTAGCGCATCTCGCCGAGCAGGCGCTCCACCAGGCCGCTCATCACGGCACCCTCGATGTCGGAGAGGTGGCGCAGCGGCTGGGTGGCGCTGCCGGGCCCACCGAGCATGTGGTCGACGCACGACATGGTTGCCGCCAGCGGCAACTCGACCATGCCCACACCCGGCATCGGGTCGACGCTGAAGAGCGTCATGTAGGTCATCGGGTCGAGCGAGTCGATGTATTCGGCGTACGTGCGCTGGTCGATCGAGGAGAGGCCGACCTCGCAGACCCGGCGCAGCGAGGAGGTGAACAGGGTGGTGGCCTGGCGGGCGAACGAGTCGAAGCCGAGTTGCAGGATCCGCGAGTGCTCCCGGGAGAGCTGGATCGGGCGGCGGAAGTCGTAGGCGACCGGCTGCTTCGTCGCGGCGCGCCGACGCGCACGCAGGCCCTGCTCGGGGGCGGGTGGTGCGACGGTCGGGTTCACGCCGGAGGGATCGGCGTACGACGGATCCACCTGAGGCAATCCGCAAATGCTGGCCCACCGGGGGAGCCGGATAGCCCATTCGGACCAGCCCGTTCGGGTGGTCCGACCTGACCGATCGGTGGATGCCTCCGCTCAGGTCATTGGGTCACGAAGTCGGTGAAGTAGACCTCCAGGACCTCCTCGTCGTACGCCTCGCGGATCAGGGTGGAGAGCTCCTCCTTGAGTGCCCGGCGCTGCTCCGGGTCGGTGACGCTGGCCACGGTGCGGCCGCTGAGCAGGTCGATGGTGATGTCGAGGGCGCGCGAGCCGTCCACCTCGTCCGCGCCCTCGGCCAGTTGCAGCGCCAGCCCCACGCGCAGGTAGTGACCGCCGGCCAGGTTCACCTGGAGAGCGGTCAACGGCAGCACCTGGCCGGGCTCCGGTTCGCTCGGGCCGCTCGGGCGCAGCAGGAACTGCCAGGCGCCACCGGCGGCGAGCAGCAGCACCACGACCACGACCAGTGCGAGCTTCTTGCGCGAGCGCGGCTCCTCGGTCGCCTCGGCCTGGTCCTGGGGGAGTGCGGTCATGGTCATGATGTCCGTCCTTCGTCGTTGGCGCTGGTCTGGGCGGCGCGCGGGTCCTGCTCGCCGAGCAGTTCGCGCGATTCGGCCGGCAGCGAGGTGAGCACCACGATGTCGACGCGCTTGTTCACGTCCTGGGAGCCCGGCTTGTCCGGGTCGACCAGGGGGCGCTCCATCCCGTAGGAGGAGGCGGAGAGGCGGGTCTTGTCGATCCCGCCCTGCTCGTTGAGGTGGCGCAGCACGGTGATCGCCCGCGCCGAGGCCAGGTCCCAGTCCGAGGCGTAGTAGCGCGGCTTGCCCGGCGCCTGGTTGGTGTGGCCGTCGACCTGCAACGGGTCGTCGATGTCACGCAGCACCGGGGCGAGCGTGTCGACCACCTCGCGACCGCGGTCGGTCAGCGTGGCCAGGTCGAGGTCGAAGACGACGTGGCGCGAGACCATGCTGATCACCAGGCCGCGGTCGTCGATCGTGGCCTGTACGTCGTCCTCGAGTCCGTGCGCGGCCAGGGCCGCCTCGAGCCGGCGGCGTACCTCGTCGAGCCGGTCGGCCTCGTTCTGGGCCTCGGCGACCCGGCGCTGGTGGGCCAGGACTTCCTCACGGTTGATGGCCCGGTCGACCATTTGCACCTGCTCGGGGGTGAGCCCCTCCAGTTCCGCGTCCGGGACGATCGCGCTGCTGACCGTGGCGCCCTGGCCGTTGAGCACCGTGTTCTTCTCGTGCATCATCACGCCGCTCTGCCCGAAGCCGGAACGCAGGCTCTCCTTGAGTTCCTGATATTTCGTCTCGTCGACCTGGCTCATCGCGAAGAGCACGATGAACAGCGCCATCAGCACGGTGATCATGTCGGCATAGGAGACCAGCCACCGCTCGTGGTTCTCGTGCTCCTCCTCGAGCTCGCGCTTCTTGCCCCGCCGTGCCATCTCAGGCCGCCTCGGCGTCGTCGCTGACCAGGGAGCGCAGCTTCTGCGCGACGATCCGGGGATTGGATCCGGCCTGGATCGCGCTGACGCCCTCGATCACCATTTCCATCCGGTTGACCTCGAGGTCGCTGATCCGCTTCAGCTTGGCCGCGATCGGCAGCCACAGTGCGTTGGCGCTGAGCACGCCCCACAGGGTGGCCAGGAAGGCGGCCGCGATCATGTGGCCGAGCTCGTCGGGCTTGGACAGGTTGCCCAGCACGTGGACCAGGCTCATCACGGTGCCGACGATGCCGATCGTGGGCGCATAGCCACCGGCGTCGGTGAAGAACTTCGCCGACTGCTTGTCGGTCTTCTTCTTGGCGTGCACCTCAGCCTCGAGGATGTCGCGCAGTTCCTCGTGGTCGGTGCCGTCGACGGCGAGGGTGACGCCCTTGACCAGGAACGGGTCGTCGATCGCGCGGAGCTTGTCCTCCAGGGCGAGCAGGCCCTCCTTGCGGGCGGTGTCGGCCAGGTCGACGATCGTCTCGATGATGTCGGCGTCGGCCTCGGTCTTGCCGGTGAAGGCGCGCTTGGCGGACTTCACCGCGTTCTTCATGTCGGCCATGGTGCCGCCGGCGATGGTCACCCCGATGGTGCCGCCGAAGACCAGCAGCATCGGCGGCAGGAGCAGCATGTGCATCGGGTTGCCGCCCTCGATGATGTTGGCGACGATGATGAAGACGAACGCCAGGCCCAGCCCGAGCAGGGTTGCGGGATCCATCACGCCTCCCGGTTCGTGGGCAGGGTCTTCACCGGCGCCAGGAACGGCTGTTCCTCGGCGAGGTCGGGTTCGGGTGTGGTGGCCGGCAGCACCGAGGAGAGGGCGACGATCCAGGCCCGGTGCTCGCGGACAGCAGTGACGATCGCGGCCGGGTCTTCCTGGACGACGTGCTTCTTGCCGTCGACCAGGGTGACCACCGTGTCCGGGGTCGCGTCCACGCGCTCGATCAGGTCCGAGTTCAGGATGAACCGGGAGCCCGAGAGTCGGGTCAACGAAATCATGGCGCACCGTCCTTGTGCTGTTGCTGCTCGGGGCCGTCCGTGGCCCTTCGAGGATCACCATCGGCAGCCAGGCCCGTGACCTGAGGGATGTGGGGGGTGGTCGATCTCCCGGGTACGCCGTCCCGTTGCGCGGCATGAAGAAGGTCCCCGACAGCCGCCGGCGAGATGTGGCTCGCCAGGACCGCCGGGGACCTGGACCTCCGGGGTGACCGGGTGCCTCGCGCAAGGGGTCGCGGGGGCACGCCGGTCGGGGTCGTGTCGGGTGACGCCGTGGCCCGCAATGCGCGGAGTCAGGCGCCCATCACCATGACCTAGCGCTTGATGTTGACCAGTTCCTCAAGCACCGAGTCGGAGGTGGTGATCACCCGCGAGCTGGCCTGGAAGCCACGCTGCGCGAGGATCAGGTTGGTGAACTCCGCGGCCAGATCGACGTTGGACATCTCCACCGCACCCGACATCAGGGTGCCGCGGCTGCCCTGCCCGGCGACGGCGATCTCGGGGGCGCCGGAGTTGGCCGAGGCGCGGAAGGCGGTGTCACCGACCTTCTCCAGGCCGAGCGGGTTGTTGAAGTCGGCGATCGCGACCTGGGCCAGGTTGCGCTGGACGCCGTCGTCGAAGACGCCGCGGATGATCCCGTCGCTGCCGATGCTGTACGACGTCAGCTCGACGCCGGCCGGGACCGCCGGCACCACGTTCGCGGTGTCCATCGTGATGTCGGTCAGGCCGCCGGTGGGCTGGCCCGCGGCGTCGAGGGCGAACCCCTGGACGCGCTTGCCGGAGGTGGTGACCAGGGTGCCGGTCTCATCGAAGTTGAACGCGCCCGCGCGGGTGAAGAGTTGCTCGTTGCCTTCGCGGATGACGAACATCCCGTCGCCCTGGATCATCAGGTCGGTGGTGTTGCCGGTCATCTGGGCCGAGCCCTGCAGGAAGTTGGTCCGGGTGGCGGCGAGCTGGACGCCGAGCCCGACCTGGATCGGGTTGGTGCCGCCGTTGTTCGCGTTGGCGGCCGAGGCGCCGGTGAGCATCTGGCTCAGGGTGTCGGAGAAGACGGTGCCGCTGGCCTTGAACCCGGTGGTGTTGGCGTTGGCGATGTTGTTTCCGGTGACGTCCAGCATGGTCTGGTTGGTGCGCAGTCCGGAGATGCCGGCGAAGAGTGAACGAAGCATGATGTGTTTCCTTGTCTGTGGAGGTTCGGTGGTCCTGGATCAGGCGGCGGAGTCGGTGTTGCGCACTGCGGCGATGGAGGTGAGGGCGACCGGGGTCCCGTCGACGTCGAGCAGGGGGCCCTCGCTGGAGAAGGTCACGCCGCTGACCCGGCCCTGGACGGCGTTGCCGTCCGCGTCGGTCCAGGTGACGTCCTTGCCGACCAGGCCGCTGGCGCCGAAGGCCAGTTGCATGTTCATCGCGGTGGTGGTGGCCTCGGCCACCTTGGTCATCTGCTCGAGCGAGTTGAACTGGGCCGTCTGGGCCAGGAACGCGCTGGAGTCGGTCGGGTTCAAGGGGTCCTGGTAACGCAACTGCGCGACCATCAACTCCAGGAACATCTGCTTGTCCTCTGCCGAGGCGCTGACGGCGGACTGGCCGAACATGCCGGCGCTCGCGCCGGACACCGCTTCGGTTGCCGGGATGGACATGGCTTCCCTCCTCACATGGTCAGGTCGAGTCCCGCACCGGGGTGCGGGGTGGCCTGGCGGGTGTGCTGCAGCCCGGGGGCTGCATCGGTGGTGCCATCCGTGGCGGTGTGGTGGCCGGGCGTCCGTGCCCGGTCGTGCTCCATCTGGTGCTGGCCGCCCGAGCCGGCAGCCTGGTCGCGGTCACCGGTCCAGGCGCCGTCCTGACCCTGGGCGGTGGTGCCCATCTCGCGCACCGAGACCCGGGAGTCCGCTGCGCCGAGCTGGTCGAGCAGGCGCCGCAACTCGGGGGCGTCCTCGAGCAGGGTGCGGGCCGCGGTGTCGTGGGCGGCGAGCTGCACGTGCATCGCCCCGTCCCGCACGGTCAGCACCACGCGTACGTCGCCGAGTTGCTCCGGCTGCAGCTTGAGGGTGACCCGGTGGGTGCCGTTGGCACTGCCTGCGCTGGTGACCAGTTGGGTGATCTGCTCCGCGACCTGGGCCGTGGCCGGGGCCACGGGGGCGGCAGTGGCGCCCGGGGTGGGCTGGCCGAGTGTGGTGGCCTGCGTTGCCGTGACCGGCTGTGCCTGTGTGACTTGCTGCGTAGCTGTGACCTGCTGGTCGCCCGGGGCCGCTGGTGCGGTCGAGGCGCTGGAGGTCGTCGTCGCAACCGGCGCAGCCACCCCGCGACCATCGGCGAGCGCGGCACCTGCAGCAGGCACAACCGGCGCAGCCACCCCACGACCATCGGCGAGCGCGGCACCAGCAGCAGGCACAACCGGCGCAGCCACCCTGCGACCATCAGTGGGAGCGGCACCCACCGTAGCCACAACCGGCGCGGCCACCCCGCGACCATCAGTGGGAGCGGCACCCACCGTAGCCACAACCGGCGCGGCCACCCCGCGACCATCAGTGGGAGCGGCACCCACCGTAGCCACAACCGGGGCAGCCACCCCACGCACATCAGTAGGAGCGGCACCCACCCCAGCCACAGCCAGCGCAGCCACCCCACGCACATCCGCAAGCACGGCACCAGCCAGTGAATCCCCCTCGTTGTCGTGTCGTTCACTGTCACCAGGTGACTGCAAACGAGACGCTTGCGGCGCACCGTCGCCCATCAGGCCAGCCAGCAGGGCGGCGAACCCCTGGGCAGCCTCGTCCGAGCCGGCCTCGGCAGAGAGCGGCGCGGCCGGCGATACCGTCGGCGGCAGCAGCGGCAGGATGCTCATCGGGTGCCTCCCAACATCCCCATCACGGAGGACACGTAGTTCTGAGTCTCGCGATAGGGCGGGATCCCGTCGTGGCGCAGCACCGCACCCGGACCGGCGTTGTAGGCGGCCAGCGCGAGTTCGGTGCTGCCGAAGCGGTCCAGCAGGTCCGACAGCAACCGGGCGGCACCGTCGACGGCCTGGGTCGGGTCGAACGGGTTGGTCACGCCCAGTCCGCGCGCCGTCGCGGGCATCAGTTGCATCAGCCCCTGTGCCCCGGCATGGCTGACCGCGCTCGGGTCGAACCCGGACTCCTGGCGGGCCACGGCGGCAAGCAGGGCCGGGCTGACGCCGTGGGTGGCGCCGGCGGTGTTGAAGAGGACGGCGTACGGCGTGCTCGGCGAGACGGTGCCAGTGACAGCGACGCCGGTGACCGGGGCATCGGCAACCACGCGGCGTACCGCGGTCGGAGTCGCCCACACCTCGCTGATCTGGACGTTCTTGCCGGGCCGGGGCGCCTCGATCATCTGGTTGTTGCCCAGGTAGATGCCGACGTGGTCGACCGGGGAGCCGAAGGCGAGGATGTCGCCCGGCGTGGCGTTGGCCAGGCCGCCGGCCACCGGCTGCCCGGCGGTCGCCTGCTGCCAGGAGACCCGCGGCAGGTCGATGCCCAGATTCTTGTGCACCAGCTGGACCAGGCCCGAGCAGTCCAGGCCACTGGCCGGGTCGGTGCCTCCCCAGACGTAGGGGACGCCGAGGTACTTCTTCGCCTCGGCGACGACCGCGTCACCGGTCACCGTGCCGCCCGCCGATTCGGTGGGGGTGGTCGCGGTGGTGGCGGCCAGTTGCTCGGCGAAGGCGGTCGAGGTGGCGGCGACGGGGCGGCCGACCTGATGCAGCTGGGCGAGCTGGACCTGGATCTGCTGGATCCGGGCGTGCACGTCGATGACGCTCATCGCTCACCCCCGGAGCGGGCGCGGCGCTGGACCAGCTGGCCGGCGATGTCGTCGAGCTCGGCGGCCTCGCGGCGGGCCCGTTCGACGCGGCGCTCGGCAGCGCGGCGCTCGAGCAGCATCTCCACTGCGCTGAGCCGGGTCTTCGCCTCGCTCCAGTGGCCCTGGGCGACCGTGGCCAGGCGGTGTGCGGTGGCCAGCGCTTCCTCGGCGGAGCGCAACTCCTCGCCCAGGCTGGTCATCGTGGCGCGTCGGGTGGCGAGCTCCGCCCCGGTGCCGGCGCTGAACCCGTCGCCGGCGGTGAGCCGTCGGCGTACGTCGGCAACGCGCTGCTCGCACTGGCGCCGTTCGGCGAGTGCCGCGGTCAGTCCCAGTCGGGCGTCCTGCTCACGTACGCCGCGCACCCGGGCCACGGCGCGCATGCCGGCGTCGGCCTGCCGGGCGCTCATGGCGCCACCAGGGCGTTGAGCCGCTGCCAGGTGGCCTCGGTCGGCGTACTGTCGTCCATCGCCTGGCGCAGGAACGCGTTGATCGCGGGCATCCGGGCGAGTGCGGCGTCGGCATCGGCATCGGCGCCGGAGACGTAGGCGCCGATCTCGACCAGCTCGCGTACGTCGCGGTGCGCGGCCAGCATCCGGCGCAGCGTGGTGGCATCGGCGCGCTGCTCGCGCGTGGTGACCGCGGAGGTGACCCTGGAGATCGACTCGAGCACGTCGATGCTGGGGAAGTGGCCGGAGGTGGCCAGGCGCCGGGAGAGCACCACGTGTCCGTCCAGGATCGAGCGGGCGGTGTCGCCGATCGGGTCCTGCATGTCGTCGCCCTCGACGAGCACCGTGTAGAGGCCGGTGATCGATCCGTGCGGGTTGGTGCCGGCGCGCTCCAACAGCCGCGGCATCAGCGCGAAGACGCTCGGCGGGTAGCCGCGGGTGGCGGGCGGTTCCCCGGCGGAGAGGCCGATCTCGCGCTGGGCCATCGCGACCCGGGTGAGCGAGTCCATCATCAGGACGACGTCCCGCCCGCCGTCGCGGAACCATTCGGCGATCCGGGTGGCCACGAAGGCGGCGCGGAGCCGCTCCACCGGCGGGGCATCCGAGGTGGCCACCACCAGCACGGAGCGGGCCATCCCCTCGGGTCCGAGGTCGTTCTCGATGAACTCGCGGACCTCGCGACCACGCTCGCCGACCAGGGCGATCACGGAGACCTCGGCCTCGGTGCCGCGCGCGATCATCGAGAGCAGGCTGGACTTGCCGACGCCGGAACCGGCCATGATGCCCAGGCGCTGTCCGCGCCCGGCGGGGACCAGGGCGTCCAGTGCGCGGACGCCGAGGCCGAGCTGGGTGTCAATCCGGGGGCGGTCCATCGCCTCAGGGGCGGGGTGCTCGACGCTGACCCGGTCCAGGTGCGCCAGGCTGGGCCCGCCGTCACTGGGGCGGCCGAGGCCGTCGAGGACCCGGCCGAGCAGTTCGGTCCCGACGCCGATGGTGAGCGGTCCACCGCTGTGGTGCACCGGCGAGCCGACCTGCAGCCCGGTGGTGGGTCCGAGGGGAAGGCAGACCAGACCACTGGGCGTGCCGGCCGCGACCTCGGCGAGCACCGGCCCCTGGGCAGGGTCGGCCGAGGAGATCTCGACCAGGTCGCCGATGGCGGCGTCGAGGCCGGTGACGCGCAACTGGAGACCGACCACCTCGGCGACCCGGCCCAGGCGGAGCGGGGCGGTGGCGGCCAGGGCGCGCTCACGGATCGGGGCAGTCAGCACGCTCATCGCTGCGTCCTCCTGCTCGACCGCTGCGGTGCCTCACTCCGGCACACCTCGTCCCTCGGCGTACCTCCGTGGGGGCTCCTCACGCTCATCGGATGCCTCCGTGGGGTGCCTGCTCCAGCGCGGCAGCGACCCGCTCCATGGCTGCGCTGATCCGCAGGTCGATGACCCGGTCGGCGCACTCGACGACGGCGTCGCCCGGTGCGAGGGTCGCGTCGGCGTCGACCGCGACGCCCCGGTCGGCCAGGTCGCGCGCGGGCAGCGCGGCCGCTTCGCCCGGGTGGAGGCGAACGCGGACCATCGGCTCGTCGGGGAGGACGGCGAGCACCCGGCGTACGACGTCGGAGGCGGGCGCGATCCGCAGTTCGGCGCCGACCAGTTCCCGGGTCAAGGCCCAGGCGAGTTCGGTGCCCTGCTCCTCGATCCGGGCGGTGACCAGGGCGGCCTGCTCGTGGAGTTGGGCGGCGGCTGCGTGCAGGGCGGCTACGGCGGCCTCGTGCTCGCTGGCCTGGCGGGCCCGGTCCGCGGCGTGCTGGCGGGCGACCTCGGCGGCTTCGGTGCGGGCCTGTTCCTCGGCGCGCCGGCGGCCCTCGGCCCACCCCACGGCGTACCCCTGGGCGCGGGCGGCATCGCGAGTGGTCGCAGCCAGTGCATCCAGGGTCCGCTCGGTGACCGGGTCGCCGACGGCTGCGCCGGTGCCCAGCCGGGTCCAGGTGCCCTGGCGCAGGTCGGGGGCCGGCAGCACGGTGACGGCGGTGGCCGACTCCCCGCGCAGCACCGGCGCACCCACCCGGGCCTCACTCGACGAAGTCATCGTCGTTCCCACGGCGGATCAGGATCTGGCCCTGCTCCTCGAGTTGGCGGATGGTGCGGATGATCGACTGCTGGGCCTCCTCGACCTGGGTGAGGCGGACGGCGCCGAGCAACTCGACCTCCTCCAGCAGGTTCTCCGCGGCACGCTCGGAGAGGTTGCTGGTGATCTTGGTGCGGACCACGTCGGGCACGCCCTTGAGGGCCAGGGCCAGTTCGGCGGAGTCGACCTGGCGCAGCACCTGCTGCACGGAGCGGTCGTCGATGGTGACGATGTCCTCGAACATGAACATCCGGCTCTTCACTTCGTCGGCCAGGGCGGCGTCGAACGCCTCCAGGCCTTCGACGATCTGGCGCTCGGTGGAGCGGTCGGAGCGGTTGATGATGTTGACCAGCGGGTCCACGCCACCCACTCGGGAGAGCTCGCTGGGCTGCAGCATGGAGGAGAACTTCCGCTCCAGTTGGGCCTCGACCATCCGGATGATCTCGGGTGAGGTCTGGTCCATCACCGCGATCCTGTGCGCCACCTGGGCCTGCAGGTCCGAGGGCAGGCCGGAGAGCAGCAGCGAGGCCTTGTCCGGGGTCATGTGGGCCAGCACCAGGGCGATCACCTGCGGGTGCTCGTTGACGATGAAGCTGCGCAGCTGCGAGGGGTCGGCGCGGTGCAGGAACTGGAACGGCATCTGGATCGCCGCGGCGTTGAGCCGCTCCATGATCTCGCCGGCCCGCTCCGCACCCAGCGACTGCTCAAGCAACTGCTGGGCGAACTCCAGGCCACCCTGGCTGATGTGGGCACGGGCCTGGGCCATCGCGTGGAACTCGGCCAGGACCTGCTCGGTCTCGGTGCCGCTGATCGATTCGAGCCGGGCAATCTCTGCGGAGACGCGCTCCACGTCCGCCTCGCTGAGGTGGGAGAGCACCTGGGAGGCGCGGTCGCGGCCGAGCTGGATCAGCAGGAT
The DNA here is from genome assembly GCF_031844485.1 of Nocardioides sp. AE5. Classification (NCBI taxonomy): domain Bacteria; kingdom Bacillati; phylum Actinomycetota; class Actinomycetes; order Propionibacteriales; family Nocardioidaceae; genus Nocardioides; species Nocardioides sp. AE5. The sequence continues at coordinate 527,273 of NZ_JAUZVI010000001.1, forward strand.
GGCTGCCTTGCGTACGCCGGCGGTGCTGGTGAGTGCCATGTTCACGGTCGGTCCACCAGCCATCCACGGAGCAGGGCGGCGACGTCCTCGGGCTGGCGCTCGACGAGGTCGATCAGCTCGTGCTGGAGACGCTCGTTCTCGCTCGCCTCGTTGGCCTCCAGGGCCAGCAGTGCGGTCGCCGGCTCCATCTCGGGGGCGGGTTCGGGGGCGGCCAGCGCGGTCTCGTTGCGCAGCTGCTCCACGACGTACGACGTGGCGCGGGCACGTTCCTTGCTGCGGCGGCGCTCGCGCCAGAAGGCGAAGGCGACCAGGAGGAGCACGGCGCCGACCAGGGCGACGTCGCGGATCAGGTCGTTGCGGCGGTCCGCGGCGTCGGCTGCAGCGGCGGCGTCGAGTTCGGCCTGCATGGCCTCCTCGGCACTGCGGTCGAACGGCATCGCGGAGACCCGGACCGTGTCACCGCGCTCGGCGTCGATGCCGGTGGCAGCGACCACCCACTGGTTGATCTCGTTGGTGTCCAGGGCCATCGCGGCACGGTTGTCGATCATCACGCCGACGTGCATGCTCTGCACCCCGCCGGGGGCGGTCTCGCGAAACTCCGTGGTCGAGTTGACCGCGTTGTCGCGGGTGGTCGACTCCTTGGAATAGGAGGAGTTGTTGCCCTCGCCCTCGGTGAGGTTCTCCATCTGGCCGTCAGGACCGACGACGCCGGTGGCTCCGGTGTCGTTGCCGGTGCCGGTGTAGGTCTCGGACTGGGTGGTCTCCGACAGCGGCGCCTGGTCGGGGTCGGAGGTGTAGGTGCGGGTCTCGGTGCGGGTGTTGTCGAAGTTGAGGTTGGCGGTCACCTGGACCGTCGAGTTGCCGGGTCCGACGAGCCGGTCGAGGGTGGCCTGGACCTGGTTGCGCATCCGGGTCTCGAACTCCTGCACCTGCTGGTTGCGGGTGCTGGCGGCGCCGGTGACGGAGTCGTCGGTGGTGAGCACCTGGCCGCTGGCGTCCGCGACGGTGACCCGGGCCGGGTCGAGTCCCTCGATGGAGGAGGCGACCAGGTGCACGATGGCCTGCACGTTCTGCGGGGCCAGGCTGGTGCCGGGGCTGGTCTTGACCAGCACCGAGGCGGTGGCGGGGTCCTGCTCGTCGGCGAAGACCCGCTGGGCGGGCAGGGCCAGGTGGACCACGGCGGTGTTGATGGAGTCCATCGCCTCGATGGTCTTGGCCAGTTCGCCTTCCATGGCCCGCTTGAAGTCGGTCTGCTGCTTGAACTCGCCGGTGGTGAAGCTCTGCCCGTCGAGCAGCTCATAGCCGCCGTTGCTGGAGGACGAGGGCAGGCCCTTGCCGCTCAGCGCGATCCGGGTGGCGTAGACGTCATCCTTGGGCACCATGATCGTGGAGCCGTTGTTGGTGATCGTGTACTTCACGCCCTGGGCGTCGAGCTCGTCGATGACGGCGGCGGCGTCGGCGGAGGCCATGTTGGCGTAGAGCGGCGCATAGCTGGGGGTGGCTGCCCAGCGGAAGACCATGAACCCGGCCAGGAGCAGTGCTCCGGCGCCGATCAGCACGATCGCCTTCTGCGCGGTGGAGAAGGCGCTGAAGGTGTCGCGGTAGCGGCCCAGGGCCGCGGTGATGTTCTGCTTCATCCTCACACCTGCATCCGCATGATCTCGGTGAACGCCTCAACGGCCTTGTTGCGCAGCGCCACGGTGAGCTGGGTGGCGACCTGCGCCTCGGCTGCGGCGATCGTGTAGTCGTGGATGTTCTCCAGGTTGCCGGTGGCGGCCTGGACCGCGAGGCCGTCCGCCTTGTCCTGCACGCCCTCGAGCCGCTCGATGCCGTCGATCACCATGTCGGAGAAGGAACTGCTGCCCTCGGCCCGCGCCACGGTGGACGGGGCGCCCACCTGGGGGGCGACGTACGGCGTGAAGCCGACGGACTCGATGCCACCGATGCTCATCAGGAACGCCCGATCTGCAGGGCGCTGGAGTAGGTCTCCTGTGCGTTCTTGGTGACCTGGACCGAGGCCTGGTAGCCGCGCTGGGCCATGATCAACTGGCTCATCTGGCTGGCCAGGTCGACCTCGGGCAGCCGGACGTAGCCGTCGGCGTCAGCCAGCTCGTGGGTGGGGTCGTGGACGACGCGGCCGGTGGGGTCGCTCAGGGCGATGCCGTTGACCTCGACGCCGCCGCCCTCCTGGGAGCGGGCGATCACCATCTGGGCCTGGAAGGCCGTCTGGTCGGTGCTGCGCGCCGTGTTCACGTTGGCGATGTTGTGCGCCAGGGTGTCCAGCCAGACCTGGTGCATGCCGAGGCTGGAGCCGGCGATGCGGAGCGTGTCGAAGGCACCCATCACATGGCACCTGCGGCAATCTTCAGCAGGTTGTGGTGGTCGGTGATCGCCCGGGAGAGCACCTGGTACTGGAACTGGGACTGCACCGCGGCCAGGGTCTCCTTGCGCAGGTCGACGTTGTTGCCGTTCGGGCCGACCGGGGTGTTGGTGGCGGTGCGCTCGATGTCGATGCCGGAGAGCTCGCCGTCAGCGATCGCCGAGCGCAGTGAGGACTCGAAGTCGACGCTGGTGGCGATGTAGCCGGGGGTGTCGACGTTGGCGATGTTGTCGGCGATGACGTTCTGCCGCACCGAGACGCCCGTGATCGAGGCATGCAGGATGCTCGTGATGGCGTCTGGACCAGAAAGGGACATGCCCGACCTCCGGTGGATCCGGTCGTTGCGGTGCCGTTCCGTCGGCGGGGGTGAGCCATCCCTTGCTCGTGTGTCCTCTTCGGTCCCGTGATCCCGAACCTTTGGGGGTTTCGGTGATCGTGACCAGTCGGGTGGGCGGCATAGTCCTTTTGGGCTATCCGTTCATGCATCCGACTGCATGATCATCCAGTGCTCGAACAGCGGTGCAGTCACACCAGGACGATCGAGAGTCGCCCGTCGCCGTACCCATTGATGCTCACGGCCAGGTCCTCACGGCGGCCCAGGGTAAGGGCGCGTGCCATCAGCTGTGGGTCCATCGGCCCGCCGGCGGGGGCCATCGCGTGCAGTTTCACGTGGGCGGCCCCGTCCACGTTGAAGAGCGATGCGGCGATGTTGAGCACCTCGTAGAGGTTCTCCGCCAGTGGGTCGGTCAACGCTCCGTCGGTGATTGCGTCCTCGGCCTGGCCCTGGGGCACCAGGCCGATTGCGGCTCCGGCGTACGCCGACAGTGGCAGGTCGCAGACCACCAGGGCACGCAACTGGAGCACGTCGTCGACGTACGACGCGATCGTGGCCGGCATGGCCGGGCCCGGCGCCAACGGGGCGGACGGGCTGAGGGTCACCTCGCGCCCGAGCAGGTCACCGAACAGTTCGCGGATCTGCAGCGGTGCCGGCAGGTGGCTGGTCATCAGACGAGTCCGGTGGCGCGCAGGGCCTCGTCGAAGGCCTCGGGGGTGAACGGCTTGGCGATCAGGAAGAGGGCACCGGAAGCCTCGGCGCGCTGCCGCATCTCCGGTGATCCCTCGGAGGTGACGAAGCCGAACGGGACTGTCGATCCGCTGGCGCGGAGCCGGTCCAGCAGGTCGATCCCGTTCATCTCCGGCATGTTCCAGTCCGAGAGGACCAGGTCGGGGTGATGCGCGGCGATCTTCTCGAACGCATCCAGGCCGTTCTCCGCCTCGACGATCTCGTGGCCGTCATGGCCCGCCTGGCGCAGGGTGCGCAGCACGATCTGGCGCATCACCCGGCTGTCGTCGGCGATCAGGATCTTCACCGGATCCCTCCTTCGGTGGAGTCGTCGTGGGCGTGCACCCGCAGCGCCACGGGCTCGCCCAGCCATTCCAGGTCGAGGCGGACCACCTCGACCTGGCCGGTGGGCACCGCGATCCGGCCCGTGGTCACCACTGGCAGGGAGAGCACGCTGGGCTCGGGCATCAGGCTCTTCACGTTGCCGCCGACGATGTTGACCAGTTCACCGACGGCGTCGGTGGTGTCGGCCTCGTCTGCCTGCGGCGTACCCAGCATCCGGGTGGCCACCGCATGCGCGGCGGCAGTGGAGAGTTCGATGACCACCATGCCGGGCCACGCGCCGGTCACGGTGACGGCAGCCGACCAGCCGGGCGCCTGCTCCGCCGGCCCGGCCGGCAGCAGCGGCTCCTCGCCGAGGAACGTCGCCCAGACCTCGCCCGCCATGGCCAGGACGTCCTCGGCCTCGGGGGTGGTGACGGTGTGCAGCGCGTTCATGCCGGGACCCCGTTCCGGACCAGGCCGAGCAACTCCAGCTTCTCGGTGATCGCCTCGGGCGTGAACGGCTTGATCACGTATTCGTGCGCACCGGCCGCGAGTGCCTTGACCACGTGGCCGTGCGAGCTCTCGGTGGTCACCATCATCAGCGTGATGTTGCGGTGCTCGGCGTTGGCCCGGACCCGCTGCACGAACGTGTACCCGTCCATCACCGGCATGTTCCAGTCGACCAGGCACAGGTCGGGCACCGGTCCGGCGGCAATGGCGTCGAGCGCCTGCTGGCCGTCCCCGGCCTCGGCGGTGGTGAATCCGAGGTCGCCGAGGATCCGGCGCAGGATGATCCGCATCGTGCGGGAGTCGTCGATGATCAGCGCATGCATGGCTTCAGGCTCCTGTCAGGGCGGTCTGGGGTGCGCGGGCCACGGCGGTCGCGCTGGCGGAGGTCGGGCCCGCGATGGGTCGGTGCAGTTGCACCCGTCCGGCGGGCTCGCGGATCCAGTGCGTCTCCATGTCGAGGGTGGTCTCGGTGGAGCCGAGCAGCAGGTAGCCGTCCGGGCTGGTCACCGAACGCACCCGGCGCAGGATGTCCCGCTTGGTGTCGAGGTCGAAATAGATCAGCACGTTGCGCAGGAAGACGATGTCGAACGTCGGCAGTGCCGGGAACGGCCCGGCCAGGTTGAGGTGGCGGGTCTCCACCATCGAGCGCAGGTCCGCGGAGATCTCCCACTCCGAACCGACCCGGGTGAAGTGCTTGACCAGCAGCGTGGCCGGCAGCCCACGGTTCATCTCCACCATCGAATAGCGCCCGGTGCGCACCCGCTCCAGCATGGAGGTCGAGATGTCGGTGGCCACGATCCGTGCGCTCCACCCCGCCGGCAGGTGCTGGTCCAGCAGCATCGCCAGTGAGTAGGCCTCCTGCCCGCTGGAGCAGGCAGCCGACCAGATCGTCAGCTGCCGGGTGTGGGCGCGGGCCTGGAGCATCGCCGGCAACATCACCTCGGTGAACGCCTGGTAGGGGGCGTTGTCCCGGAACCACGAGGTCTCGTTGATCGTCAACGCGTCCATCGCCGCTTGCTGGTGCACCCGATCACGCAGCACCAGTGCGACGTACGCATCTACATCCTCACAGCCCGCTGCCCTGGCAAGTGGGAGGAGCCTCGCCTCGACGAGGTATTCCTTGCCAGGCTCATAGAGCATCGCGGTCTCACGCCGGGTGAGGGCCGCGATGGCAGCGAAGCTGGAGGGGGAGAGGGTCACGCTGCTCTGATCGGACAGGTGGGCACGTTCCTGAGGCATTCGGGCGCATTCGGGCACTGAGTCTGCGCGCACCCGCATTGGTGGGCCGGCATCCCTCAACGACACCTCCTGGCTGCCGATCAGTCAGGGGTGATCAGGGTGCTCGTGGTGGACGACTCGGCGTTGGTACGCCGGTTGGTGACCACCGCGCTGGCCGACGACCCCGAGATCGAGGTGGTCGGCACTGCGGTCAACGGGCTCGAGGCGATCGAGCGCACCGACGAACTCGCTCCCGACGTGATCACCCTGGACATCGAGATGCCCGCACTCGACGGGCTCGATGCGCTCAAGGTGATCCGGGAACGGCACCCGCGCCAGGCCGTCATCATGTTCTCCACCCTCACCGAGCGCGGCGCCCGCCAGACGTTGGAGGCGCTCTCCCTGGGCGCCTCGGACTACCTGACCAAGCCGTCGGCGACGGCCGGGGGAGTGGCCCAGGGCGTGGCGATGGTGCGCGAGCAACTGGTGCCACGGGTCAAGGCGCTGGCCGGCGTACGACGCGTCGCGGCCACTCCGCGCACCGCGCCTGCGCGACCGCCCGTCGTACCGGCGTCGGTCCTGGCCCAGGGCCCCGAAGTGGTCGTGCTCGGCTGCTCCACCGGTGGCCCTGACGCGCTGGCCCTGATCTTTGCCGCGCTGCCCGCCGACTTCCCGGTGCCGATCGTGATCGTGCAGCACATGCCGCCGGTCTTCACCCGGATGCTCGCCGAACGGCTCGACCGCCTCTCGGGCCTCGAGGTCCGCGAGGCCGCCGACGGGGACGTGCTGCGACCGGGGCTGGCGCTGCTCGCCCCCGGCGACTTCCACCTGCGCCTGGTTCGTGAGGGCCCCCGGGTGGTGGCCCGGCTGGACCAGTCCGAGCCGGTCAACTTCTGCCGCCCGGCCGTCGACGTACTCTTCGACTCCGCCCTGGCCACCTTCGGCGGCAACACCCTGGCCGTCGTACTCACCGGGATGGGCACCGATGGCCTTGCCGGTGTCGAGGGCCTGGCCCGGCGAGGCGCCGTGGTGGTGGTCCAGGACGAGGCCAGTTCGGTGGTGTGGGGGATGCCCGGCGCCGTTGCCGAGGCCGGGCTGGCCCACGAGGTCGTGCCGCTGGACCGGGTCGCGGCGCGGTTGTCGGCGCTGGTCCGCTGAGGCCCGGCACTTATCCGGGTTGGTGGCGGGCGCGTTCGCGCGCATATGCACCCGAACGGCCCCAGATCCGGTGATTCGAGGGCCGATCGGGTGCATATGCACCGCATGCGGCGCCGCAGCGGGGGCTGAGAGGTCAGGCCTGGAGGTCCAGGTACGCCGCCCGGCTCGGGCGACCCGTCGCGCCGTCGACCTTGCGGGCCAGGCGCAGGTGGTCGCGGACGTGGTCGCGCTGGCCCTCGAGGGCGGCTCGTACGGCGGCTTGGCGCACCGCGATCGACTGGGCCCGGGGCACCATCTCAACCGGGATCGGCCCGGGCAGGTCCGGCACCGTCCACGGGCCGCTCAACAGGGCTGGCGGCGCCATCTCGGGCACCTCCTCGGCAGCGGCATGGGGCCCCAGGGTCTCCAGCCACAACGCGAGCTCGTCGACGTTGGCCTCGAGCTGGTCCAGCGCCGCGGCCCAGGCGGCGTACGGTCGATTCCTCATCCCGCGGCCACCACACCAGCCGGCGCGGCGGCAACCAGGGCCGCCTCGCGCCAGGTGTCACAGATCTGCCGGGCCAGCTCGAGGCTGGAGGCCGTCGTGGCCGGGTCGCGGCGGATGTTGGCCTGGGTCAGTTGGCGGCCCAGGAAGTCATAGAGGGCGGCCATGTTCGCGGCCCCGTCCCAGACGTCGGGGCGCAGGCTGGTGGAGAGTTCCACCACGATGTCCTGCGCGTGGATCAACTGGTTATGTGCCGCCTGGTGGTCACCGGACTGCTGCGCCTCGAGCCCGCGCTCGATGTCGAGCACGAGCCGCTCCAGCAGCATCACCAGCAGCCGGGCCGGGCTCGCCGTGGTCACCGACGAGGCCAGATAGGCGTTGCGGGCGGTGGGATTCATCTCAGGCTCCTTCAGCTGCTCGAGCTGTTCAGGGACGCGATCTGGCTGCTGAGCCAGTTGGATTGGGAGTTCATGGCCTCGAGGGCGACCTCGAGGGCGGCGTACTGGCGTTCCAGGTTGCTGCGGCGCAACTCGAGGCGACGGTCCCAGACCTCGATGCCTTGCTCCAGGTCGGAGATGGCGCTGTTGCGGCCGGTGATCGCTGCGGTCAAGGTGCCGGAGACGCTGTCGCTGGCCCCCTTGGCGACCGACTCGATGCGGGCTCCGAAGCCACCCGCCCCGGTGAAGGCAGCGGCGACAGCGGCCGCATCGGCAGTCAGCGCGGCGGTGAACTTCTCCTCGTCGAGCACGAACTTGCCGTAACGGTCGACCTCCAGGCCGAAGCCGGCCATCGACGTGTTGTCCGCCGGATAGAGCGCGCCCTGCAGTGCGGTGGCCAGCGCCTTGGCGGCAGAGACACCCGCGAGGGGACCGCTGGACTTTGTGACCGCACTGTACGACGTGGAGGAGCTGATCGTGCCGATCAGGGAGTTGACCTGGTCGACCAGGGCCTTGACCGTGCTCAATGACGAGGACGCGTCGTTCCCGACGACGACGTGGCTGGTGGAGCCGGCCGAGTCGGCGCCCAGCGTGATGGTCAGCCCGGGGACGACGTCGGTGAAGGTATTGGTCGAGGAGTGGACCGTGTTGCCCTCGATCGTGATCCGTGCGTCCTGCGCGGCGTTCACCACGGCCCCGGACAGCAGGTCAGACCCGTCGCTGTTGGTCAACGTGAACTGCTCTGCCGCCCCGGTGCCGATGCTCTGGACCAGCAACTTGTGGGATCCGTCGTCCAACTTCACCGTGGTGGCGGTGAGACCAGTGCCGGATGCATTCAGTGCCCGGACCACGCCCGCCAGGGTGCCGTCGTCGGTCTCGAGCCCCCGGGTCTCTCCGCCGACCGTGAGCCGGAGCGTGGTGCCGCCGGCGACGATGATGTCGTCAAGAGAAGCGGCGGCCGTGAACTGCAGCCGGTGCCGGGTGGCGACCTGGTCGACGCTCATCGAGAACGAGCTCTGCTGGGCGCCGGCACCAACGCTGACCCGGACTGAGTCGTGGGAGCTGGTCGCGGTGATCGGTGTCCAGTTCGCGGGGTCCTTCAATGCCGCCGCCTTGGATGCCAGGCCGGCGGTGGCGCTGTTGAGGGACTGCAGGCTGGCCAGGGTGGACTTCTCCCCGGAAAGGCGGTTGACCAGTTTGTTCTGGCTGAGCGCCTCCAGTTGCATCAGCTGGTCGATGATGCCGGCCGTGTCGAGGCCAGTCGCCAGGCCGCTGATGCTGCTGGTCGCCATTGGATCCTCCGCTCCGCGTTGCTCAAGACTGATTCCCCCGATGCGCCTCGGGCGAGGAGCGAATGGCCCGCACCTCGCCCGAGGGCTTGGGTCCGGCCGGAGCCGGGGGATCGCGACCCGTCAGGGGCTCGCGGGTCGCGACCGGTGGATCAGCGGAGCAGCTGCAGCACGCCCTGCGGGGCCTGGTTGGCCTGGGCGAGCATCGCGGTCCCGGCCTGCGACAGGATCTGGGCCCGAGTGAAGTTCATCATCTCGGCGGCCATGTCGGTGTCGCGGATCCGGCTCTCGGAGGCCGACAGGTTCTCCACGGCCACGTTGAGGTTGTTGATGGTGTGCTCGAAGCGGTTCTGCAGTGCACCGAGGTTGGCGCGAGCGGTCGAGATCGTCTGGATCTGCGAGTCGATCGCACCGATGGCCGCCTGGGCGTCGGAGTGGCTGGCGAACGAGATGCCGCCCACCACGGCCGCACCCGCTGCGCCGCCGGTGCCCGGAGCAGTGGTGGCCAGGGTGCCGCCGTTGGTGGCGTTGACCACCAGTTCGTTGTTGGCGTTGACCGTGGCCCGGAAGTTGGCCGAGAAGCCAGCGTCCGCGTTGAGCTTGCTGGCCACGTCGTCGACCGTGTGCAGGCTGCCGGCCGCACCCATGGCGACCGTGGAGGTGGCCGCCACGCCCGTGGTGGTGAAGGTCCAGTTGCCGGTGACCGCAGTCGGGGTGACGACGGCGTACGAGTTGCCGCCACCGGAGGTCAGCGCGTTGGCCACGTTGGCCACGTTGGCCGTGGTCAGGTCCACGTCGATCCGGCTGTTCGCATTGCCGTCCGCGCCCACCTGGAAGGCGAGCGTGCCAGCGGTGCCGTCCAGCAGGTTGGTGCCGTTGAAGTTGGTCGACGAGGCGATCCGGCCCAGCTCGGACTGGAGCTGGTTGGCCTCGGCGGTGATGTTCGCCCGCGCGTTGCCGTTGTTGGAATCGTTCGATGCCTGGACGGCCAGGTCACGCATCCGCTGCAGGATGGAGTGGACCTCGGTCAGCGCACCTTCAGCGGTCTGCACGACCGAGATGCCGTCCTGGGCGTTGCGGGCCGCGACCTTCAGACCACCGACCTGCGAGCGCAGGCCCTCGGAGATGGCCAGACCGGCAGCGTCGTCGGCGGCACGGTTGATGCGGAAACCGCTGGACAGCTTCTCCAGCGACTTGCTCATCTGGCCCTGCGTGACCGACAGGTTGCGGTAGGAGTTGAAGGCGTCGATGTTCTGGTTGATGCGAAGACTCATGATGGTTCCCTCCTGGATTGAGTCGCTTTCACAGTTCCCGTCCTTGGGTGCTGCGAACTTTCATTCGGCAGGTCCGGAACCCATCTGAGGGATCCGGACGAAGATTTTCAGGCGGATGCGTTGATCTGGTGCACCGGCGCCAGCGGCCGGCGCAGCGAGGCCGCGTGGCGCTCGGCGACCGCGGAGAAGTACGCCTCCCGGCGCCGGGCTGCCGCGCCGTTGGGCCGGGCGTGGGGGACGGCCAGGTCCGGGTTCAGCTGGCGGTTGATCGCCTCGCGCAGCAACACCAGAGCCTCGGCACGCAGCTGCGAGACCCGGGACTCCGAGACGCCCAGTTCCTCGGCGATCTCGGCCATCGGCCGCTCCACCAGGAAGTAGTCCTGGACCACGGTCCGCAGCCGCTCGGGCAGCTCGGCGATCGCCTCGACCAGATAGGTCAACTGCTCCTTGTGCTCCACCTCGTGCGCCGGGTCGGGCTCGTGGCTGGTGATCAGCTCGTCCAGCGTCGACTCCGAGCCCGCCTGCAGGGAGAGCACCGAGGCGCGCTGCAGGTCGTCCTCGTTGGCGGTCACCTCGTCGAGGTCCACCCCGAGCAGCGAGGCGACCTCTTCGTTGGTCGGCACCCGGCCCAGGTCGGCGGCGAGGCGGTTGCGCGCCTCGTCGATGGAGCGGGCACGACGGCGTACCGAGCGCGACGCCCAGTCGATGCTGCGCAACTCGTCCAGGATCGCGCCGCGGATCCGGGTCGCTGCATAGCGGGCGAACGGGACACCGCGACCGGCCTCGAAAGCGCGTGCAGCCTGGACCAGGGCGGTCAGGCCGGCAGAGGTGAGGTCGTCGCGGTCGACGTGGCCGGGAACGCGTCCCATCGTCTCCCGGACGATGTGTCCGACCAGGGGCATGGTGCTCGTGATGAGGTGATCCGCCGAGATCGAAACACCGTGTGTCGTGGTGTCCATGGCGCAACCTTGTCCCGCGATCACGCGCAGCGGGAGGAGAATCGGACGGAACTGGCCGGTCGGAGGAGAAGTAGGGACCTTGGTCCCGGTACCCCCTCCGGGTGGGTCATCCGATTGGCTTGGCCCGACCGGTGACCGGCGCTGGCCGAACGCCCCCGGAGAAAACCCTCAGGCCGACGCCCGCGCTGCCGATGGAACCCCCAGTGCAGGTCCATGCCCGCACCCCGGCCGACACCGTCCGGGGCCCACGCACCAGGAGAGGAGGCAGCGGAATGGAGAAGCTGTCCTCGATCCTGTGGCGGGAGCGGGAACTCCTGGAGTCCCTGCTCTACCGGCTCGAACTCGAACAACTCGTCCTCTCCTCGGGCCGAACCCGCTGGCTCGCCCGGGCCGCCGAGGACGTGGAGAAGATCCTCACCGCGCTGCGCGAGACCGAGGTGCTCCGCGCCATCGCCTCCGACGAGGCAGCCGCCGCCGTCGGCCTGGAGCACAACACCAGCCTCCGCGCACTGGCCGAGGCCGTCGACGAGCCGTGGCAGACCATCCTGCTCGAGCACCGAGAGGCATTCACTGCGATCACCCGCGACATCAGTGCCCTGGCCGCCACCAACCGGGAACTGATCACGGTTGGCTACCGCGCCGCCCGCGAGGCGCTGCTCGATCTGGAGAGCGACGGCATCGAGGGCTACGGCCACGATGGCTCCAAGGTCAGCGCCGCCGCACGCAGCACCTTCGTGGACAGGAGCCTGTGACGATGGCGGGCACCATGGCCTCCTTCAACACCGCACTGAGCGGCCTGCGCTACAGCCAGGTGGCGATGGACGTGGCCAGCAACAACCTGGCCAACGTCGGCACCGAGGGCTACGTACGCCGCAGCGCGGTGGCGGCCTCGATGTCCACCCAGGACGTGCCGGCGCTGTGGTCGCGCGGCAGCGGCGTCGGGGACGGCGTACAGGTGGCCGGGATCAACCGGATAGCCGACCAGTTCCTCGACGTACGGGCACGCAAGGAGCACGGCAACCAGACCTACCTGGACACCCGCGCCGCGTCGCTGGACCGGGTCGAGGCCGGCATCGGTGAGCCCGGCCCGAACGGCGTCGCCGCCGCCCTGGCCGAATATCGGGCCGCCTGGCAGAACCTCTCCAACAACCCCGGCAACGAGGCAGCGCGCAACCAGGTGCTCAGCGCGGCCGGCGCGCTGGTCGACTCCTTCGCCCTGCAACACCGCAACGTGGCCACCGAGGAGGAGGCCCTGCGCGGCAAGGTCCTGGTCGGCCTCGGCGAGGTCAACACCCTGGCCTCCGACCTGGCCCGCACCAACCAGTCGATCGCCGAGGCCCGCGGCAACGGCATCGACCCCGCCACCCTGCTCGACCAGCGTGACCGGATCGCGATGCGCCTCTCCGAGCTGACCGGTGCCACGGGTGCCCTGCGCCCCGACGGCGGCATGGACATCAGCATCGGCGGCGTCGCCCTGGTCACTGGCAACCGGGCCGCCACGGTCGAGGCCACCACCGGGGTGAACCCCGACGGCACCGGCAGCGGCGCCGTCACGCTCGCGGTCGTCGACGCCACCGGGACCACCCCGCTGACCGGCACCAGCGGCGAACTGGGCGCCCTGGCCGAGCTGCTCACCACGACGCTGCCGTCCTACCGCGCGGGCCTGGACGCCGTCGCCCAGGAGTTCGCCGACGAGATGAACGCGGCGCACCAGGCCGGCTTCGACCAGGCCGGCAACCCCGGCCAGGCACTCTTCTCCTACACCCCGCCCGACGTGGTGGCCAGCCTGGCGGTCGCGATCACCGACGGCGCCCAGGTGGCCGCCGCGGCGATCCCCGGCGGGGGACTGGACGGCAGCAATGCCGATCGGCTCTCCCTCGCCTCGGGGATCGAGGGCTCCTACCAGCGACTGGTGGGGGTCTTCGGCACCGAGGTCTCCTCGGTGCACCGGCTCGCGGAGAACCAGCGCGTGCTCACCCAGCAGGTCGACAACAGCCGCGAGTCACTCTCCGGCGTCAGTGTCGACGAGGAGATGGTCAACCTGCTCGCTGCCCAGCGCGCCTATGAGGCCGCCTCGCGGGTGATGACGGTGATGGACTCCGTCCTCGACACGCTGATCAACCGGACCGGACTGGTGCGCTGATGGCCATCGGACGTGTGACCCAGTCGATGATGATGCGCCAGTCGCTGGCCGCCATCGAGATGAACTCCTCGCGCAGCGCCTCGCTGCAGGAGCAGATGTCCACCGGGCGCCGCCTCTCGCGCCCCTCCGACTCGCCCACCGACGCGATCCTGGCGATGCGGGTCCGTGCGGAGGCCGCGGCCAACAAGCAGTACGCCGCGAACGCCAGCGACGGCGCCGGATGGCTCGGGCAGCTCGACATCACACTCGGCTCGATGACCGACCAGGTCCGCCGCGCCCGCGAACTCGCGCTGCAGGGAGCCAACGACGGAGCGATGAGCCCGGCCGCCCGCGAAGCACTGGCCATCGAGGTGGAGCAGATCCGGGAGGGCCTGATCACCCAGGCTAACACTTCCTATCTGGGACGCCCGATCTTCGGCGGCGTCACGGCCGGCTCCACGGCGTACGACGAGACCGGTGCGTACGTCGGCACCCCGGCCGCAGTCAACCGGACCATCGGGAACGGCGTACAGGTCCGCGTGGACAGCGAGGGCCCGGCCGTCTTCGGCCCCGATGGCGCCTCGCTCTTCGACGACCTCGCGGCGCTCGCCTCGGCCCTGCGTGCGGACGACGGGACCGGGATCCGCAGTGGCGTCACCGCCCTGGCCGGCCGGCTCGATGCGCTGGTCGACGCACGGACCGATGTCGGGATCCGGCAGAAGCGGATCGAGGACGTGCTCGCCGCGACCGTCGACACCGAACTCACCCTGACCGCCCGTCTCTCCGACCTCGAGGATGTCGACCTGATCAAGGTGGCGATCGAGGTCAAGCTGGCCGACGTCGCCTATCAGGCGGCCCTGGCCTCGTCGGCGCGCGTTCTGTCCACTTCGCTGATGGACTATCTGCGATGATGACGGCCATCCACTCCATCGAGTCGTCCGGCCCGGCCGGGCAGGAGGTCATCGACGTGCCGGAGAACCCCGTCGCGAAGGACGTCGCCGACAACGCCGTCCCGGACATCCCGGTCCTCGAACTGGCCAGACCGATGCCGGGCTTCGACGGTGATCAGCGGTTCGCCCTGGTCCGCCTCGACGACGACGGCACACTGTGCGAACTGCGCTCCCTGGACCACGAGGACCTGCGCTTCCTGGTGATCACGCCGGGGCAGTTCTTCGCCGACTATGAGCCGGTCATCGACGACGAGGACGCCAACCTGCTCGGCCTCACCTCGGCCGAGGAGGCGCTGGTGCTGCTGGTGCTGACCCCCGGCGACTCACTCGCCTCGACCACCGCCAACCTGGTCGCCCCGGTGGTCGTCAACACCACCAACTTGCGTGCCGCCCAGGTGATCCTGGACGAGGACCGGCATCCGATCGCGGCCCCGCTGGTCGCCTGAGGCGGGCGGTGTCGCTCCACCGGACGACCCGTACGTGGACAGAAATCGCCGCGACACGCCGTGTTCGCGGCGTGTCGCGCCACGTTTCTTCGCTGGAACGGTTGCCGCTCCACGCCACCGTTCGTGTACGCCGCGGCCAGGCAAGCGATAGCGTGTGCCCATGCTGGTGCTGAGTCGCAAGGCCGGGGAGTCGGTCCGCGTGGGCGACGACGTCGTGATCACGATCCTCGAGGTGCGTGGGGACATGGTCCGCGTCGGGATCGACGCGCCCCGTAGCGTCTCCGTGCAGCGTGCCGAACTCATCGAGCAGCTGGCCTCCAGCAACCGCGAGGCTGCCTCCCCGAGCGCCTCCGCAGTCGCCTCCCTGGCCGAGGCGCTGCGCAAGAAGGACTGACGCCGGCCCGGCCACGACGGCCAGGCGACGTTCATCCGGTGCGCGGCCGCGAGGGCGCCGGCCCGGCCAGGGCCTTGTCGTGTCGTTTGCCGTCACCTGGTGACGGTGAACGACATCGTTGCGTGCTGCGTGCTGCGTGCTGCGTGCTGCGTGCTGGCGCTAGGCGCTGCGTGCTGGTGCTCGGCGCTGGGGAGTCGCGGCCTCATGCGCGCCTGAACTGCTCAACTCCGCGTCCTCGTTGCCGATGAAACCGGTGACGGAAGGGAGGGAGCATGGACGACGACGCCGAGATCATCGCCGAGTTCCTCGTGGAGAGCCACGAGAACCTCGACCAGCTGGACCGGGACCTGGTCGCGCTGGAGCAGGATCCGGGATCGCGTGAGCTGCTCTCGAGCATCTTCCGCACCATCCACACGATCAAGGGGACCAGCGGCTTCCTCGCCTTCGGGCGCCTCGAAGCACTGACCCATGTCGGTGAGAACCTCCTTTCCCGACTGCGCGACGGGGAGATGGAACTCTCTGCTGCGCTGACCGGGACGCTGCTGCGGATGGTCGACACCGTCCGGGCCCTGCTGGCCGTGATCGAGGAGAGCGGGCAGGACGCCTCGGACCAGGTGGATGTCGATGTCGTGGTCGCGGAGCTGAAGGCAGCCTTGGAGGGAGAGGCTGCCCCAGCTCCGCAGGTGAACGCGGTGCCCGAGTCCGTGACAGCGCCCGAGCCCGTGCCGACCCCGGTGCTCGAGCCGGCTCCGGTGCCTGACGTGGTGCCCGAGCCCACGGCGACTCCCGCTGCCGAGGCGACTCCCACCCCCGTGGCAGCGTCGGCGCCGCCGGTGGTTCCCCCGGCTGCTCCTGCCGTGGCAGCGGCCCCGGCGGCCCCTGCGCCGGCAGTGGCTGCGGCGGCCCCGGCGGCCCAGGTCGCGTCCACGGCGCCTGCTGTGGCAGCGGCCCCGCCGGCAGCAGCACCCACCGCGCCAGCACCCACCGTCCCCGCCCGGGCATTCGAGGCACCCCAGGAATCCGAGGTCGAGGAACACAAGCGCTCCGTTGCGGAGAGCTCGGTGCGCGTCGACGTCGGCCTGCTGGACTCACTCGTGCAACTCGTCGGCGAGCTGGTGCTCACCCGCAACCAGATCCTGCAACGCACCGACACCGGCGAGGACCTCGAACTCGGCCGCGCCGCCCAGCGCCTCGACCTGGTCGTCAGCGAGCTCCAGGAGGGCGTGATGGCCACCCGGATGCAGCCGATCGGGCAGGTCTGGGCGAAGATGCCGCGCATCGTCCGTGACCTCGCCAGCCAGCTCGGCCGCGAGGTGGAGCTGCAGATGGAGGGTCACGAGACCGAGCTCGACCGCTCCCTGCTCGAAGCACTCAGGGACCCGCTGACCCACCTGGTCCGCAACTCTCTCGACCACGGCATCCAGCCGCCCGCCGAGCGGATCGCCCAGGGCCGTCCGCCCAAGGGACGGTTGCTGCTCCAGGCCAGCCACGAGAGCGGCCAGGTGGTCATCGAGATCACCGACGACGGCAAGGGCATTGACCCTGCCCGAGTTGCCGAGGTGGCCATTGCACGAGGAGTGATCACCGCGGACGCCGCGGCCCGGATGGATCCCCGCGAATTGGTCAACCTGGTCTTCCGCCCCGGCTTCTCGACCGCGGAAGCGGTCACCAACGTGTCCGGCCGTGGCGTCGGCATGGACGTGGTCCGCACCAACCTGGAACGGATCGGCGGCACGGTCGACATCGTCAGCAAGGTCGGGCAGGGCACCACGGTCAGGGTGCGGATCCCGCTGACCCTGGCCATCATCCCGGCGCTGGTCGTCGCCCACGACGGCGAGCGCTACGCGATCCCGCAGTCGAACCTGGTCGAACTGGTCAAGGTCGAGGGCGACGCACTCGAGCGCGACGTCGAGTTCCTTGCCGGCGCCCCGGTGATGCGGCTCCGCGGCCACCTGCTGCCGCTGGTCTCACTCACCGAAGCGCTGGCCACGGGAACAGGGGAGTTCCGCGACTGGCGGGACCGCGCTCCCGATGCGTCCCTCACCGTCGTGGTGGTGCAGGCCGACGACACCCGCTTCGGGCTCTGCGTCGACGACGTACAGGACACCCAGGAGATCGTGGTCAAGCCGATCGGACGACTGCTGAAGGGGCTCGACCTCTACGCCGGCGCCACCATCATGGGCGACGGCCGGGTGGCGCTGATCCTCGACGTACCCGGGCTCGCGCAGCACCGGAACCTGGCCGCGACGGCCGCCGAGGAAACGGCCAGGCAGGCAGCCTCCACGGACCGTACGGCGCTGCTGGTGATGGAGATCGCCTCCGGTCGCCGTGCAGCGATGCCCCTGGTGGACGTCTCCCGGCTCGAGGAGTTCGACATCGCCCAACTGGAGCACTCCGGAGCCGGGGAGGTCGTGCAATATCGCGATGGCATCCTGCCGCTGGTCCGCCTCGCCCCGGCGATCGGCCTGGTCGACACACCCGGCGAGCGGAGCAAGGTGAACGTGATCGTCCACGAACTGGGAGCCCACCGGGTGGGCATCGTGATCGACCAGGTGCTCGACGTGGTCGAGACCGAACTGGTCCGCAGCGACGTCGGTCGCCGCGAGGGCGTCCTGGGCTCGGCCGTGGTGCAGGACCGGGTCACCGACCTGGTCGACCTGGCCGCCGTCGTCGAACTGGCAGGTGCGCGATGACCACGACGCTCGAGTCCCAGTTCTGCACCTTCACCGTCGCCGGCCTCGACTTCGGCGTCGAGGTGGACCACGTGCAGGAGGTGCTGCGCCACCAGGAGATGACCCCGGTGCCACGCTCGACGGCCGCGATCCACGGTCTGATCAACCTGCGCGGCCAGATCGTCACCGCCCTCGACCTGCGCAGCCGGCTCGGCCTGCCACCGCGCGAGGACGACGTGCCGGCGATGAACGTGATCGTGCGCAACCACGGCGAGGTAATCAGCCTCCTGGTCGACGACATCGGCGACGTCATCGACACCGGCGACCGCTCGCTTGAGCCCGTGCCCGGCACGGTGCCGCCCACCATCCAGCATGCCGTGAAGGGCGTCATCGCCCTCTCCGGCTCCCTGCTCCTCATCCTCGACCCCGACCGCGCGGTCGACGTCCCGCCCGCAACGCCCACCCCCGGAGGCACCCCATGACCGACCTCGAGATCGCGCCCAGCGTCCTGGGCGCCGGATCCGACGAAGAGCTCACCGAGCGTGGGGAGTCCACCGCGACCGCTGGCCGGGCCACGGCCGACCGGGCCAGCCTGGTCAATGGGAGTGTCGAGAAGGCCGCTCCGCACGGTGACCCCTTCTCCCAGGTGCGCTCGGTGCTCGACGGCCTCGCCGCCCGGGTCTTCCTGGTCGACGTGGACAAGCGGATCCGTTATGCCAACGACAAGGCCGTGGAGAAGCTGCGCCCCCTGGAAGCCTTCCTGCCGGTGTCGGTCGACGAGCTGGTCGGCGCCGACATCACGCCGTTCTTCACCTTGCTCGGGACCGACCCGGACGTGCTCGCCTCGTTCTGGGACGTGCCGGACCAACTGCCGTACGCGACCGAGGTGCAGGTCGGTGGAGAGACTGCCGACCTGGTGATCAGCGCGGTGCGCGACAACGGCACCTTCACCGGAGCAATGGTCTCCTGGGTCGGCGTCACCGACCGCGTGGTCGCCGACGAGGAACGGTCCCGCGCCGAGCGTGAGCGCAACGAGGCCGCCGCCGACACGGCCGCCGTCAACAAGGTGCTCACCGGTCTCTCCGCGGCGACCAGCGTCGAGCGGGCCGTCCAGGTCGCCCTGGACACCGTCCGCGACGAGTTCGGCTGGGCCTACGGCTCCTACTGGACCGTCGATGTGGAGAGCCAGGAGCTGTGCTTCAGCCTCGAGTCCGGAGACGCCGGACCCGAGTTCCGCGAGGTCACCCTGGCCGCCTCCTTCCCCGAGGGCGTGGGCCTGTCCGGCCGCACCTGGGCCGCGCGGGAACTCGTCTTCACCCCCGACATCGGCCAGGTCACCGACTGCGTGCGGGCGCCGGTCGCCCAGCGCGTCGGGGTCAGGTCCGGGGTCTGCTTCCCGATCATCGTCGATGACCGGGTGATCGCGACGATGGATTTCTTCGCCACCGAGACGCTCGAGCCCTCCGAGCAGCGGCTCGAGGCGCTGCGCAACGTGGGGCGACTCGTCTCCGCGGCGGTGGAGCGGATCGAGCGGGAGTCCGCCGACCGGGCGGCATCGGCCGAACTGGCCCGCAAGGTCGACCTGGTCCTGGAGGTGGTCCGGGCCGCCGAGGCCGGTGACCTGACCCGCCAGGTGCCGGTCTCGGGTGAGGACGCCATCGGCCAGCTCGCCGCGGGCCTCGGGTCGCTGCTGGGCAAGCTGCGCCGCAGCATGGACGAGATCGGACGTACGGCGGACTCGCTCGCCGTCTCCTCCGAGCAGCTCACCATCCTCTCCCAGGGCATGGGGGAGGGGGCTGCCTCCACCTCCGAGCGCGCCGGCAGCGCCTCCAGCGCCTCGGTCCAGGTCTCGGCCAGCATCCAGACCGTGGCCAGCGCGGCCGAGGAGATGACCGCGAGCATCCGCGAGATCGCCAAGAACGCCACCGATGCCGCCACCGTTGCGACCAGCGCTGTGCAGGTGGCCAGCTCCGCGCAGGAGACCGTCACCTCGCTGGGTGAGTCCAGTGCCGAGATCGGACAGGTGATCAAGGTGATCACCTCGATCGCCCAGCAGACCAATCTGCTCGCCCTCAACGCCACCATCGAGGCGGCCCGGGCCGGCGACGCCGGCAAGGGTTTTGCCGTGGTCGCCAACGAGGTCAAGGAACTGGCCAAGGAGACCGCCCGCGCCACCGAGGACATCAGCCAGAAGATCGTCGCGATCCAGGGCGACACCGAGGGCGCGGTCGCGGCGATCGCGGAGATCTCCGAGGTGATCGGGCGGATCAACGACATCCAGGCCTCGATCGCCTCCGCGGTCGAGGAGCAGACCGCCACCACCAACGAGATCGCCCGCAGCGTGACCGAGGCGGCCACCGGCGCCAACGGCATCGCCGAGGACGTCACCCAGGTGGCCCGCGCTGCCGACGACACCAGCCAGGGCGCGCAGAACACACTGGCCTCCGCGACCGGCCTGGCCGGGATTGCTGCGGAGTTGCGCCAGCTGGTCGGACAGTTCGAGGTCTGAACCCCTGTTGACCTCCGTCGCCCGGCGGCCCTCACCGCCGGGCGGCGGGCACCACGTCGCGTGTGGCTCAGGCTGGCGTCGAACGGCTCCGGTCGGCATAGAGCGCGGCCTGGGTCCGGTGTGCGACACCCAACTTGGCCAGCAACCGGGTGACATGGTTCTTCACGGTCTTCTCGGCCAGGTGCAGCCGCTCGGCGATCTGGCGGTTGGTCAGGCCATCGGCGAGGGCGGCGAGGACGTCGCGTTCCCGCTCGGTGAGCCGCTCCAGGCCCGCTGCGGCGGGGCTCGCCGGCCCACGATGCACCAGGCGTTGCGCGCCCGCGGCATCGATCAGGGAGTGCCCGCGGGCGACCAGGCGGATCCCGCTGACCAGCGAGGACCCCTCGATCTGCTTGAGCACGTAGCCAGCCGCCCCGGCCAGGATCGCGGCGTACATCGCCTCGTCGTCGTCATGGCTGGTGAGCACCAGGGCCCGGATCGCGGGGTCGGCCGAGCGGACCTCGCGGCAGACCTCGATCCCGGATCCGTCCGGCAGGCGCGCATCCAGCACGGCCACGTCGGGCGCCAGCGCCAGGATCTGCTCGGCGGCGCCGCTGGCACGCCCGGCCTCGCCGACGACGACGATGTCACCCTCCGCCTCGAGCAGGCCCCGTACGCCGCGGCGGACGATCTCGTGGTCGTCGAGCAGGAAGACCCGGATCGGTGGCGCACTCATGGGCTCATCCTCGCGCACGAGGGGACTCCGGCGCGGTGGTTTCCAGAAAAACCACTTGTGAGTGAGTGCTCACTCATTTACAGTCGTCTCCTGTGACTCGACGAGCCAGACCGATGACCCCAGCCGACCGTCGCCAGGCGATCCTCGATGCCGTCGTCCCCCTGGTGATCGAGCACGGGGGTGACGTGAGCACCCGGCTGATCGCCGAGGCGGCCGGCATCGCCGAGGGCACCATCTTCCGTGCCTTCGCCGACAAGACCGAGCTGATGCTGGCCGTCGCCGAGGAGGCGATCCACCCGGCGCACGGGCGCGAGGAGTTCGAGGCGATGCTCGCCGCGACCGATGACCTGCGCGAGCGGGTTCGTCTGGCTTCCCAAGCGCTCACCGTGCAGATGCAGCGCGCGATGATGGTGATGTTCGCGGTGCGCGGCTATCTGCTCAAACAGGGCCGCCCCGCCACGGGCGACGAGGATCCACCCGACTTCCTGGTCCGGGCCAACCGCGAGCTGCTCGCAATGCTCACCGACCTCTTCGCGCCGTACGCCGACCGGTTGCGCGTCCCGCCGGCCACCGCCGCGGCCGTGCTCCGGTCACTGGTCTTCGGCTCCCGCCATCCCGGCATGGAGACGGAGACCGACCTGAGTGCGGATCAGATCGCCGACATCATCGTCGGCGGCGTGATGCTCGGCGATCATGCGGACCTCAAGGCGGGAGATGCCTGATGCTGCTCCGGATCCTGCGCACCTACCTGGCGCCGTACAAGGCGTGGATCGCGATCGTCGTCGTGCTGCAGTTCACCAGCACCGTGGCGATGCTTTTCCTGCCCAGCCTGAACGCCGACATCATCGACGACGGCATCGCGGTGGGCGACGTCGACTACATCATCCGCACCGGTGCGATCATGCTCGGTGTCTCGCTGCTCCAGATCGCCTGCTCGGTGGTCGCCGTCTGGTTCTCCGCCCGCGCCGCGATGGCGTTCGGACGCGACTTGCGCGCCGCCGTCTTCGCGCGGGTCGGCACCTTCTCCGGGCGCGAGGTCACCCAGTTCGGAGCGCCGTCACTGATCACCCGCAGCACCAACGACGTACAACAGGTGCAGATGCTCGCCCTGATGACCTGCACCATGGCCGTCGCCGTGCCGATCATGATGGTCGGCGGGATCCTGATGGCGATGCGCGAGGACCTGGGGCTCTCCTGGTTGTTGGCCGTGATGATCCCGGCACTCTTCGTCGTTGTCGGCGTGGTGGTGTCGCGGATGGTGCCGAACTTCCGCCTCGTCCAGGAGCGCATCGACGGCGTCAACCGGGTGCTGCGCGAGCAGATCACCGGCATCCGCGTGGTCCGTGCCTTCGTCCGCGAACCGCACGAGGTGCAGCGCTTCGCCCGGGCCAACGACGACCTCACCGACGTCTCGATCCGGGCCGGGCGCTGGATGGCGACCATGTTCCCGCTGGTGATGCTGGTGGTGAACGTGGCCAGTGTGGCGGTGCTCTGGTTCGGTGGCCACCGGGTGGACGACGGCCACATGGAGGTCGGTGCACTGACCGCGTTCCTGAGCTATCTGATGCAGATCATGATGTCGGTGATGATGGGCATGTTCATGCTGATGATGATCCCGCGCTCGGCGGTCTGCGCCGATCGGATCGCCGAGGTGCTCGACACCGACAGCAGTGTCGTGCTCGCCGAGGACGGGGCGCGGCCCGAGCCGGTCGGCATGCTTCGGTTCGAGGGGGTGGAGTTCACCTACCCCGGTGCGGAGCAGCCGGTGCTGCGCGACATCACCTTCGAGGCTGGGTCCGGTCAGACGGTGGCGGTGATCGGCTCCACCGGGTCCGGGAAGTCGACGCTGGTCAACCTGGTGCCCAGGCTCTTCGACGCCACGGCCGGCACGGTGCGCATCGACGGTGTCGATGTCCGTGCCCACGACGAGGAGGCGATGTGGTCGCGGATCGGGCTGGTGCCACAGAGGGCCTTCCTCTTCACCGGCACCATCGCGGAGAACCTGCGCTACGGCAAGCCCGATGCCACCGAGGACGAGATGTGGCGGGCGCTGGAGATCGCCCAGGCGGACGGGTTCGTCCGGGCGCTTGCCGACGGGCTGGAGAGTCCGGTGGCCCAGGGCGGGGGGAACTTCTCCGGGGGTCAGCGCCAGCGGCTCGCCATCGCGCGCGCCGTCGTACGCCGCCCCCGGATCTATCTCTTCGACGACTCGTTCTCCGCCCTCGACCTGGCCACCGATGCCCGGCTCCGCGCGGCACTGGCCCCGGCGACCCGGGACGCCTGCGTGCTGGTGGTGGCGCAGCGGGTCTCCACGATCCGCGACGCGGACCTGATCCTGGTCCTCGAGGACGGCGAGATCGTGGGGCGCGGCACGCACGACGAACTGCTGGCCGGGTGTGCGACGTACCAGGAGATCGTCGAGTCCCAATTGACCGCGGAGGAAGCAGCGTGAGCGGGCAGGAAGCGCAGGGCACGGCCGGCAAGGGCGGGGCGCGGCTGAAGGAGACCGAGCGGATCCAGTCGGCCGGCCCCGGGCCCGGTCGCGGGCCGATGGGTGGCGGCATGGTGGGGCAGAAGGCGATGACCTTCGGCCCGTCCGCGAAGCGCCTGGTCCGGCGGATGGCGCCCTACCGGGTCAAGGCGATCGCGGTGGCCGTCCTTGCCGTCGGTGCAGTGGTGCTGACCGCACTCGGCCCCCGGATCCTCGGCCATGCCACGGACCTGATCTTCGCCGGGCTCTTCGGCAACGAGTTCGACGGGGCCAGCTCCAAGGAGCAGGTGATCGCCGGCGTACGGGCCTCGGGCGATGACCGACTGGCCGACATGCTCGCCGCGATGGACTTCGTCCCCGGTGTGGGCGTGGACTTCTCGGCGGTCGCCTCGGTGCTCCTGGTCGTGCTCGGCCTGTACGTCGCTTCCTCGCTGCTCTCGTTCATCCAGGGGTTCCTGCTCAACGACGTGGTGCAGGGAACGGTGCGCGACATGCGCTCCGACGTCGAGACCAAGGTCAACGAGCTGCCGCTGGAATACTTCGACGCCCAGCCGCGCGGCGAGCTCCTCTCCCGGGTCACCAATGACATCGACAACATCAGCCAGACCCTGCAGCAGACGATGAGCCAGTTGCTCAGCTCGTTGCTGACGGTGGTCGCCGTGCTCGCGATGATGTTCTGGATCTCGCCGCTGCTCGCGCTGATCGCGCTGGTGAGCGTGCCGGTCTCGATGCTCGCCACGGCGGCGATCATGAAGCGCTCGCAGACGCAGTTCATCGCCCAGTGGCGGCGTACGGGCAAGCTCAACGCCCACATCGAGGAGACCTTCTCCGGCCACGCGTTGGTCAAGGTCTTCGGTCGCCAGCCGGAGTCGGAACGGATCTTCGCCGAGGAGAACGAGCAGCTCTACGAGGCGTCGTTCAGGGCGCAGTTCATCAGCGGGCTGATCATGCCGGTGATGATGTTCATCGGGAACCTGAACTACGTCGTGATCGCCGTGGTCGGCGGCGTACGGGTGGCGAATGGGTCGCTGAGCCTCGGCGAGGTGCAGGCGTTCATCCAGTACACCCGCCAGTTCACCCAGCCGCTGACCGCGGTGGCCTCGATGATGAACCTGCTGCAGTCGGGGGTGGCCAGCGCGGAGCGGGTCTTCGAACTCCTTGACGCTGACGAGCAGCGCCTTGAGGGCAACGCGCCACCCGCACCGCTGGCGGAGCGCCACGGCGAGGTCGTCTTCGAGGACGTCTCGTTCTCCTACCACCCGGACCAGCCGTTGATCACTGGCCTGGACCTGGTCGCGCGGCCGGGCCAGACCGTCGCGATCGTCGGGCCGACCGGTGCCGGCAAGACCACGCTGGTCAACCTGGTGATGCGCTTCTATGAGGTCGACGCCGGCCGGATCACCCTGGACGGGGTGGACATCTCCGCGATGTCGCGGGCCGCGCTGCGCCAGCAGATCGGGATGGTGCTCCAGGACGCCTGGCTCTTCGAGGGCACGATCCGCGACAACATCGCCTATGGGCGCCTCGACGCCAGCGAGGAGGAGATCCTCGAGGCGGCCCGGGCCAGCTTCGTGGACCGCTTCGTGCACTCGCTGCCCGACGGCTATGACACGGTGATCGACGAGGACGGCGGCAACATCAGCGCCGGCGAGCGACAACTGATCACCATTGCCCGGGCGTTCGTGGCGAATCCGGCGCTGCTCATCCTGGACGAGGCGACGTCGTCGGTCGACACCCGCACCGAGTTGCTCCTGCAGCAGGCGATGGGGGCATTGCGCAGCGACCGCACGTCGTTCGTGATCGCGCACCGGCTCTCCACGATCCGCGATGCGGACCTGATCCTGGTGATGGAGGAGGGCGCGATCGTCGAGCAGGGCACCCACGACGAACTGGTCGCTGCCGGCGGCGCCTATGCGCGGCTGTATCGCTCGCAGTTCGCGGCGCCGATGGAGGCGTAGGTCCGCTGCTGCGCGCACCGTTCGGGTGCATGTGCACCCGAACGTCCCCAGGGTGCGCTGTTCTGGGGCCGGAACGGTGCATATGCGCCCGGGCGGCCCGGCGTACGACGCGCGCCCCGGCGTACGCCGATCAGTGCCCGGCCATCACCAGGGACGAGGCAGCGGCCGCGGCCAGGCCGACGAGCACGACCACTCGGAAGCCGCCGGCGCTGATCCGGTGGAAGACCTTGTCGCCCAGGGCCCAGCCCAGGCGCATCCCGACCACACCGATGGCCGAGACCAGGAGCACCTCGCCGGTCACCTTGCCGACGGTCGCGAAGAGCGCGACGGCAATGACGTCCTGCAGGGCGAAGGCAGCCTGCAGGCTGGCGCGGACCCGCCGCGGGGGTTCGCCGGTGGCCTGCATCAGCAGTACCAGCGGCGGCCCGTTCATCCCGGTCGAGGTCAGCAGCGCGCCACTGGCAGCGCCCGCGGCCACCTGGGAGCGGCGCCCGGCGGGCAGGTGTAGGCGCAACGCGAGGGCGAGCACGGTGATCGCGAGCATCACCCCGATCAGCCGGGTCAGCGTGGAGGCCTCGACCAGGAGCAATACGGCGAGTCCCGCCGGCATGGCCACGATCGCGGCGACGGTGAGCCGGCGTACCAGGGGGACCACCACGTGGTCCCGTTCGCGGTGCCACCCATAGGCGGAGAGCACCGTGCTGACGCAGGTCGCCGCGACCACCGCGGTGACCGGATCGACGACCAGCAACAGCAGCGGAATCGCGATCATGGCAGCACCGAACCCGCTCACGGCCTGGGCGATCGCCGCGAGCACGAAGATGCCCAGGGCGCTGCCGGCCAGGATGACGAGTTCGCTCACGTGCGAACAGTAGGCGAGGCCATCCCGGGGCGTCGGAGGGTGTCCCGTTGGTCCGGGAACGGGCGACGCGGAGGGTCGGCCGATGTTCTTCCCGGTGAGTGGGATGCAGCCGGAGGCGGCGGGCGGTTGGCATCCACGCTGTGACCCAAGACACGGAACAGGTGAGCTCGGACCACCGGTGAGACATGGAGGAACAGTGAAGACACGCATCTCGCGCCGCGTGCGGTGGGCAGGCCTGCTCGCGGCGACGGCCCTGGTTGTCACCGGGTGCGCCGACACCTCGGACGACAACAACTCGGGCAACAAGGACGACGCGCCCGGCTCCGTCGACTACACCACGCGTCTGATCAACGTCCAGGACGATGCCGGTGACCCGGTGCAGGGCGGCACCCTGCGCGTCTCGGAGTACGGCGAGGCGCGCACCCTGAACCCGACGCAGACCTATCCGACCGGATCCACCGGCGGCAACATCATGGCCGCCGTCTATGACACCCTGGTCCGCTACGACGCGGCGACCGACGAGTTCGTCCCTCAGTTGGCCGAGTCCGTGGAGAGCTCGGATGACATCACGTGGACGATCAAGCTCCGCGAGGGGGTCACGTTCCACGACGGCACGCCGCTGGACGCCGAGGCGGTCATCGGCTCGATCACCTACTACACCAACGCCTACGGACTGCACGCTCTGCTCACCAAGTCGCAGATCAAGTCGATGACCGCGGTGGACCCGCTGACCGTGCAGATCGAGATGAACCAGGCCTGGCCGCGGTTCCCGATCGTGCTGACCAACGGTGTCGGCATGATCCTGGCTCCCGCTGCGTACGCCGACCCCGAGGCGTTCAAGCCGATTGGTGCCGGACCGTTCGTCTTCGAGAGCTATGCACCGCAGGAGAAGACCGTCGTGGTCGCCAACGAGGACTACTGGAACGGGCGTCCGAACCTCGACAAGATCGAGTTCATGGTCCTGGGGGCCGACCAGACCGGTTATGAGACGTTGAAGAGCAATGGCGTCGACGTCACCTTCATCCGCGCCACCGCGCTGGTCGACGAGGTCATCGAGGGTGACCTCCCCGGAGCGGTGACCTATGCAGGCCTCGCCAACAACCTGTGGTTCAACGCCCGTGAGGGACACCCCACGGCCGACCCGCGTGTCCGTCAGGCACTGGCCCTCGCCTTCGACCCGACGATCTATCTGGAGCGCACTGCCAACGGTGCCGGAGATCCGAGCAAGACCCTGATCGGTCCCGACTCGGAATGGTCCACCGGCGTCGAGCCGATGGCGGTCGACCCCGAGGCCGCCAAGAAGCTCGTCGAGGAGGCCAAGGCCGACGGCTTCGACGGCAAGGTCACCATTGTGGGGAACAACCAGCCTGCTTCGCAGGCCGGAGCCCAAGCGATGAAGGCCATGTTCGAGGCGGTCGGTTTCGAGGTCACCCTCGACCTGGTCACCAACATCGCCGACCAGGTCCAGAAGATCTACGTCGACCACGACTTCGACATCGCCGCTGCGGCAACCTCGATCCACGACGAGGACGTGGCCGGCCGGCTCCACTCGGCGCTGAGCACCTACTCCCCGGTGAACGTCGGGGGCTACGCCAGCGCGGAGATGGACGCGCTGATCGCCGAGGTGCAGCAGGCCGGCGACCCGGCCTCGGCCAAGGAGGCGCTCACCAAGATCGAGGCGCTCTGGGCCAGCGACGCCCCGGGTGTGGCGATCAACGCCGGTGCCATGGTCAACGTGTGGAACGAGGACGTCCACGGGATCAAGCCCAGCAGTGAGACCCTGATCCTCTTCGACGAGGCATGGATCGAGAAGTGAGCCTGACCAGCTCCTGAAAGAACGGTCGGGCCCGGCTCCTCGAAAGGGGGGCCGGGCCCACCTGTTTCCCACGAACGCTCAATGGTTGCGCCGCGAACGCTCAATGGTTGCGCCGCAAACGCTCAATCGTTGCGCTGCCGGTGCTGCCCAGCGGGAGTGATCCGGACAGGCCACCGGTGCCGCGCCACGCTGGGACACATGCCGTTGCAGACCGATCGCGCCCTGTGGGCCGGACTGCTCACGATGGCCATGGTGACCGGCGTGGTGGCGAGCCTCGGAGCGCCGATGGTGCCCGACATTGCCGCCCACGAGGAGGTGTCCCTCGACACCGCCCAATGGTCGTTGACGGCAACGCTCCTGGCGGGTGCGGTGACCACGCCGTTGATCGGGGCACTGGGCACCGGTCGCCGTCGGCGCGGGGTGATGTTCGGCGCGCTCGGACTGGTCACCGTCGGTTGCCTGCTCGCCGCCTTGCCGCTCGGCTTCGAAGCGCTGGTCGGTGGCCGCGCGCTGCAGGGCATCGGCTTTGCGATCAACCCGCTCGCCATTGCTGTGGCCCGCGATGCGCTGCCGGCACACCGCCAGCGCGAGGCGATGGCGATGATCTCGCTGAGCACGGTGGTCAGCGCCGGGCTCGGTTTCCCGATCGCGGCCGGGCTCGCCGACCTCCTCGGAGTGAAGGGCGCCTTCGCGGTGGCAGCGGCCGCCTGCCTGGCCACCCTGGTCCTGGCGATGCTCACCGTGCCGCCAGCCACCGAATCCACCAGCAGGCCGGTGGACTGGGTGGGTGCAGCGTTGCTGGCCGCTGGGCTGGTCGTGCTGCTGCTGGCGATCACCCAGGCCCCGACGTTCGGCGTGACCTCGGCGCGGGTGGCCGGCGGCGGCCTGGTCGGGCTCGCCCTGCTGGGTGCGTGTGCCGCATGGTTGCTCCGCGCCCGGATCCCCCTGGTCGACCTGCGCCTCGCCGTACGTGCTGGCGCCGTCGGCGCCAACCTGGCCGCGCTGCTGGCCGGGGTGGGGATGTATCTGCTGATGACCACGGTGGTGGTGCTGGTCCAGATCGATCCCGCCACCGGCTTCGGGCTCGGCCGGTCGGTGACGGTGGCCGGGCTGATGATGGTCCCGTACGCCGTGGCGAGCGCGATCGGGGCCAGGGTGTCGCTCCGGCTCGCCGACCGCATCCCGCCCGACCTGTTGCTGCCGCTGGGGTGCGCCACCTTTGCCGGCGGCAACCTGTTCCTCATCGTGGCGCACGACCAGGTGTGGCAGGTCGCGGTGGTGATGGCGATCGGTGGCCTGGCCAACGGGATGACCTTCAACTCGATTCCGTGGCTGATGGCTCGCGTCGTGCCAGCAGTGCAGACGGGCAGTGCGATCGGCTTCAACGTGGTGCTGCGCTACATCGGCTTCTCCATCGGCAGCGCCTTGTCGGCGGTGCTGCTGGTCCACTCCGCGTCGGCTTCCGGCGCGCCGCAGGAGCGCGGTTACGTCGCCGCCGCCACGGTCGGCCTGGGCGTCTCGCTGGTCGCTGCCCTGGCCTGCCTGGCGCTGGCCGGACCGGCACGGGCGCGGATGCGCGAACGCGGTGCGGCGGAGACCGCGGCCGCTCAGTCGCGGGGGCCGTCCCACGGATAGCCGTGGGCGAGCAGGGCATCGCGGATGGCGGTGCGGCCGCCCTCGACGTCGCCCTCGAAGAGCTTCTCACCCCGGGCGTCCTCGATCACCGTCTTCGACCCCTTCCGGTGTACGACGTTGACCCGTGCGCGCTCGATGACCAGGTCCACCTCGCCGCGACGGCGTACGACGATCTGCCCGGCGTCGACCTCCAGGACGGGGGAGTCCGCGATCACCCAGGCCGCTGCGGCAAGGCCGAGGAGGAGGCCCAGCGCCGGACGCCCCCAGACCAGCCACTCCTGGTCGAAGGAGCCGAGGAACCTGAGCGGCCCCCGGAACGGGACCCACCGCACGTCGGCGGCCCAGCCCGCCAGCAGTGGGAGGAGCGCACCCAGGGCTGCACCACCGGCGCCGAACAACGCCAGCACCCACCACCGGCCGGCCCGGTCGAAGCCGCCGATGACACTGTGGGGAGTGGTCATGGTCTCAGGCAGTCAGTTGGTCGGCCCAGCGTACGACGTGGGGATCGGCGGAGGGCTTGCGGAGTTCGCTGACCACATTGGTGTCGAGCAGGTAGGTCACAGGCCTGCGACCCGGCCGAGTTGACCGGAGACCACGGGGGCGAAGTCGATCTCCTCGTCCATGCGCAATGATTCGCGGACGCTCCCCGTGCCCGTCAGGTGCTCGTAGTGATCGATGCTCAGGACCACCAGGGTGGGGCGCTCCCGGTCAGTGATGAAGACAGGGCGATCCGCGGCCAGGGTTTTCACCTTCGACGGGGATTGGTTGACCGTACGTGCGTTGACGACACTCATGGTTCCCACCTCCTCTCCACCAACGTACTACGTAACTACCACGGCGCTCGGCGGGCACTCGCGGCGTACGAACGCGGAAGGGTGACGTCCCCGGTCATGGTGTAACTCCCGGTCTGGCTCCCGAACGTTGAGGACCCGGACAAATGGCTCTACCTCGGAGTGGACGACGCTGGCAGGCCGCTGGAAATCGTTTCCATCCCGGGCGATGTTGGCGTGGAAGTCGTGATCCATGCGATGAAGGTGCGCAAGAAGTATCAACCGAGAGGAGGGCAACGATGATGTTTGAGATGGCTGACCACGTTTCTGGTCTGAGTGGAGACCAGATTGCGAGGGCCGCGGCAGAAGCCGAACGCGGCCATGACCTCGATGGCCGTCCGGGCGAACCCAACCCGCACACACGAGAAGCGCCGTCGGTGCCCACTGACCTGTTGGACGAGATAGTCGCACGTGCCGAGCATGATGGGGAATCTCCCCAGGAGTTGGTGCGCCGGGCACTGGTGCGCTACCTGCGCAGCGCCTGAACCGACCGCCCAGTCCTGCTCCTGCCGATGCATCGCCAGGAGCGGCACACGGTCAGGTGGCGATGCACCGCGGCGTACGAACGCGGAAGGTCCCCGCCAGATGGCGGGGACCTTCCGCGTTGTCCGGGCTGCTCAGCCCTTGTTCGCCTTGCGCGCCCGGCTCGCGATCTTCGCGCGCTCGTTCTGGTCCAGGATCACCTTGCGGATCCGGACGCTGTCGGGCGTCACCTCGACGCACTCGTCGTCGCGGCAGAACTCCAGGCACTGCTCCAGGGAGAGGCGCTTCGGCGGGATCAGCTTCTCGAAGTTGTCCGAGGTGGCCGAGCGGATGTTGGTCTGCTGCTTCTCCTTGGTGATGTTCACGTCCATGTCGTCGGCGCGGGAGTTCTCCCCGACGATCATGCCCTCATACACCTCGGTGGTCGGCTCCACGAAGAGGACACCGCGCTCCTGCAGCGACGTCATCGCGTACGCCGTGGCGGCGCCAGCCCGGTCCGCGACCAGGGAGCCGTTGTTGCGGGCCCGGATCTCGCCGGCCCAGGGGAAGTACCCCTCGGAGATGTGGTGCGCGATGCCGGTGCCGCGGGTCTCGGTGAGGAAGTCGGTGCGGAAGCCGATCAGGCCACGCGCAGGGACCACGAACTCCATCCGCACCCAGCCGGTGCCGTGGTTGGTCATCCCTTCCATCCGGCCCTTGCGGTTGGCCAGCAGCTCGGTGATGGTGCCGAGGAACTCCTCGGGGGCGTCGATGGTGAGGCGCTCGAACGGCTCGTGGATCTTGCCGTCGACCTCGCGGGTCACCACCTGTGGCTTGCCGACGGTCAACTCGAACCCCTCGCGCCGCATCTGCTCGACCAGGATCGCCAGCGCCAGCTCGCCACGGCCCTGCACCTCCCACGCGTCGGGGCGCTCGGTCGGCAGCACCCGCAGCGACACGTTGCCGATCAGCTCGGAGTCGAGGCGATCCTTGACCAGGCGAGCGGTGACCTTCGCGCCCTTGACCCGGCCCACCAGGGGAGAGGTGTTGGTCCCGATGGTCATCGAGATTGCCGGCTCGTCGACGTGGATCAGGGGCAGCGCGACCGGGGTCTCCGGGTCGGCCAGCGTTTCACCGATGGTGATCTCCGGGATCCCGGCGATGGCGACGATGTCTCCGGGACCGGCCGACGTACCGGGCTTGCGCTCCAGCCCCTCGGTGACCAGGAGCTCGGTCACCTTCACGTTCTTGACCTGGCCGTCGCGCTGCATCCAGGCCACGGTCTGGCCCTTGCGCAGCTCGCCGTGGTGGACGCGGACCAGGGCCAGGCGGCCCAGGAACGGCGAGGAGTCGAGGTTGGTGACGTGCGCCTGCAGCGGGGCGCCCTCGGTGTACGTCGGGGCCGGGATGGTCTCCAGGATCGTCTTGAAGAGCGGCTCCAGGTTCTCCGAGTCCGGCAGCGCGCCGTTCTCCGGCTGCTCCAGACCCGCGACGCCGGCGCGACCCGAGGCATAGACCACCGGGAAGTCCAGCGCGTCCTGACTGTGCGAGTCGTCGAGCAGGTCCATGAACAGCTCGTAGGTCTCGTCCACGACCTCGGAGATCCGGGCGTCCGAGCGGTCCGTCTTGTTGACCACCAGGATCACCGGCATGCCGGCGTTGAGCGCCTTGCGGAGCACGAAGCGGGTCTGCGGCAGAGGCCCCTCGGAGGCGTCCACGAGGAGCACGATGCCGTCCACCATGGAGAGCGCGCGCTCGACCTCGCCACCGAAGTCGGCGTGGCCGGGGGTATCGATGATGTTGATCACCATCGGCCCGCCGACGGACTCCTGCGCGGCCGGCCCGGCGTAGTGCACCGCGGTGTTCTTCGCGAGGATGGTGATGCCCTTCTCGCGCTCGAGGTCACCGGAGTCCATGACGCGCTCGGCGACGCCTTCGGCCTGGTGGGCGGTGAAGGCCCCAGCCTGGTGGAGCATGGCGTCGACAAGGGTGGTCTTGCCGTGGTCGACGTGGGCCACGATGGCGACGTTGCGCAGGTCGATGCGCTGCGTCGTGGTTGATTCGGGGCTCGCTGATTCAGGGCTTGCAGACATGCGGTGGCCGTGTGCTTTCGTGTGGACTGGCCCACGCCTCCCGCAGGCCGGTCCATCCTAGTGGCTGGGGCCCGATGCCCTGAAAATCGCAACCGCCGCAGCGGCCATGTCCTGGGTCACGTCGGGGACGCCCGGGCACACTGGAGCCATGGACGAGGCGGTGGACGGCGACACGGTGCCCGGGTACGTCGAGGTGCGGCGTACCGGCGGGATCACCGGCCGTGCCGTGAGTGGCCGGGTCGACCTGGACCCTGCCGCGGGCCGGGCCGATGCGCGGGTCGCGGAGGTGCAGGCGCTCGTGGCGCGGGTCCGCCCGGGCCGCGGGCTGCTGGCCCGGTTGCTCGCGGTGCGTACGCCGTCGGGCAGGCCGCATCCGGACAGGTTCGGCTACACGATCACCGTCGCGGGCGCCGATCCGGTGGTGCTCGCCGAGTCCCAGGTGCACGGCGACGTACGCCGCCTGGTCGAGCTGGTCCTCGAGCTCGGCACCACCTCCTGACGCCCGTGCCCGCTGCGAGTCAGGCGGGGGAGAAGCCCGGCACGTACTCCGCCAGCAGCCCGCGGAAGCCGACCGTCGCCTCGAGTTGGCACAGCACGCCGAAGCCGCCGAGCCAGACCCGGTGGATCAGCATGTAATCCGGCGGCAGGTTCAGCTTGAAGGCCCGGGAGATGTTTTCCTGCGTGGGTGTCGCCACGCGCACCGTCTGGGCGCGCAACCACTCACGGGAGAAGGTGAACTCCTCGCTCTGGGCGGCCACCAGGAATGGACCGAGGTAGTCGGCCAGGTCCTCAGGGGTGAAGTCGACCTTCGGGAGCAGGAAGCCCTGTTCGCGCAACCCTGCGGTCACCGCATCCCAGTCGTCGTCGACGGCGCGGGAGAGCAACTCACCCAGGGGACGGGGGAACCCGTCGGGGAGGCGCGCCACTGCGCCGTAGTCCACGACGCCCAGGCGGCCGTCGGCGAGCACCCGGAAGTTGCCGGGATGGGGGTCGGCATGGAGCAGGCCGGTCCGGGTCGGGCCGGCGACCAGGAAGCGGGCGTAGAGCTGTCCGTAGTGGTCGCGCTCGGCAGGCGTGCCCTCCTTGACCACCTGCGCGAGCGAGCCGGTGCTCTCCATCCACGAGGTGATCAGGACGCGCGGGCTGTTGCCGAGCACCCGCGGCACCACGAAGTCGGGGTCGTCGGCGAACTCGCCCGCGAAGACCTGCTGGGAGGTCGCCTCCAGGGTGTAGTCGAGTTCCTCGGCCATCCGGTCTTCGACCTCGGCCAGGAGCGGCTTGATGTCGATGCCCGGGGCGAGCACAGTGAAGAGGCGGGCCATCCGGCCGAGTTGCTTGATGTCGGAGCGCAGCGCCTTGGCCGCGCCCGGATATTGCACCTTGACGGCCACATCCGTGCCGTCGGACCAGACCGCGCGGTGCACCTGACCGATCGAGGCCGACGCGATCGGCCGCTCGTCGAAGCTGGTGAACATCGAGCGCCAGTCGGAGCCGAGGTCCTCGACCAGCACCTGCTCCAGCATCCGCTGCGACATCGGGGGAGCGGAGTCCTGCAGCTTGGTCAGCGCATCGCGGTAGGGGCCGACGAGTTCATCGGGAAGTGCGGACTCGAAGATGCTCATCGCCTGGCCGAACTTCATCGCGCCGCCCTTGAGTTCGCCGAGCACGGCGAAGATCTGATCGGCGGTGCGCTGCTGGACCTCGGTCAGCACCGCGTTCGCGGGTCGCCCGACCAGGCGCTTGCCGACCCCGAGCGTGGTGCGTCCGGCGTACGCCGCGGGCAAGGTCGCCAGGCGAACCGTGCGGCCGAGGGCCGACTTGCGCATCGGCGTGTCCCGCGGTTCGTCCTTCATGATGCTGAGCCTAGCCATCCAGGCGTCGCCACAAACCCCGGCCGCCGGCCCGGGATCAACACTGCTGTGTCGTTTGCGGGCATCAGGTGACAGTGAATGGCATAGCAACTCGTTTCCAGATCGCGCACATCACCCCGCGCACCCCAACAGTCAGTGCTCAACCACGTGGTCCACATGGTTTAGCGGTGGTGGGTGCGCCGTCGACCGGTGCTGGATTGGGCCGAGCGCTGTGGGGCTCGCCTGCGGCACACCTCGTTCCTCGGCGTACCTCCGGCTCACTCCTCGCGCTCAGGCCAGCGCTGGATTGGGCCGAGCGCTGTGGGGCTCGCCTGCGGCACACCTCGTTCCTCGGCGTACCTCCGGCTCACTCCTCGCGCTCAGGCCAGCGCTGGATTGGGCCGAGCGCTGCGGGGCTCGCCTGCGGCACACCTCGTTCCTCGGCGTACCTCCGGCTCACTCCTCGCGCTCAGGCCAGCGCACGGTCGAGCGCGGCCTGCACGTGCAGAGTGGTGCACGGGAAGAGCGGAACCTCGACGTCGGCCTGCTCGATGAGCAGTTCCAGTTCGGTGCACCCCAGGATCACGCCCTGGGCGCCGTCGTCCCACAGGCCGTCGATCAGTTCGACCAACTTGCGGCGCGAGATGTCGAGGATCCGGCCGTGGACCAGTTCGTCGTAGATGACCGAGTTGATCATGTCGTGGCGCGACTCGTCCGGGACCATCACCTCAAGGCCGTGCGAGGCGATCCGGTCGGTGAAGAAGGTCCGTGACATCGCGAACGAGGTGCCGACCAGGGCGACCTTCTCCACCCGGTTGGCCACGCAGTCCTGGGCGACCACGTCGGCCAGGTGGAGCAACGGGATCCCGATCGCGGCCTCGACCTGCTCGGCCACCCGGTGGAACGTTGTGGTGCACAGCATCAGGAAGTCCGCCCCGGCGCGCTCCACCCCTCGGGCGGCCTGGGCCAGGATTTCCGCGACGCCGTCCCAGTCCTCGTTCTTGCCCAGTTCGGTGACCTCGGCAAAGTTCACCGATGACATCACCGTGCGGGCAGAGGAATAGCCACCGAGTCGCTTCTCGACGCCCAGGTTCAGTTGCTTGTAGTAGGCAGCGCTGCTTTCCCAGCTCATGCCGCCGATCAGTCCGATGGTCTGCACACGCGCAGTCTCCCCTGAGACAGCAGTTCATGCCACCTCTTCGCCAAAACCGGCGTGCCGCAAAGGCTCAACTCGTCCGGTGCACCTTGTGCTGGGCGGCCTGGGCCCGCGGCTTGATCACCAGCTCGTCGATGTTCACGTGCGCCGGGCGCGTCGCGATCCAGGCGACCGCATCGGCCACGTCCGCGGCCACGAGCGGGTCGGGAACCCCGGCGTAGACCGCATCGGCGGCAGCCTGGTCGCCGCCATGACGGACCAGGGAGAACTCCGGCGTGTTCACCATCCCCGGCGCCACTTCGCTGATCCGGATCGGCTCGCCGACCAGTTCCAGACGCATCGTCTCGGTGACCACCTTGGTGGCGTGCTTGGCCGCGGTGTAGCCCCCGCCGGTCTCATAGGCGACCCGGCCTGCGGTCGAGCCGATGTTGACGACCAGTCCGTCCCCGGAGGCGCGGAGCGCGGGCAGCAGCGCCTGGGTGACCTGGAGCAGGCCGATCACGTTCACGTCGTACATCTGGCGCCACTGCGCTGGATCGGCGGTCTCGATCGGGTCCACCCCGAAGGCGCCGCCGGCGTTGTTGACCACCACGTGCACCACCGGGCCGGCCGCCTCGGCCAGCGCCGCCACCGACGCGGGATCGGTCACGTCGCAAGCGCAGGCGACACCGCCGATCTCGGCTGCTGTCCGCTCGAGTCGGTCCAGGCGCCGGGCAGCCAGCACCACCCGGAACCCTTCGGCGGCCAGGGTGCGGGCGGTGGCTTCCCCGATCCCGCTGGAGGCTCCGGTGACGACGGCAGTGCGTTGCTGGCTCATGCCCCGATTCTGCCCGTACGCCGCCGCGCAGGGCCACCGGGGATGACAGGCGTGGAGCGGCCCGGCAGACTGGGGGATCCGGCTCCGTCCCTCAGGAGGTTGCTCGTCGTGCACGTCGTTGCCGGCATCACTGCCGTCCTCGGAGGCGCCTGCCTGCTGGCGCGCCACTTCATCGAGGACCAGGCGGGGGCCGACATCCTGAAGTGGAGCGCGGCCGGGCTGCTCGCCCTGGCCGTGCTGGTGCTGGGGCTGCGCGTCGTACCCAGGGCACCGCTGTGGCTCCAGGGCATCGTCAGCATCGGCGTGGTGGCACTGCTCGGCTCGGTCTGGGCAACGCTGCGCTCCGCGATCGACACCGAGGCGGCCGACCTGGTCGTCGCCGTCGCCGCGATCGGCCTGGGCCTGGCCGTGGCAGCGCTTGGTGGCAGGGGCGACCAGAGTGACCAGGACGGCGACGCCCCAGCTCCCGCGGGCCCGAAGCGCTGGGGCCCGGCGAGTGCCGTGACCGACCCGGAACCCCCTGCGCCTTCCGGCAGTGGCGGCACCCACGCGATCTGAGCCGTCAACACGTGCCGCCTCGGCGTCGTACGGCGTCAGCACGTGCCGGCTCGGGGACGACTACACCGCCACCGTGGAATAGTTGGCCCGGTCGGGTTGTTGGCCCACGCGGACGAGGAGGTGAGTGATGAGCCGGATTGCGATGATCAGCCTGCACACCTCTCCCCTGGACCAGCCCGGGACGGGTGACGCCGGCGGGATGAACGTCTATGTCCTCGAGCTCGCGCGGCGCCTGGCCGCGCGCGGCGTCGGCGTCGACATCTTCACCCGGGCCACCTCCTCGCGGCTGGCGCCGTTGATCGAGGTCGGCGAGGGCATCATCGTCCGCAACGTCCATGCCGGTCCCTTCGAGGGCCTGTCCAAGGCCGAGCTCCCGCCGCAACTGTGCGTCTTCGCGCGTGAAGTGATGCGGGCCGAGGCGGCGCACCTGCCCGGCCATTACGCGGCCGTCCACTCCCACTACTGGCTCTCCGGACAGGTGGGCGCCCTGGCCCGCGACCGCTGGGGAGTCCCGCTGGTCCACACCATGCACACGATGGCGAAGGTGAAGAATGCCGCGCTGGCCACCGGCGACGCCCCCGAGCCCGCGGCCCGGGTGCTCGGCGAGGAGCAGGTGGTCGAGGCTGCCGACATGCTGATCGCCAACACCGACCTGGAGGCCGGGCAGTTGCGCGACCTCTACGGAGCCGACCCGGAGCGGATCGAGGTGGTTCACCCCGGCGTCGACCTCGACGTCTTCCGGCCCAGGCCCGGCGCCCGGGAACGGCTCGGCATCGACGAGCACACCCAGGTCCTCCTCTTCGCCGGGCGGCTGCAACCGCTGAAGGCACCCGACGTACTGCTCCGTGCGGTGGCGGTGCTTCTGGCCGATGACCCGGGGTTGCGCAACGAACTGCTGGTGCCGATCGTGGGCGGTCCGTCGGGATCGGGCCTGGAGCATCCCGAGTCGCTCGCCGAACTCGCCCGCGACCTTGGCCTCGACGACGTGGTCCGGTTCGTGCCGCCAGTGGTCCAGGCGGTGCTGGCCGACTGGTGCGCGGCGGCCACCCTGGTCGCCGTACCCTCGCACAACGAATCCTTCGGCCTGGTCGCAGTCGAGGCACAGGCCGCCGGTACGCCGGTGGTCGCCGCTGCCGTCGGTGGCCTGCCAACCGTGGTCAACGACGGCGTCTCGGGCCTGCTGGTGGACAGCCACGACCCGGTCGAGTGGGCGGCACACCTGCGCAAGATCGTCCGCGACCCCCAACTGCGCGACCACCTCGCTGCCGGCGCCCGCGAGCAGGCACGGCAGTTCTCCTGGGAGCGCACCGCCGAGCGCACGCTGGCCGTCTATGAACGGGCGGCAGGACTGATGAAGGAGGCGCCCGATGTCCGGGTCTGAGGAGTTCGCCGACCAGGCCCCCGCCGAGTACGTCGCGCGGGTGCGGGTCTGGCTTGAGGAGAACGAGGTCGAGTTCGAGTACGACGCCGGCATGTTCTCCTTCGCCCTGCCCGGGGAACGGAAGTTGCAGACCCCCGTCCGCGTCGACGTCGGGCGGCACGCACTGGGCATCCACGCCTTCGTCTGCCGCAACCCTGACGAGAACCATGCCGGCGTCCACCAGTGGCTGCTGGAGAAGAACCTGCGCCTCTACGGCGTCGCGTTCGCCGTCGACCGGCACGGCGACATCTACCTCGACGGACGGCTGCCGCTGGACGCCGTCGACGACCTGGACCAGCTGCTCGGCACCGTGCTGAGCACGGCGGACGAGTCGTTCAACACGATCCTCGAGCTCGGCTTTGCCTCCTCGATCCGCAAGGAGTGGGAGTGGCGCACCTCGCGGGGCGAGTCGACGAAGAACCTCGAGGCGTTCCGCGGGTGGCTGGAGAGCGAGTCCGGGGCGGCAGGTCCTACCAGCGGCCTTTGAACACAGGCGGGAGCGGGTGCGAGGCAGGGGCCATCACATAGGTGACACCGCCGGATCCCTTCAACCAGGCCGCCTCGAACTCCTTGCGTGGATAGGTACGCCGCACCTGGGCGTCGTTGGCAGCCGCAGGGTCGTTGACGATGACGCGGCCGTCGGCTGTGAACCCGACGATGACCATCAGGTGGCCATTGGTGGAGGAGATCGGTGCGCCGGGGAGTTCGCCCTTGCCGAAGGCAACCGAGACCACGATGGGGATCCCGGCCTTGATGAAGGTCTCGGCGTCCGGGAGGCTCCACAACCGGGTGACGAATCCCTGGGCGCCGTAGTGGGCGGCGTACGCCACGTTGAACGGCCAGTTCCCGGCACCGCCGTACTCATGGTCGTAGGTGTAACGGGCTGCATGGTCCACGTGGCCGCTCGCCTCGTCCGCCCAGGACCAAGCCGATGCCGGCGGACCGAGGTTCCAGTAGCGCAGCACCATCGAGGTGGAGGTCGGAGAGCACCACGCCGCGCCGCCGCCACCCCACTGGGGGAAGTGGCCGCGGTGCGTCATCTGTGATGAGGTCGGCACGTCCAGTTCCACGGTCCGGGTCATCGTGGT
Source organism: Nocardioides sp. AE5 (assembly GCF_031844485.1). Taxonomy (NCBI): domain Bacteria; kingdom Bacillati; phylum Actinomycetota; class Actinomycetes; order Propionibacteriales; family Nocardioidaceae; genus Nocardioides; species Nocardioides sp. AE5. Next base: position 567,213 of record NZ_JAUZVI010000001.1, read on the forward strand.
CTTGCTGGTGCTGTTCGGCGTCCGCTTCTTGTACGTCGCGGCCACGGCGCTCAGGGAGTGGAGCACCGGTGTCCGGGTGGTCCCGGCGATGCGGTAGAGGTCGACCTGGACCTGCCAGGCGTTGATCCGCGACGATCCGTTGCTGACCAGGGTGTCGGTCAGCAACTGGTTCAGGTCATCGGGCTGGCTCGGCGCGGAGTTGCGGGCCAGGGGTGTCTCCGAGATGCCCCACGTGGCGACCGAGTCCCAGGAACTCACCGTGGACCCGGACTTGGTGCGGACGAAGACGCGCAGGAAGGTCGATCCGTCGGTCTGTGCGTTCCAGGACGGGATCAGGCTGGTGGCGTCCATCCCGGTGCTGATCCAGGGCGAGGTGAATCGTCCGTAGTCATAGCGGCCGCTCTTCCCCGAATGCGGGTCCTTGAAGGTGGTCGTGCCCAGCGGCGAGGACGCGATGCGCAGGGAACCGTTGCTGGCCACGGCCCCCTGCAGCGTGCCGGCCTGGAAGTCGGCAGTGCTGGTGATGTGCCGGATCGAGGTGGTGGGGGAGGCTGCTGGTGCGGCGGTCGGTGTGAGTGCGACGCAAGCCAGCGCCAGTGCAGATGCCGCGGCTGCCGCCCGGACGGGGGAGCGGAAGGACCAACGGCGTGCGGACGCAGGGGACATGGCTGCACTCTAGGTGACCATTGGGGCTGGTGGGAGGGGAGTGAATGAATTGTTATCGGGTCACAGGTCGAGCTTGTAGCCCAGTCCCCGCACCGTCACCAGGAAGGTCGGGGCACCCGGGTCCGGTTCCAGTTTGGCCCGCAGCCGCTTGACGTGTACGTCGAGGGTCTTGGTGTCACCGACGTAGTCCGAGCCCCAGACCCGGTCGATCAACTGTCCCCGGGTGAGCACCCGGCCCGGGTTGCGCAGGAACATCTCGAGGAGCTCGAACTCCTTGAGCGGGAGTTTCTGCTCGCGACCGTCGACGGTGACCACGTGTCGCTCGACGTCCATCCGCACCGGCCCGGCCTCCAGGATCCCGGTGTCCAGGGCCTCCTCGGCGGCACCGCGCCGCAGCACTGCCCGGATCCGGGCGACCAGTTCCCGTGGCGAATAGGGCTTGGTGACGTAGTCGTCCGCGCCGAGTTCCAGGCCGACGACCTTGTCCACCTCCTCGTCCTTGGCGCTGACCATGATCACCGGGACTGCCGAGACCTGGCGGATCCGGCGGCACACCTCGGTGCCCGGGATCCCCGGTAGCATCAGGTCGAGCAGGACGATGTCGGCGCCGGCCCGGTCGAACTCGGTGAGCGCCTGGTTGCCGTCGTTGGCGATGGCAACCTCGAACCCCTCCTTGCGCAGCATGTAGGCCAGCGCATCGCTGTAACTCTCTTCATCCTCGACCACGAGCACGCGTGTCACGGACGTTCCTCCTGCATCTTCTGGGGAAGGACCAGGGTGAAGGTGGAACCCTGGCCCTCGACGGACCATACGCGGATGTCGCCTCCGTGGGTGGCCGCGACGTGCTTGACGATGGAGAGCCCCAACCCGGTGCCGCCGGTGGAGCGGTGCCGGGCAGGGTCCACCCGATAGAAGCGCTCGAAGATCCGGTCGATCTCCTGGGACGGGATGCCGATGCCCTGGTCGGTGACGGCGACCTCGATCCAGCCGTCCGCTGCCCGGGTGGTGACCAGGACCCGGGCAGCGTCGGGGGAGTAGGTGACCGCGTTGGCGACCAGGTTGCTCACTGCCATCGAGATCTGGTCCGCGTCGCCGAGTGCCTCCAGCCCGGTCTCGCCCGTGCAGACCACCTCGACGTTGCGTGACTCGGCATCGGTGCGGACGTGGGCCAGGGCGAGCGCCACCACGTCGTCGACGTCGATCGGGTGAGGCTCGTTGAGCGGGTCGTCGGCCTGGAGCCTGGAGAGTTCGATGATCTGCTGGACCAGCAGGGTGAGTCGCTCGCTCTCGGTGATCATCCGGCCCGCGAAGTGCTCCACGGCCTCCGGGTCGTCCGAGGCGTCCTGGACTGCCTCGGCCAGGATTCTGATCGCGCCGATCGGCGTCTTCAGTTCATGGCTCACGTTGGCGACGAAATCACGGCGTACCGCTTCGATGAGGCGCTCGCGGGTGCGGTCCTCGACCAGGAGCAGGATCATCCGGGCGCCCAGCGGTGCGACCCGGGCATTGATGTGCCGGGAGGGACTGCCGGAGCGGTCGGGGATCTCGAACTCGGCCTCGCGGATCTGCCCGTCACGGCGTACCTCCGCGACCATCTCGATGAGTCCGTCGACGGTGAGACGGTCGCCACGGACCAGGCCCAGTGCATAGGCCGGGGCAGATGCCTTCAGGACCAGGTCGGAGTCGTCGAGGAGGACACCGCTGGAGCGCAGCACGGAGAGGACCGCGGCGGCGCCGGCCGGCACCAGTGGCTCGGGGGTCGGTGGTACGGCGCGTTGCTGTCGCTCGCTGTAGAGGAAGGCCACCAGTACGCCGGCGATCATGCACATCGCGAGCAGCACGGAGAGGATCACCTGGGGCGACGGCACAGCACGATCGTAGCCATCCTCCGGGATGACGGAGCCCGGGGCCGGTGTGAGAACCGTCTGTTCACGCTGCGTTCACATGATCACCGGCCGGAGGTCGGAGAGGCTGCCTAGCCTCTGCCGCATGCGTAAAGTCTTCCGCGCGGAACTCGAGTCCGTCTTCGCCGACCTGGCCGCCATTGCCACCCGGGTGGAGGCCGCCGTCGGGCGCGCCACCGATGCCCTGCTCACCAGCGACGTTGCGGTCGCCGAGGCGGTGATCTCCGGTGACGTCGAGATCGACCTGGCCCGCGAGGACGTCGAGGAGAAGGCCTTCGAGTTGCTCAGCCTCCAGGCCCCGGTCGCTGGCGACCTGCGCATCGTGGTGGCGGCCCTGCGGATGGTCGCCGACCTGGAGCGGATGGGTGACCTCTCGGTCCACATCGCCAAGATCGCCCGGCTGCGCGCTCCCGACATCGCCGTCCCCGAGCAGGCCCGGCCCACGATCCGGAGCATGGCCGCCGTCGCCCAGGAGATGGCCGGCAAGGTCGCCCACGTGATCACCACCCGCGACCTGGCCGCGGCCCACGACCTGGTCAGTGATGACGAGGAGATGGACCAGTTGCGCCGCGAGACCTTCCGCCAGCTCTTCGACAACCAGTGGAACGACGGGATCGAGGCCGCGGTCGACCTGGCCCTGCTGGGCCGTTATTACGAGCGGATCGCCGACCACGCGGTCTCCTCGGCCCGTCGGGTCGTCTTCGTCGTGACCGGCGAGATCCCCGCCGACGCCTGACGCTCCCGGGCTCGGGACGCCGGAGCCTGCCACCGAGCAGGACGATCCAGGACTGCCAACGGGCCCGGCATGCTAGTTTCCGCGCGTGACGAAGGTGATCATCGCGCTCCACCGGCCCGGGCTCGACGACGTACTGCGCGGGGAGCCGTTGCGTGACGGGCTCGCCGCCACCGGAGCCACCGCGCTCCAGGTCAACGTCGACGACGCACCGGTCGCCGAGGCGCTCCGCTTCGGCCCGGCCGCGCCCGTGACCGCGCTGGTGTCGGTGTGGACCGCAGGCTCACCCGGGGCGGTGATCGACGTCGTACGCCGGGCGACCGGGGAGGACGAGGTGCATGCCTGGTCGGTCGCCGAGCACGTCCGGCTCGATGGCGCCCGGGTCGCCGATGGCACCCGCGCCGACGTCCTCGCGCAGGTCGCGCTGCTGCGCCGTCCGGAGGCGATGGCGCCCGAGGATTACCTGGACTACTGGATGGTCGAGCACACGCCGATCGCGATCCGCACCCAGAACACCAGCGCCTATGTGCAGAACGTGGTGCTGGAGCGGCTCACCGAGGCGACCCCGGTGGTCTCCGGGATCGTCGAGGAACACTTCCCGATGGAGGCGATCAGCGACAGCCACGCCTTCTACGGCAGCCGGGGCGACCGTGCCGAGCGCGACCGGAGGATCGCCGAACTGATGGCCAGCGTGGCCCGGATGGGCGCCGACCAGGGACTGGACCTGGTGCCGACCAGCCGCTATCGCTGGAGCCTTGCCGGGACGGGGAACGCGTCGTGACCGCTGTGTTGATCGCGGGCGCCACCGGTGCGGTCGGTTCCCGGGTGCTGGAGATGGCCCTGGCCGACCCCCGGCTCGAGCGGGTCGTCGCGCCCACCCGCCGGCCGCTCACCACGACCACGCCGGAGTTGATCAATCCGGTCGTCGACTTCGCCGACCTCGACCCGACGGACGAGTGGTGGCAGGTCGACGCCGTGGTCTGCGCGCTGGGGACCACGCGCAAGGAGGCCGGGACCGCGGCGGCGTTCCGCCACGTCGACCACGCGCTGCCGGTCCGGATCGGCGAACTGACCCGGGCCGCCGGGGCCACGGCGTACGGGCTGGTCTCCTCGGTGGGCGCGGATGCGACCTCGCGCAACCTCTACCTGCGCACCAAGGGCGAGGCCGAGTCGGACCTGGCTGCGCTGGGCTTCGACTCCCTCACCATCGTGCGCCCCTCGGCGCTGCTGGGTGGGCGGCGCACCCGTACGACGACCCTGGGGGACCGGCTCGGCGAGGCGAGTCGTCACGTCGCGCCGCTGTTGCCGGCCCGGGTGCGACCGGTCCACGTCGACCAGGTGGCCGCCGCGCTGCTCGAGGCGATCGCCCGGCCGCGGCCGGGCATCCAGGTCGTCGTCAACGCGAGCCTGTGAGGCGCTGCCCCGCGCGGACGGACATGCAGTTCGGCGCGCTGGAGCAGTGGTTGCCGCTCAGGGCGTAGTGAGATCGTCCGAACTGCATGTCGCTCGGTACGTCGTACGCCGGCGTCGTATGCCGGGGGTCAGCGCCCCTGGTTCGCGACCGCTGCGGCAGCCGCTGCGGCAGCCTCGGGGTCGAGGTACTCGCCGCCGGCCACGGTGGGCCGCAGGTCCTCGTCGAGGCGGTAGACCAACGGCATTCCGGTCGGGATGTTGAGGCCTGCGATCTCCTCGTCACCGATCTGGTCCAGGTGCTTGACGATGGCGCGGAGGCTGTTGCCGTGGGCGGCGACCAGCACGACCTTGCCGGAGCGCAGGTCGGTGACGATCTCGGCCTCCCACCAGGGAAGCATGCGGGCGATGACGTCCTTGAGGCACTCGGTGCGGGGACGTTCGTCGCCGAGGTCGGCGTAGCGCGGGTCGTCGGCCTGGGAGAACTCGCTGGCGTCGTCCAGCGGCGGGGGTGGGGTGTCGAAGGAGCGGCGCCAGGTCATGAACTGTTCCTCGCCGAACTCGGCCAGGGTCTGCTTCTTGTCCTTGCCCTGCAGTGCGCCGTAGTGGCGCTCGTTGAGGCGCCAACTGCGCTTGACCGGGATCCAGTGGCGATCAGCGGCATCCAGTGCAAGGGCGGCGGTGTTGATCGCCCGCCGCTGCAGCGAGGTGTGCACCACGTCGGGGAGCAGGCCGGCGGCCTTGAGTTGCTCGCCGCCGCGGACCGCCTCGGCACGACCCTTCTCGGTCAATGCCACGTCGACCCAGCCGGTGAAGAGGTTCTTCGCGTTCCACTCGCTCTCGCCGTGGCGGAGCAGGATCAGGGTGTGGGCCATCACTCGGATTCCGTGCCGCTGGCGTCAGCGTTTGCCTCGGCTTCGGCGTCGGCGTCCGCCTGGATGGCCTCCTCCGTCGTACCGGCCGGCTCGGGGCAGGTGACGGTGTGCGGCTCGTGGTGGGCGTACTCATCGAGGTGGTTCGGGGTGAGCTCCGGCCCGTCCTGGCAGGCCCAGTGGCCGTTGTTGGGCACGACGGGGGCCTCGACAGTGACCGGTTCGCCCTCGTTGAACTGCAGGGTCACCGGGACGAAGTCACCGATCTTGAAGCTGCCGGTGACCCGGATGCCCGGCAGGTCGATCCCGTCGCGGTCGGAGGTGACCGGGTCGTTGGAGAACCGGACGTGGCCGGCTGCCTTGATGGTCACCGGGCCGGTGAACTCGACAGTGCCGCCCTCGCTGGTGATGGTGGTCAGCTCACGGTCGGCGGAGCCGGAGGGCTCGCCGGCCTGGACGACGTCGTTGTTCACCAGCGTGGTGACCAGGGTGCCGGAGCCGTCCGCGGTGGCCACGATCACGGCGTTGAGGACGTCGACGCGCTCGCTGCGGTCGTTGGCCCCGGGAGCGGGGGTGTAGACCTTGTCGGTGGCGAAATCCATGCCACACGAGGTGAGCGCGGGGGTGAGGAGCACGAGGGCGCCGACAGCGGTGGCGCGTGCGAACCGGGTGCGAAGCTTCATCTGGCAGGCCTTTGTCGTCAAGTCAGGCGGACCGCGTCGGGGACGGACCGCACCGTTCGGGTGACACCCTATCGCTCACCGGACGAGTCCGGAGGTGAGGGCTGCCACGATGAGCAGGGCAAGGGCGACGCCGGTGAGGATCATCGAGAGCAGCATGAGGCGGGGCGCGCCGGTGCGCAGCGCGATGGTGAGCGGCAGGCTCCTGCTGCCGTCCTTGTTGTCGTCGACCAGACCGGGCAGGGAGCGGAGCAGGTGGAGGGCGACACCGAGCAGTGCCGCGGCCAGGGTGATCGCGATGGTCGGGGCGCCGCCGCTGCCCTCGCCGCCCCAGCCGCCGTACGAGAGGAAGGCGGGGAAGAGGCCGAAACTGATCGCCCACGGCACGAACGAGAAGCGGGTACGCCGCAGCACGCCGGCATTGGTGAGCATCGCCAGCGCGATGATAGCCAGGTGCGCGATGCCGGCCGCCGTTCCGTTGGCGATCGAGAGCGGGATCACCAGCAGGATGCCGACCATGATGGTGAAACCGGCGTTGCTGCGGTCGAGGTAGCCCTCGGCCACGGGCTTGTTCTCCCGCGAGTGTTCCCGGTCGCGGCGCGCGTCGACCACGTCGTTGTGGAGCCCGATCACCAGTTGCCCGACCAGCACGGTGATCAGCACGAGGCCGACCTCACGGGTGCTGCGGCCGGAGAGCGCCGCGGCGACGGTGACGCCGACGGCGACGAGCAGTGCCTGCCGTGCGTGGCTGGCCCGGACCAGGGCGACCGGGAGTGAGCGGCCCAGGTCGAAGGGGGCCTCGTCGAGCAGCCGTGGATTGTGGCCGCCACGGACGCGTTTCGCCGGCTTGTACTTCTTGACAGGCATGGCACGCAGTATTGACCAGAGGTCGCATCAATGCACCCGTCCCCGCCGGATCCGGCGCCCCGAATTCGGCGCCTGCCGCCGGTCGGTGACGCTTGCCCACCACAAGGGTTGCCGTTCTGTCAAGCCCGGATATGGCACCTGACCTGCGCAAACGCGGAAAGGGGTGCTCCGGATCCGTGTTAGACTGGTCACCTAGGAAGGGGTACTTGGCACATGACATTCACCGTCGGCGAAACGGTTGTTTACCCAAATCACGGCGCAGCGGTCATCGAAGACATCGAGACGCGCACCATCAAGGGGGAAGACAGGGAATACCTGGTCCTCCGCATCGTCGCCCAGCAGGACCTGGTCGTTCGGGTCCCTGCGTGCAACCTTGACTTGGTCGGGGTTCGCGACGTCGTGGACAAGGAGGGGCTCGACCGTGTGTTCGACGTCCTCCGCGCCGCGCACGTCGAGGAGCCGACCAACTGGTCGCGCCGCTACAAGGCGAACCTGGAGAAGTTGCACTCGGGCGATGTGATGAAGGTTGCCGAGGTCGTCCGCGACCTGTGGCGCCGTGAGCGTGACCGCGGCCTGTCGGCTGGGGAGAAGCGGATGCTGGCAAAGGCTCGCCAGATCCTCGTCTCCGAGCTGGCACTGGCCGAGAGCACCAACGAGGACAAGGCAGAAGCCATCCTCGATGAGGTCCTCGCCAGCTGAGCTGCGTCACCGAATCAACCTCGGAGCCCCCGCACCTGCGGGGGCTCCGCTGCATTTCCCACGAACGCTCACTCGTTGCGTCGCGAACGCTCAATGATGGATGTCCGAAGGTTCAATCGTTGATCTCCAAGGCGCAACGATTGAGCTCTCGAGCATCGAGGATTGAGCGTTCGTGGGCTGGGTAGGTATGCCGCCATGACAGGTGTCGGGGTCCGGGGGGTGGTGGCTGGAGTCCTCGTGGTCGCCGGGGTGGTGGCCGGGTGCAGTTCATCGCCGGGCGCGGCGGCTGATCCGATCTCCCTGCAGGGTCAGCAACTGGAGGCGGTCCGGGTCACCGGCCTCTTCGCGGCCGGTACGCCGGAGGGCGCGGAGACGACGTTCGCGACCGAGATGACGCCGACGGTGCTCGACGATCCGGAGCAGTGGGATGCCTGGATGACGTGCGGCCAGGAACCGACGGGTCCCCAGGAGGGATCGGTCGAGGAGAACCGCGGCCGCGCGGGCAGCTACCAGGTCAGCGTCAGCGACAGCCTGCGCAGGGACTTCATGGGCCTGGTGCTGGCCGCGGACGAGCAGGTCGAGGCCCCCGGCGAGTACGCCGCGCGGCTGGTCTTCTTCCCCGTCGCCGGGGTGGAGTGGCCCGAGGTGCTGACCGGGACGATGCGGATCCGCGACGACTGGCTCGGCGGCGACTTCGAGGTCGCCGACACCGATGGCATCGAGATCAGCGGCACCTGGGAGTGCGTCCGGGCTGGTTAGGTCCCACGAACGCTCCATCGTTGCGTCGCGAGCGCTCACTCGTGGATCCCCAGAACGCAACGACTGACCTTTCGCGCATCAACGAGTGAGCGTTCGTGGGAGGAGGAGGGCGGTGGCGATCGCGGCCACGCCCTCCCCGCGCCCGGTCAGGCCGAGTCCGTCGGTGGTGGTCGCGGACAGTGAGACCGGCGCACCGACCACCTCGGAGAGCACCACCTCGGCCTCGGAGCGCCGCGCACCCAGCCGGGGGCGGTTGCCGATCACCTGGATCGCCACGTTGCCGACCGTGAAGCCGGCGTCGACCACCCGGCGTACGGTCTCGGCGAGCAGGGCGGTGCCCGAGGCGCCGGCCCATTCCGGCTCGGCGGTGCCGAAGTTGGTGCCCAGGTCGCCCAGGCCAGCCGCCGAGAGCAGTGCGTCGCAGGCCGCATGGGCCGCCACGTCGGCGTCCGAGTGGCCCTCCAGCCCGGCGGGTTCGCCGGGCCAGGCCAGGCCGGCCAGCATCATCGGACGCCCGGGGGCGAAGCGGTGTACGTCGGTGCCGATGCCGATCCGGGGCGCGTTGGCGGGTGTCGAGGTCACCACACGATGATGCCTGACACCATGGACCCATGAGCGGATTCCCCAGCGAAGGCGCGGCACTGGTCGTCGGCGGCAGTGGCGGCATCGGTGCCTCCGTGGCGCGGCTGCTGGCCGAGCGAGGCAGCAACGTGGCGGTCACCTTCCGTGGCAATCAGGAGGCGGCCGACGCGATCGCCCAGGCCGCCACCGGGTGGGGCGCGCGCTCCTCCGCACACCGGCTCGACGTGGCCTCCGCCGTCGAGAGCGCCGAGGTGGTGGACGCGGTGGCGGCGGTGTACGGCGGCATCCACACGCTGGTGCACGCCGCCGGGCCGCACGTGCCGATGGTGCACCTGTCCCGGGTCGCGCCGGAGCAGATGGCGGCGCAGCTGCAGGCCGACACCGCGGGCTTCTTCAACGTGGTGCACCCGGCGCTGCCGCACCTGCGTGTCAGCAAGGGGTCGATCGTGGCGGTCACCACCGCAGCGACCGCCCGCTATCCGGTCCGCGACGGGCTCTCCTCGGGCCCCAAGGGAGCCGTCGAGGCCCTGGTCCGGGGCCTGGCTGCCGAGGAGGGCCGGTTCGGGGTCCGGGTCAACGCCGTCGGCCCGGGGATGCTCACCGACGGCATGGCGGCCCGGCTGATCGACTCCGGCGACCTCTCCGCAGACGCCCTGGCGATCACCCGCGACAACATTCCACTGCGCCGGTTCGGCACCGCCCACGACATCGCCGAGGCGGTCGTCTTCCTGGCCTCGGAGGCTGCCGGGTTCATCTCCGGGCAGAAGCTGGACGTCGACGGGGGCTATGGCGTCTGAGCCGGAGAAGTCCGAGATGGCACCGGATCCCTTGCACGTGGTGCGAATTTTCCGGTGCTGTCCCGGGAGCGCTCGAATCGGCCCAGCACCCGCACAACCCCTAGGATTGACCGGGTGAGCCTGAGGATCTATGACACCGCGACCCGTGAAGTCCGTGACTTCACGCCCCTCGAGGAGGGGAAGGCCTCGATCTATGCCTGCGGGCTCACCGTGCAGTCCGAGCCGCACGTCGGCCACATCCGCTCCGGGGTCAACTTCGACGTGCTGCAGCGCTGGCTGCGGGCGAGCGGCTATGAGGTCACCTTCATCCGCAACATTACCGACATCGACGACAAGATCCTGATCAAGGCCGCCGAGCAGGGCCGGCCCTGGTACAACCTCGCCTACGACATGGCCCGCGAGCTCGGCGCCGCCTATGCCGTGCTCAACGTCGCCCCGCCGACGTACGAACCACTCGCCACCGGGCACATCCCCGAGATGGTCGAACTGATCGCCCAGATCATCGAGCGCGGCCACGCGTACGCCGCCGAGGACGGGTCGGGTGACGTCTACTTCGACGTCCGCTCGTGGTCGGCCTACGGCGAACTGACCGGCCAGCGGGTCGACGACATGGAGGCGAGCGGAGATGTCGACCCGCACCATGCCTCGAGAAAGCGCGACCCCCGCGACTTCGCGCTGTGGAAGGGCCACAAGGCCGGCGAACCGGCCACGGCGAGCTGGCCCTCGCCGTGGGGCCGGGGCCGTCCGGGTTGGCACATCGAATGCTCCGCGATGGCCGGCAAATACCTCGGCGACACCTTCGACATCCATGGTGGCGGGCTGGACCTGCGCTTCCCGCACCACGAGAACGAACTGGCCCAGTCACGTGCCGCCGGCCGCGGCTTCGCGACGTACTGGATGCACAACGCCTGGATCACCACCGCCGGCGAGAAGATGTCCAAGTCGCTGGGCAACTCGCTGCTGGTGCCCAACGTGCTGCAGCGGGTCAGCGCCGCCGAGTTGCGCTTCTACATGGTCGCCGCGCACTATCGCTCCAACGTGGAGTTCTCCGACCAGGCGCTCACCGAGGCGGCGGTCGGCTTCCGCCGGATCCAGGCGTACGTCGCCCGCGCAGAGCAGGTGCTCGGCCAGCGGCCGGCGCGACTTCCCGCAGCAGGGCTGCTGGCCGGCCTGCCCGCGGAGTTCGTCGCATCGATGGACGACGACCTGGGCACCCCGGCCGCGGTGGCGGTGCTGCACAACACCGTGCGCGAGGGCAACAAGCTCCTGGCCGAGCCGGATGCGCTGGCGGAGAACCTGGCCAGTGTGCTGGCCATGCTCGACGTGCTCGGCCTGCACCCCGACGACTTCGCCGAGCGCGGTGCCGCCGATGGCGAGCGGTGGACCGCTGCGATCGACGTGCTGGTCACCGGCCTGATGGAGCAGCGCGACCAGGCCCGCGCGGAGAAGGACTATGCGGCTGCTGACGCGATCCGGGATCGGATCAAGGCGGCCGGGATCGAGATCACCGACACCCCGAGCGGACCGCAGTGGTCGCTGGGCAACGACCAGGGCGAGGGCAGGAACTGATGGCCGGCAACAGCCAGCGCAAGGGCGCGATCCGCAAGTCCGCCAAGGGCAACCCGGCGGTGGGGTCCGGCGGCCGGGTACGCCGCGGTCTCGAGGGCAAGGGACCCACCCCGAAGGCCGCCGACCGCCCGAACCACAAGGTCTACAAGCAGCGCAACAAGGTGGACAAGTCCGCCGCGGCCCGCCCCAAGCGGAAGGTCACCAAGGGCTCGGACGCCGAATGGGTGGCCGGGCGCAACTCCGTGGTCGAGGCGCTGCGCGGCGGCATGCCCGCCACCGCGATCTATGTCGTCGAGGGCACCGAGCGGGACGGGCGCCTGCGCGAGGCATTCGGCCTGGCCGCGGATGCCGGCATCCCGCTGCTCGAGGTCTCCCGCGTCGAGATGGACCGGCTCACCGGCGGAGCGGTCCACCAGGGACTCGCCGCCCGGATCCCGGCCTATGAGTACGCCGACCCGGCCGACTTCCTCGATGCTGCAGCGACCAACGGCGAGCCGCCGCTGATCGTTGCGCTCGACTCGGTCACCGACCCGCGCAACCTCGGTGCGGTGGTCCGCTCCGCTGCGGGCTTCGGCGCCCACGGCGTCGTCATCCCCGAGCGGCGGGCCGCCTCGATGACCGCCTCGGCGTGGAAGACGTCGGCCGGTGCTGCGGTCCGGCTCCCGGTCGCCCAGACGGTCAACCTGGTCCGCCAGTTGAAGGCCTACCAGGCGGCGGGCTGCATGGTCGTCGGGCTGGCGGCCGACGGGGAGGTCGCGCTGCCCGACTTCGACCTGGCCGATGGTCCGCTGGTCCTGGTGGTCGGCTCGGAGGGCAAGGGGCTGGGACGCCTGGTCTCCGAGACCTGCGACCAACTGGTCTCGATCCCGATGGCGAACAGCCTGGAATCCCTCAACGCAGGCGTGGCCGCCTCCGTGGCGCTCTACGCCATCGCACAGGCCCGTGCCTGAGCCAGCCACCACGTCCAGGGACCGCAAGCGCGGCGCGTTGCGGGTGCTGGTCTATGTCGTCGCGTGGCTCGCGATGGCGATCCCGGCCTCGGTGGGCATCTTCTTCTCCTCCGAGACCCAGATCAGCGTGGCCAGCCATGACGCGGTGATCAGCCCGACCCTCTCGGGCTACGTCACGCTGCGCACCGGCCCGTTCCTGCCCGACGTACGGATGGATTCGGGCGCGCCGCTCGGGGTGAACGTGGTGCTCGGCAAGACCGAGGCCGGCAGCATCGAGGAGGCCGTCGAGCGCTATGCATTCATCGCCAGCCAGCCCGATGCCCAGATCGGGTTGGTCACCGGTGCGCTGAAGCGGATGGCGATCGACGCGTCCGTGCGCGGTGGGCTGCTCGCCCTGTTGCCGATCGGCATCTGGTTCCTGATCGGCAAGAATCGGCGTCGCCAGTTGCTCGGTCACACCCGCCTGCGTCGCATCGCCACCTCGGGGTTGGTGATCGTGGTGTGCACAGGCGCCGGCGTGGTGCTGGTCAACAAGTCGTGGCAGGCCGGCCAGCCGAGCGTGGTCGACGCGACGACCTGGCTCACCCTGGACGAATACCTGCCCGGCGTGCCGATGCCCGACGAAGTGCGCGGCATCGAGATCCAGGGCTCGCTCTCCGCCGAGGGCACCCGCCGACTGGTGATGAGCGCCATCGACACCTACCAGTCCAGCCACGCCTTCTATGCCGCGGCCAGGGACCGCGCCGCCGACATAACGGTCCGCGACCCCGGCGAGGGCGAGACCGTCGCGATCCTGGTCTCGGACCGCCACGACAACATCGGGATGGACCCGGTGGTGCGTGCCGTAGCGGACCGGGCCGGGGCCACCGTCGTGCTCGACGCCGGTGACGACACCTCGACCGGGGCGCGCTGGGAGGCGTTCTCCCTCGACTCGCTCGCCGATGCCTTCGAGGACTTCGAGCACCGTTATTCGATCGTCGGCAACCACGACAGCGGCGACTTCGTGGAGACCTACATGGCCGACCTGGGCTGGACGGTCGCGACCCATGAGCCGATCGACACCGAGCCGATGGGCAGGTTCGCCTCCTTCAACGACCCGCGCTCCAGCGGCCTGGGCAACTGGCGCGACCAGGTCGGGATGACGATCGGCGAGAAGAGCGCCTACATCGCCGACATCCTCTGTGCCAGTGACCGGGTCGGCACGCTGATGGTCCACGACATCAACATGGCCAAGGAATCACTGGCCCGTGGCTGCGTCGACCTGGCCGTGGCCGGGCACATCCACGTGCAGACCGGGCCCGATGCCGTGCTCGGGGAGAACGGCGAGGTCGGCTACCAGTTCACCAACGGCACCACCGGGGGAGCGGCGTACGCGATCGCGGTCGGCAGCAAGTTGCGCCGTGCCGCCGAGATGTCGCTGATCACCTATCGCGACGGTCGCCCGGTCGGCATCCAGGTGGTCACCCTGCAGACCACGGGCTACTTCACCGTCCAGGACTGGGTCGAGCTGACCTTTGAATTGCCGCCCGACGGTGGCGGCGAGGCCGGGGTGGCGCTGCCCGGTGGTGCCCTGGCACCTGCCGACACCGACGAAGACACCTCGCCGGCGGCCCCCGACCGGCCGACGGCGCCGGCCGATCCCTCGCCGGAGTCCCAGCCCGGCGAGTAGGCGTCCCGCCTCCTCCTCTCCTCGTACGACGCCCGTCCCCTTCTCCTTGTAACGCGGGGAAACGGTCGCTTGAGTAGGGCTGTGCGCCCCGTTTTCGTCAACAGCACCGCACAAGGGGAGCGAGCCGCAGGCCCTGTTCGGACACCATTCACCCGGCCCTCGCAGCACGGTCGCATGATGGACGTCGGCGCGGGCGAGCATCGCCGGGATGCTCACGCGAGGAATGATCGGATCACTGCTCGTCCTGGCGGGCGGCATGGTGGTCTCGCCACTGCCGCGATCCGCGCGGGTGCTGCACCTGGATCCCCTGCTCCTGCTGCGTGGCTCGACCGCTGGCCGGATGCTCGGCCTGGCCGTCGTCCTGGTCGGCCTCGGCATGCTGGCGGCCGCGTGGATCCGGCTCTGTCGCCACGCTGCCGGGGCGGGGGCGGGGGAGCAGGCGGAGGCACTCGGCCTGGTCCGCCAGGCGACCGTCGTGTGGGCGTTGCCGTTGTTGATCGCCCCACCGCTCTTCTCCCGGGACGGCTGGAGCTATGCGGCCCAGGGCATGCTCACCACGCTCGACATGTCGCCGTACGAGCATGGGCCCGGCGTGCTGCGCGGACCGATCAGCCAGGCAGTCGATCCCCAGTGGATGAACACCCCGACGCCGTACGGTCCGCTGCCGCTGATCCTCGGCGACATCGCCGCCCGGCTCACGGCAGACCCATGGGTCCTCGTCATCGCGCACCGCTGCGTCGCCATGATCGGCCTGGTGCTGCTGGCCTGGGCGCTGCCCCGGCTGGCGCGCTGGAACGGAGTGAACCCGGCGCTGGCCTCGGGGCTGGTGCTGGCTTCGCCGTTGATGGTGTCCAACGGTGTCGGCGGGCTCCACAACGACCTGCTGATGGTGGGCCTGATGGCCGCGGCCCTGGTCGTGGCCGAAGAGCGGGGATGGCCGTGGGCTGCAGCGCTGGGCGGCGCCGCGGCCGCAGTGAAGTTGCCGGGAGGCCTGATCTGCATCGCGGTCGCGCTGGTCTCGTTGCCGCTCGCCGCCACCCTCGCGCAGCGGGTACGCCGTTTGGTGGCGGTCGGCGTGGTGGCCATCGGCACCCTGTGGGGGCTGGGCGCGATCTGGGGCCTGGGCACCGGGTGGCTCGCCGCGCTGGCCGTCCCGGGCACCGTCAACACACCGCTCTCCGCGCCGACGGTGCTCGGTGGCGTCGTCGATCTGATCGCCCGCGGACTCGGGGCGGGGGCGCCCGAGGCATTCTTCCTGGAGTGGACGCGGGCCCTGGCCACCGTGGCGGCGCTGGTCGTGGCCGGCTGGGTGGCGCTGCGCTGGCGCACCGGCGACCGGTCGACGGGGATCGCGGCAACGGTCTTCATCGTCTCCGCTTCGTTGCTGCTCAGCCCGGTGGTGCATTTGTGGTACTTCCTGTGGCTGGTGCCCTTCCTGGCCGTGCATCGGCTCGGGCGCTCGGGCACCGTCTTCCTGATCGCCCTCTCGGTGGTCGCCGGCCTGGTCGCGCCGCTGGATTCGTCGCTGCACGGCGCCTACCTGATCATCGTGGTCGGCAGCACCTGCGCGGCCGCGCTCGGTGGGATCGTGCTGCTGACCACGCGGGCCCGTTCCCGGATCGCCCACATCGCCCAGCCGGCCGACTGAACGCGCCCGGTGGGCCGGGCCCGGGTCAGGCGGTGGCGAGTTCGGTGCCGATGCCGGCGCCGAGGGTGGCGTGCACCGCGAGCATCCGGTCCACCGTGGTCGACCAGGCGAACTGCTCGGCCCGGGCCCGGGCGGCCGCCCGGCGGCGTACGACGTCGCGCGCGGCCAGCCGGAGCACGGCGTCGGCCAGGGAGTCCGGATCCGGGGCACCGCGCTCACCCGAGTCGGCGTCGACGAGTTCGCTGGCGCCGCCCACGGAGGCCGTCACCACCGGGGTGCCGCAGGCCAGGGCCTCCAGCACGGCCAGGCCGAAGGTCTCGCCGGGGCAGACCGAGAGCGCGATGTCGGCCGATGCGATCCGGGCGGCGAGCGCGCGGCGACCGCAGATGTGGCCGTGGAAGGTGACCGATGCGTCGCCGGCGATGGCCTTGAGTTCGTGGAGGTGGGGCCCCTCGCCGTACACATCCAGGTGGACCGGTACGCCGCGGCGGTGCAGCGCCACCGCAGTGGCCACCGCCAGGTGGGGACTCTTCTCCCGCGAGAGCCGGCCGACGTGGACCAGGCGGAGTACGTCGTCACGTCGCCGTGGCATGACTGAATCCGCCTCCAGCGCCGCAGCGGGGCAGAAGTCGACCAGGTCCACGCCCAGCGGGATCCGGTGCACCGGCTTCCCGGCGCTGGCGGCAGCCGCGGAGAACTCACGCTGCGCGAACCGGGAGGTGACCACCACGGCATCGAACTGGCGGACCAGGATCTTGTTGTGCATCCCGATCGCCACGCGCGCCGTCTCCCCGAAGCCGGTGCGCATGCCCAGCATCAGGTCGAGTCGCTCATGGGAGAAGAGCAGGGAGCCGACTCCGTTGCGCCGCGCCCACCGGGTGAGCGGCAGCAGGGTGGACTTGTCGCTCACCTCGATCGAGGTCGGGCCGAACTCCTCCAGCGCGGCGATCACCCGCCACGGCTCCACGATCAACCGATAGCCGCCACCCACCCGAGGCGCCCGGAACTGGACCACGGGGCCAGCTGCGCTCTCCAGGCGGGCGTCGACCGGACCGGGCACCAGGAGCATCCGCTGGGCGCCGGCCGCGGCATAGCCGGTGCCGAGCGCGTTGATCGCGGTCTTGATGCCGCCCGAGGCGGGGCCGAAGAAGTTGGCGAGTTGGGCAATGCGCATGGGCATGAATCTGCACCGTGCGGATGAACGAGGTGTTGTGCCCGGGTGGATGTCACGTGTCGCATTGCCACAGCACCTGCGCCCCGGGCACGGACGGAGGTCACGGCACGGACCACCCTCGACGAACCTGCGGCGATACCCACTAGCATGGGCGCGCCGTCACGGACGGCATGCCGGTGTAGCTCAGTTGGTAGAGCGCCTCACTTGTAATGAGGATGTCGCGGGTTCGACTCCTGTCACCGGCTCCAATCCACCGCCTGCGGTGTGGTCACCGCACCTGCGTCGCCTCGAATTCCATGGCCGGGTTGGCGATCGCCTCCTGGCCGAGCACGATCTGCAGTTCGCGCTCGCCGGAGTCCACGGTCGCCTGCAGCACGCCGAGCACGGAGCTCGCGGTGGCGGCCAGTGCGTACGCCGGGTCGCCGGTGGCGCGCAGCCGCGCGGTGAAGAGGGCGGCGGTCAGGTCGCCGGAGCCGTTGGCCTTGATCGGCAGGTGCGGCGTACGCACCAGCCAGGCGCCGTCGTCGGTGACGGCCAGCATCTCGATCGTCCCTTCCGGTGCGTCGGGTTGCTCGACGCTGGTCACCAGGACCGTGCTCGGCCCCATCGCGCGGGCCAGATCGACCGAGTCCAGCGTCTCGGCCAGGGAGCGGGGAGAGGTGTTGGTCAGGTAGCCGAGCTCGAACTGGTTGGGCGTGATCAGGTCAGCGTGGGGGACCACCCGGTCGCGCAGCAGGTCCGGGATCGCCGGGTGCACGAAGCAGCCGCTCTTCGCGTTGCCCATCACCGGGTCGCAGGCATAGATGGCCTGCGGGTTGGCTGCTTTGACCCGGGCCACTGCGTCGAGGATGACGCCGCCGATCTCCTCGCCGCCCTGGTAGCCGGAGAGCACGACGTCGACCTGGTCCAGGACGCCGCGCTCCTCGATCCCGGTGATCACCTCGCGTACGTCGTCGGCCGAGAGCAGCGGACCGCGCCAGGCGCCGTACCCGGTGTGGTTGGAGAAGTGCACGGTGAAGACCGGCCACACCTCATGGCCGAGGCGTTGCAGCGGGAAGACTGCCGCGGAGTTGCCGACGTGGCCATAGGCGACCGAGGACTGGATGGAGAGCACCTTCACCCGCTCATTCTGGCACCCGGGTGGGGCATGGCCCCAAGCCGGTGGCAGCCGCGCCGGCAGGCGGGCTCCCGAGTCACATACCGACGGTCGGTTTGCCCTTCCCCCGGAAACTAGAACTTGTTACAGTGAATCCGCGTGTGGGCCGCGCCACACCCGGATGCAGAAGAGGACAGGAACACATGGGCAAGAAGCCGTACTCCAGCGAAGCCGACTACGTCGTGGTCGGAGCCGGCTCCGCCGGTTGTGCCGTGGCCGGCCGCCTGGCCGAGGCCGGGCACTCGGTGATCATGATCGAGGCCGGCGGCAGCGACCGGTCGATCATGTTCAAGCGTCCCGGCATGATCACCATGATCTACAGCGACCCGAAGCTGAAAAGCCGCTTCGACTGGGGCTTCTACACCACCCCGCAGAAGCACGTCCTGGACCGCAAGCTCCCCGCCACCCGCGGCAAGGTGATGGGTGGTTCCGGCTCGGTCAACGGGATGATCTTCGTGCGCGGCAACAAGGAGAACTTCGACTCCTGGGAGGCCGAGGGCAACAAGGGTTGGGGCTATGAGGACGTGCTCCAGAACTTCAAGCGGATGGAGGACTGGGCCGGCCCCGCGAGTGAGTACCGCGGCAAGGGAGGCCCGATCAAGGTCCTCGAGAACGGCGACATCTGCGACGCGGCCAAGACCTTCATCGCTGCCGGTTCCTCGGC
Organism: Nocardioides sp. AE5; assembly: GCF_031844485.1. Taxonomy (NCBI): domain Bacteria; kingdom Bacillati; phylum Actinomycetota; class Actinomycetes; order Propionibacteriales; family Nocardioidaceae; genus Nocardioides; species Nocardioides sp. AE5. Next base: position 586,012 of record NZ_JAUZVI010000001.1, read on the forward strand.
GCTGGGCGTGCCGGTCAACAGTGACTACAACGGCGCCGAGCAGTTCGGCATGCACGTGATCCAGGAGAACACCGGGAACAACCTGCGCTACTCCTCCTCACGCGGCTACCTCACCGAGGCGGAGCTGCCCAGCCTCGAGGTGCAGCAGCGCGGCACCGTCTCCAAGGTCGTGGTCACCAACGGCCGCGCCACCGGCGTCGAGGTGCTGGACAAGAAGGGCGTACGCCGTACGGTCCGGGCCCGTCGCGAGGTGATCCTCTCTGCCGGCGCCTTCGGTTCCCCGCAGCTGCTGATGCTGTCGGGGATCGGCCCGGCCGCGCACCTGGAGGAGAAGGGCATCCGGACCCTGGCCGACCTGCCGGTCGGCGACAACCTGCACGACCACCTCTTCGTCCCGATGACGTACGCCGTGGACAACTCGCCGCACCGATCCACCGCGCTCCACTTCGGTGGCGGCATCATCAAGGACCGGCTCAAGCCCGGCAGCACCTTCTTGTCGCACTCGGTCTTCGAGGCCGGCGGCTTCGTGCACACGTCGCTCTCCGACGGTGTGGTCCCGGACCTGCAGCTCTTCGCGATCCCGTGGTCCTACCCGCCGTTCCAGGACGAGCCGGCGCGGCTGTCCCCGGACAAGCGCCCGTCGCTGTCGGTCTTCTCCACGCTGATCCGCCCCCGTTCCCGGGGCACGGTGCGCCTGGCCAGCAACGACCCGCTGGAGGCGCCGCTGATCGACCCGAACCTGCTCGCCGAGCCGGACGACCTCGACGTGATCGTGGAGGGCATGGAGATGATCCGCTCGATCATGGCGGACTCCGCGATCGCCAAGCACGTCAAGGAGGAGTACGAGCCCGGTCCGTCGTACTCCGGGGAGTCCCTGCGCGCCGAGGCGCTGCGCCGGGTGACCACCGTCTACCACCCGGTCGGCAGCTGCCGGATGGGTGTCGACGAGCGCGCTGTCGTGGGGCCCGACCTCAAGGTCCGGGGCATCGAGGGCCTCCGGGTCGCCGACGCCTCGATCATGCCGAGCATCACCGGCGGCAACACGAATGCCCCGTCGATGATGATCGGCGACAAGGCCGGCGAGATCATCCTGTCCGAGAGCAACTGAGGGGAAACACCATGGCCCTGACCCGCCCAGCCGCCGTCACCGACCGCTTCCTCGAGCGCCTCGTCTCGCGGGTGCCGTCGACCTCCGGGGGCACCTGGAAGCTGACCGAGGTCTACACCGGCGAGGTCCTCGTCGAGCTCCCGCAGTCGACGCCGGCCGACATCGAGCAGGCGTTCGCCACCGCCCGCGCGGCCCAGGCCGAGTGGTCGCAGTGGCCGCTGAAGAAGCGGCTCAAGGTCTTCAAGAAGTTCCACTCGCTGGTGCTCAAGCACAACTCCACCATCGTGGACCTGATCCAGGTGGAGTCCGGCAAGGCCCGCCGGATGGCGTTCGAGGAGACCCTCGACATCCCGATGGTGGCCGGCTACTACATCAAGCGCGCCCCCAAGGTGCTTGCGCCGAAGAAGCACGCCGGCCCGGTGCCGATGGTCTCCTCGTCGCTGGAGACCCGCCAGCCCAAGGGCGTCGTCGGGATCATCGCGCCGTGGAACTTCCCCTTCGCCACCGGCATCTCCGATGCCATCCCGGCGCTGATCGCCGGCAACGGCGTGGTGGTCAAGCCGGACAACAAGACTGCGCTCTCGCCGTTGTACGGCATCGAACTGCTGGAGCAGGCGGGCCTGCCCAAGGGCCTCTTCCAGGTGGTCTGCGGGGAGGGGCCGGACGTCGGCCCGACGCTGATCGACAACGCCAACTATGTGATGTTCACCGGCTCCACCAACACCGGCCGGGTGATCGGGGAGCGGGCCGGGCGCAACCTGATCGGCGCCTGCCTCGAGCTCGGCGGCAAGAACCCGATGATCGTGCTTCCGGACGCGAACCTCGACGACGTGGTCAAGGGTGCCCTCTTCGGGGCCTTCGGCAACACCGGGCAGATCTGCATGCACATCGAGCGGATGTACATCCACGACACCATCTATGACGACTTCAAGCGCCGCTTCGTCGAGGCGACCGAGGCGCTTGTGGTGGGTGCGGCGTACGACTTCGACCCGGAGGTCGGCTCCCTGGTCTCGGTCGACCACAAGGACCGGGTGGCCTCGCACGTGGAGGACGCCGTTGCCAAGGGCGCCACGGTGCTGACCGGCGGACGCGAACTGCCGGAAATCGGGCCGGCGTTCTATGCGCCGACCATCCTCGAGGGCGTCACCAAGGAGATGCTGGCCGGCGTGGGGGAGACCTTCGGCCCGGTGGTGGCGCTGCACCGCTATCGCACCGAGGACGAGGCGATCGCCCTGGCCAACGACACGGACTATGGCCTCAACGCCTCCGTGTGGGGTGGCGACATCGACAACGCCATCCGGGTGGGGCGCCGGATCCACTCGGGCAACGTGAACATCAACGACATCCTTGCCACGGCGTACGCCTCCAAGGGCACCCCGTCCGGCGGCGTGAAGCAGTCCGGCGTCGGCGCGCGCCACGGCGACCAGGGCCTGTTGAAGTACACCGACTGCCAGAACGTCGGCATCCTCAAGAAGCAGGTGATGGGCGCCCCCGAGGGCGTCCCGTTCGAGGAGAACGTCAAGCAGCAGATCATCGGCCTGCGGGTGATGCGCAAGCTCGGCATCCGCTGACACGAACGCTCACTCGTTGCGTTGCGTTCGTGCCGGGTCAGGCCACCTGGAGCGAACGCTTGGCCAGGCCCATCCAGTAGCCGTCGATCTTCTGCTCACCGGGGTCGTCGGCCTTGTCGGCAGCGCCGAGGGTGATGAAGAGCGGGATGTAGTGCTCCACGGTCGGGTGTGCATAGGGCATCCCGGGCGCCTTCGAGCGGTATGCCGCCAGCTCGTCCACGTCGCCCCGGGCCAGGGCCTCGCCGGCCCACAGGTCGAAGTCCTTCGACCACCCGGGTGCGGCGGCGTCGATGCTCCACTCCTTGAGGAACGGCAGGCCGTGGGTGAGGAACCCGGAGCCGATGATCAGCACGCCCTCGTCGCGCAGCGGGCGCAGCCGCTCGCCGAGCTTGAGCAGCGTGTACGGGTCGTTGGTGGGCAGGGACATCTGCAGCACCGGGATGTCGGCGTCGGGGTACATGATCTTCAGCGGCACCCAGGCGCCGTGGTCCAGGCCGCGGCTGCGGTGCTGGTGGACCGGTTCGCCGTCGGGCATCATCGCCGCGACCCGGGCCGTGAGGTCACTGGCGTCCGGGGTGGCATAGGTCATCTCGTAGTACTTCTGCGCGAATCCGCCGAAGTCATAGACCAGGGGCACACCGGAGGCGGTCAGGCTGACCGGCGCGGATTCCCAGTGGGCGCTGACGATCAGGATCGCCTTGGGGCGAGGGAGGTCCTTGGCCCAGGCGGCGAGCTGGCTCGACCAGATCGGGTCGTCGAGCAGCGGGGGGCGCCGTGGCCGATGTAGAGGGCGGGCATCTTCGTAGTGGTCATGCCCTCACAATAGTTGAAATCTAAACTGTATTCCATGGTCGCCTATCGTGACCCCCATGAGCGCGTTGGCAGGACTGGTCGACAAGGGGCTCGTTGCACGGGACTGGGCGGAGGCGTTGGCGCCCGTGGACGAGCAGATCGCCCGGATGGGCCAGTTCCTCCGCGAGGAACTGGCCGCCGGACGCCCCTTCCTGCCGGCCGGCGACCACGTCCTGCGCGCCTTCCAGCGGCCGCTCGCCGAGGTCAAGGTGCTGGTCGTGGGCCAGGATCCCTACCCCACGCCGGGGCACCCGATTGGCCTCAGCTTCGCGGTGGCCCCCGACGTACGTCCGATCCCGCGCAGCCTGGCCAACATCTATGCCGAGCTCGAGGCCGACCTCGGCCTGCCCCGCGCCGCCCACGGCGACCTGGGCGCGTGGGCCGACCAGGGCGTGATGCTGCTCAACCGTGTGCTCACCGTGCGGCCCGGCGAAGCCGCCTCCCATCGCGGGCGCGGCTGGGAGGCGGTCACCGAATGCGCGATCGACGCGCTGGTGCGCCGTGGCGGGCCGCTGGCCGCCATCCTGTGGGGCCGCGACGCACAGTCGCTGAAGCCCCGGCTGGGCGGCGTGCCCGTGGTCGCCTCGGCCCACCCGTCCCCGCTCTCGGCGAGCCGCGGTTTCTTCGGCTCCCGCTCGTTCAGCCGGGTCAACCAGTTGCTCGTCGAGCAGGGCGGGGAGCCCGTCGACTGGTCACTGCCCGCGCACCCCTGAAACCGGCCCCACGAACGCTCACTCGTTGATGCGCGACGACGACGATTGAGCTTTCGGAGATCAAGAAGTGAGCGTTCGCGACACAACGAGTGAGCGTTCGTGTCAGGACAGTTCCTCGCGGATGGCGGCGGCGGTCGCCGCGGCGCCTTCCTTGGCCAGGGTGATCGTGTGCCCACATAGGCGGGGTTGACGCAGTTGCTGGTCACCCCGTGCGGGCCACCCTCCAGCGCGGTCACCTTGGACAGCCCCTCCAGTCCGTGCTGCGCCGCGACGTACGCCGACCTGTTGGCGCTGGCGCGCAGGCCGTGCACGCTGGAGAGGTTGACGATGCGGCCCCAGCCCTTGGCGTACCTGCCCGGCAGGACCGCACGGATCAAGAGGAACGGGGCCTCGAGCATGATCCGCTGGATCAGCCGGAAGGCTTCCGGGTCGAAGTCGGGGATCGGGCTGACCCGCTGGATGCCGGCGTTGTTGACCAGGATGTCGCCTCCAGGGAGGCCTCGACCAGGGCGTCGGTGTCGGAGAGGTCGACCTGCCACGCCTCGCCGCCGGCCTGGGAGGCCACCGACGCAGCGGCGTCCCCGTCGACGTCGGCGACCACCACGCTCGCGCCGCGGCCGGCGAGTTCGAGCGCAGGCGCGGCCGATCCCGCTGGCTCCACCGGTGATGACTGCCCGCCGCCCGACCAGGTCCTGGTCCGTCACAGTTGGTCCCCTCCTTCGCGCCGGGGTGCCAGCGCGTTGTTGATGAAGCGCATCATGTTGTCGAAGACGTCGGCCGGGAGCTCGGAGGGCGGATTGCCGTCCGCGTCGCGCTCCCAGAGGATGAAGCGCATCCCGATCAGTTCACCCATCCCCATCAGGGCCCACGCCGCCACGGACGGGTCGATGTCGTCGACCTCGCCCACGGCCTGTGCCTTGGTGAGCCCCTCCACGTAGCCCTCCACGATCCGGGTGTAATGGAGCTTGAGGGTCTCCGGGGAGACGAACTCGGACTCACGTACGACGCGGTAGAGGGCGGGGTGCTCGGCGGTGAAGCGGAAGAAGCCTGCGAAGCCGGCCCGTTCGGCCTCCAGGCGGTTGGCGGCGCCGGCCATCGCCTCGGCCATGGAGTGGCGCACCCGACGGTTCAGGTCGATCACCAGGGCCTCGAAGACCGCCTGCTTGCTCGCGAAGTAGAGGTAGAACGTGCCCAGGCCGACGCCCGCCCGTTCGGTGATCTTCACGATCGAGGCCTCGTGGTAGCCGAGCTCGGCGAAGACGTGCTCCGCCGCGTCCAGCAGCTTGGCCCGGGTCGCGGCCCCGCGCTTGGTCAGCGGCTTCTCCGCAGGCGCGCCGGTGCCATCGCCAGCGGCGGGCCCGGGTGCGTTGAAGTCAAGGCCTTCCATGGTGGGTCCCTTCGCTGGTGATGGAGTTGCGCAGTTGGCCGCGGGCGACCTTGCCGAGCGCGGTGCGGGGGAGTTCGTCGACCAGGTGCACCCGGTGCGGCACCTTGAACCGGGCCAGGCGGTTCGCGGCGTGCTCGCTCACCTCGGCCTCGGTCAGCGCGGCGCCCGAGCGGGCCACCACGAAGGCGACCCCGACCTCGCCCCAGACTGGGTCGGCGGTGCCGAGGACGGCTGCCTCGGCGATGAACGGGTGCGCGGCGCATAGCCGACCTCGACCTCGGCCGGGGCGACGTTCTCCCCGCCGGAGATGTAGATGTTCTTCAGCCGGTCCACGATCGTGGATCCGCCGTCGGTGTCCCTGGCGGCCAGGTCGCCGGTGCGCAACCACCCCTCGTCCATCGACCGGGCGGTGGCGGCCGGGTCGCCGAGGTAGCCGGCGAAGACGCCGGGCCCGCGCACCTGGAGTTCGCCGGTGCCCGGGCCGGGGACCACCTCGCCGGCCTCCGGGGTGACCAGGCGGACCTCGACGTCCGGATAGGGGCGGGCGCCGCTCCCGGCAGCACCTGATCCGCATCTCGGGGCCTTCCTGAGAGAATCTGAAAGGTGATTCAGGTAACAGGAAGGTAGGCGTGATCCCGGGTGCTTGTCAACAGGCCCCACGAGCGCTCGAAGCGCAACGATTGAGCGTTCGTGGGATCAGCGGCGAGGGCGCTGCAGTCGGTCCAGGAAGGCGACCAGCAGTGCCTCGCGCATCCGCGGCGAGGCCACGTCGAGCATCGCGTTCACCTCGGCCATCCGGTCCGGGACTTCCAGGTCACCACCTGCCGAGGCGTCGATCAGGCCCGAGGCGGCGAGCAGGCCATCGAAGTCCGCATCGCTGAGGGCGGTCGGGTCGAGCGCCTCGATGAAGGCGACCACCTCCGGGTCGACCCCCACCGGGCCCGCCGCCACGGCATTGTCGACCGCGGCGACCAGCGCGGCGAGGAAGTCGTCGACCGCACCCAGGGTCGCGGCGGAGACGGAGAGGTGGATGGTGGCCGGGTGCCCACCGAAGGCCATCTGGGGCTGGACGAACCAACCGGCCGCGGCCATCTCGTCGCAGATCGTGAACGGGTCGCATGTCTCGTCGGTCCCCAGCGCGACCAGGGTCGAGTCCGGTGCGGCCACCACGCGCAGGTGGGGGATCCGGGCGACGCCGGCAACGATCGCGTCCACCGCGGCGAACACGTCGGCGGTGAGCCGCTCATAACCGGCGTTGCCGAGTTGCTGCACCACGGCCCAGGCGGCAGCCAGCGGCCCACCGGACTTGGTGGACTGCAACGTCGAGTTGAGCATCGTGTAGCCGGGCCAGTCGGCATGGGCGAAATACTGCGAGCGGCGCAGTGCGGGGTCGCGGTGCAGCAGCAGCGAGATGCCCTTTGGGGTGTAGCCGTACTTGTGCAGGTCCACCGAGATGCTGGTGACGCCGGGCACCGCGAACGTCCACCCCGGTACGTCGCGCCCCAGACGGGCGGCGTACGGGAGCACCCAGCCACCGATGCAGGCATCGACGTGGAAGCGGATCCCGCGCCCGGCAGCCATCGCTGCCAGTTCGGTGATCGGGTCCACCACGCCGTGCGCATAGGAGGGCGCGCTGCCGGCGACCAGCACGGTGGAGTCGTCGACCAGCGCGGCCATCGCCTCCACGTCGGCACGGAAGTCGGCACCCACCGGGGCCACCCGGGCCTCGACGCCGAAGTAGTGTGCGGCCTTGAAGAAGGCGGCATGGATTGTCGAGGGCAGCACCATGTTGGGGCGCTCCACGCCCGGTGCGCCGTCGCGCGCGGACTGCACCGCGAGCAGCACCGACTCGGTCCCGCCCGAGGTTGCCGTGCCGACCGCGGAGGAGGGCGCGTCCAGCAGGTCCGCGGCGAACCCGACCAGGTCGTTCTCCATCGCCAGCAGGGACGGGAAAGCGGTCGGGTCCAGGCCGTTCGACCCGGCGTACGCCGCCACCGCGGCCCGGGCCACCTCGTCCACCTCGGCGAGCCCGGAGTCATAGACGTAGGCCAGGGTGCGGCCGCCGTGCACCGGCAGGTCCGCGGCCTGGAGCTCACGCAGTCGGGCGAGTACGTCGTTCATGCCAGGGGCTCCTCGAGGTCGGCAGCGGTCAGTGTGTAGCGGCCCAGCCACCACAGCGAGGCCAGGACGATGATGGCTGGCACCACGGAGAAGCCAACCACGATGGCGGTGATCGCCGCGTCGCTCTGCTCGGCGCCGCCGGTGGTGGAGGACTGGTAGCCGCCGATGGCCAGCATCAGCGCGAAGAGCCCCGGGCCCAGGGCGAGGCCGAGCGTCTCGCCGGCGGTCCACACCCCGGTGAAGACGCCGATCCGGTTCTCCCCGGTACGCCGTGCATCAGCGGCCGCCGCGTCCGGCAGCATGGCCAGGGGGAAGACCTGGGCCCCTGCATAGCCGACCCCGATCAGGCCCACCGCGACGAAGACCGCGGCCTCTGGCGCTTCGCGGGCCACCACGGCCAGGGCGGCACCGGTGGCGAGCACGAGCGAGGAGGCGACGTATCCCCGCTTCTTGCCGACCCGTACGCCGAGCCGCGCCCACAGCGGGGTGAGCAGCAGGGCCGGGCCGACGAAGCAGATGAAGAGGATCGTGGTGGCGCCCTTGTCCTCGAGCACGTCGCTGGCCATGTAGTCGACCCCGGCAAGCATGGCCCCGGTTGCCAGCGCCTGCAGCACGAAGGTGGTCAGCAGCAGGCGGAAGTCGCGGGCGCCGGCCACCACGCGGAGTTGATCACGCAGCGTCCCGGCCCCGGCATCGACCTGGCGTTGCGGCGTACGGGCAGTGCCGTGGTAGGAGCCGAGCACGCCGATCAGGATCAGCCCCGCCATCACCACGCCCATCACCCGATAGCCGTCGCGCCCGCCCACGGCGTCGCGGATCGCGGGCGCGGAGGCGCCGGCCAGCATGATGGTGAAGGCCAGCGCCATGACCCGCCACGACATCAGTCGGGTGCGCTCGTCGTAGGAGTCGGTGATCTCGGCCGGCATCGCGACGTAGGGCACCTGGAAGAACGCGTACGCCGTGGCGCAGGCCAGGAACCAGAAGAGCACCCACACGGCGTCGAGCCCGGGCCCCAGGGAGGGGCCGGCGAAGAGCAGGGCGAAGGCCACTGCCAGGCCGATGCCCCCGCGCAGCAGCCACGGACGCCGGGGGCCGCGTGGGTCGCTGGTGCGGTCGCTGATCCGGCCGGCGATCGGGTTGAGGATGACGTCCCAGGCCTTGGGCAGCAGCACGATCAGGCCCGCATAGAGGGCGCCGATGCCCAGGTTGTCGGTCAGGAACGGCAGCAGCATCAGGCCGGGAACGGTGCCGAATGCGCCGGTGGCGACCGAGCCCGTGGCATAGCCGAAGCGGGTGCCGCGGGTGAGTGGCTCTGGCATGGATCCGATCCTAGGCCCTGCCCAACACGGCCTGGGCCGTGCCGGGCAGGGCCGGGGGCCGTTTGGCAACACGGCCGCTCGGGTGACTCGATGCAAGAATGTGTGCGACGACAGGCCCAGATCTCGGAGGATGCAATGTCGAACGAGCCCGATCCACGACCCGATGCCATGCCGATGGTGGACCCCGCGGACCCGCTGGGCCTGGGCGATGCACCCTCCGCGCAGGCCGCGCTGGTCGGGGGTGCACCGGACGAGGGCACACCCGAGGCGGCGTCCGCGGATGCCGCTGGTGCGGCGCCTGCGGCCGCCGAGGCTGGACCGCCCGCGTCGACTCCGGCCGAGATCGTCGAGCACGACCCCGTCCCGGTGAACCCATTCGGCGTCGCCAGCGGCGGCCAGTCGCAGTTCGCGCCGACGCCTGCGCCGGCCGCGCCGGCCGCGCCGGCTGCGCAGGGCCAGGCGGCGCAGCCAGCACCGTCCGGGCCGCCCACCGGGAACACCCCGGTTGCGCCGCAGCAGTCGGCCCCGCCGCCTGGTCAGGGTCAGCAGTTCGGCCAGGGCCAGCCTCCGCAGGGGCAGCAGGGCTACCACCAGGGCGCCCCGATGCAGCCCGGCCGTCACCAGCAGCAGTCGGGCCAGGGTCCCAGTGGCGCGCAGCAGCACACCCGTCCGGCGCAGCCCGTGCTCCCTCCGCAGGCTGCGAACCCCGGGTACCCGGGCGCGCAGCCTGCCGGCGTACGGCCCGGCCCGCAGGCTCCGGCGGCGTACCAGCAGAACCAGGGCCCACAGCAACACAACCAGCAGGCCGGGCCGCAAATGCCGCACGTGCCCGAACGGGTGCCGACGGCGCAGGACTTCCTGCTCAACCGGCACCGCACCCTCGACATCGGTCCGGCAACCTGGGGGTGGCGCGGTTTCCTGCGCAAGATCACCTTCGGGCTGGTCAAGGTGAAGATGGGCAAGGCGGAGCGATCCTGGCGTGAGAGCCGCGCGTCCGTGCAGCGCTCGTTCGACGGACCACGCACCATCGTCTTCGCGAACCCCAAGGGCGGCGCTGCGAAGACGACCAGCGTGCTCGCGGCTGGTTACACGTTCGGCACCGTGCGCGGTGGTGGCGTGGTGGCCTGGGACAACAACGAGACCCGGGGCACGCTCGGCATCCGCGGGGAGCGGGCCAGCCACTCGAACACGACCCGGGAACTCCTCGATGACCTGGAGCGGTTCCAGGACGTCTACGAGTCACGGATCGGCGACCTGGGCGCCTTCGTCCGCAGCCAGGGCGATGCCCACTTCGACGTGCTCGCCTCCGACGAGCGGGCGGACGTCACCGGCATGATCCATGCCGACGACTTCGACGCGGTGCACCGGCTGCTCGAGCGGTTCTACCACCTGATCCTGGTCGACACCGGCAACAACCTGCGCGCCGAGAACTGGCTCGCCGCTGCCCGGACCGCGGACCTGATCGTGGTCACCTCGACGGTGCGCGAGGACACCGGCTACTCGGGACTGTGGATGCTCGACGCCCTGGCCGATGCCGGTCACCCCGACATCCGCAACAAGACGATCACGGTGCTCTGCGACCCGTCGGCCAAGGTCGACGACCAACTGGCCAAGGACCTGACCGAGGTCTACGAGCGGCGTACCCGCGCGGTCTTCCGGATCCCCTATGACCCGGCCCTGGTCGCCGGCTCGGTGATCCAGTACGGCCAACTCTCCGCCAAGACGCGGGACGCCTGGCTCAAGGCTTGCGCAGCGATGGCCGAAGCCCTCTGACGCCCCGCCCCGCCCGATATTCCAGCTGTAACGCGGGGTCATCGTCGCTTGAGCAGGGCTGTGCGCCCGTTTTGCGTCAACAGCGCCGCACAGGTAGAGGCAACAGCACCGCACAAGTGCCACGCCACACCGCCGCACCACAGGTACGCCGCCAGGGCGGGTCAGGTACGTCGTCGGGCGCGGATCACTTCGCCAGGGAACGGGACCCGGCCGAGCCGTAGCGACGCTTCGGGTTCGCGCCGATGCCCTTCTCGGGACTGTCCTGCTCCGGACTGCCCTGGTCCGGACTGGCCTGGTCCGCGCTCGCGCCACGCTCCTTCGTGGACCGGGCGGGACGTGCCGGCGACTTCGCTCGCGCGCCGGACTTCGCCCCGGCGGGCGACTTCGCCCGTGCCCCGGATTGTGCCCGCGTGCCGGACTCCGACTCTCCAGCCGCATCCTCGCCATCCGCAGCACCATCGGTCGACCACTGCTCCAGCCAGTCGTCGATGAATCTCCAGGTGGTGTTGCGGGCAGCTCGCCCGGTGAGCATGCCGAGGTGGCCACCTGGGACGACCTCGAAGCGGACCTCGGGCGAGCCGGTGAGCAGGGGGACCACTGCCTTGACGCAGGGGACCGGGGCGATGCCGTCGCTGGCACCACCGAAGACGAGGACCGGCTTGTCGACACGAGCGATCTCGATCCGTCGGTCGCCGAACTCGAAGTAGCCGTATTTCAGGTCGTTGGTCTTGAAGAAGCGGTGGTAGAGCTGCCCGAAGCTGCGCCCGGGATAGGCGATCATGTTGGCGGTGAAGTGGTCCACCGCCTCGATCTGGGCGAGGAACTCGGTGTCGTCGAGGTTCTGCAACTTCACCACGGGCTTGGTGACCAACTTCTGGGCGGCGCTGAGCTGGAACGCCCAGCGGACCAGTGGCTTCGGGGCGCCACCCATCGACTGGTAGATGCGCTGCACGGGGCCGCGCCCGCTGCGGGTCCGGCCACCCAGCACGGGCCCGTCGGCCAGCCGGACCAGCGGTCGTAGCGGTGCCATCAGCGGCACCTTGGAGACGTCGAAGGGGGAGCCGACGACCGTCATCGAGGCGATCGGGAGGTCGGGGTCGTTCGCTGCGGCGAGAGTCATGAAGATGCCGCCGAGGCTCCAGCCGATCACGTGTACGCCGCGGCCACCGGCATGCGCGGACGCGGCCCGGATCGCGGCCGGCACGACCTCGTCGATCCAGTGCTCCATGCCCAGGTTGCGGTCCTTGAACGACACCTCGCCGTACTCGACCAGATAGGTACGCCGTCCCGAGGTGACCAGGTGCTCGACGAGCGAGCAGCCGCGGCGCAGGTCGAAGCAGATCGACGGCGCGGCCAGGGGCGTCACCAGCAGCACCGGGTCGCCGGTCTCCTGCGCGGTCCCGGTGGGGCGGTAGTGGTAGACCTGCCGCAGCAACCCCTCGTCGATCAGGGTGCGCGGCATCTTCCGCAGGTCGGCCACTCCGCCGTACAGCACCTTCTGGGCCACGTTCGCGGCAGCGCTGACGACCTGGTTCGGCTTGGGGATCAGGTCCATGTCCGAAAAGTACCGCAGGCTCGACATATTCGCCGCAGATCGATAGACACGGACCATGAAGTGGAACACGATCCTTGCCACGGGAGCGGCTGCGCTCGGTGCGGTGGCTGCCCATGACGTCCTGCAGAAGAAGCACGCGATCAAGCGCAACTTCCCGATCGTCGGCAACTTCCGCTACTGGATCGAGACGATCGGACCCGAGCTTCGCCAGTACGTCGTGGCGAGCAACGACGAGGAGCGCCCGTTCAACCGGGACCAGCGCAGTTGGGTCTATGCCTCTTCGAAGCTGGAGAACAACTACTTCGGCTTCGGCACCGACAACGACGTCGAGAACGTGGTCGGCTACCCGATCATCAAGCACCGCACCTTTGCCGACGTCGAGGCGCACACCGCCCGCCACTCCGGCGAGGAGGTGGCCTTGCCGTCGGCCAAGGTGATGGGCGCCGCCCGCGGTCGCGCGAAGGCATTCCGGCCGAACTCAGTGGTCAATATCTCCGGGATGAGCTTCGGCTCCCTGTCCGGCAATGCGATCACCGCACTGAACAAGGGCGCAGCCCTGGCCGGTTGCCTGCACAACACCGGCGAGGGTGCGCTCTCGCCGTACCACCGCCAGGGCGGCGAGATCGTCTTCCAGATCGGTACGTCGTACTTCGGCTGCCGCGACCAGGACGGCAGGTTCGACATCGCCCGCCTCAAGGAACTGGTCGATGCCGAGCCGATCCGGGCGATCGAGATCAAGCTCTCCCAGGGGGCGAAGCCCGGTCTGGGCGGCATGCTCCCCGGCGCCAAGGTCACCGCGGAGATCGCCCGCATCCGCGGCATCGAGGAAGGTGTCGACTGCGCCAGCCCGGCGCGCCACACCGCCTTCGATGACGTGGACTCGATGCTCGACTTCGTCGAACTGGTGGCTTCCGAGACCGGCCTGCCCGTCGGAATCAAGTCCGCCGTGGGGGACCTGGCCTTCTGGGACGACCTGGTCACGACGATGGCCGCCGAGGGTGACCGGGGGGTCGACTTCGTCAACATCGACGGGGGCGAGGGCGGCACCGGTGCGGCGCCGCTGGTCTTCAGCGACACCGTCGCCTTCCCGTTCCGGCTTGCCTTCACCGAGGTCTATCGCCGCTTCGCCGAGGCGGGCCTGGTCGACGACGTCACCTTCATCGGCGCCGGCAAGCTGGGGGTCCCGGAGAACGCCCTGGTCGCCTTCGCGCTCGGCGTGGACATGGTCAACGTCGGCCGCGAGGCGATGCTGGCGGTGGGCTGCATCCAGGCCCAGAAGTGCCACACCGACCACTGCCCGACCGGTGTCGCCACCCAGAACCCCTGGCTGGCCCGCGGCTTGGACCCGACCGACAAGTCGGTGCGCACCTTCAACTACATCAAGTCCCTGCGCCGTGACCTGCTCAAGGTCTCCGAGGCGATCGGCGTGGTCCACCCCGGACTGATCACCTCCGCCGACATCGACCTGGTCACCGGGACGCGCGAGCGGATCGGCCTGGGCGAGCAGTACGGCTACCAGCCGGGTTGGGGCGGACTGGCGGAGCACCACGTCGACGACGTACGCCGGCTGATGCGCGGCGAGTCGGTGAACCGCCAGCAGGTGCCCGGTGAACGCTCGGGCTCGGCCAGCGGGACCGGCGCCCGCGGCTGAGGTCGACCACGCCGATGCCCGCGCCACTGCAGCGGAGGGTGCGCCGGGCGGTCGTGGCGGAACCGGTCAGCGCACCGGACGCAACTTCTTGTTGTGCGCGGGCCGGGCGGACTCGAGTTCGGCCAGGAACCGGTTGGCCCAGGCCGCGACGTCGTTCTCGCTGACCGTCTTGCGCATCGCCTTCATCCGGCGGGTGAGTTCCTTTGGCTCGGCGCGGGTGGCCTCCACCAGCGCCTCCTTCATCCCGTTGATGTCCCAGGGGTTGACCAGCCAGGCCTGGCGCAGTTCGTTGGCCGCTCCGGCGAACTCGGAGAGCACCAGCGCGCCGTCGTTGTCGTAGCGGCAGGCGACGTACTCCTTGGCGACCAGGTTCATCCCGTCGCGGAACGGGGTGACCACCATGACGTCGGCGGCGCGATAGAGCGCGGCCATCTCGTGGCGCGGGAAGGAGGAGTGCATGTAGGCGATGGCGGGGGAGCCGAGCCGGCCCAGGTCGCCGTTGATCCGCCCGACCAGGCGGTCGATGTCGTCACGCAGCACGCGGTATTGCTGCACCCGTTCCCGGCTCGGTGTCGCGACCTGGACGAAGACGCTGTCGCGGACCGAGAAGTGTCCCTCGGCGACGAGTTCCGACCAGGCACGCAGGCGCGGGTTGATGCCCTTGGTGTAGTCGAGCCGGTCGATGCCGAGCAGGATCCGCTCCGGGTTGCCCAGCGCCGTACGGATCGCCGCGGCGCGCTCGGTGACCGAGTCGGAGCGGGCCAGTTCCTCGAAGGCCGCGGTGTCGATGGAGATCGGGAACGCCATCGCCTGCACGGTGCGGCCGTCGGGCATGTAGACCAGGTCGCGGTGCGTCTTGTGGCCGACCCGCTGGCGGACCAGGCGCACGAAATTGCCCGCGGCCCCGGTCAACTGGAAGCCGACCACGTCGGCCCCGAGCAGGCCCTCGAGGAGTTCGCGGCGCCACGGCATCTGGCCGAAGAGCTCGGTGGGCGGGAACGGGATGTGCAGGAAGAACCCGATCCGCAGGTCGGGGCGGAGTTCGCGCAGCAACTGGGGCACCAGTTGCAACTGGTAGTCGTGCACCCAGACGGTGGCGTCGCGGGCGGCGACCTCGGCGGCCCGTTCGGCGAAGCGCTGGTTGACCCGGACGTACGCCTCCCACCACTCGCGGTGGAACTCCGGCTTGGCGACCACGTCGTGGTAGAGCGGCCACAGGGTGGCGTTGGAGAAGCCCTCGTAGAACTCCTCGATCTCGCCTCCGCTCAACGGCACCGGCACCAGGGACAGGCCGTCGTCGACGAACGCCCCCGGGTCGTCATCGGCCTGCCCGGTCCAGCCGATCCAGGCGCCGTCGTTGCTGCGCATCACCGGCTCCAGTGCGGTGACCAGGCCGCCCGGCGAGCGACGCCACCCCTGGCCGCCGTCGGGGAGCGTGACGCGGTCCACGGGCAGCCGGTTGGCCACGATGACGAGGTCGGCGGCGGGGCTGGTCACGCGTCAACCCTAACGAGATCGGGCAAGCCCTCACCCGACGCCGCGGGGCTTCTTCGGCTGCTTCAGTGCCCACGTCTCCAGCCGGCTGTATCCCTTCACCGGGCGGCTGGGGGCGCGGCGTACCCGGAACTCCTCGTCGTGCGCGCGGACCAGGTCGGCCAGGTCGCGGTTGATCAGGATCCGGCCGGGGCGGGCCAGTGAGGTGAGACGGGCGGCGATGTTGACCACTTCGCCGAAGACGTCGCCGAGGCGGCTGAGCACTTGCCCGTGGGCCATCCCGACCCGGATCTCGGGGAACTCCTCGTCCTCCTCGTGCGCCATCACCAGTGCCAGGCCCAGGCGAGCAGCGGCGACGGGGTCGTCGCAGACGAAGAGCACCTCGTCGCCGATGGTCTTGATGATCCGGGCGCCGTGCTCGGCGATCAGCAGGTTCACGCCTTCCTCGAAGTGTTCGACCATCTCGCCGAGTTCTTCGGCATCGAGGCTGCGGGTGCGCCGGGTGTAACCGACGATGTCGGCAAAGCCGACCGCCATCAGCGTCGACTCCTCGGTGGTCGCCTGGAGCAGCAGGCGACCGGCCGCGGCGGCCAGGTGGCGGCGCCACACATAGTTCTGCAGCTTCTCCAGGGTCGGCAGGGCGGCCTCGACGATTGCGTCCACCCGGTCCAGCGCCAGGGCCTCGTCGGAGGCCAGGACGGCGGCGCCCACCTCGGCGATCTCCCATTCGGCGAGCCGGGCGAAGCTGCGCCCCATGCTCCGGGTCAGCGCGAACTCGAGCCGGGAATCGACCAGGCCGCCGTCGATCAGGCCGCCGAGCATCCGGATGGCTTCCACGTCGGCATCGGTGAAGACGCGGGACTCGTCGGACTCCGGGGGAGGGAATCCCAGGGAGAGCCAGAGCCCGTGGGCGTGCTCGAAGCTGACCCCGGCCCGCTCGAGCACCTCGGGCCGGGTCAGGTGGGGTGCCTGGCCGAGCAGGGTCGCCTCCAGGGCGGCGAAGAGTTCCGGGTCCGGCCCGACCGCCTCGGGCGCAGCCGTGGCTTCGTCAGCCCCCGAGGCGTCGACCACGGCTCAGGCCGGGGGAGCGGGCTTGGCCAGACGGTCCTGGCTGGTCTGCTCCAGGGCGGTGCGGAACGTCTCGATCCCGAGCAACTCCTGGACGGCCTCGCTGGTGAAGTGGAGGACCTGGAGCTCGGTCAGGGACACCACGCTGGCGTTGCGCAGCTTGTGGGTGACGATGGCGGTCTCGCCGACCGTGTCGCCGGGACCGAGGCGGGCGATCTCCTCGCCGTTGCGGCGCACCGACACCTCGCCCTCGATGATGATGTAGGCCTTGTCGGCCGGCGTCTTCTCCCAGATCAGGGACCAGTTGGCGGGGATCCGGACCGGCGTACCGCGGTCGACGATCGACTGCACCTCGGCGTCGGTCAGGTTGCTGAAGCGGTCGATCGCGGCAAGCTTGCGGCGCTGGATGGCGTCGTCGTTCATGTGTGGTTCCTCTCGAGGCGTTGGCGTTGGCGCCGTACTCCCCTCCCGGATAGATCTTTACCGGACACGGCTCAAGTGTCCAGAGCGGGCCCACGGACGGCCAAAGTCGCCACTCCTGCACCATCAGGCAACTCGCCGAACAACGAATGACATGTTTGTGATTCACCGTCTAGTATGGGTTCCGGAGTCCGGGGAAGCGGACCCGTTCAGCAAGTAGAGGGGTCGAAGCGCATGGAAGCTGCCGAGAGCGTCAACCAGCCGGTCAGTGCAGGGGCAACCTCCTCCGCGCTGTCCGAGCGCGACGCCGAGATCCTCGAGTTCGAGCGGCAGTGGTGGAAGTACGCCGGCGCCAAGGAGCAGGCGGTCCGGGAGAAGTTCGACATGTCCTCGACCCGTTACTACCAGGTGCTCAATGCGTTGATCGACAGCCCGGAGGCCCTGGCCGCCGACCCGTTGCTGGTCCGCCGCCTGCGCCGCTTGCGCGCTGCCCGCCAGCGCCAGCGCTCTGCCCGTCGACTGGGCTTCGAGGTCTGAGGCCATGCGCACGCGCGACGAGAGCGGGGTGGCGGTCCCCTCGCCGCTGGTGATGCTCAGCATCGTCGCGGTGGCGATGGCCGGCATCACCTTCCTGGTCACCAACGGCGACGACGACCAGGGCAAGATGTCGACCGTCTCCCAGCCCGCCGACGACCCGAGCGCCGATGCCTCCCAGGCGCCCGAGGCGCCGGAGGAGAGCCCCAGCGCCGAGCCGACCAGCACGCCCACGCCGGAGGAACCGGTCGTGGAGCGCGGTGAGATCTTCGTCGAGATCTACAACCGCTCCCGGATCAACGGGCTCGCCGGACGGACCAGCACCAAGGCCGGTGACGCCGGCTGGCAGGTCGTCGGTGTCGACGACTGGCAGGGCGGTAACATCCCGTCCTCGACCGTCTACTACCCGGACCGGCTCAAGGCTGAGGCGCAACTGCTCGCCAAGGACCTGGGCATCGACCGCCTGGTCCCCGCCGTCGACCCGATGAAGGGCGACCGGCTCACCGTCATCCTGACGGCCGACTACGAGGGCTGAGCGGCTTCCCGCGCGTCGGCACTGAGCCGGCGCAGCAGGTCCAGTACGCCGTCGGGCCCCGGCACCGCGATGTCGGCCAGGGACAGCAGCGCCCCCTGCTCGTCGGAGGAGGAACAGACCAGCAGGGTCGCCAGTCCGGCGCCACGGAGTTCTGCCACGGCGGCGAAGGCCTCGATGTCGCCCAGGTCGTCGCCGGCGAAGAGGAAGCCCGAAGCGTCCAGTTCACGGGCCAGGCGGACCACGGCGTCTCCCTTGTGGGTTCCGGGTGCGCGGGCCTCGATCACGCTCCGGCCGGGCTCGAGGACCAGGCCGTGGGTGGTGGCGAGTTGCCGCAACGGCGTCATCAGCCGGCCGAACGCCTCGGGTCCGTCGGGCAGGCGGCGGGTGTGGACGGCGACCGCCAGGCCCTTCTCCTCGACGTACGCATCCGGGGCCCCGGCCGCGCGCAGGGTCGCCGGCAGGTCGGCCAGGAATGCGCCCAGACCTCGCGGCGGGCGCGGGGAGACGATGCGCCGTTGTTGCGACGACCAGGTCTCGTTGCCGTACTGGCCCAGGACGTGGAGCACCGTGCCCCGCTCGGTGAAGGCGTCGGCGACGTCGTCGAGTTCGCCCAGTGCGATCACCTGCCGGGCCGGGCGCCCGGTGATGATCGCGACGCCGGCGAAGACCTCCGCCAGCTCCACCAGTACGCCGTGTGCCTGCGGGTGCAGCCTGGCCTGGGCCGGGTCGTCGACGATCGGGGCCAGGGTGCCGTCGAAGTCCAGTCCGATCACCGTGCCGGCGGCTGCAGCAGCCACGGCATGCCAGCGGTCACCCGCAGCGGCGGAGAGGTACTCCATGACGACCAGCCAACCACAGCCGGTCGGCCCGGCGGCGGGGGCCTGGACCGCGCTGTCCGGATGGCGGAATCGATGTGCACATGTTGAGACGAGTGCGTAGTGTTCTGCACAGCTCATCGAGAGGGACTGAGGGAACGGCCCAGTGAAGTCCCGGCAACCGCCACGAGTCCCCTGATCCGCCCGTCGGACCAGTCGTGGAAACGGTGCTAATTCCGGCCCGCGACGAGAGACGTCGACGGGGAAGATGAGGAGGAGGACTCATGAGCGCGAGCACCATTGAGAAGCGGACCCTGCGGGACGGCGCCTTCGGCCACGCCACGGCCCTCTCCTGTCGCGAGTGCGGCCACCAGATCGACCTCGGTCCGCACTATGCCTGTCCGGAGTGCTTCGGCCCGCTGGAGATTGCCTACGACTTCCCGGCCGTGACCCGCGAGGAGATCGAGGCCGGCCCCCGCAACATCTGGCGCTACAAGGCGCTCCTGCCGGTGCCGTCCGACATCGAGACCAGCCCCAACATGGAGCCCGGCTTCACCCGCCTGCTCAAGGCGCACAACCTCGGCCGCGAGCTCGGCATCGAGAACCTCTGGGTCAAGGACGACTCGACCAACCCGACGAACTCGTTCAAGGACCGCGTCGTGGCCTGCGCCCTGAGCGCCGCCCGCGAGCTCGACGCGAAGGTCTTCGCCTGCCCCTCGACCGGCAACCTCGCCAACGCCGTCGCCGCGGCCGGTGCCCGGGCCGGGATCAAGACGGTCGTCTTCATCCCGAGCAACCTGGAGCAGCCCAAGCAGGTCAACTCCGCGATCTATACCGAGAACCTGGTCGCCGTCGACGGCAACTACGACGACGTCAACAAGCTCGCCTCGGAGATCGCTGGCGAGGAGGACGGATGGGCGTTCGTCAACGTCAACGTCCGCCCCTACTACGCCGAGGGGTCCAAGACCCTGGGCTACGAGATCGCCGAGCAGCTGGGCTGGCGCCTGCCCGACCAGATCGTGATCCCGGTTGCCTCCGGATCCCAGCTGACCAAGGTGGACAAGGCCTTCCAGGAGCTGATCAAGCTCGGCCTGGTGGAGGAGAAGCCCTACAAGGTCTTCGGTGCCCAGGCCGAGGGCTGCTCGCCGGTCTCGGTCGCCTTCAAGTCCGGCGTGGACGCAATCCGCCCGGTCAAGCCCGACACGATCGCCAAGTCGCTGGCGATCGGCAACCCTGCCGATGGCATCTACGTGCTCGACGTCTGCAAGCGCACCGGTGGTGCGGTCGAGGACATCACCGACGACGAGGTGCGCGAGGCGATCGTGCTGCTGGCCCGCACCGAGGGGGTCTTCACCGAGACCGCCGGCGGCACCACCGTCGGCGTACTCAAGAAGCTCGTCGAGACCGGCCAGCTGGACCCGTTCCTGGAGACCGTCGTGATCAACACCGGTCACGGCCTGAAGACCCTGGACGCGATCTCCGACCGCGTCGGCGCCCGGGCCACCATCGCCCCGGCGTATGACGCCTTCGTCGCCGCCAACATCGTCTGACCCACGAACGCTCACTCGTTGATGCTCGAAAGCTCAATCGTTGATTTCCCGGCGTCGCCTGCGCGGATCCGCCGTGCAGCCGCACCCACCTGACGACGCTCACCAAGCAACGCAGCAAAGGAAGAAGTCCATGTCCGTCTCCGTCCGCATCCCCACCATCCTGCGCACCTACACCGGCGGCGAGTCCGAGGTGAGCGCCACCGGCGACACCCTGGCCGCGGTGCTGGACGACCTCGACGCCAACTTCGCCGGCATCAAGGCCCGCATCCTCGACGAGGGCGGGGCGCTGCGGCGTTTCGTCAACGTGTACGTCGGCAACGAGGACGTCCGCTTCCTGGAGAACCTCGACACCCCCACTCCGGCTGGTGCCCAGGTGTCGGTGATCCCGGCCGTGGCCGGCGGCTGCTGACCGCCCGCCGCTTCCTTCCCTTCCCGGCTGTAACGCGGGGTCTTCGTCGCTTGAGGAGGGCTGTGCGCCCCGTTTCCGTCAACACCACCGCACAAGTGCCGCCGCACGCCGCGCCACACCACCGCACGAGCTCGGGCCACGACGTACGCAGCGGAGCCGGGCGGGCTCAGCCGGCGAGCGGCGCCTGCCCGTAGCGGCCCGGTGACTGGCCGAACTCGCGGGTGAACGCCGCGACGAAGGCGGACGCGCTCCCATAGCCGACCCGGTGCGCGGTCTCGGTGACCGAGAGCCCGGGGAGCAGGGCGAGTGCGGCCCTGAGCCGGATCTGGGTGCGCAGCGTGGTGAAGGTGAGGCCGAACTGCCGCTCGATGTCACGCTGGAGGGTCTTGGGGCTGACGTGCAATTGCTCGGCCCATGCAGTGAGGCCGGTCGGGTCGGCAGGGTCGACGCGCAGGGCGCGTGCCACGGCCCGAGCGGGCGTCATCGGTGCACTGGCGGCGTGTTCGACCTCGGCCGCCGGACTGGCGCAGAGCCCCTCCAAGATCTCGGCGCGGGCCTGCAGCCCCTCGGCCTGGCTCACCCCCGGACGGGCGAGGGCCAGGATCCGTTCGCGCACCTGCCGGCTGGGGGCCAGCACGGCAGCACCGTGCCGGGTCAGGCGGGCGGGTGCCTCCCGTACGCAGGTGCGCAGCACGGTCTGCAGGCCCAGGCCACGGACCTCGATGACGGCACCGCGGCGCACCCACAGCATCTCGGTGGAGGAGAGGAAGTGGCTGGTCTCGCCGCGGCGTACGACCAGGGCACCGTCGGGGGAGAAGAAGACCTGGTGCAGGAAGTCGTCGCGCCCCTCGGGGAAGTCAGGGATCGTCGCGGCCGGTGGATAGCGCAGCACCAGGATGCCGTTCGGCGGCCCCAGGCCGTAGCCATAGTCCTCGACTGTGATCTCGCCGACATCGGAGGCGGTCAGGGGTGCCACGAGGGAGGTGGGTTGTCCTTTCGGCGACACCATCTGACTCCTCTGCGACACGGACTCCAGCAATAGCAAGGCTAACCTAACCTCGCTCCGGGATCCGCTGGGTCCCGCTGTGCGTGCAACCACGTTCGTGGGCCCGCAGTCCGGAGCCGCCGCGTGTCAGGCCGGCGGCTCGCCGAGAAGAAGGATTTCCATGCGTTCGCATTCCCTGCTCCGCCGCGCCACCGTCCTCGTCGCCACGGCCGCCATGGGCCTCTCGCTCAGCGGTTGCTGGGCCGGCGAGGAGAGTGCCGAGGTCGAGGGCGAGACGATCACCATCACCGCCGAGAACGGAGAGGTGGTGATCCCCAAGGAGCCCAAGCGCGTCGTCGCCACGGGGTACGCCGTTCCCGTGATGCTCGAGGCTGACGCCCCGCTGGTGGGGATCTCCGAGTGGGGTCGCGGCACCGCGATGATGACGGATGAGGACCTCAAGACCTATGAGTCGACCGAGAAGATCATGGGCGAGACCGCGGACAGCATCAACTACGACGCGGTCGAGAAGGTCGACCCCGACGTGATCATCCTGGGCGTGCCCCTGCCGGTGCTCGGCTCGGTGAACATGGAGCGCCTCGAGCAGGTCGCCCCTGTCGTCGTTCTGGGCCCGAGCGTCCCGGACTCCTGGAAGGAACTGGGCGGGCGCCAGGCCGAGGCGGCCGGCGTGCTCAGCAACTGGGAGGAGCAGAAGGACGCCTACTATGCCCGGGCGGACGAGCTGAAGGCGAAGTACGCCGATGTCCTGGACGGTCTGGAGTTCGGCCACGTCGGCGCCTATGGCGACATCACCGCGGGCGAGTTCCAGCGCGAGTTCGCGGGCTCGTGGGGGACCAACATCGCCGGTGACATCGGGGTGACCTACTACGGCGAGGTCAAGGACGCCAGCGCTGGCGGTTCGGCAGAGGTCAGCGAGTATCCCTCCATCGAGGAGCTCCCTGCCAGCCTCGGCGACGCCGACTGGATCACCTACACGATCGAGGTCGACGGGTCCGTCTCGCCGGAGGTGCAGTACGTCCTCGACTCGCCGCTGTGGCAGAACCTGCCTGCGGTGCAGGCTGGTCGCGTGATCGCGCTGCAATACACCGAGGCCGCGACGTACGCCTCGGCAATGATCACGCTGGAGGCAATCGACAAGGCGTTCGGCGGCGCGTTCGCCGACGAGCTCGCCCCGTGACCGAGGCCCGCGGCAACGACGTACGCCGTGACCCCGAGCCCGCGGTCCGCGCCCACCAGGACCGTGGGCGCGGCACCGTCCGGGTGCCCTATCCCGTGGGGATCCGGACCACCACGGTCCTCGCCCGCACCGAGGTGACGCCGCACATGCTGCGGCTCACCCTGGCCGGTCCGGAGATCGCCCGGCTGCACTCGCACGCCTGCGATGACCATGTCGGGGTGGTCTTCCCGCTCGAGGACGGCACCCGCAACGATCCGACGTACGACCCGGACCGGCTGATGCTCGACTGGAGTGCCCCGGCGCCGCCGATGCGCAAGTACACGATCCGTCGCCACGACCCCGCCGCGGGGGAACTGGACCTCGACATCGTGCTGCACCCCGGTGGCCTCGCCTCGGACTGGGCGGTCGGCGCCCAGCCCGGCGACGAGGTGGTGCTGGCCGGTCCACCCGGGTCACTCGCCTTCGCGCACACCTACTCCTGCTATGTCTTCGCCATCGACACCACCGCCCTGCCGGCGCTGGCGCGCTGGCTGGAGGAGGGGGACTGGATCGAGGAGCGGGGTGTCGCGGTCCACGTGCTGGTCGACCACGACCATCCCGGTGAGGTCGACTATCCGCTGCCGTCGCGCCCGGGCCTCACCGTCGCGTGGCTGCCGCGGGCCGGAGGTTCGCAGCTGGCCACGGCAGTCGCCGAGCTCGACCTGGCCGGGGCCGACCCGGGCGATACCTTCCTCTTCGCAGCCGGCGAGGCAGGCGACATCAAGCCGTTGCGCCGCTGGTCGAAGGAGCAGGGCATCGACAGCCTGGTCACCGGATACTGGAAGCGTGGAGCGGTCGAGCTCGATCACGACGACGAGGGGCTGGCCGACGGCGAGGAGGCCCACGACCACGATCACCAACACGAACACGGGCACGACCACGCGGAGCAGCACGGCGCGTGAGCAGCACGACGTACCGCACCCCGGCGGTGGCCGTGGGGACCGGACTGATCCTGCTGGTCGGCGTCGTCCTGGTCAGCCTCACCGTCGGCAAGGGCGACGTCAGCGTCACTGAGTCGCTGCGCGCGCTGGTCTCTCCCGAGGACGGCAACAGCGCCCACATCACCGTGCGCAGTGTCCGGTTGCCGCGGGCCATGCTCGCCATCCTGGTCGGGGCCGCACTGGCCCTCTCCGGCGCCCTGGTGCAGACGCTGACGCGCAACCCGCTCGCCGAGCCGGGCCTGCTCGGCATCACCGCCGGGGCCTCTTTCGCGGTGGTGGTGGCGACCCGCTACTTCGACGCGTCGGGGCAGGTGGCCACGCTCGTGGTTGCCTTCGTCGGCGCTGCGGTGGCGGCGTTCGCGGTCCAGCTCGTCGGGCGAGCGGACCCGTTGCGCCTGCTGCTGGCCGGCGTGGCGCTGACCGCAGTGCTGGCCGGGCTCTCGATCGGCATCCGGTTGACCGACCCGGCCACCTTCGACCGCTACCGCTTCTGGTCCGTCGGCTCGCTGGCCGGCCGGGAGCAGTTGCCGCTGCTGCTGCCTTGCCTGGTGCTGGCGATCGCCCTGCTGGCCGCGCTGCTCCTGGGACCACCGCTGGGTGCGGTGATGCTGGGCGACGACGTGGCCCATGGCCTCGGGGTCAAGGTCGTCCGGGTCCGGGTGCTGACGCTGCTGGTCGCCACGATCCTTGCCGCGACCGCCACTGCGGTGGCCGGGCCGATCATGTTCGTGGGCCTGATCGTGCCGCACGTGGTACGCCGGTTCAGCCAGGCCTCGATCAGCTGGCTGATGCTGCTCTGCCTGGTCGCCGGTCCCCTGCTCACGGTCGCGGCCGACATCCTGGCCAGGGTGCTGCTCGAGACCGGGGAGGTGCCGGTGGCGATCCTGACCGCGGTGATCGGGGGCCCGGTGCTGATCTGGGTGGTACGCCGTCACGGGACGGTGGGCGGATGAGCATCCTGAAGGTGCGCCTGCGGGCCGGACACGTGCTGCGGATTGATGCCCGGACCGCCGTCGTGTGCGCCGTGTTGGCCGTCCTTTCCCTGGCCGTCGTCCTGGCCGCCCTCTGCTATGGCAGCGGCTGGGACCGGCCCGGCGACGTGCTGGCGGCACTGCGCGGCGAGGGCCCGATCCGGGTCTCGGTGACCCAGTGGCGGATGCCGCGGGTGGTGGCCGCACTGGTCTTCGGGGCAGCACTGGGCCTGGCCGGTGCGATCTTCCAGAACCTGACCCGCAACCCGTTGGGCGCGCCGGACATCATCGGGCTGGACGCCGGCGCCTATACCGGGGTGCTCCTCGTCTTCAGCCTCACAGTGGCCAGCGAGGCGACGATCACGCTTGCCGCGATCGGCGGCGGACTCGGCGCGGCGCTGGTGGTCTACCTCCTCTCCGCCGGTGGCGGATTCTCCGGCTTGCGGCTGATCGTGATCGGCATCGGGATCCAGGCGGTCCTGACCGCGGTCAACTCCTGGATCATCCTGCGCTCGGACCTCGACATCGCGATCTCGGCCAGCGTCTGGCAGGCCGGCTCGCTCAACGGCCTGGACTGGGTCGACATCGACGCCCCGGTGACCGTGATCGTGGCGTTGTCCGGGTTGCTGGTTGTGCTCGCGCGGCCGCTGCACCAGGCTGCCCTCGGTGACGAGCTCGCGGTCACCTCGGGGATCACCCTGCCGCGGTTGCGGATCCTGCTGGTCCTGATCGGCGTCGGCCTCTCCGCCACGGTCACTGCCGTCGCCGGGCCGATCGTCTTCATTGCGCTCTCCGCGCCACAGATCGGTCGTCGCCTGGCCGCGGCTGCCGGCGTACCGCTGTTGCCGGCGGCGTTGACCGGGGCCTTCCTGCTCACCGGCTCCGACCTGATCGCCCAGTCCTTGCTGGCACCGACCATGCTGCCCGTGGGGGTGGTGACCACCGGAGTCGGTGGCCTCTACCTGCTGTGGCTCTTGACGAAGGAGATCCGCCGATGAACCGCTTGCGTGCCCAGGGGCTGAGCCTGGGGTACGGCGACCGCCTGGTCGTCGAGGGGCTCGACCTGGAGGTGCCGCACGGCGCGCTGACCGCCATCATCGGACCGAACGCCTGTGGCAAGTCGACCACGCTGCGCTCGCTGGTCCGCCTCCAGGCGGCGCGGGCCGGATCCGTGGAACTGGATGGGCGCCCGGTGGCAGCGTGGAAGGCCCGGGAGGTTGCCCGCGAACTCGGGTTCCTGCCGCAGGTCGCGGTCAGCCCGGAGGGGATCCGGGTCGAGGCGCTGGTGCGCCGTGGCCGCTATGCCCACCAGTCCCTGCTCGGCACCTGGAATCCGTCGGACGAGGACGCGGTCGCCTCTGCGATGGAGTCGGCCGGGGGCAGCGATCTCGCCGACCGGTTGGTCTCCGAACTCTCCGGCGGCCAGCGGCAGCGGGTCTGGGTGGCGATGGTGCTGGCCCAGCAGACGCCGTACCTGCTCCTGGACGAGCCGACCACGTTCCTCGACATCGCCCACCAGTACGAGTTGCTGCGTCTGCTGCGTCGGCAGGTCGACGAGGGCCGGACCGTGGTCGTCGTGCTCCACGACCTGAACCAGGCCTGCCGCTTCGCCGACCATGTCGTGGCGATGCGCGAGGGCACGGTGGTGGCCGCGGGGCCACCGGCCGAGGTGATCACGGCGGAGACCGTCGAGGACGTGTTCTCGATGGCCTGCGTCGTGGTCCCGGACCCGGTCACCGGCACCCCGATGGTGGTCCCGGCCGACTGACTCACCGGCGGAGCCTTTCCTCCTGCACGCGCCTGTAACGCGGAGTCTTCGTCGCTTGAGTAGGGCTGTGTGCCCGTTTCCGTCAACACCACCGCACAAGTGCCGCCGTACGCCGCGCCACAGCACCGCACAAGTGCCGCCGTACGCCGTCGCGCCGGGGCCGCGGGCCAGGCATGCGCAAGGATGGGTGGATGGAGCACCACTACCGCCTCGACATGACCTGGCAGGGCAACCGCGGCACCGGCACCAGCGGCTATCGCGACTATGGCCGTGACGTGCTCCTGCGGGCCACCGGCAAGCCCGATCTGGCAGGCTCGGCCGACCCGACATTCCGCGGCGACGCCTCCCGCTGGAACCCGGAGGAGATGCTCCTGGCGGCGTTGGCGCAGTGCCACTGCCTGTCCTACCTGCACTCGGCGGTGAACCACGGCGTCGTGGTCACGGCGTACGACGATCAGCCGGTGGCCACCCTGGATCAGGTCGGCCAGGGTGGCCGGTTCACCTCGGTGGTGCTGCGCCCCCGGGTCACGGTGGCCGCCGCGGACCAGGTGGAGACCGCGGTGGCGATCCATGCCGAGGCCGCGGAGAACTGCTTCATCGCGGCCTCGGTGAACTTCCCGGTCACCCACGAACCCGTGGTGACCGCCTGCTGAAACGGCGAGTCGGCGTCAATTGACGCCGCCTCGGCGTCGTACCGCGTCAACACGTGCCGCCTCGGCGTCGTACCGCGTCAACACGTGCCGCCTCGACGGTCAGCCGATGAGTCGCTTGGCGAGTTCGATGCTGGCCGGGTAGTCGACCTTGCTCACCGGGGTGCGTGGCACCTCGTCGACGAAGAAGACCACCTTGGGCACCTTGTAGTTGGAGATCAGGCTGCGGCAGTGCTCGCGCACCTCGTCCTCGGTGAGTTCGGTGCCCTCGCGCTTCTGGACCAGGGCAGTGACCTGCTGGCCCCAGCGCTCGTGCGCGGTGCCGACCACGACGGCGTCGAAGATGTCCTCGTGGCGCAGCAGCACCGCTTCGACCTCCTCGGGGTGCACCTTCTCGCCGCCGGTGTTGATGCTCACCGATCCGCGCCCGAGCACGGTGACCGAGCCGTCCTCCTCGCGCCGCGCGAAGTCGCCGGGGATCGACCACCGGACGCCGTCGATCTCCTTGAACGTCGCCGCCGACTTCACCTCGTCCTTGTAGTAGCCCAGCGGTACGGCGCCGGAGCGGCCGAGCATCCCCCGTACGCCGACCGGTGCCGGCTTCAGGTTCTCGTCGAAGACCTCCACGTCGGGGCCGACGGAGAACTTCGGGGCTCCCGAGGGGCCCTCGGACCCGTCGTCCATCCGCGACCCGGTCGCCCCGGACTCGGAGGCGCCGTAGGAGTCGAGGATGAACCGGCCCGGCAACGCCTTGCGGATCTCGTCGCGGACACCTTCCGAGAGGGGAGCGGCACCGTTGGAGACGGCCGCCAGCGAGGAGAGGTCCCAGCGGTCGGGCTCGGCCAGGATGGCTTCCGCGACCGGGCGCCCCATCGCGTCGCCGAGGAAGGTAAGCGAGCCGACGCCGGCCTTCTGGACCAGGTCCAGGATCGTCTCCGCGCTGAAGTTCCGCTCGGTGTAGAGCGCCACCGCATAGCCCGCGACGTGGCCGTTGCCCATGATCCACTGGCTGCCGCCGTGCATCATCGGGCCGCAGGCGAGCAGGGTCATCGGGTTCTCGTTGGCGGCGGCCTCGGCAGCGAGTTGCTCGATGGAGTCGAACGGCGCGCCGAACCGGCTGGCGTTCAGCGCCGCGCGCATGAAGTCCTCCTGGCGCCACACGACGCCCTTCGGGTTGCCGGTGGTCCCACCGGTGTAGATCACGTAGTGGTCGTCGCCGGAGCGTCCCTGCACCTGCCGCTCGGGGGAGGCGGCGGCCATCGCGGCGTCGTACTCCTCGCCGATGACGACCATCTCGCGCAGGGTGGGCAGGTCGAGCGCCTTGACCGCGTCGACGTATTCGGGCGCGATCACCGCGGCCACGCAGTCGGAGTTGTCGTAGAGATAGGCCAGCTCGTCGTGCAGGTACTTGAAGTTGATGTTGATCGGCACGGCGCGTGCCTTCATCAGGCCATACCAGGCGTCGACCCACTCGATGCAGTTCGTCGCGTGGACGGCAACGTGATCGCCTGGCTGCACGCCCAGGCCGACCATGTGGTTGGCCAGACGGGTGGCCCGCTCGTCGATCTCGGCGAACGTGTAGTCGCGCTCCATCGACTTGATGGCCACCCGGTCGCCGATGGTGTCGGCCATCGCCTCCAGCAGGTCGGCAAGGTTGATCGGGCGGCGGGGTCCTGTGGTCTGGGTCACGCCCCAAGGATGCCAACTAGAACGTGTTCTCATCAAGTCATTCCCAGTGAATGGGGTGAACACCCCACAACCTTCACCCGCCGGACAGCCCGCGTTGGCCGCGCCGATCGCTGGCCATGGTTGAACTGGGCACGATGCGCATCCGTGACAACGTCCCCGACGTCGTGCTGCTCGGCCTGGTCGGCCTGGCGGGCGCGACTGGATTCGTCGCTGGCTCGCGCCACCTGCTGGTCCGCCAGGCCGCGGCCGCACGCGCGGCCATCGGCAAGCCACTGGGGGAGGAGGCGCCGCGGGCGGACAAGGTCTACAAGAAGCGGTTCGGCGACCCGGTCGACCTGCTGCTGCTCGGCGACTCGATCGCGGCCGGACTTGGCGCCGAATCGCCCGGCCACACCCCGGGTGCTCGGCTCGCGAAGTACGTCGCCCGGGCCACCGGCCGTTCGGTGCGCCTGCGGACCGCGGCCGTGGTCGGCTCGGAGAGCAGTGCCCTGGCCGACCAGGTCGCCGGGCTGCGGACGTCGTATCGGCCCGATGTCGCGGTGATCATCGTGGGCGGCAACGACGTCACCCACCGGGTGGCGACGAGCGAGTCGGTGGCGCACCTGCGGGAGGCGATCCGCCTGCTGCGCAGGCGCGGCGCGGGCGTCGTGGTAGGCACGTGCCCCGACCTGGGCATGTTGCGCCCGGTGCCGCAACCGCTGCGCGCCCTGGGGTCACGGGCTTCGCGGACGCTGGCCCACGCCCAGCAGGCGGCAGCCCTGGCCGAGGGTGCGTACGCCGTGTCGCTGTCGACGGTGGTGGGCCCGTTCTTCATCACCAACCCGGACGAGATGTTCAGCCTGGACCGCTTCCATCCTTCCTCGACCGGTTACAAGAGGACGGCGAAGGCGATGTTGCCCTCGGTGCTGGCGGCGCTGGGTGCCGCGGAGACGCTGCCGCTGGGCCACCATGCGCCCGCCGCCGGCGACGCAACCGCGGACGACGACACAACCGCGGACGACGCCACGGAGGGCGAGGCGCCCTCAGTCGGTGACCCGGACGATCCCGTG
Source organism: Nocardioides sp. AE5 (assembly GCF_031844485.1). Classification (NCBI taxonomy): domain Bacteria; kingdom Bacillati; phylum Actinomycetota; class Actinomycetes; order Propionibacteriales; family Nocardioidaceae; genus Nocardioides; species Nocardioides sp. AE5. The sequence goes on from NZ_JAUZVI010000001.1 coordinate 616,177, forward strand.
CGCGCCCCGCTCGCCGTCGACCATCAGGTGTGAGACGAACGGATAGTGCCCGGCCTCGTCGAAGGTGAGCTCGACGAAGCCGCCCTGCGCGGGGAAGAGGCCGAGGGCCTGGCTGCCGCCGTCCTCCTCGCCGAACGCGCCCTCGCCCTGGCGCAGGTGGTAGGCACCCTCCAGCCAGACGGTGTCGAACTGGCCACCGATCACGTGGAACGAACTGCTCCGGTTCGGGCCCGCGTCGAGCACCCAGATCCGCACCCGTTCACCGACGCGCGCGGTCAACGGCTGGTGGTCGTACTGGTTGGCATAGCCGTTGAAGACCACCAGGTCGGGTGTCTCGGCCTGCACCTTGGCCAGGTCGACCCCGGCGTCGGCGGGGCCGAGGTAGAACTCGGACTGGACCAGCACCCACGACCGGTCCACGGGCGTCAGGTCCGCGGGTTCGATCACCACGGCACCGAAGAGCCCGTTGGCGATGTGGGCAGCCATCGGCATCGTGCCGCAGTGATACATCCAGATCCCGGCGCGGGTCGCGGTGAACACATAGGTGAGGCTCTCCCCGGGTGGGATCGTCCGCATCGGCTCGTCCGGGGCGAGCGCGCCGGCGTGGAAGTCGATCGAGTGGCCCACGGTCCCGTCGTTGACCAGGGTGATCTCGAAGCGATCCCCGACGCGGCCGTGCAGGGTCGGCCCCGGCGCACTGCCCTGGTAGGTCCACAGCGTCTGGGTGACGCCCGGCGCCACCTCGGCCACGGTGTCGCTGATCCGGAACGTGTGGCGGTGCACCCTCGGCACGCCGGTCGGCTCGGGCAGCGGCGGCAGGGTCGCGTCGTACGCCGTGAAGTCGGCATCCGGTTCGGCATGCGGGTCCACCACGGCCGGCGCGCCGTCGGCGGGCCCGTGCTGGTGCCCACCATGGCCACCGGTCCCGCCGTCCGCGCCGGAAGCAGTCGGAGCAACAGGCGCACCGAGGGCGATGATCTCCAGGGTCATCCCCATCTGGCGGTGTCCGAGCACCGAACACCAGCCGGCCACGTCGCGCCCCACCACGGCGATCTCCAGGCGGGCACTCTCCCCGGGCGCCAGCCGCCCGCTGTCGGTGCCGTCATCGAGGACCAGGTCGTGCACCTCGGAGGTGTCTGTGTTGCGCACCTCGATGACCAACCGGTTGCCGGCCGGCACCTCGATCCGGGAGGGGAAGAACGCCATGTCCCGGGCCTCGACCTCGACCACGGTGGTCTCGCCGGTCGCGGCGACACCTGCCGCGATCGAGCCGGCACCCGGACCGAGGCGTTGGTCGACCACGGTGCCGCCGGCGACAGCGGCCAGGACCAGGCAGCAGGCCAGGGCCAGGGCGCCGAGCGGGTTGCCGGTGGCCACCACGGGAGGCATCGGTGTCCTGGCTGGCTCCTCGGCCTGCTGGCGACGGGTGGTCACCGACGCCTTGATCGCCAGCATCATCAGCGGCAGGAAGGAGGCGAGCGCTGCCAGCACCAGCACCGAGCAGGCCACCCGGACGATCGCCGGCAGCGGCACCAGGCACGCCACGAGACCGGCGTTGACGACACCGACCCGGAAGAGGCCGCCACGATCCATTGCCCGGGTCGCTGTGGCCACCGCGCGCGGCCCGCCGCCGAGCGCCACCGGGACCAGGTAGGACATCGCCCCGAGCAGCACCTGGGCGCCGAAGCCCGCGGCCAGGAACGGGGTGAACCGCTCGAACCAGGATCCGGCCTCCGCCCAGTCGGCGGCCACCGCGAACCCGGCGACCAGCAGGACCAGGCAGAGCACCAGCCAGCAGACGGCGCCCAGCGCCGAGGCCGCGGCGTACGACGTGGGGCGGCGCTGGCGGGCAGCAGCGACGAAGCCGGGGGCGAGCAAGGACAGTCCGGCGAGATAGCAGGCCAGGCCGAGTGCCGACGCGCGGGGTGAACCGGCCAGGGCGCCGGCGACGGTCACGGCGATGGCCACCAGCAGCACGGGCAGTGCCCGGCGCGCGGCCCGTTCCACGCCGTCCGCGAGCCGGGTGCGCAGCATCGTCGGCCACAGGGTGACCAGGGTGCCGAGGACGGTGAGCCCGATCCAGCCGAGCAGGTTGGTGCTCGCGTGCGCGACCAGGAGGCGTTCGTGCCACGGGTCGGCCTGCACCCGGGCGACCAGGACACCGATCACGATCCCGACGGTGAAGAGGGCTGCGGCCGCGACATAGAAGCGCACCACCATCGCGAAGCGCCGCGACAGGGCGGCGTGCAGGCGGCGGGCCAGGGCAGCGCCGTGCCAGGCGACCGCGACCAGGACCGAGGCCCCGCCGAGCACGGTTGCCGGCCACCAACCGGTCAGCACGCCGGCGACGACGGCCAGGACGCCAAGGTCCAGCAGCGCCAGGCGGGCGTTCTGCGGCCCACGGGTGGCATCGGCGGGGGAGCGGAGCAGGGTGTCGGTGAAGTAGCGACTCCAGACCAGGATCGAGTGGGTCACCGCGCCGAGCAGCGTCAGGTGGATCAGCAGCCAGCGCGGTGCCGGCAACCAGGGGTGGACCAGGGCGACCACGATGGTGGCCAGCAGCCATCCGATCACCGGGAGGTCGCGCATCGGCCAGAAGCCGCGTGGGTTCCGCGTCGTTGCGGGCGGCGGCGAAGCCTGGATCCTCACCGGGTCTCCGTGCCCGGTCCGGGCACCATCGCCTGCGGCATCGGCAGGGTGAGGCGGCAGGCACCGGGTTCGGCGAAGGGGAGCAGTTCGGTCCCTGCGGCGACCACCCCCTGCTCAGCGTACGCGCCGTCGATGATGCCCAGATGTACGCCGCAGACCACCTCGGGATGCCGGTGGGCGGCCTCGAGCAGGGGACACCGGGTGAGCCGGATCCGGTCCTCGTCGCCCGGTGTGGGTTCGGGAGCGAATCCCATCTCGTCGAGGAGGCGGAGCACCATGGTGCGGGCCGCCTCGGGAGAGGTGGGCGATGCACCGCGGTCACGGGCCAGGCGGCTGCCCCAGGCGCGGCCCGCCTCTGCCCCTGCGGCGTGGGGGTCGTCGCTGCTGCGGGCCAGGGCGCCGGCCAGGGCGGAGGCCAGGACGGCGTACTCGTTGGTCGCTTCCTCGTCCACGGCCTGGTAGAGCCATGGTGGACGGCCGCGGCCGGAGGGTGGCTCCTGTTCGCGCCGGACCAGCCCGGCCGAGACCAGGGCGTCGAGGTGCTCGCGGACGGTGTTGGGGTGCAGCCCGGAGAGCTTGACCAGTGCGGCCAGGGTGGTCGGCTCGGACTGGATGCGGAGACGATCGAGCAACGCCTGGCGTGAGGTGGAGAGGGGGCGGCGCGAGGCGCCCGTGCGCGGCCCCAAGCGGCCCGGTGACCGCAGATTATTTTTCACGGAATAAAGTGTAGTAAATTCTCGGTACGGATCGCCAGCCCGGTGGTCCCCCAGCAACAGGAGGCCCGTCATGGAAGACCTGGTCCTGGCTTCGTCGGAAGCCGACGCACAGGCCGCAGAACGCATCGTCGCCCACCACGCCGAGATGGACGGGGCCCTGGGGTTGAAGGTGGACCTGGTCACCACCGCTGCCCGGTCCACCTCGACCGAGGCCGCGATGAGCGCCCGCGCCAGCCTGCTCGAGTGGTGCCGCGAACTGCTCGTGCCCCACGTCCGGGCCGCCGAGGAGACCCTGTGCCGGGCCGGTGCCGACATCACCGAGGCACGCCTGCTGGTCGAGGCGATGGTGGTCGAGCACCGAATCATCGCCGACCTGGTCGAGCAGATCGGTCGTGCCGACGACGGCATCGAGGTCGCGCTGCACACCGCCGCGTTGCGGCAGCTCTTCGCCACCCACCTGACCAAGGTCAACGACCAGCTGGTGCCCTTGCTGGTGCGTCATCCCGGGGTCTCGCTTGCCGAGGTGCACCACGAACTCGTCCGCCTGGTCGGCGAGGCTCGCGATGCGGGCCCGCGCATCACCGACGACGGGTACGGACATCCGCTCCCCAACGTCGAGGCAACGGGTGAGGCGACCGGCCACGAGCACGGTGAGTGCGGTTGCGGTGAACGGGACGTCTCCGGCTTCCCCGAGCTCGACGCCCGCGTGGTGCCTCATGCGATCCGGCACGCCACCGTCTTCGGTGCCCTGGACGCCGTCCGCCCCGGCAAGGCACTGGTCCTGGTCGCCCCGCACGATCCGATCCCGCTGCTGCGGCAGCTCGAGGGTCGCCAGCCCGGCGTCTTCGAGGTCGACTACCTGCAGCGCGGGCCGGAGGACTGGCGTCTGTTGATCACGCGACGCCCGGGCTGATCGTTTGGGCAGAACCACAGGCTCACCTGTGAAACTGCCCAACGCGCAGGCTGAGCCTGTCCGGGGGTGGTGAACGCCGACCCCGGACACCTTCCGCGCTGGCGAATGGTCCCCACGCCGCTCAAGACCTCGTGGAATGGTTCATCTAGCATCGGCGCCATGGACATCAATGGAGCAAGTGCAATCGTCACCGGTGGGGCCTCGGGGATCGGTGCCGCCGCGGCCCGCCAGCTGGCCGCCAAGGGAGCCAAGGTCGTCGTCGCGGACCTGAACGCCGAGAAGGGCCAGGCCCTGGCCCAGGAGATCGGCGGCGTCTTCGTGAGCGTGGACGTGACCGACACCGAGCAGAACCGCAACGCAGTCAACGAGGCCGTCGAGCTCGGCCCGCTGCGTGCGGTGGTCAACTCCGCCGGCATCGGCTGGGCCCAGCGCACCATCGGCCGCGACGGCGAATACGACTCGGCCTTCGACCTGGGTGCGTTCACCAAGGTGATCGGCATCAACCTGATCGGCACCTTCGACATGGTCCGTCTCGCGGCCACGAAGATGAGCCAGAACGAGCCGGACGCCGACGGCCAGCGCGGCGCCATCGTCAACCTCGCCTCGGTCGCCGCCTTCGACGGCCAGATCGGCCAGGCGGCGTATTCCGCGTCCAAGGGTGGCGTGGTCGGGATGACGCTGCCGGTCGCGCGTGACCTCTCCTCGGCCGGCATCCGCCTCAACACCGTCGCCCCCGGCCTGATCGACACCCCGATCTACGGCGAGGGCGAGGCCGCCGAGGCGTTCAAGGCCAAGCTCGGTGAGAGCGTGCTCTTCCCCAAGCGCCTCGGCGTGCCGGACGAGCTGGCCTCGATGGTGGTCGAGTGCATCACCAACTCCTACATGAACGCCGAGGTGATCCGCGTCGACGGTGGCATCCGGATGCCACCCAAGTGACTGACACCTGCGTCGGTCGACGGCCCGCCACGGACTCCGCGTCCGGGGCGGGCCGTCCTGCTTCGAAGCGCTCGGGGGCGACGAGCAGGGTCTAGTGTCGTCCCATGCGCCCGATCGCGACTGGTGTTGCGGCCCTGTTCCTGCTCCTGCCCCTGGCCGGATGTGGTGACGCGGAATCGAGCGGTGAGCAGGACCCCGACGCGCCCGGCTCGTCGGAGACGGTGCCTGCTTCGGAGGAGCCCGCTTCGGACTGGCCAGCTTCGAACGAGCCCACCTCAACCTCGCCGACTGCACCGACCGTGGCGCTGGGGATCCACCCGGTGGTGGCCGCGGCCGACAGTGTGGACGCCGAGCCGAGCGAGGCAGGGAACGCGATCGTGGTCGCGGCCGACGGGGCGGTCCTGGAGATCGGGCCGGCTGCCCTCACCGAGGCGGACGTGCTCAGCGCTTCCGCCGAGATGCCGGAGAACGGTGTCGGTTGGGTGGTCAGGATCGAGTTCACCGACGAAGGCAATGCCAGGTTCGGTGACCTGACCGAGGCAGCGGGCTGTGCCGGCACCGGCGACCCCGGCAATAGGATCGCGATCATGGCCGACGGTGAATTGGTCAGCGCACCAGCGGTCACCATCGACTGCGGCGTCCGTCTCGAGGACGGCACCGACATCGCCGGCAACTTCACCGAGCAGGAGGCGACCGACCTCGCCGCGAGCATCACTGGGCGCTAGGTCGTGCGGCCTAGAAGAGCCCCAGTACGCCGAAGAACAGCCACCACACCGGCCAGGTGAGTGCCGAGGCGAGCGTGCCGACGCCAGCCTGGCGCACCACGCCGCGCACGGGCAACGCGACCACGCCCAGCAGCGGCCAGCCGATCGACCACCACCAGCCGCCCGGGATGTCGGTCAACCACGGCGCAAACGAGAGGCTGATCCCGATCGCCACGGCCACCACGCTGGCAGGCCCGAAGAGCCCCGCGCCGAACGGCGCACGACGGTCCAGCACGTCCTGGCTCACAGCAGGTCATCTGCGATCAGCGCGGCCCACGGCAGGCAGGCACAGGTGCCCGCGACGACGCCCCAGCCCAACTCGCGCGGGCCTGGTGGCGGCGTACGGGTGCAGGCCAGGCCGACCAGCAGCCACACCACGCAGGCGGCCCAGATCCGGATCGTGGGCGTGACCGCGCTTGGGAGCGGGAGCAGCACCACGGTCAGCACCACCACGATCGGCATCGGCAGCGCGGCCAGGGTGGCGACCGCCCAGGTGGCCGAGTCAGGGGTGGGCCGGGTCGGGCCGCGTTCGGCGTGCACGGGAATGTCGGCAGGCATGGGAGGTGTTCTACCCGGTAACGGGCATCCCACACCGCTACGTCCCGGCGAAACTCGTTCGCCACCTGATCCGGGTCCGCCTAGGCTGGGAGTCATATGACGAACGCACCTGAAGACTTCTCCCTCGCCGACGAGCTCGAGGAGACCCGCGACTGGGACGAGGACGACGCCGAGCCCGGCTATGACGTTGTCTCAGCGGAGGGTCCCGACCCGGAGGAACTCTCCGCCGGTGAGCAGGATCTGGCCGAGCGCCATGCGCTGCGCCGGGTGGCTGGCCTGCGCACCGAGCTCGAGGACATCACCGAGGTCGAATACCGCCAACTCCGCCTGGAGCGGGTCGTCCTGGTCGGCGTGTGGACCGACGGGTCGATCGCTGACGCCGAGAACTCGATGGCCGAGTTGGCACTGCTCGCCGAGACCGCAGGGTCCGAGGTCCTGGAGGCGGTTTACCAGCGTCGCCAGAAGCCGGATCCGGCCACGTTCATCGGCCGCGGCAAGGTGGACGGCGTACGCGAGATCGTCCAGGCCACCGGCGCTGACACGGTGATCATGGACGGCGAGTTGGCGCCCAGCCAGCTGCGCAACCTGGAGGACAAGCTCAAGGTCAAGTGCGTCGATCGGACCGCACTGATCCTCGACATCTTCGCCCAGCACGCCAAGTCCAAGGAGGGCCAGGCGCAGGTCGAGCTGGCCCAGTTGCAGTACATGAAGCAGCGACTGCGTGGCTGGGGTGGCAACCTGTCCCGCCAGGCCGGTGGCCGCGTCGCCGGCGGTGAGGGCATCGGTGGCCGTGGCCCTGGTGAGACCAAGATCGAGACCGACCGGCGCCGGATCAACACCAGGATCGCCAAGCTCCGCCGGGAACTGAAGGCGATGAAGGGGACCCGCGAGACCAAGCGGGCCAACCGCCACCGCAACGAGATCCCGTCGGTGGCGATCGCCGGCTACACCAACGCGGGCAAGTCGTCGCTGCTCAACCGGCTCACCGATGCCGGGGTGCTGGTCGAGGACGCCCTCTTCGCCACACTGGACCCGACGACCCGCAAGACCACCACCTCCGACGGTCGCGTCTACACCATGTCCGACACGGTCGGCTTCGTCCGCCACCTGCCGCACCAGTTGGTCGAGGCGTTCCGCTCCACGCTGGAGGAGGTCGCGGAAGCAGACCTGATCCTGCACGTGGTGGACGGCTCGCACCCCGACCCGGAGGGGCAGATCGCCGCGGTGCGGGAGGTCTTCGCCGACATCGAGGCGAGCCAGGTGCCCGAGCTGGTGGTGATCAACAAGGCCGACGCCGCCGACCCGATGGTGCTGGCCCGGCTCCGCGCCCGGGAGCCGCACTCGGTGGTGGTCAGCGCCAGGACCGGCGAGGGCATCGCCGAGGCGCTCGCCCAGGTCGAGGCGGAGTTGCCGCGGCCCGCGGTCGAGTTCGAGGCACTGCTGCCCTATGAGCGCGGCGACCTGATCAACCGCCTGCACCAGCGCGGCGAGATCGAGTCGATGGAGCACACCGCGGACGGCACCCGGGTCAAGGGACGGGCGGACGCACGACTTGCCGACGAGCTGGCGACGTACGCCGTGTGACTCGCGCCCCGTGGCGTGCGCTTGACCCCTGAACGGACGCCCGATTCACGCGCGCTTGGAAACGTGGTGGAAGATGGCGGGCATGTCACGTGGTGCTTTCGTCCGCCTGCTCCTCGTCCTCGGACTCCTGGCAGGCTGCCTCTGGTTGTCGTTCGAGAAGGAGCCACGTCTCGGGATCGACCTGCGCGGTGGATCGCAGTTGATGTACCAGGCGCAGGATCCGAACAACCCGGACGACGACGTCACCGCGACCGAGGTCGACCGCACCCTCGAGGTGCTCCGTGGCCGGGTCGACTCCCTCGGGGTCTCCGAGCCCACCCTGGTCCGGGTCGGTGAGGATCGGATCCTGGTCGAGCTGCCCGACGTCCAGGACCCCGAGCAGGCCAAGGAGGTCATCGGGAAGACCGCGCAGCTGACCGTGCACCAGGTGGTCGGGCCGGCCACCTCGCCCGACCAGGAACCCTCCGAGGAGGGGAACCGGGTCTATGCCTCCGACGATGGCGAGGTCCTCGAGGTCGGGCCGGTTGCGCTCACCGGTAACGACATCAAGGACGCCTCCAAGGCACAGAACCAGAACTCGGTGGGCTGGGTCGTCAAGGTCGAGTTCAACGGATCGGGCTCCGACAAGTTCGGTGACCTCAGCGCCACCGCCGCCTGCGAGCAGGACGCCTACAAGGGCCGGATTGCGATCGTGCTGGATAATCGGATCATCTCCGCGCCCAACGTGGACATCAACTGCGGTGGCCGGATCACCGGCGGCACGGACATCACTGGCGGGTTCAACGAGAAGTCGGCCGGCGACCTGGCGGTCCTGATCGCCGGCGGTGCCCTGCCGCTGGCACTGGGCTCCTTCGACGGGGACGGCAACTTCCAGGCCGGCGTGCCGATGCAGGACTCGGTGATCGGCCCGACGCTCGGTGACGCCGCGATCAAGGCGTCCATCGAGGCGGCCGTCATCGGTCTGTTGCTGACCGGCCTCTTCATCGTCTTCATCTACCGCCTGGTCGGCTTCCTGGCCACGCTGGCGCTGGCGTCGTACACGGTGCTGGCCTATGCGATGACCCTCGTCGTCGGTGCGACACTGACGTTGCCCGGCCTGGCCGGTTTCGTGCTCGCCATCGGGTTGGCGATCGACGCCAACGTGCTGGTCTTCGAACGAGCCAGGGAGGAGTACGGCGACAATCCCAAGGCCGGAATGAGACGCGCGCTCAGCGTCGGCTTCAACAAGGCGTGGACCGCGATCATCGACTCCAACGTAACCACGTTGCTGGCTGCCCTGCTGCTCTTCATCTTCGCCTCGGGGTCGGTCAAGGGCTTCGGTGTCACCCTGGCCATCGGTGTCATCGCCTCGCTGGTCTCCGCGCTGATCATCGCCCGGGTGCTGACCGAGATCGCTGTCAGCACCCGCTCGGTGGCCCGGCGTCCCCAGATCACCGGTCTGGGCCACATCGGCTCGGTGCGGACCTGGCTGACCCGGAAGAACCCGCAGATCATGAAGCGCAAGAAGATGTGGATGATCCTCACCGGCGCGCTCACCGTCGCGGCGTTCGCCGGGATCTTCGTCCAGGGGCTCAACCTGGGCCTCGAGTTCACCGGTGGACGGACGGTTGAATACTCCACCGCCCAGCCGATCTCGGCCGACCAGGCGCGCGAGGTCGCCGTCGAGGCGGGCCTGCCCGAGGCCGTCGTACAGAAGGTGAAGGCCAGCGACGGCTCGGAGCGGGTGCAGATCCGCTCGGGTGAGTTCACCAACGAGCAGCGCGACGAGATCCGGGCCGGCATCGCAGAGATCGCCGGGGAGACCGAACAGGTCACCGACGACACCATCGCGGCGAGCCTCGGGAAGGAGTTGCGCACCAAGGCCCTGATCGCGTTCCTGATCGCCCTGGCCGCGCAGATGCTCTACCTCGCGGTCCGCTTCCACTGGACGTTCGCGCTCTCGGCCGTGCTCGGACTGGCGCACGACGTGGTCCTGGTGACCGGCATCTTCGCCTGGCTCGGCAAGCCGATCGACGGCCTCTACCTGGCTGCGGCGCTGACCATCATCGGTCTGTCGGTCAACGACACCGTCGTCGTCTTCGACCGGGTGCGAGAACGGTTGCGGATCGACAAGTCCGGCGACTTCGACGACATCTCCAACACCGCGATCCTGGAGACCATGCCGCGCACGGTCAACACCGGTCTGGGTGCCATGTTCATCCTGGCCGCGCTGACGTTCATGAGCGGCGACTCGTTGCAGGACTTCTCCCTGGCGCTGCTGCTCGGCCTGGCGATCGGTATGTATTCGACCGTCTGCGTCTCGGCGCCGATGGCGAGCTATTTCCAGCGGATCCAGGAGTTCCCGCGCGACGTCAAGGTGAAGAAGGTGCGCGACCCGAACGACTCCGGCGCCGTCGTCTGACCCACGCCGAGGCGGCACGTGTTGACGCCTGAGCACGTCGAGGCGGCGTCAATTGACGCCGCCTCGACGTGCAAACCTGTCGACTCGTGCCGCCTGGCGGGTTGTGTCGCGCCCGGGGGATAGGGTCTTCGGGTGCCTGACCTGCCTGCTGCCCCCACGTCCGAGTCGAAGGTCAGGAGCCTCCTGGCCGAGGCGGTCGAGGCGCTGGGCGGGCAGGAGCGCGCTGGCCAGGTCGAGATGGCCGAGGCCGTAGCCACAGCGATGGAGACCGGTGAGCACCTCCTGGTCCAGGCCGGGACCGGCACCGGGAAGTCGCTCGGTTACCTGGTGCCGAGCCTGCTGCACGAGGACCGGGTGGTCGTCGCGACCGCGACGCTGGCGCTGCAGCACCAACTGGTGGAGCGCGACATCCCCCGCCTGGTCGACGCGCTGCGGGCCAAGCCCGGCATCGACACGTCGTACGCCGTGCTGAAGGGCCGCTCGAACTACGCCTGCCTGCACCGGGTCCGCGAGGGTGCCCCGGATGACCAGGGCACCCTGATCGAGGCACCCACCGGGTCCATGGGTGCCGAGGTCATCAAGCTGCGCGAATGGGCCGAGTCCGAGGCGGAGTCCGGGGGCACGGGCGAGCGCGACCATGCGCCCCGCCACACCGACCGGATCTGGCGCCAGGTGTCGGTTAGCGCCCGCGAGTGCCTGGGCCGCACCCGGTGTCCATTCGGGGAGGAGTGCTTCGCCGAACGGGCCAGGGACAAGGCCGCGGCGAGCTCCCTGATCATCACCAACCACTCCCTGCTCGCGATCGATGCGATCGAGGGCGTGCCGATGATCCCCGACTACGACACCGTCGTGATCGACGAGGCGCACGAAGTGGTCGCCCGGATCACCCAGGCTGCGACCGACGAACTCGCCGCCAGCGACGTCGAGCGGGCAGCCCGCCGAGCGGCCCGCTATGTCGAGGACGCGGAAGCCGATGACCTCGATGACGCCGCGGGGGCGCTGCGCGACGCCATCGAACGGACGTCAGCGGGTCGGATCGACGCGATCGACGTCCAGCTCGCCGAGGCATTGATCCTGGTCCGCGACGCGGCTCGTGCCTGCCTGGGCGCCATCCCCAAGGAAAAGGAAGGGGAGGCCGACCCTGGGCGCAACCAGGCGAAGGCCGGCCTGCAGGAAGTCTTCAACACCTCCGAGCGGATGGCCTCCGACCTGGCCAGTGACGTGCTTTGGCGCAACGACCGCGAGACCCGTCACGGTGGTCCGCAGCTGTGCGTCGCGCCGTTGCAGGTGTGGGGGCCGATGCGCGACAAGTTGCTGGCCGACAAGACCGTGGTCTTTACCTCGGCGACCCTGATGCTCGGCGGCGACTTCACCAACGTGGCCACCTCGGTCGGCCTCAAGCCGAGTGAACGGGTTCTGGCCGGTGGCGAGGAACTGGCGACGGAGGGCGACGAGGTGCAGCCGTGGCGCGGCATCGATGTCGGCTCGCCCTTCGACTATCCCAAGCAGTCGATCCTGTACGTCGCCAAGCACCTCCCCACCCCTGGCCGCGACGGCCTGGGCAAGCCGCAACTGGACGAGATCGTCGACCTGGTCGATGCCGCCGACGGACGGACCCTGGGGCTCTTCTCCTCGCGTCGTGCAGCAGAGGCCGCGGCCGAGGAGGTCCGCCAGCGACTGCCGCACCTGACCACCCTCGCGCAGGGTGACGCGCAACTGGCCGAGTTGCAGAAGCAGTTCGTCGACGACCCGCACACGATCCTCTTCGGCACGCTGAGCCTGTGGCAAGGCCTGGACGTGCCGGGTGACACCTGCCAACTGGTGCTGATCGATCGGATCCCGTTCCCCCGACCGGACGACCCGCTGATGTCGGCGCGGCAGAAGGCAGCCGACCAGTCCGGGGGCAATGGCTTCATGCAGGTGGCCGCGACACACGCCGCGCTGTTGCTGGCCCAGGGCGCGGGTCGGCTGATCCGCACGCACACCGACCGTGGTGTGGTCGCGGTGCTCGACCCGCGCCTGGTCACCGCGCGGTACGGCTCCTTCCTGAAGGCGAGCCTGCCTCCGATGTGGACCACCACCGACCCCGCCGTCGCGCGGGGTGCGTTGAAGCGGCTCGCAGCCGGCTGAGTTCGCCCGGGCCGTCGGGGCCGCGGGGGCCGTTCGGGTGCATGTGCGCCGGAGCAGCCCGCGATCCGGGTCCGCCGGGGCCGTTCGGGTGCATGTGCGCGGGATGGGCCCGCGATCCGGGCGCGTGGGGGCCGTTCGGGTGCATGTGCGCGGAAACGCCTCTCGGCCCGATCGGACCGAGTGGTGTCAACTCGTGCCGACTCGGCGAGGGGAGGGGGCGGTGAGTGTCCCGGCTCAGACCTTGCGCAGCACCGCGGTGACGATGCCGAGGATCGAGGCGTGGGTGCCGTCGATCGGGTCGTACGCCTCGTTGTGCGGCATCAGCCAGACCTGGCCGTCCTTGCGCATCAGCGTCTTCACGGTGGCCTCGCCGTCGATCAGGGCGGCCACGATCTCGCCGTTGCGTGCGGTCTGCTCCTGGCGGACCACGACGTAGTCGCCGTTGCAGATCGCGGCGTCGATCATTGAGTCACCGGAGACCTCGAGCAGGAAGAGCGTGCCGTCACCGACCAGGGTCTTGGGCAGCGGGAAGATTTCCTCGACGCGCTCCTCGGCCAGGATTGGCCCGCCGGCTGCGATCCGGCCGACCACGGGCACGTAGGTGGCCTGCGGTACGGCGTCGCCGATGCCGGTCTCGTCATAGTCGACCTCGGCCGCGCTGCCGATGGCGCTCGGGGCGGCACTGGCTTCGGGCAGGAAGACCTGGATCGCGCGGGGGCGGTTGGGGTCGCGCTTGAGGAACCCCTTCGCCTCGAGCGTCTTCAACTGGTGTGCGACCGACGACGAACTCGTCAGGCCGACCGTCTCGCCGATCTCGCGGATGCTCGGCGGGTAGCCGCGGGTCTCGATGGAGTCGCGCAGGGCGTTGAGGATCCGACGCTGTCGCGGCGTCAGGCCGGAGGCGTCCGCGGGGCCGTCCGGCAGCGAGGTGACGTTCGAGTTCGAGCCTTTGCTTGCCATGCCCCTGGTGCCTTCCGACGAGTGTGCGTGCTGATGAGTCCAACGTAGTCACAACAGTGGGGGTGTTTCAAACACCTGTTCGAACGTGTCGCGGACGTGGTTCCGGCTGTTGATCGACCCCGGATCCGCCGTGGTTCGGCGTACGCCGGATCCGGCGGCGGGCAAATGAAGAGGGGCGGAACCAGGTGATGATTCCGCCCCTCGTCTTCCCCATCTGCGGGCCGGGGTCGAGGCGACCCGCAGATGCTTGTGGTGCCGGTGTGGTCAGTCGACCACGGGCACGTGGATCTCCTGACCGGCCATGACCATCGAGGAGTCGAGGCCATTCAGGTCCTTGATCCGCTCGACCATGTCACGGGTCTCGCCGCTGGCGGCGAGGCCGCCGGCGATGTCCCAGAGGGTCTCGCCATAGCCGACCATGACGATCTCCGTCTCCTGTTCGACGCCTGCCTCATTCGTCGCCATCGAAGCCGCGCCCAGGAAGAGCACGGTGGCCAGCACGACCATGAGGGCGAGGGTGAAGATCACCAGTCGTCCACGCCGGGTCAGGCGAAGCTGGCTGGAACCCATGCTGGGCAGTGCGGGTGCGGGGGAGAGGGTCATGGTGCTCATCGGGAGACCTCCGGGGGAAGTGGGTGGTCGGTGTTCGATGAAAGCCTCTCGGCACCCCCCGACACTTGCTTCAGTTCGGAGGATTTCGATCAGATGTTCGATCGAACACGTGTACGAAGCTAGAGCATGTGTTCGAACAAATCAAGAGAACGCGCGAACATTTGTTCGATGGGCGTGTCGTGCGTGGCACCTGGTCAGCCCACCGCCCAGGCCGATCGGGTGCACATGCACCGGAACGGCCCCGAAAACCGCAGTTCAAGGGCCGATTCGGTGCATGTGCACCGAAAGCGTCGGTCGCGCGCTGCCCGAATGTGCCGCCGCCCGCCGATACCGAAAGCGCCAGCCCGCGCCCAGCCTCAGGCCGACCAGGCAGCCCAGAGTTCGGCGTACCGCCCACCCGCAGCGAGCAACTCGTCGTGGCTGCCTTCCTCGACGACCACGCCTTCGTGGAGGACCAGGACCCGGTCGGCCGTGGCGGACTGGGTGAGTCGGTGGGCGACGACGAGTGCGCCACGCCCCGCGGTCACCGCGAGCGCGGCCGCCTCGAGCTCGCGGGCGCCGGCGGAACCGGCCTCCGCGGTCGCTTCGTCCATCACCACGAACCAGGGGTCGGCCAGCGCGATCCGAGCCAGGGCGATCTGCTGCGCCTGGGCCGGGGTCAGGGCGTGGGCGCCGGCGCCGACGACGGTCTCCAGGCCCTCGGGCAGCGCCGAGATCCAGCCGCGCGCATGGACCAGGTCCAGTGCCGCAGCCAGGTCGGCCTCGGTGGCGTCGGCATTGACCAGCGTCAACGACTCGCGCAACGTGCCGGAGAAGACGTGGAAGTCCTGGCTGATCAGGGCGACCCGCGAGCGCAGCAGCGACTCGGGGAGTTCGGCCAGGTCGACGCCGGCCAGGGTGACCGATCCGGTCGTCGCCGGGAGTACGCCGGCAGCGATCGCGCCCAGGGTCGTCTTGCCGGCCCCGGTCGCCCCGACCAGGGCGACCCGTTCCCCGGGGCGGATCACCAGGTCGATGCCGGAGAGCACCGGGCGCCCGGCCACATAGGAGTGGTCCACATGGTTGAGGACCAACGGACCGGCCCCGGCGGGCAGGGTGCCGGGCGGCTCGGGTTCCACGGGCATCCGTGCGACCCCGGCCAGCCGCGCCAGCGAGGCACCGGTGGACTGGATCTGGTCGAAGATGAAGAGCAGCGCCCCGAGCGGGTTGAAGAGGCGGTGGAAATACAGCGCGGCAGCGGTCACTGCGCCCACTGTCGCGGCATCGGCGCGCACCAGCAGGAACCCGGTCGTCAGCAACGACAGCATCCCGATCAGTTCGGCGCGGTTGGCCCGCGAGGTGAACCGGGTCAGCAACCGGAAGACGGTGATGCTGATGTCCTTCGCCTCTGCGGAGCGGTGCTCGATGGTGGTGACCTGGTCGGCCGAGAGGCCATAGGCACGCACCGTCGGCGCTCCCTGCAGACCGCTCACCATCGCCTGGGCACGCTCACCCTGGGCGACCCGCTCGGCGGCGTAGTAGGGGCCCGAGCGCGGCATGTACCAGCGCAGGGCCAGCGCATAGAGCGGCAACGCCACGATCCCGGCCAGGCCCAGGCGCCAGTCCAGCGCGAAGATCCCGGCACTGGTGAAGGCGACCAGGACCAGTGAGGTGATCAGGGTCGGCACCATCTCGTTGAGCGAGGCCGCCACGGTGCGGGCATCGTCGCCGACCCGGGAGAGGATGTCGCCGGTGCCGGCCGCCTCCACGCGCGCCGAGTCCAGGGCCAGGGCACGGTCGAGCACGTCCTCGCGCAACTCGGCCAGGGCGGGCTCCCCGGCCCGGGCCAGGAACGCCACCGACGCCCAGGTGAAGAGGCCGCCGAGCACGGTCGCGCCGGCGATGATCCCAGCCGCGATCCACACCTCGCGCGAGGTGCCGCCCTCGGTGACCAGGTCGACGATGTGGCCCAGCATCCACGGCGGCACCAGGGCGCAGAGCCCGGCCAGGGTGAACGAGAGGACCACGCCGGCCAGGGGGCCGCGCCGCTTGCGGATGAGGTCCCAGGCCAGTCGGGCGGTCTCGCCGCGGGTGGCGATCGGCAGCAGGTCGCGCTCCGCGGTGCCCGGCGCCTGCGGGTTCTCCGCAACGGGGGCGGTCATCGCAGCACCACCTCGGCGTACGCCGCGTCGGCGGCCAGTTCGTGGTGGGTGCCGGTGGCGACGATGCGGCCGTCCGCGACCAGCAGCACCCGGTCGGCCTGGGCGAGCAGGGCCGGGCTGGAGGTGATCAGGAGCGTCGTACGCCGGGTGCCCCCGCCGTTGCGGATCGAGCGGATCCCGGCCGCGATGCGGTGCTCGGTGACCGCGTCGACCGCCGTGGTCGGATCGTGCAGCACCAGGATCGGCGCGTCCGTGGCCAGCGCGCGGGCCAGGGCGATCCGTTGCCGCTGCCCGCCGGAGAAGGTGGCGCCGTCCGGGGTGACCGGCTGGTCCAGCCCCTCGGGCACCAGGGCAACCACGTCGGCGCACGCGGATGCCTCGAGCAGGTCCTCCAGGTGAGCCTGGTCCAGTTGCCCCAGCGGGTCGATGTTGGAGCGCAGGGTGCCCTCGAAGAGGTCCACGTGGTGCGGGGCGAGGAGCAGGTTCTCCCAGCGTGCGGCGGTGGTGAGGTCGCGCAGCGGCAGGCCGTCCAGGGTGATCGAGGAGCCGCTCTGCAGCCGTTGCGCTCCGGCCAGGAGACCTACCAGTGAGGACGCCGCAGCCGGATCCGTGGTCGCAATCCCGACCATCTCGCCGGGCTCGACGGCAACGGTGAACCCGTCCAGCCCGGGCGCGGTCAGGTTCGCGAGGTGGAGGCGGGCCGGGGTGAAGACCGGGGCGGAGTCGCCGGCCGCGACCAGGTGCGGCGTACCGAGGAAGTCCACGATGCGCCGCGCCGAGGCGTGCGCCCGGGCGGTGTGGGCGGAGATGTCGCCGAACATCCGCATCGGCTCGGCCAGGAACTGGCTCAACCCGACCACGGCGACCAGTTCGCCGATGGTGATGTCGCCGTCGAGGGCGCGCAGGCCTGCGACCAGGGCGACCACGGCCAGGAAGATCCCGGACAGGCCACTGGTCAGGCCGGCCATCGCGCCGTACGACGAGGTGCTGCGCACGGAGGCGTCCTTGGCGCGCTGGCTGAGCACGCGATAGCGGCGGCCGGCGACCGGTTCGGCGCCGATGCCCTTGAGCACGCGCAGCCCGCGGACCAGGTCGGTGGCCACACCGGTCGCGGTGGCGACGGTCGCCTGCTGGTCGGTGGTGGAGCGGGAGATGGCCGGGATCGCGACCTGGGAGAGGATCAGCACCAGCGGTACGCCGACGATGATCACCACGCCGAGCATCACGTCGATGGAGAAGAGCAGCCAGGTGGCACCGCCCACGGAGATGATGGCGGCCAGCCCGAACCCGATCGAGCGGAGCACCTGCCCGACCAGTTCGGCGTCGGCGGTGGCCAGGGAGAGGGTCTCGCCGGGGAGCACCTTGCTGCGTGCCCCGCGCGGATGCAGCGCGTGCGCGGCGATCTCGACGCGGATCCGGTGCATCTCGGTCTGCACCACGCCGAACCCGAGGCGCGCCCCGAACCGGTAGGAGAACGAGAGCACCACGAAGAGCAGGGTCAGCGCCGCGCCCCACCACAGCATCGAGCGGACCTCGGAGGTGGCCACGGCCTGGTCGATGATCACGCCGATCATCACCGGCACCAGCGTCTCGCAGGCCTGCCACGAGGTGAGCAGGAGGTAACTCCCGGCCAGCCGCGCCTTGTTGCGGCGCAGTCCGCGCACCAGCAACGCACCCGCAGTGGCAGGCGGTTGGCGGTCAGTGGCCCGAGCAGTCACGGGGCAAGGCTGTCACGCCCGCTCCACCCCGGGGCGGCCGGGTGCATGTGCACGCTTCGGCCCCTGGGTGCGCGGTTCGA